>PKWJ01000032.1 GCA_003132025.1 Gammaproteobacteria bacterium
GTGATCGTTTGCTGCAATCCGTCGCACGGCGGTTGTTAACTTGTGTGCGCAGCTCGGACACCGTCAGCCGCCAGGGCGGCGATGAATTCGTGATCCTGCTGTGGGAGGAGCGGCGCGCACTCGATGCGTCTGTCACCGCGGAAAAGATCCTTCAGGCGCTGCGTGCGCCCCACTTCATAGATCAGCATGAGCTGCACATCACTGCGAGCATCGGTATTGTCACATATCCAGAAGACGGCGCGATCGCAGAGACGTTGATGAACAATGCGGATTTTGCGATGTACCATGCCAAGGAGCACGGACGCGATAACTGTCAATTCTTCAAGCCCGAGATGAACGTACTCGCCGTCGAACGCCGAGCGCTCGAAGGCAGTTTGCGCCATGCGATCGAGCGCGGAGAATTGTCGTTGAATTATCAGCCAAAGATAGATCTGGTAACCGGCGCGATCACCGGCGTGGAAGCACTCATCCGCTGGCGTCACGCGCAGCGCGGGCTGGTGCCACCAGGGCAATTCATCGCGGTTGCGGAGGAATGCGGCCTCATCGTACCCATTGGGCGGTGGGTGCTGCGGGAAGCTTGCCGCCAGGCGCGCGCCTGGCAGCTTGCGGGACTGGCGCCAACGTCGATCGCGATAAACATTTCCGCGATGGAGTTACGCGACCAGGGTTTCGCATCCAACGTGCGCGACGTCCTGGCTGAAACCGGACTAGAGCCGCGCTATCTGGAACTTGAGCTGACCGAAACGGTTCTCATGGAGGACTCGAGATCCATTGCGGATATGCTTAGAGAATTAAAGGACATCGGCGTGCTGCTGGCGCTGGACGATTTCGGCACCGGCTACTCGAGCTTAAGCTATTTGAAGCGCTTTCCGATCGACACGTTAAAGATCGATCAGTCGTTCGTACGCGACCTTAGCACGGATGCGGATGACGCCGGTATCGTCACCGCCGTGATTGGCATGGGGAAAAGCCTGCATATGCGCGTAGTGGCCGAAGGCGTGGAAACACAAGAACAACTTGAATTCCTGCAGCAGCACAATTGTCCCGTGGGTCAGGGGTTTTATTTCAGCCGGCCGGTTCCGGCACTGGAATTCGGTAAGTTACTGGATCGCGGCGTGACCGACATGAGCGTCGCCTGACCAATTCGCGATGTTGCTGACACCATGCCCAACAGCGCATTAGAGATCAATTGGACAGTGATCGCTGATCCGGGGGATTCCGTCGCCCGAAGCGAGGCATTGCTTCAAATGAACACCAGCCTCGTAAGGAGCATCGCTTATCACCTATTCCGACGGCGCCATTATGTCGATGTCGACGACCTGATCCGAGCCGGTACGACCGGCCTGCGCGAGGCCATCCGATGGTACGGCCACGAAACCGCTGGAGCCTTTCAAGGCTACGCCAGTGATTGCATTCGCGACGCGATGCTCGAGTTTGTTCGAGAGTCAGACTGGAGTTCACGGCCGGTACGGCTCAGGCAGCGAAGCATCCGCGGTCGCTAATCCCGCCGCAGCGCTCGCTCGAGCCGCTGGCGGTGAATCAGCCCGCGCACCGTGCTCCAGCTTGCGGTCTCGTTCTGCAGCACCACCAGGTACCGGACACCGCTGCCTTCGAAGATCTCGATCAGGTCGCAGATGCGCGATTCCTGCAGCGTTTGCCAGTCGATGGCCGGCACGTCCGGCGCCGGCGTCATCACATCGGCGGCGCGCAGTGCACGCGCGGCGCCGCCGTTGCTCTTCTGGGCGCTGCGGGCCGCGTCGGCATCCTCAGCGGTGATCAGACCGATGACCGATCGGTCGCGCACCACGAGGAACACTCGTACGCCGAGCCGGAACATGTGATCCACCACCTCTTCCAGGCCTGCATCCTCGGCGATCGTGCGCGGCGGGTCATCCAGGAAATCGCTCATGGCTTGCACCGCCGGATCGGCCGCCCGCAGCTGCGGCTGATGCGGGCGTGAGCGTGGTGACAGCGCGGGAAGCGCGCCGGGCTGCAGTGCCAGTAGAAACGGTGGATTCACGTGAACCTCCAGTGATTGCGCCCATGAAAGCCTGATGGTCTTACGACTGACGGCAGGCAGCCTGTGAAGTTCCGCTATCTCACCACTTGTTCATGCTAATTAATGTGAATTCTATATGTCGATCAACTATAGATTCGATTGCAAATTTTTAATGTGCGACGTTCGCCGCGCTGTCAGGCCGATCGAGAAAATCGCTGATGATCGGGTTGAGCCACTCCGGCCGGCCGGCGAACGTGAGGTGATCTGTGCCCGGTAACACGCACAGCTCGGAATTCGGCAAGGTCTGATATATCTGCAACGTGTGTTCCAGCGTGATCGCATCGCGATCGCCGGAAATCACCAGCACCGGCTGCTCGATCTTCGCCAGCAGCGCCAGGCTGAGCTCGCTCTCGGTGGGCGAGGTCAGCCACAGCTTGGCTAGTTTTTCATCGACCGTTTTCGGCGATGCGGTCTGCGCACCGCGCAGCCCCTCCAGCTGCGCCGCGGTCAGACCCTCCGGAGCGATATTGACCCCGCTGATCACCAGCCGGCGCACCAGCTCCGGGTGGCGCACCGCGAGCATCAGCCCCAGGATGCCGCCGTCGCTGAAACCGACGATGTCGACCTTCGTCAGCTTGAGCGTCTCAAGCAGCGTCGCGGTGTCCTGCATCATCAGCGTGTAACTCAACGGTCCCGGTACATCCGGCGTACGGCCCTGACCGACCTGGTCCGGGGCGATGATCCTGTGGTGCAGCGAGAACTCATCGAGCTGGTGCTCGAAGGAATGCTCGCCCGAATCTCCGCCGCCATGCAGCAGTACCAGGGTCGGCCCGCTGCCCCGCACAGCGTAATAAATCCTGTGCCCATGGATCGAGGCCGAGTGCCACATCGAGGGCTGGACGGCGGCGTGTGCCGCGTCGATGCCCAGCAACGTCGCCAGCAGTGCCGCGAAGCGCTTCACCGCGGCACCGCCGCCAGGATCTGGTCGGCAAGCTGGTCGTAGTTGTGATCGAAGTGATGGCCGCCGCTCTTGGCGACCACGGCGACGCCGGGCGCGGTGGCCGCAGGCGTGGTGCACAGGCTCGCAGCGGCCTCGTCGGTGCCGTAGATGCATTGCACGTGCAGGCCTGATAATTTTTTCAATTCCGGACCGATCGGCATGCCGGCGTTGTTGTGCACGCCCAGCCAGCCGGTGGTTTGGACCTCGAACGCAGTGGTGCGTTCGGGTGACAGCAGCGACACCAGGCTGACCTCTTCTTTAAGGTCCGGGGGCAGGCGGCTGACCAGGAACGGCAGCACATTGGCGCCCAGGGAATATCCGACCAGCACCACGTGGCTGACCTGCCAGCGCTGCTGGTAGTAATGGATGATGCGCGCCAGGTCGCTGGCCGCCACTCCCGGTGCCTTCTGTATCCAGTAGTAGCGCAGCACGTCGACCCCGACCACGCTCATGCCTTTACTAGCCAGCACATCGGCCAGGCTTTTGTCCAGATCGCGCCAGCCGCCGTCGCCTGAATAGATGATCGCGAACGCGTCGCCCTTCGGCTCACGTGCCGGAACCACCGCCAGCGGCAGGTCGCCGACGCCGCTCGCGCCGCGCTGGGCATCGATGCTCGCCAGCGCCGCCCGGTAGGACGCATACAGCGCGTTGCCCGCGACCACGGAAGCCGCGGCATTGCCGGGTATCTCAACAGCAAACTCGCGCTCCGCAGATGTTGCATGCGCGTCCAGCAGCACGCGCAGCGGCACATTGTTTCCGGGTTGCTGCGGGGCGAGCGCGTGATCGCAGAATGGCCGTTGCAGCGCGATCTGGCTTGCGGGATCGACCGCCACCGCGGCGTTGAACGCCACCGGCGGCGCCTGCAGCTGCGCCATGTAGACCAGCGTGCCGCCGGCGTCGTGTCCGAGCAGCAGCGGTGCCAAGTAGCGCGCGCTGTCGGCAGCGCGCTGCCGCGCGCGGCTGTAGTCCTCGAGCTGCCCCGGCAGGTAGACGCAGCCGTTCTCGGCGTGGTCCATGAAGGTCAGGAACTGCGGCGTATCGACGCCGACCACGAAGCTGCCGCGGCGCGCGAAATTACGCGCGCTGTCCTCATCGTCGGTGCTCCAGCCGTGCGCCCCGGAAAACAGGTAGACGAAACTCGTGGTGGCGAACCACGCCGGGTAGATGCGCACCTGGCCGATACGCGCCGCGGCCTCCACGCGCGGCGCGCGCGTGTGCACCATGTAGCCTGCCACCGCCAGCAGCGCTACGACGATGGCACCGACGGCGACCCTGGCCAGCCACTTGATCAGCGAAATCTCGCCAGCGTCTTCGCCAGCGCCTGCGTGCCAGGATTGAGCTTGGCGTAGGGAATCTGGTTCAGCGGCAGGTCGGGGGTGCCATTGAGCGCATGCAGCTCGGGCTGATCGGAGCCGATGTAGAGCAATCCGGTCAGGTACTCGCCCTGCTTGAGCCGCTGCTGAATGGTCTCCAGCGCCACGGCGCGATCGGTGGCGTCGTACTGCGCCTCGACCTTGCGCAGCAGTACGCGGCTGCCGTCGTGCATGCTGACGGCGGTGGTCTCGCCGGGAGCGTAGCTGACCGCGATCTCGCCCGCCGGCGGCACGAAGTCGGTGTGCACCATCTCATCGTAATGCTCGCGCGTGTATGCGTAGCTGCGGGTCGAGCCCTCGTGATCGTTGAAGGTGACGCAGGGCGAGATCACGTCGATCAGCGAGAAGCCCTGGTGATGCATCGCCGCCTGCAGCAGCGGCACCAGCTGCGCCTTGTCGCCGGAGAAGCTGCGCGCGACGAACGACACGCCGAGCGTGATCGCCAGCTGCACCGGATCGATCGGCGGTTGGTTGTTGATCTCGCCCTTCTTGGCCGTGCTGCCGACGTCGGCGGAGGCCGAGAACTGGCCCTTGGTGAGCCCGTAGACGCCGTTGTTCTCGATCACGTATACCATGTTGAGGTTGCGGCGGATCGCGTGGCAGAACTGGCCCAGCCCGATCGACAGCGTGTCGCCGTCGCCGGACACGCCGATGTAGGTCAGCTTGCGGTTGGCGGCGTTGGCGCCGGTCGCGATCGAAGGCATGCGGCCATGCACCGAGTTGAAACCGTGCCCACCGCTGACGAAGTACGCCGTGGTCTTGGACGAGCAGCCGATGCCGGACAGCTTGACCACATCCTCCGGCCGCACCGCGTCCATCCAGCAGGCCTCGACGATCGCGGCGGTGATCGAGTCGTGGCCGCAGCCGGCGCACAGCGTGGAATTGACGCCTTCATAGTCGCGGCGCGTCAGCCCGAGCGCATTCTTCGGCATCTCCGGATGCGCGATCTTCGGTTTTGCCATGAAGGTCATGTCAGCCCACCAGTTGCGCGGCCGGCCGCTCGGGTGTGATCCACGACGCGACACCATCGTAGACGTAGCTGGCCGGGATCGGCATGCCGTTGTAGTGCAGGATCGAGCGCAGGCGGGTCTTCTCGATGCCGGTCTCCACGATCAAGAGCGAACGCAGCTGCGCGTCGCGGTTCTGCTCCACCACGAAGTTGATGCGATGCGCCTGCAGGAATGTTTCGACGTCGTCGCTGAACGGAAAGCCGCGCACCCGCAGGTAGTCGGTGTGGATGCCCTGCGCCGCCAGCCGCAGCCGCGCCTCGTGCACCGCGGCGTCGCCGCTGCCGAGCGAGACGATGCCGATCTCGGTCTTGACGTCGGAGCGTTCGATCACCGACTTCGGCACCAGCCGCGCCGCGGTGAGCCACTTCTTGCGCAGCCGGTCGACCACCACCTGGTACTCCTTCGAATCCTCGGTGTAGGCGCCGTACTGCGAGTGACCCGAGCCGCGGGCGAAGTAGGCGCCCTTGGGATGCACGCCGGGCAGCGTGCGCTGCGGAATGCCGTCGTTGTCGTGATCGTAGTAGCGCCAGAAGCGATCCAGCTTCTGGATCTGTTCCAGGTCGAGCAGCTTGCCGCGATCGGGCTGGTAGCTCTCATCCCATTTGAATTCCGGGCACATCCAGTCGTTCATGCCGATATCGAGGTCCGACAGCACCAGCACCGGCGTCTGCAGCCGTTCCGCCAGATCAAACGCCTTGACCGCGAACTCGAAGCATTCCTCCGGATTGGCCGGATACAGGCACACCTGCCGCGTATCGCCATGCGATGCGTAGGCCGCCGAATGCAGGTCGCCCTGCTGGGTGCGGGTCGGCATGCCGGTCGAGGGCCCGACGCGCTGGATGTCGAACACCACCGTGGGCACTTCGGCGTAGTAGGCCAGGCCCAGGAATTCCTGCATCAGCGACAGCCCGGGCCCGGAAGTCGCGGTGAACGCGCGCGTGCCGTTCCAGGCCGCGCCGATCACCATGCCGATCGAGGCCAGCTCGTCCTCGGCCTGGATCATGATGTAGTTCTTGCGGCCGCTGTCCGGGTCGACACGCATTTTGTCGCAGAACACCTTGTACGCATCCATCAGCGACGTCGACGGCGTGATCGGGTACCAGGCGCCGACCGTGGCCCCGGCATACACGCAGCCCAGCGCCGCGGCGGTGTTGCCGTCGATGATGATGTGGCCCGCGGTGGCATCCATCTTCTCGACCTTGAGCGGCAGCGGGCAGGCGAAGTGCTCGCGCGCGTAGTCGTAGCCGAGCTGGATCGCCTTCATGTTGGCGTCCAGCAGCTTGGCCTTCTTCGAATAGGTCTCGGCCAGCAGCGTGCGGATGATCGCAAGATCCAGGTTGCACAGCGCTGCGAGCACGCCGGCGTAGCAGATGTTCTTCATCAGGATGCGCGTGCGCACGCCCGGAAAGTTGTCGTTGCAAAGGCGCGCCAGCGGCACGCCGATCACTGTGACGTCGTCGCGCTTGAGCAGTGCGGCGCGCGGCCAGGTGGAGTCGTAGATGAAGTAGCCGCCGGAAGCCAGCTCCGCCAGGTCGCGCGCATAGGTCTCGGCGTTGAGCGCGATCATGATGTCGGTGTGGCCGGCGCGGGCGCGGTGCCCGTCGCGGGTGACCCGGATCTCGTACCAGGTGGGCAGCCCCTGGATGTTGGACGGGAAATAATTCTTCCCCACCACCGGTACGCCGCTCCTGAAGATGGCCTTCATCAAGAGCCCGTTGGCACTGGCCGAGCCG
This sequence comes from Gammaproteobacteria bacterium, assembly GCA_003132025.1. Taxonomy (GTDB): domain Bacteria; phylum Pseudomonadota; class Gammaproteobacteria; order Steroidobacterales; family Steroidobacteraceae; genus FEN-1191. Next base: position 7,116 of record PKWJ01000032.1, read on the forward strand.
GTGCCGTTGACGGTGGCGATCTTGACGACGAAGTCGTTTACGCGGTCTTGAGCTTTGGCGCCCGGCATGAGGCACCCCCATCGGCGGCCTGCGGCCAGTGAATGGTCGACTTCTGCATGTCCCAGGCCGCGGTCGGGCAACGCTCGGCGCACAACCCGCAGTGCACGCACAGGTTCTCGTCCTTGACCATCACGCGCGCGGTCTGCGGCAGCGCCGCCGACACGTACAGCGGCTGCGTCGGTTCGGTCGGCGGCGCGCGCAGCCGTGCACGCAGATCCGCCTCCTCGCCGTTGTGGGTGATCGTCAGGCAGTCGACCGGGCAGATATCGATGCAGGCATCGCACTCGATGCACAGCTTGGCCTCGAACACCGTCTGGATGTCGCAGTTCAGGCAGCGCTGCGCTTCCTGTGCCGCCTGCTGCGGCGTGAACCCCAGCTCTACTTCTATATTGAGCTTCTTGAAGCGCTCCTTGAGCGACACGTGCGGCATCAGCCGCCGTTCCAGCGGCGCGTAGTCGTTCTTGTACGACCACTCGTGCATGCCCATCTTGCGGCTCGACAGCGTCACTCCCGGCCGCGGCCGGTCGGTCACCGCAGCGCCGCTGCACAGGTTGTGGATCGACAGCGCGGCCTGGTGGCCGTGCTCCACCGCCCAGATGATGTTCTTGGGACCGGCCGCCGCGTCGCCGCCGAAGAACACCTGCGGCAGCGTCGACTGGAACGTGACCGGGTCCACCACCGGTTTGTCCCACTTGTCGAACTTCATGCCGATGTCGCGCTCTATCCAGGTGAACGCATTCTCCTGGCCGATGGCGAGAATAACGTCGTCGCAACCGATCACCACCTCGCCCACCACGCGCTCGTGCTTGATGACGCCGTCCAGCAGCTCGTATTCCATCTCTTCGAACAGCATGCCGGTGAGCCGCCCGTTCTCGATCACGAACGACTTGGGCGAATGATTGACGATGATCTCGACGTTCTCCTCCTCGGCATCCTCCAGCTCCCAGGTCGAGGCCTTGAAGAAGCCGCGCGGCTTGCGCGCCATCACCTTGACGCTGGTGGCGCCCAGGCGCAGCGAGGTGCGGCAGCAATCCATTGCGGTATTGCCGACGCCGATGATCAGCACCCGCTCGCCGATCGAGCCGATATGGCCGAACGCCACGGATTCGAGCCAGGTGATTCCGATGTGAATGCGATCCGAGTCGTGCCGGCCCGGCAGCTCCAGCTCCTTGCCCTTGGGCGCGCCCGAGCCGACGAACACCGCGTCGTAGCCGCCCTCCGCGAGCAGCGCGGCGAGACTTGCTATCGGCGAACCCAGCCGCAGCGCCACGCCCATGTCGAGGATCATGCCGATCTCTTCATCCAGCACCGTCTGCGGCAACCGGAACGACGGAATATTGCTGCGCATCAGGCCGCCCGGCACCTCGTTCTGCTCGAAGATCGTCACCTCGTAGCCGAGCGGCGCCAGGTCGTTCGCCACCGTCAGCGAGGCGGGGCCGGCGCCGATGCAGGCGATGCGCTTGCCGTTGCCGGCCGCAGGCGCCTTAGGCAAGAGGCCATCGAGGTCGCCCTTGAGATCCGCGGCCACGCGCTTCAGGCGGCAGATCGCCACCGGCTTATCCTCGACGCGGGTGCGCCTGCAGGCCGGCTCGCACGGCCGGTCGCACACGCGACCGAGAATGCCGGGAAACACATTCGACTGCCGGTTCAGCATGTAGGCGTCGGTGTGGCGCCCCTGCGCGATCAGCCTGATGTACTCTGGTACGTCGGTGTGCGCCGGGCAGGCCCACTGGCAATCAACGACGCGATGAAAATAGTCCGGATTCCCGGTGTCGGTAGGGTTCACAAGTTCTTGTATAGCAAATCAACCGTCAGGATGCGAATGACCTATGTCGGATATCTCACCGACGGAAATCAAATTACGCCGCCGCTCGCGCGTGCTCGAGGTCAGCTTCGCCGATGGCAGCCGCTTTGAATTGCCGTTTGAATATCTGCGTGTGCACTCGCCTTCGGCCGAAGTGCGCGGGCACGGCGCCGGTGAAGGCGTGCTGGTGCTCGGCAAGGAAAACGTGCTCGTCACCGCGGTCGAACCCATCGGCCAGTACGCGGTGAAGCTGGTGTTCGATGACGGCCACGACACTGGCCTGTACACGTGGAACTACCTGCACGAACTCGGCTCGCAGCGCGAACAGAAGTGGAGCGAGTACCGCGCACGTGTCGAACGCTCAGGCCACCTCCGATAGCACGCCACTGGCGACGGTGAGCCTGTCGAGCGCGCGGCGCGCGATGCTGATCCTGCGTGAATTGAATTTTCTGCTACACCAAAAAGAAAGGCCGGGCGTTTTTCACCCGGCCAAATCTTCACAAGACCCCCACTCGGTTGCGGCCTTTTGAGCCATCAACCGGGGCGGGATTCTGGGCGAACTTAAGCAAGATTGCCAGCGTTTTTGAACGAGTCCAAATGCCCCGGATTCCGGGCCACGCGTCAGGCAAGCGTCGGGCCAAGCGACATAAACGCGGAGCGAAATAAGACCAAATTGGTCCTGTCGGCACGCAACTGCCCCAGCGCATTATGGTGCCCTGCCAATAGAATGGCTGGTTGCTCAAATTATGGTATCCGACATGACCCAGGACCCTTCCGGCAACACCGACTTCGGCTTCGAGCAGGTGCCGTGGCGGGACAAGGCCCGGCGCGTGCGCGCCGTGTTCGACTCGGTCGCCGACCGCTACGATCTGATGAACGATCTGATGTCGGCCGGGGCGCACCGGCTGTGGAAGCAATTTACCCTGTCGCTGACCGGTCTCAAGGCCGGCGATACGGCGCTGGATGTCGCCGGCGGCACCGGCGATCTGGCGGCGGGACTGGCGCGCCAGGTCGGCAAGACAGGGCTGGTGGTGCTGGCTGACATCAACGCCAGCATGCTGCAGCATGGCCGCGACCGCTTGACCAACCGCGCCATCATCGGCAACGTGCACTACGTGCAGGCCAACGCGGAACGGCTGCCATTCCCCGACGCCAGCTTCGACGCCGTGACCATCGGCTTCGGGCTGCGCAACGTCACCGACAAGCCCGCCGCGCTGGCCGCGATGCGACGCGTGCTCAAGCCCGGCGGACAGCTGCTGGTGCTGGAATTCTCCAAACCGGTACTGCCCGCCCTGGGCCGCCTGTACGACGCCTATTCCTTCAATCTGCTGCCCTGGCTCGGACGCGCGGTCGCCGGCGATGCCGAAAGTTACCGCTACCTTGCGGAGTCCATCCGGCGGCACCCGGACCAGGAGGGACTGATTGAACTGATGAAAACCGCCGGCCTCGAAAGCTGCCGCTACCACAACCTCACGGGTGGCATCGTGGCTGTGCACCGCGGCTACCGGTATTGAGGATGGCAGCGGCGGCCGATGTCGTGATCGAGCGCCTGCTCGATCGGGCGGTGGCGCGGGCCATGGCCGACTCGCCGCGCGCCACCGCGCTCATCCAGCGGCTGCAGGGACGCCGGCTGGCCATTACGATCAGCGGCACCCCCTGGACTACCGTGATCGAGTCCACCGGCCGTTCGCTGAAGGCACTGCGGTCGGACAATGCCGCCGACCGCTCGGGCGCTGGCGCGCAGGCGGACGCGACCATCATCGGTGCGCCGTTGTCGCTGCTCGCGCTCGCTGGCAGCGAGGCGCAGGCTGTGATCCAGCGCGGCGATGTCCAGATCTGCGGCGACGCCGAAATCGCGCAGCAGTTTCGCGAACTCGGCGGCCTGCTCAAACCCGACATCGAGGCCGGCATGGCGCAGTTTCTCGGCGGCAGCGGCGCGCACCTGGCGATGCGCGGCATGCGCGCCGCTTCCCGGTGGACCCGCACCGCCGCCTGGACTTCGGTGCGCAACCTCGCCGAGTACCTGTCACACGAAAGCCGCGATCTGGTGTCGCGGCCTGAGGCCGGGCATTTCCTGCGCGGCGTGGACGCCGTGCGCGAGCAGCTCGATCGAATCGACGCGCGCCTGCAGCTCATGGAGCAGCGCGCCGCCACCCTGAAGAACCCACGCTGATGGTTGCACTCTGATGCGGTTACGCGTTCTTGCCAGGTTGATCCAGATCGAGCGCGTGCTGGTGCGCCACCGGCTGGATGATTTTGTACGCGCGACACACCTGTATCGGCCACTGCAGTTTGTGTTTTTCATCTCGCCCTGGACCTGGTTCCAGCGCGGTTCGAACCTGACGCGCGGCGCACGCCTGCGGCTGGCGCTCATCGAGCTGGGACCGATCTTCGTCAAGTTCGGTCAGGCCCTGTCGACCCGGCGTGACCTGCTGCCGGCCGACATTGCCGACGAGCTGGCGAAGCTGCAGGACAACGTGCCGCCGTTCCCGGGCGCGGTCGCGCGCGCGATGATCGAGCGCTCCTACGGCGAACCGCTTGATACGCGTTTGCGCGATTTCGAAGAGACACCGCTGGCCGCCGCGTCGATCGCGCAGGTGCACGCGGCCAAGCTCGCGGACGGCCGCGATGTGATCGTCAAGGTGCTGCGGCCCGGCATGAAGGCCACGATCGAGCTCGACATCGAGGTGCTCTATACGATCGCCGGCATGGCCGAGCGCTGGTGGGCACCGAGTCGCCGGCTAAAACCGATGGAGATCGTTCGCGAGTACGAAAAAACCGTGCTCGACGAACTCGATCTGATGCGCGAAGCGGCCAACGCTTCGCAGCTCAAGCGCAACTTCGCCGGCTCGGTGCTGCTGTACGTACCGGAGATCTACTGGGATCACTGCCGCACGGATGTGCTGGTGATGGAGCGCATCCACGGCATTCCGATCGGCGACATCGCGCGCCTCACTGAGCTTGGCACCGATTTCAAGCGACTGGCGGAAAATGGCGTCGAGATCTTCTTCACCCAGGTGTTCCGCCACAACTTCTTCCACGCCGACATGCACCCGGGCAACATCTTCGTGCTGCTGGACGATCCGGCCATGCCGCGCTACGCCGCGGTGGATTTCGGCATCGTCGGCACGCTCGAGCTGCGCGACCAGCGCTACCTGGCGGAGAATTTCCTCGCCGTATTCGACCGCGACTACCGCCGTGTCGCCACGCTGCACGTGCAGTCCGGCTGGGTGCCCGCCGACACACGCGTGGATGAAATGGAGTCCGCGGTGCGCACCATCTGCGAGCCGATCTTCGATCGGCCGCTGAAGGAGATCTCCTTCGGTACCGTGCTGCTGCGGCTGTTCGAGGCACTGCGGCGCTTCAACGGCCAGATCCAGCCGCAGCTGTTGTTGCTGCAGAAGACGCTGCTGAACGTCGAGGGCCTGGGACGCCAGCTGTATCCCGAGCTGGATATCTGGCACACCGCAAGCCCGGTGCTGCGGCGCTGGATGCGCGAGCGCGTCAGCCCGCGCGCCGTGCTGCGCGAACTGCGCCGCGGCTTTCCCGATGCGCTCGACGTCTTGAAGGCCCTGCCGCCGCTGGCCAGGCGCGCCGTCGAGCAGGCTCAGGAAGGGCAGCTGCGCGTGCCGGTCGATATGCGCGCGCTCGATGAGCTGCGCACCGCGCTCACCGAGCAGAGCCGGCGCAGCGACCGCATTCTGATCGGCGCGGTACTGCTGCTCGGGGCGGTGCTGTGGTTCGGCCTGCGGCTGTACCCGCGCTGGTTCGGGGCAGCTGTAGGCGCGGCCGGATTGATCGGCTGGATATCAGCGTGGCTGCAGCGACGAATCTGACGGCAATGTTGTTTGACCATCCGCTGCGCGTTGGTATGGCCCTCGGGTTATGGGCATTGCTCGCCTCCACTGGTGCGGCTGCCGGAGCGATGCGCGGCGACGTGGAAGCCTCCGACGCGGCGGCGGTTCAGCTGATCGGCAGGGCGGAGCACAGCACTGCCGGGCGCAGCACTGCCGGGCGCGGCGCTGCCGAGCACAGCGCTGCCGGGCACAGCGCTGAAGTATGGCGAGTCACCTGGCCTGGAGTTGGCTGGCGCACTGCCTTCTCCGGATCCGGCGTGGGCGTTACGACACAGGACACCGTCGGTTATGGCGTGACAATCGATGGACTCAGGATGAATCCCATCCCGCCTTCACAGGATCGCCAGACGACCTGGTATCGGGGACTCGCTACGGGAAATCACATCGTCGAAGTGATCCGCATGCGCGCCACCCCGCGCGCTCCCGGACTTTTCTTCGGCTTCAGCAAGGACGCCGATGGCCGCTGGCTGGCGCTGCCACCGAAGCCCAGTCGCCAGATCGAATTCATCGCCGATTCCGGTTCCACCGGCTACGGCGATCTGTCGGCGACGGTGGATTGCACTGACGACGAGATCGCGGCACGCAGCGATGCGAGCCAAAGTTATGCGATTGTTGCCGCGCACCAGCTGCACGCCGACTGGCAGCTCAATGCCATGGACGGCATCGGTCTGGTGCGCAATTGGCATGGCATCTGGAAAGGAACCAGCTATGCGACTTACGCCACGCTGACTCTGCAGTCCGACTCCGCTTCCCTGTTCCGAGACTCCGATTGGCATCCGCAGGTGGCAGTGGTGCGGATCGGCGGCAATGACTTTGGCTCGCCACTCGGAGCCGACGAACCCTGGACAGCGGCGCAGCTGGAGACGCAGTTCACCGAAGCCTACCGCAACCTGCTTACGGGGTTACGCGCGCGACTGGGCCCGAATGGTCTGATCATCGTCATTCAGCCGGGGCCCGAGGACAACCCTGCAAACCAGAAGGTGGCGGACATCGTCGACTCGCTGCGCTCGGCGGGTGACCAGCATCTCTTTGAGATGCAGTTCCCACAGCTTGCGCAGACGGGCTGCGATTATCACCCCAACCTGTCCGACCATCGCCTGATGGCCGCTACGTTGGTGAAATTCATTGAGGATCATGGCGGCGCGGAACTTCACTAGACTCGTCCGTCAGTCAACTGCAAGGAAGGTTCATGCAATCGATACCGGTTGGTGCCACGGGTTCGTTCAGTCTGGTGGTCATGCCCCAGCATCTGGCCAGCCGTTTCAAGGATGTGACGTTGCCTCCGGTCCTGGCCACACCGGTCATGATCATGGTGATGGAGAACGCGGCGCTCAACGCGATCAAGCCATATCTGGACGCCGGCGAAAGCGCGCTCGGGACGCGCGTCGACGTGCGCCACCTGGCGGCGACGCCAGTGGGTCAACACATCATCGGCGAAGCGAAGGTGACCAGGGTCGATGGGCGGCGCATCGAGTTTTCAATTCGTGCGACCCAAGGGAACGACGAGATTGGAGTCGGCACACATGAACGCGTGGTCGTACAGCTATCGAAATTATCCGAACGCATGAAGGCCAAATTCGGCTAACGACGCGCTGCCCATCCAGGCGCGCCGGCGTGCCGCAGGCGCGATCGATCGATGATGAGGTTGAACGTGACAGCAAGACAACTGAAAGCAGCCATCCACAGCAGAACGCCCTTGCATGAGGGATTTCTGCGGGTATACCGCTATGAATTCGACGTCGAGAAATACGGCGGAGGGGTCAGGCGCACCTCGTGGGAAGTGATGGAGCGCGGCAATGCGGTCGCCGTCCTTGGCCACGACCCGGGCCGCGACGAGGTGGTGCTGGTGAACGAGTTTCGCCCCGGCCTGATGGTGGCCGGTGACTACCCGTATCGGGACAACCTCGTGGCCGGCGCCATAGAAGACAATGAGACGGCGCTGCAGGCCGCGGTTCGAGAGATGCAGGAAGAGGCAGGTCTTGTACTGAGCAATCCCGTGCTCATTCATCCGGGCGCCTACGTCAGCTCAGGGGGTACATCCGAGAAGATCGCCATCGTGTACGGCACCGTGGACACCAGTCACGCCGGCGGCGTTCATGGCAACGCGACCGAGCAGGAGGACATTCTGACTGTTGTCCTGCCGGCGAAGGTGTTCATCGACCGCGTACGCCGCGGCGAGATCAACGATCTCAAGACGCTGGTCGCGGGCTACTGGTTCGCCGAACGCTACGCTGCAGGAAAGTTCTGAGCTCGCGGTTTGGCAGCGGCGCGCGGCGCCTGAAATGCATTAGTTGTCGGCCACGAGGTCCGCGTGGTGCCTGTTTGTAAGGAATGCTCGGTCGCGTGCAGGTAACCGCGTCGCTTGCCCGCGAAGTTACCTTAATGTCACGGCAACTGTGACTTCACACTCGGCGCCTTAACGCAGACCCATCTATTGTCGGTTTGACTCTCTGCCTACCAAGGCCCAACCATCCATGGGCTGCACGAAAATGTCAGCTCTTCACGGAGCGACTGTGCACCAAGTAATCTCTGGGCGAAAATTCGAGCACGGCACGATGGTCGCGCTAATCCTCGGGGCGGCCGCGCTGGCGCTGAGTGCCTGCGGTGGGACTGGTCAGACGGGAGCGACCGGCGCAGCTGGCACCACTGGCGCGGCCGGTACAACTGGCGCAGCCGGCGCAACTGGTGCGGCGGGCGCAACTGGCGCAACTGGCTCTGCCGGCCCTAGCCTGACCTGGATCGCGGTGAGCGGCACCAGTGCCCAGGCGGTCCCGAACACCGGATACATGGCCGACAATACCGCTCAAGTCACAATCACGCTGCCGGCGAATCCCGCCGTCGGTGATGTCGTTGAAGTCTCGGGCCCAGGCAGCGGCGGCTGGAAGATTGCCCAGAATGCCGGGCAGCAGATCTACGCGGGGTTCGAAAATGTGCTGTGGACGCCGGTCGGGCCGTTGCCGAGTATGAGCGGGCTGCTTGCGAGCTCGGCCAACGGCAGCCAGCTCGCATCAACCGCTGCTGCTGCAGGGCCAATCTACACATCGGCGGATGGTGGCGCGACGTGGACTGCGCAGAACTCCGGTAATGCCGCCTGGTCCGCGCTCGCCATGTCTGCCGACGGCACGCACCTGCTGGCCGCAGTGTCGGGAGCGGGCGCGCAGTTGCACGTCTCGTCTGATTCGGGTGTGACCTGGTCCGCTCAAGGGCCGCCGCTTACATGGGTGAATCTGGGCGTCTCGCCAAACGGCGTTGACATGATCGCCAACGGCGCAAATACCTCCGGGCAGGCCGTCGCATATACCTCGTCCGATTCAGGCCTGGCCTGGACGCTGCAGCCAGCCAGCCCCAATTTCAACTCGCTCGCCTGGCCAACCCAGGCCGAGCTGATTGTTAGCGGTTCGATAAGCACCGCCTTCGGCATCTATATTTCGCCAGACGCTGGCGCGACCTGGACACTGGCTGAGCCCAACCCTTACGGCATCTACGGGGGGAACTGGAGTCACGTAGTGGCGTCCAGCGACGGCACTCATATCTACGCTACAGGGGATGGGCTGGCTAGTTCAACCAACTCAGGAGCCACATGGACGATAAATCAATCGGAGTCGTGGGGCGAGTTCGCCACCTCCGCCGATGCCACCGTACTCGTAGCCTCCGCCGGCGGCGCGGCCTCTCCGGTTTTCATATCGGACGATTCCAGCCAATACTGGACGCAATTGGGCTCGGGCGGCCAGCAATTCTCGACGTTCGTCGTCGCGGGCGATGACCAGAAGGTCGTCGGCGCCACTTTTCAGGGCTCACTCTATGCTCTCTCCGCGATCACGACCGTGGGTACCGGGGGTTTTATTGCCGGTAACCAAAACCAGACAGCCACGCTGCAATACTATGGCAACGGATTGTTCTCGCTGATCGACAACGAAGGACAGCTGACCGCGCAATAACTGACTTAGCGCCGGCCTTCAGTCGATCCGGATGATGACCTTGCCGCGGGCATGACCCTGCTCCAGGTAACGCATCGCTTCGGCGGTATCCGCGAGTGCGTAGGTCCGATCGATGATCGGTGTTACCTGGCCGGACTTCATTAACTCCGCAAGCGCATCCAGATCCTGCGTGCGATTGACATCGGCCATCAGCACCTCGTAGTGCTGGCCCACGAACGGGCCGATGAACGTGGCCTTGGCCCAGCCGCTCATGGCGCCGATCCAGCGGTCGGTGCTGGTCGAACCGATCACGACCACCGTGCCGTGAGGATTGAGCACGCGCCGGTAAGCGAGCAGCGGGTAGCTTCCGACCATGTCGAGCACGAGATCAAAGCGCTCATTGCCCCGGGTGATATCGTCGCGTGTGTAGTCCACGACGTGATCCGCGCCGATGAGCCGGACCAGCTCCTGGTTTCGCGTACTGCAGACTCCGGTCACCTCCGCACCCATGGACTTGGCGATCTGGACCGCAAACGTGCCCACGCCGCCCGAGGCACCATTGATCAGCACCTTCTGCCCGGCTTTGAGCTGCCCTTTGTCGCGCAGGCCCTGCAGTGCGGTAATTCCCGCGATCGGCACCCCCGCTGCCTGTTCGAATGTGGAATTCGCAGGCTTGAGCGCAATGCCCACCTCGGTCGAAGTGACGTACTCAGCTAGCGCACCATCGGTGGCCCCAAACACTTCATCGCCGACTCGAAAACGCGTCACCTGCGCTCCAACCGCCTCCACGCTGCCGGCGAAGTCCACACCCAGGCGAGTAAGTCGCGGCCGCCCGATGCCAGTCAGCATCAGCCGCACCGGATACGGCAAGCCACGCATGCGGTGCGAGTCGAGCGGATTGAGCGCGGCGGCGTGAACCCGGATCAGTAGCTGGTCGGCTTTGGGTGCCGGTTTCTCGACCTCTTCGATGCGAAGCACTTCCGGACCGCCGTATTGGCGGAAGACCACGGCTTTCATCCGCGCGGACTGCTGGGGGATCGGCGCGACCGGCGCCGGTCCCGCGTCGTGGGAGATATACCAGGCGCCTACCAGCACCAGGGCAAGCAGGGTCACCAGCGTCCCGAGCGCGATCCTACGGATCAGTGTCATGGCTTCACCCTCTCCGTGGCCGCACCATTGACGTCAGGACAGATCCTGACGAGACCCGAGCTGAAGTAACACGTCTTTGGGCGCCCAGCAGTCGAACTGCGGAATGCGGTCGGTGATCGGCTCCCAGGGGGCCTTATCGGACACGAACGTGTGCGCCTTCGGCTGCTTGGCAAAAGGAGTATCAAGGCTCCCGAGCCTTATTCGCAACATATTCGGCGTACCGGACAGATAGGCATAAATCGGGCTGCCGCAGCGCGAGCAAAACGCGCGAAATTTTCCCGGCGACGACTGGTATTCCCGAAGAGTGTCGCCACCGCTACGCAAGTGGAAGTGCAATCGGCTGATTGGGGCATTCGCTGCGTGCGCTGTGCCGCTAGCCTTGCGGCAGCTGGTGCAATGGCAATAACCAAAATCGCCGAGCTCATCGCTGAGTTCGTAATTTACATTTCCGCACAGGCAGCTCCCCTTATGCACGGTCAATCTCCTCGTCTGGTTCTGCACGACAAATTCAGCACTGTCGCATGATATAACTGGGCGAGCGGCCGGCCATGCCCGAGACACTGTCGTACCTTTCAAAGCCAATCGCACGAGACGCGCGGTTCTTCGCCGTGCGTCCCTCACCCCTGGAGTCTCGATCATGATCGAACTCGATCCCCGAATTTCTGCCCTCGTCCTGATCGACCTGCAAAAGGGCATCCTCTCCAACGCGCTCACGCCCGTCACGGCTCAAGATCTGGTGGTGCGCGGTCGGGCCCTGGCCGAGCGCTTTCGCGCCGCAAAGGCAACGGTCGTACTGGTCAACGTCGCCTTCTCCCGGGACGGCGCCGACATGTTGCGCCAGGCGGTGGACCAGCCGCCGGCAATCCCGCCGGGTGGGTTCCCGGACGGCTGGAACGAATTCCCATCCGGTCTGATGCAAGCCGGTGACCTGCAGATTACGAAACGACACTGGGGCGCGTTCTACGGCACCGAGTTGGACCTGCAGCTGCGTCGGCGTCGTATCCGCACCATGGTGCTGGGAGGCGTTTCGACTCAGATTGGCGTGGAATCGACCGCGCGTCAGGCCTACGAGCACGGTTACGAACTGCTGATCGTGAAGGACGTGACCACCAGTTCTGTCGCGGAGGGCCATGAGATGTCGATGAAGCACATCATGCCGCGACTCGGCCGTATCGTTCAAAGCAGCGACATCACGCTGGCTCCCAGCTAGCGGCATGGTGCAGCAGCCGACCAGGCGAACCGCCTTTACTTTGCGCGACCGCGGGCCGCCGCTTAAGTGGACCATCCTGCTGCTGGCATCGCTCGCCTTCATTGTGCCGCTCGAACTGATGCGGCTGCCCGCGGCGCTGCTTCTGGGCGCGATGGCGGCGGCGATCCTGGTTGCGGTCTTTGACGGCAAGCTTGCGGTACCACACTGGCCCTACGTCCTCGCGCAAGGTCTGATCGGCTGCCTCGTGGCGCGCAGCATCGGTCCCGCGATCCTGGTAACGATGGGGCGGCAATGGCCGTTGTTTCTCGCCGGTGTTAGCTCGGTGCTGCTCATCAGTACCTCACTCGGCGCCCTGCTTGCACGCTGGAAGGTGTTGCCGGGGACGACCGCGGTCTGGGGCTCGACGCCCGGCGCAGCGACGGTCATGGTGTTGATGTCCGAAGGCTTCGGCGGCGACCCACGGCTGGTCGCCTACATGCAGTTTCTGCGCGTGATGCTCGTGGCCATTGTGGCCTCCGTCGTTGCACGGCTCTGGGTCGCGCCCGGCGGCCTCGCTAGACCTGCCATCGACTGGTTTCCAGCGGTGGCTGCCGGGCCGTTATGGGAGACCGTGGCGCTCGCCGTGTTCGGCGCGGTCGCGGGCGCCAGATCCAGGATCCCCGCCGGCGCTCTGCTGGTCCCGCTGTTCGCCGGCACCGCACTGTCCTGCGCCCGTGTCATGACGATCACGCTGCCGCCATGGCTGATGGCCGGCTGCTATGCGCTGGTCGGCTGGTCCATTGGCCTTCGATTCTCGCGCGACATTGTGATCTACGCCGCGCGCGTGTTTCCGAAAATCTTCGCCTCAACCGTGACGCTGATCGCGCTGTGCGGCGGATTGGCAGTGCTGCTGCACCTTATCGTCGGTACCGACCCGCTGACCGCATACCTTGCCACCAGCCCCGGCGGCGCCGATTCGGTCGCGATCATTGCGGCCTCCTCCTCCCATGTCGATGTGCCATTCGTGATGGCCATGCAAATGGCGCGGTTTGTTCTCGTGTTACTCGTGGGCCCCGCGTTAGCCAGAGCAGTGGCACGCTGGACCAGGAGCTGATCGGCTCGCCATGAGGACCGGGGGGACCGTCAACAGAAACCAAATGTGCCTCGGCAAGAGTGGCATTCGACTCAACTGTTGATACCCATTACGAGATATAAATTTGTTTGCCGTTATGCCCTGGTCGCGACAACGCAAGCCATGCCGCTCGGGCCCGCACATTGACGAACCTCAAGACCGTGCGTAATCAGTTGCGATGCAACCCAATCCGGCGCCAGACGTAGTTTGGGATAACTGCTTACAGTTTGGCGCCAACGGCCATCCTCCCACTGTTGCAGCACATCGTGCACCACCACCTGGTCATCGAAATACTCCAGAAAGCAGGTCAGGATTCTCTTGTCATCACTGCGCACCGGGATAAAGCGGCGCTCTGCCTGGAGCGGTGCGGAAACGTAATCGCGAAAAGTGCAGACTAACATCCCGCCCACAGCCAAAGAGCGGGCGACATCGGCGAACAGCCGCTCAACTGAGCTCACATCCGGCAAGTGGGTCAGCGTGTCTCCCATGCACAAGATGACATCTGCCGCTTGCTGTACCAACTTATGAAAATCGACAATGTCGGCCGTTACGGTTGCGATCGGCAGCGAACCGGAACGCGCTCGCAGCTCGTCCAGCAATTGTTGACAGCTGTCGATAGCCGTCACGGAAAACCCACGCTGCGCCAGGGGCAGCGCATGCAAGCCGATGCCTGCTCCCAGGTCGAGCGCGGTGCCCGGTCGTGTGACAGGCAGGCCGATCGCGTCCAGCTCGGCTGCGCTGCGCGCCAGAGCTGCTTCGACGTCACCGACCATCCACGAATAAATGCGGCCGAGGTGACTGTCGTAGTGATCCGAAGCCGTGGCCATCTATAGTTCGTGAGCGCTTGCCTGGACGCGATGCCCCATGTTCGCGGATAGGGTCAGCGATGGCAACAGACTCACGGCCGGACGCAATGTGAGGCCGGCCTTTTGACAGACTCGCGCTGATGCGCCAGCCTCGACGCCGTAATGGCGCCTTTGCAGCAGATCTACACGATTGGGCATTCCTCCCAGTCCATGGACGAATTCATCGCCCAATTGCAACGTCACAAGGTGGAGGCCGTCGTCGACGTGCGATCGCGACCCTACAGTGCGCGCTTCCCCCATTTCTCCAGGGAGCCCGCGCAGGGCAGTCTGAAGGCGGCAGGCGTTCACTATGTGTTTCTGGGCCGGGAGCTCGGCGCAAGACGCGAGGAGCCGGAGTGTTACGTCGACGGCCGTGCAAGCTACGACAGCATCGCGAAGCTGCCTGCTTTCGCCGCTGGTATCGAGCGCGTGCTGGCTGGTGCTCAAAGCTATCGCCTGGCACTGATGTGCGCGGAACACGATCCGTTGATCTGCCACCGCACGATTCTGGTGTGCCACGAGCTGAAGAAGCATGCCGTGTCGATTACGCATATCCGCCGTGACGGTAACCTGGAAACCCATGTGCAGGCGGAGCAGCGACTGATCGAAGAAGAACTCGGCAGCCCGGGACAGACCGACATGTTCTCGGCAGCTAGCGGCTTCCCGGAATTACTCGAGCAGGCTTATGTCAGGCGCGCCTGCAGCATCGCGTACCGGCGGGACCAGCAGTAACCTCGATTGGCGCAGCTGCCCGCGGGCACCCCGATGTGCCTTGCGCATATGGGTGGGCGTCAGATCCGGTGCTCGTAGTCCGCGCAATGCGATGCCGCTCCCAGGTAGCGATCATGCTTGCGGCAAATGCCGTCCGCAGCGCGCACCGACGCATGGCCCGATCCAAGGCTGCGCATGCCCGGCAGCTGCGATTCAATTTCATGCGGCGCCTGGCAGAAGTATCGGCAGCTGCCGCAGCTCTCCTCGACTACGGCTTCGACACGCACTGCACTGAGTGTCATTGGCCGAACCGGGTCCAGAAGCCGACGAACACCTGCGTCGACAGCAGGTAGCCGAGCACGATATTGACCGCAACACCTGCGGTGAAGGCATAGAACGGCTTGGCACCGACGCTGAAGAACTCGCGAAAGCGCGTGGTCAGTCCGATTGCCAGGAAGGTGAAGGTGAAGGCCCAGACGCGCAGCGACTGCAGCGGCGCCACCAGCGATGGCTGCACGATTTTCTTATAGTCGGCATAGCTGTAGCCGCTGGAAATCACGGTAACGATCGCCGATGCGATCAGGAAACCGAGCACGAACTTAGGAAAGCGGCGCCAGATCTCCCCCGGGTTCGCCTTCGAGTGGATGCCGGTCGCTTGCCAGCGTGTGGTGGCGACGATGGACAGTACGAACGCCCAGACGCCGATCCACACGTCGCGGCCGATGACTTTCATCAGCGTAAACGCGTTGACGGCAGCCTCCGGCGTACCGCTGATACCCGCTACATGGCCGGCGTAGCCGCCATAGGCCTGTGCCGCGGCCAGGCCCGCTGCATCGGCGAACTCGGAAGTTCCGATCCATGCCCCTGCCACACCGGTCGGCAGCTGCAACCCGCGGGCCAGCAGCGGCAGGATGAAGATCGCGAGGATGGCCCAGAAGATAACCAGCGAGATCGCAATCGAGGCGTGCTCCTTGCGGGCACCCACTGCGCCCGCGGTGGCGATCGCGCCCGATACGCCGCACACCGCGCCGCCGGTTCCCAACGTGGCCGCCAGCCGTCGATCCAGTCCCAGGCGCGCGGCGGTAAAGTAGATGACGCCGAACGTCGTCAGCGACACGATCGCCGCCTGCACGATGGCCACCGGCCCGGCCCAGGCGATCAGCGTCAGCGGCAGGCTGGCGCCCAGCAGCACGATGCCGGTCTTGATGTACAGCTCGACACGCAGCCCGGCGTCGGCCCACCGTGGAACACCGACCGTGTTGGCGACCGCGAGGCCCAGCACCAGCGCGACCAGCGGCGGCTCGAGGTTGTAGCGCGCCGCCTGGTCCCATTGACCCAGCAGATACAGCCCGAGCGACACCAAGAATACCAGCGCGAAGGCCGGCAGGAAGCGGGACAGCTTGTAACCCAGCGCACTGACACCGATGCCGAACAGCGCCGCCCAGAGCACGAACAGCGCCAGGTACTGCGCGGCATGGGCACGCACCTGCGCCAGCGCCTCGGGCCAGGCGGTCCATTTTTGCGGTGCCACGGCCAACCACTTGAGGCTGCTGCCATTCGCCACCAGTCCGGCCGCGACCACGACCAGGCCAAGCCCAATCCAGATCGCCCACCAGTCATCCTTTCTGACCAGTTCAGTCCAGACCGAATCGCGCTTTGGGACGTGTACCTGGCTGTGTGCGATCTCTGTCATGTCAGTTCCGCCTATCGTTACGCGTGTTGTGCTTGCGGCCAACCACCATAGACACCGGGCCATGGACGGTCCAATAGCGATTTGCCATGACGACTTTTTATTTCGCTATGTAGCCGTTCTGTCACCGCCGGGGCGCCAGGGAAGGCGGCCGGGCGGTCCGCCCGCCTCAGCCGCGGCGCGGCGCGGCGCGGCGCGGCCGAATTCTACGCGGCGGCCGATTGCCAGATCCGACGCCTGGGCGACGATGCAGGCGCAGGCGTTGAGCTGCGGCGGAATGCGTCGATCGAGGCCAGCAGATCGAGCGGAGAGACACTGCTGCGGCCGGCGCTGTACTTCAGCATGCCGCGCCGCGTCAGCGACTCATCGACAATCAGGACGAAGCGCGGCGGCAGGCCCAGGATGTCCGCGCGCAGATTGCGCGCCGCCAGATCGATCACGCTGTCGCCGGCGGCGTCGGACGGCAGCCGCAGCAGTCGATGATCGTCGATCAGCTCCCCGGCCCAGCTGCCATCGGCGGCGGCAGCGCCAGCGGCCGATTGGCTGCAGGCGACCGGCCGTACGCCGCGCGCGCGAAACTCATCGCGCAGTATCTCCAGCCAGCGATCGCGCTCCAGTCCCTGGTCCTGAAAGTCCGCCGGATGAGAAAACAGCAACGCCCAGTCCCCGGCGAGCCAGTCGCGCAACAGTGGCGCTGATCCATCGATCTCCCCGAGACACAGAGTCGCCATTGCCGCTCTCCTTCGATATCGACATTTTTCCGTTACGGTCGATACTAGGAGCGGCCGCCATGACAATGCAGTCGCTGCCGAGTGACATTGGAGTTATAAAACGAACAGCGCCGCGCCGGCGCGCGACTCAGGCGTTATTTCACTTTCCGTGCGCCAAGCAATGCCATGGCCGCCGCGCCGACAAACAGCACGGTCGAGATAACCAGCGATATATGTACACCTGTCATAAACGCACCCTTGTGCTCCAGCAACGATCCGAATAGCGCGACCCCGATGACGCTACCGGTCTGTCTGGTGGCATTGAGAACGCCGGCGGCGACTCCGGAGCGCGCTTTCTCAACGCTGCCCAGCAGCGTCGAGGTCAGCGGTGGCACCAGCAATCCCAGCCCCGCGCCCATCGCCACCAGCTGCGCACAAACCTGTCCATAGCTGCTGCCACGCTCGACATCGAGCAGGGCGATGCAGCCCGCGGCTGCGATGGCTGCGCCGGCTGCAATCATCATCGCCGCACCGAAGCGCTCGGCGGCACGGGCCGCGAGCAGGTTGACCACCAGCACCGCCCCCATCATGGGCAGGAAAGCGAGACCTGTTGCCAGGGCCGACAGGCCGTTGATCTGCTGAAAATACAGACTGAGCACAAAGATGAGGCCATAGAAGGCCACATTCACCAACAGGCCCACCAGCGAGGCCAGCGAGAACAGGCGGTGTTGGAACAGTGATAGTGGCAGCATCGGCTGGCGCGTGCGTCGCTCCTGGGCGATGAACAGCGCAGCCAGGACAACGAACGCGACGAAGCCCGCCAGCACCCACGGATTGTTCCAGCCTCGGGCACCACCTTCGATGATCGCGCCCGCCAGACAGCCAAGCGCACCGATCGCTGCGGCTTGCCCCGCGAGGTCAAGCTCACGCTGCCGCGAGCGGGCGGTCTCGCTGGCGTAACGCCAGGTCAGCCACAGCCCGGCAATACCGATCGGCAAATTGACCAGGAATATGCTGCGCCACCCGATCAACGCGATGAGGCCACCGCCGGCCAGCGGCCCGGCGGTGAGGGCAAGGCTGGCGCCTGCCGCCCAGATGCCCACCGCCCTGCCGCGTTGTTTCTCGTCCGGATACGCATGGTTGAGCAGGGCTAGTGAATTCGGCACCAGAATGGCGGCTCCCGTGCCTTGTATCGCGCGCGACGCAATCAGGACCGAGGAGCTCGACGCCAACGCGCAGGCGACGGAAGCCAGCGTGAAGAGCGCGAATCCCGCCATGAAGATCTTCTTTGCGCCCAGGCGGTCGCCGAGCGCACCGGCAGTGAGAATCAAAGCGGCAAAGGCGATGGTGTAAGCGCTGACCACCCACTGCAGCTCCGCCATCCCGCCACCCAGCGAGCGGCCGATGCTGCTCAGGGCCGTGTTCACGATAGTGACGTCGAGCTGAACGACACCGAACCCAAGACTCATGGCGGCCAGAGTCAACGACGTCGCGTATGAAGGAGGCTTATTGGTCACGAGCGTGGCGGCTGCCGGCGTACGCCGCGGTTCAAGGCGGCGTCTCCACGCTCAGGCGATCGAACACCGTCTTCATCGCCTCGATGCGCGCGAGATACACGCGCACCTCATGGTCACCGCAACGCTGACCGGCGGTCAGCTGAAAACCGCGGCGGGCATATTCATCGCCCGCACCTGCGCCGCAGAGGTGAATCACCGCCGCCAGTTGCTGCTTGAGTTGCAACGACGCGAATGTCACCCGGTGGCGCTCCAGGATCATCGCCACATTGCGATCGAGGTAGGCCGACGTCAGTTCAACCGCGTTGCCGGGCAGCACGCGGGCATACAGAGAGTTGAACCAGCACGATTGCCAGTCATTCCATGGCCCGTCGTCCACGACGATGTGATGCCGGATGCACAGGCGCCGCGCTTCGGTAAAATTCCCGTCGGTGATCTGATACATCCCGACCGCACTCGACGCCGGCCGGTAGACCTCGAACGGTTGCGTCGTGGTCCACGACCAGCGCCAGTACGTGCGCACCACCGGATTACCGGAACCTTCCACCTGTGCGATCGCGGCCAGTAGCTCCGGAGTCATTACGCGCGTGGAGTACCTGCTGAATAACGGCGCGTATTGCTGCCAGGTTTCAGTCGGCGTCTTATAGAGTGTGGCACTGACCGGAAAGAACAGCTCGGTCGGCTTGTGGATCACCTGATAGATCCAGTTGACGGCCGGCGCCAGCATCAGCACCGCGACTACAGCGGTGAGCACCTGCATCGCTGCCGGGGCGCGCCGGAAGGCGCGCCACCACCGTCGTCGCACGCGTGCCGCCGGCCACAGGCGCGACAGCCGGAAGCGAGGCCTGCGCCTCGTTGCGGGCCGGGCTGGTGCGTTTCGGGTGCCGGCCCGGCGCGGCCCGATCATCCTCCGCGAAAGGATCGTGATAGCTGGCCAGGGGGCCCGTTGCGGTCTACGACCCTGATTCCTCTTCCTCGTCGTCGTCGACCAGTGGCGGCGGATTTTCCAATGCGCCAGTACGATCGTCACGGTTCACGGACGGATTGAGCTCTGGCTCGCGGTCTATCCTCGGCCGCCAGGGTTTCTCTTCACGCTTGGGCTTCTCTGTCATGGCGCACTCCTAAGCGGCAGTGGTGATCGGGTATCGTCGCTGCAGGATACTCCACGTCAAGCTGCCGTCACACTGCGGGCAGCGGCGCTGTTGCCGGGTGCACCGTGGATCAGCGCTGTTCGCTTCCTGTGACGGCGATGAATCCGGGCGAACCGGTACGAATGACACGAAGCAGCAACGGCTGGCTGGACGTGGGTTTGCTGACCGTCGCAAGGTCCGCAACATCCTCCAGACGCTTGGTTCCAGCATGCGTGATCAGATCACCGACTTTCAAGCCAGCCTGCGCTCCGGGGCCATCATGGCGTAGCTGCGTGACGACCAGTCCGCCGACTTCGTCTGGTGCCTTGAGCGCCTTGCGAATATCGGCCGTCGCCTTGGCCACACCCAGCTCAAGATTCGGCACCCAGGTATCCGAACCCCCGGCCTGCAGCGCATCGTCCGGGGGATCCGGCAATTGACCGGTCGTCACCGCAATCGGCAGCTCGTTACCTTCACGCATCACCGACACGTTCACCGTGCTGCCGGGCCTCATGCGCACGACGATCTTCCCAAGAGTTGCAATTGTTACAGCGGTAGAACCGACGCTCAGCAGTACATCCCCGACCATCAGCTCGCCCGTTGTCGGCCCGGTCGGCTCCACGGCCGTGATCAGTACACCGGCCGGAGTATCACGTCCCAGCAGAACCCGCGCCAACCCCGGCGTCATCGCTTGTACTTCAATTCCAAGATAACCGCGGCTTACCTTCCCATGGGCCTGCAGCTCTGCGATGACGGCGGTGACGGTTTCAGCCGGAATTGCGAACCCAAGTCCTACCGAGCCCCCGCTCGGCGTGAGTATCGCCGTGTTGACACCCACGACCACTCCATCCGTGGACAGCAGTGGGCCTCCGGAATTACCCAGGTTGATCGCCGCATCGGTCTGCAGAAAATCAATGTAGGGGTCCTCTTCGAGTACGCGACCGCGCGCGGAGAGAATGCCGGCAGTCACCGACTGACCCAGGCCGAACGGATTGCCGATGGCAACCACCGGATCGCCTATGGAAACCTTGTCCGAGGATCCCAGGTGCAATGCGGACAGTCGACCTGCGCTCACGCGTAGCAGCGCAATGTCGGTCGTCGCGTCGAGGCCAATGACCTGGGCAGGGACTTCCCGGCCGTCCGGCAGCTTTACGCGCACCGAACGGGCTCCCGCCACGACGTGGCGATTGGTCACGATCAGTCCGTCGGCACTGATGACGAACCCCGAACCCAGCGCCGATCCGCTGGCGCCGGGAGGCGGGTTGCCGCCGCCCGGCCCTGAGAGCATGCGACGCATGAACGCGCGCGCGTCGCTATCCGGGCTGTCGGCGGTCGCCCGCTCTACGGCGCGCTGGGCGGCGCTTTCACCATTTTCTTCAACCAGGACGGTGACGACGCTGGGCGCCACCTGTTTGACCAGCGCCGCGTAGCCGCCATTGGCGGCGTCGGCCAAAGGTTCAAGCAGCAGGAACAGCGCGCAGGCCAGAGTCGGACTGGTAAGTCGATCCGGTAACATTTTCAAAACTCGCGATGCGCGCCTGCACGGGATGATACGCCTGCAATGTACACACGTTGGCTACACGCCAAAAGTCGCCAAAAGTTAATGTGACGAGCGGGTCATTCGCCCTTAAGACTAACCTCAGGGTAGTACGTCCCCAGCAGATGGCGGTGCCACCAGCGGCCACTGGCCTTTTCCACGCGGTCGGAAAAGCGGTAGTCGTAGAACTGCGCTCGCACATAGCGCGGCGGTGTTTCCGGAAACGGATTTTTTTCCATCAGCGCCAGCACCGCCGGTTGATTCTCCAGCAGCGCTTTGAGAAAGCGTGGAAACCATTGCAGGCGCCGCGGGTCCTCGAGTGCCGCGAACCACATCTGCCAGTCCAGACGCGGCTGGTGCGGAATATTCCAGGGCGGCCGGCGGGTCAGATCCCCGGGCTTGTAGCGGAATTCGTATTCGCGCCAATCGGCGCCATCGGCCGAACCTTCAATGATGATTTCATCGCGCTGCGTGGTCATGACGGCGAACAAACCGTAGCCGCTGACCATATGCAGCGGCTCGAACAGGCTATCGACGGTCTGCGCCGCCGCCGGCGGGCTGCCGCCGAAACGCAGGTCCATCTGCACCAGGCTGCAGAACACGATCAGCAGCGCCAGCGCGCCGACGGTCAGCCGGATTCCCCGCGGCGGCGATCCCCGTTGTGCACCGGGCGGCAGCAATCGGCGCAGGCGCGACGGCAGGATTCTGCGCACCGCCGCATCGTCGAATAGCAGCAGGCACAGCAGCATGGTCTGCAGGTTGAACCAGTTGTAGTTGCCCGTCATCAGGATGCAGCTTTGCAGCAGCACGATGCCGAACGCGGCAAAGAAGCGCAGCCGGCGTGGACAGAAGATCAGGAACGGCAGCACCAGCTCGACGAAAAAGGTGCCGGCGGTGAGAACCTTCAGCGTGTCCAGGGACAGGTGAGCGGCGTACCAGGCCAGCGGCGTTGGCAGCGGCTGCGTCACGAAATGAAACGACAGGGCTGACAGATTCCACCAGTTGGGATCGCCGCTCAGCAGCTTGACCATGCCGGACATGAACATGAATCGAAACAGCAGCCAGCGCAGCAGCCAGATGCCCGGAGTCGTGCTAAAACTCATCAGCAGCGCCAGAAAGCCGGTCTCCAGCAGGAATGTGTCCCACTGGTAGGTCATGAAGTCCTGCCCGCCGTACAGCAGCGACAGATAGAGCACGTAGAGCAGCAACAGGCTCAGGCGCGGCAACAGGTTGAATACCAGCAGCAGCGACAGGCCGGCGCCCAGCCAGCACACCGCCTCGATGACGACATCGCTGGCGTTCCACCAGAACAGCATCGGCATCCAGTAGAAGCGCACCGGGCCGATGCGGGCGCCGATGTCATTGACCAGTTCTGTCAATGGCAGGATGCCATGACTGCCTATCAGCCCCATGGCCTGCACGCCAAAGGAGACGAAGGCCGCCAGATAGATGAGCCCAAGCAGGCGCAGGAACAGGAATGCGACCAGGTCGTGGCGCGGCGGCTGGTAATCCCTGCCCCACAGAAACACACTGATGCGATAGAACGCCGGGCGGTGCGCGGCGGTGAAGGCGTAAGCGCGCTCCGCGATGGCGGCGAAGCCCGGAAGTCCTCTATAGAGTGCGAGCCAGAATGCCTTGCCGCGTGCGTGGCTTAGGGTCAGGAAGCTGGCCTTGGCGGCGCTCGCATGTCGTCCGTCGGGCGCAATGTATTGCACAGCACGTTGAAAGTCGGCCAGTGGGATCTCGGGATACTGCGCCGCGACCTCCTGATATGGCCGGTAGCTGACGCTGTCGCCGGTGAGCTGGTGCCAGTAGCGCGCCCAGTAGCCGCAGAAGCCGCAATCCCCGTCATACACCAGCATCGGGCGTGTCGGGCGCATGCTTATACCTGGCGCACGATTCCGCCGGACGGCCTCGGCTCGATCCACAGTGCGCGCGCCCGCGCGCACAGGTCGCCGTCATAGTCGAACAGCGCGGTGCCGACTTCGTACTTGCGGCCGCTGACCCCGATGCGCCAACCGACCACGATGCAGGGTTCATCGATATGCACGCAGCGATCGACATGCGCGGAAAATTCCCCGAGCAGCATCGCCACGCCGTCGCTGCGGGCCGCAAAGTAGCCGGGGCAATCCAGTGCGGCGCTCATGAACTCCGGTCGTACCTTGCCATTGCCCGCGGACAACGACTCGTCGGGCACCCAGGTGGCGGCCACCTGATCGTGGCCGCTCAGTTCCCCGGCGAAGATCCGCAGCCCGTCGCCGCGCTCGCGATTGGTGCCACAGACGAAGCAGTCCGGAAAGGCATGACGGCCGAAGCCGATGAAATGGCGTGAAGCGTCCAGCGCGCGCAGATAATCCGGTGGCTGCGGCACCGCGAGTTCGAATTCGGTGGGGTGCGCCCGCGCCAGGATCTCGTCGTCGTACACCAGCGTGAGCCCGCCGGCGTCTACCGTGCGCACTTCGAGCGAGCGCTGCAGCGGAATCGGCCGCTCGATGCGCACCCGCACCGGATTCTGGGAAAACTGCGCCAGCAGCCCGGCGAAATAGCCGCCGTTGGCACATCCGGGTGGACCGCAGAATCGCTCGCTGACCGTCAGACTGGGCACCGTGCGACCTCCGGTAGCTCAGGCGCTCAACGGCGCGCCGGCCGCAGCGTCGCCAGCCACTGCTGCGGTGATTCTCCTCGCTCCAGCACCTCCACCAGCGCCGAGCCTACGATAACTCCGTCCGCCATGCCGCGCAGCGCCTCGACCTGCTCACGTGCGCGGATGCCGAAACCGGCGCACACCGGTACGCTCGCCGCGGCGCGCACCCGTTCCAGATATTCGGCGATGTCCCTGGGTGCCGCGACGCTGTTGCCGGTGGTGCCGGTCATGGTAACAGCGTAAACGAAACCCTGGCTCGCGGCGGCCACCTTGGCGAGCCGCTCCGGCGGCGTCACCGGCGTGACCATCTGCACCAGCGCCAGCCCATACGGCGCCAGTGCCGCGCGCATGTCCTCACTCTCGTCAAATGGCAGATCCGGCACGATGAAGCCGCAGACACCGACCCGCACCGCGCGCTCGGCCAGGGCCGCCAGACCGTAGGCCAGCAGCGGGTTCATATAGCTCATCAGCAGCAGCGGCGTCGACAGCGGCGGCAGCGCGCCGAGTTCGTCCAGTATCCAGCCGAGCGTGACGCCGGCGCGCAGTGCCTGTTCGCTGGAGCGCTGGATGGTGACGCCGTCCGCCATCGGGTCCGAGAACGGCACTCCGATCTCGACCACATCGGCTTCGCTGGCCACGGCGGTAAGGTGTTCGCGGAACTTCCCGCGGCTCGGGAAGCCCGCGGTCAGAAATGCCACCAGCGCCGGCTGGCCATGTTTGGCCGCGGCGCGCAGCGCCGACACGATGCGTTCGCGCGGCGCGACAGCCACCGTCGGCGACGTCGCGGTCACGGCCGGCCGGCCTGGACCTGCGACAGCAGGGTCTGTGTCAGCGTGAGCATGTCCTTATCGCCGCGCCCCGACAGTCCGATCAGAATCCGCACCCCCGGATGCAGCGCGGCCCAGCGGCGAGCACCGGCCAGCGCGTGCGCACTCTCGATCGCCGGCAGGATGCCTTCGCACTCACAGCATTCGCGCACCGCCGCCAGCGCCTCATCATCGCTCGCGGACTCGTAGCGCACGCGTCCGATCGAGTTCAGCAGCGAGTGTTCCGGACCGACTCCGGGATAATCCAGTCCGGCCGAGATCGAATGCGTCTCCTGGATCTGGCCGTGCCGATCCTGCAGCAGCATCGAATAACTGCCGTGCAGCACCCCGGGCCGGCCATTGACCAGCGTGGCGGCATTCTCTCCCAGGCCCGAGCCGCGGCCGCCGGCCTCAACGCCGATGATGTCGACGCTGCGATCGCCGAGAAACGCATGAAACAGGCCGATGGCATTGGAACCCCCGCCGACGCAGGCTACCAGCGCATCGGGCAGTGCGCCGCTGCGCTCGAGCAGCTGCGCACGCGCCTCGCGGCCGATGACCGCCTGCAGCTCACGCACGATGTAAGGATAAGGATGGCCGCCGACCGCCGACCCCAGCAGGTAATAGGTGGCGGTCGGATCCGATACCCAGTCGCGCAGCGCCTCGTCGATCGCCGCACGCAGCGTGCGATCACCGCTGGTGACCGGGACCACGGTGGCCCCAAGCAGCCTCATGCGCCCGACATTCGGCGCCTGGCGTTCCATGTCGACCGCGCCCATATAGACCGTGCACGGCAGGCCGACGCGCGCGCAAGCGGCGGCACTCGCGACCCCGTGCTGGCCGGCGCCGGTCTCGGCCACGATGCGCTTGGCGCCGAGCCGGCGCGCCAGCAGTGCCTGGCCGATCGCGTTGTTGATCTTGTGCGCACCGGTATGCGCCAGGTCCTCGCGCTTGAGCCACACCAGCGCGCCCCAGCGCTTCGACAGGTGCGGCGCCGGACTGAGCGCCGTCGGCCGACCGACCCAGTCGGACAGCTCGCGATTGAGTTCCGCTTGAAAATCAGGATCCGCCAGCCAGCGGCGCGCGCCGCGCTCCAGCCGCTCATGCGCGGGAATCAGCGTCTCGGGCACATAACGGCCGCCAAAAGGCCCGTAGCGCCCGCGCTCATCCGGGTAACGGCCCGCCAGCAGGTCCGCCAGCACGCGTTCGTGTTCCGCCGCCGTTTCAACGTTCATCATGAGCCACCCCCTGAAATGCCGCCCGCGCGGCTTCGACAAATTCCGCCATCATCTGCGCACTCTTGCGCCCCGGGTCCGATTCGACTCCGCTCGATACATCCACGCCATATGGTCGTACGGCGCGGATCGCGGCGGCGACATTGTGCGCGTTGAGGCCGCCGGCCAGAATCAGCTCGCTCATGCGCGCCAGCCGCGAGGCGGTATTCCAGTCCGCGGCTTCGCCGCTGCCGCTGCGGGCACCTTCGAACAGCATGCGGCGCGGCAAGGCGGCGCCAGAGCCGGCGCCGGCACGCAGCACCGGCAGGCGAACCAGCGTGTCGGGCAGCGTTAAGACATCGAAATCCTGCAGATCGGTCTGCAGGACGTCGGGTTGGAACACACGCAGGATCTCATCCACCAGCCGCTGTTCCGGGTGCACCGTCACCGCGATCAGGCTGACGCGCCCGCGCGCCGGAGCCGCCAGCTGCGCCGCCTGCGCCGGTTCCAGCCGCCGTACCGACGGTGAAAATACAAAACCGATGGCATCGACCCGCGCCTGCAGCGCCGCGGTCACCGCATCGGGACTGGTCATGCCGCAGATCTTCAGCCACATGCCCGCGGTCTCGCGGCCGCGCGTCCGGCCGCCAGCATCGAGGTGGCCAGCTGGAACGGATCGCCGGCTTGCATCAGCGCGCTGCCCACCAGGGCGACGTCATAGCCGGCGGCCGCCACCCACGCCGCATCGCTGCTGTTCGCAACACCGCTTTCGGCCACGCGCGGCACGCTGTCCGGCAGCAGCGGCGCCAGCGACTCGAGCCGGCCGGGCACCACCTTGAGGGTCACCAGATCGCGGCAGTTCACCCCCACCAGCAGTGAGCAGCGCGCTCCGAGGTCGCGCACCAGGGCGGCGGCCAGTTTCAGGTCGGCAGCATCGAAGGCTTCCAGCAGCGCGAACAGCCCGAGCTCTCCCGCCGCCTCGATCAGCGCTTCGAGTTCGGCGCGTCCGAGCATACGCAGGATGATCAGTACGCCACCGGCGCCCGCCACCCGCGCCTCATACACCTGGTAGTCGTCCACCAGAAAATCCTTGCGCATGACCGGAATGCGGCCGGTAACTGCGGACGCGGCCTGCGCCAGATGCGCCAGCGCACCGTCAAAGCGACTGGGCTCGGTCAGAACGGAAATCGCCGCGGCGCCGGCATCGGCGTAGGCGGCTACGCGTGCGGCGATGTCCTCGCCGCCGTCCTTGAGCTGTCCGGCCGCCGGCGAGCGCAGTTTGACCTCGGCGATCAGATCGAAGCCACCCGGGGACAGTGCAAGTCGCGGGGCAGTCGGTAATGTACGCGCCCGCGCCTGCAGTTCCTGGCGCGGACGCAGCGCTCGCTCGCGCGCCACCCGTTCGCGGCTCGAGCGCGCCATCGCCGCCAGAAAATCCGCGCTCATGGGCCCTCGCTCCCGCGCAGTTTTTCGTCCGCGCCGAAACGTTCCAGGCGCGACAGCAGAGCGGCGGCGACCCCGGTATCGATCGCCTGCGCCGCGCGTGCCACCGCCAGCGTGGGCGAAATTTCGCGGCCGGTGACCTCGAGCGCGAGCGCGGCGCCCAGCAGCAGCGCGTCCCGATGCGCACCGACCGTCCGGCCGCCGAGTACCCGTCTGAGTTCGAGCGCGTTGTGCGCGGCATCGGCACCCGCCAGCGCGTCGGCCTCGCACAGCGGCAGTCCATAGTCGGCCGGCGTTCGCAGCTCGTAGCGCACGCCGTCCGCATCGACATCGAACAGCGTGAAGCCACCGATCGGGGTCGGCTCATCCCAGCCTTCCGCGCCGTGAATCACGAATGCGCGCAGGATGCCGCTGCCGACCAGCGCATTTGCCATCAGTTCAGCGCTCGCGCGGCTGCAAGCACCGATCACCAGGTACGGTGGGGCCGCGGGGTTGCACAGCGGCCCGAGCAGGTTGAACACCGTACGCACCCCCAGCGCCGCGCGCACCGGCGCGATGTTCTTGGTGGCGGCGTGATAGTACGGGGCAAACAAAAACGTGAACCCAAGCGCCGCAAAGCAGCGGCCGGCCGCGGTTTCATCCAGCGGCAGCGGCAGCCCCAGTGCCTGCAGTACATCGGCACTGCCGGCGCGGCTGGAGATGGCGCGGTTGCCGTGCTTCACGACCGGCAGGCCGCAGGCGGCGGCGAGCAGCGCCGCGCCGGTGGAAAGATTGAGGCTCCCGGAACGATCGCCGCCGGTGCCCACGATGTCGACCGCCTCGAGCGGTTCCGGCAGTTGCGGCCGGCGCGCCAGCGCGCGCATCGAGCCGGCGAAGCCGCGCAGTTCGTCGGCCGTGAGGCCCTTGGCCCGCAACGCCGCCAGCAGTGCGCCGGCCAGAGCCGGCGCCACATCGTCGGCGGTCAGCGCCGTCATCAAGCGCGCGGCTTCGGCCTGCAGCAGGTTCTCGCCGTCGAGCAGCCGATCGAGCATCGCGCACAGCATTACCGCGTCAGTCATGGTCGTGACCGTCAATCGTCGCGGCGCTCGCCGCCGGAAAAGAGCAGGAAGTTGCGCATCATGGCTGGCCCGTCCGGTGTCAACACGCTTTCCGGATGGAACTGTACCCCCTCGACCATCATGCGCCGATGCCGTACGCCCATGATCTCGCCCTCGGAAGTGCGGGCACTCACCTCGAGCTCGGCCGGCATCGAATCGGCCTCCGCGATCAATGAATGATAGCGGCCCACTTCGCAGCCGGCGGGAATGTCCACGAACACGCCGCGCTCGTCATGGTCAACCAGCGAAGTCTTGCCATGCATCAGCC
Source organism: Gammaproteobacteria bacterium (assembly GCA_003132025.1). Lineage (GTDB taxonomy): Bacteria > Pseudomonadota > Gammaproteobacteria > Steroidobacterales > Steroidobacteraceae > FEN-1191. The sequence goes on from PKWJ01000032.1 coordinate 35,833, forward strand.
GGCCGGCGCGCACCACCTTGCCGCCGAACACCTCGACGATCGATTGATGTCCCAGGCATACGCCAAATACCGGAATCTGACCGGCGAACGCCTGCACCATCGCCATCGATATGCCGGCGCGCTGCGGGGTACCGGGCCCGGGCGAGATGCACAGGTGTGTCGGCTGCAATGCGCGCGCCGCATCGATCGTGATGGCGTCGTTGCGGTACACGCGCACGTCGGCGCCGAGCACCAGAAACGCCTGCACCAGGTTATAGGTGAAGGAGTCGTAGTTATCGATCAGCAGCAGGCGCGCGCTCACAGTCCTTCCTCCGCGAGTTTCAGCGCTCCACGCAGGGCCGCACTCTTGGCGAGCACCTCGTCATGCTCGGCAGCCGGAATGCTGTCGGCGACGATGCCGCCGCCGGCCTGGTAGCTGTATTCATCGTTATGAAACACCAGCGTGCGTATGGTGATTGCCTGGTCCATATCGCCCTGGGCGCCAAAGTAACCCACTGTGCCGCCGTACAATCCGCGCCGCACCGGTTCGAGTTCCTCGATGATCTCCATGGCCCGCACCTTGGGCGCACCGACCAGCGTGCCGGCCGGAAATGTCGCGGCGAACAGGTCGAAGGCGTCGCGCCCCGCTGCCAGTTCGCCGCGCACCCCGCTGACCATGTGCATCACATGGCTGTAGCGCTCGATCGAACGGTACGGCTCGACCCGCACGCTGCCGGCACAGGCGACGCGGCCCAGATCATTGCGCGCCAGGTCCACCAGCATCACGTGCTCCGCGTTTTCCTTGCCGTCGGCGCGCAACTCGGCTTCCAGCCGTGCGTCGAGCTGCGGCTCATCGGCCCGCGGCCGGGTACCGGCGATCGGCCGCAGCTCCGCCTGGCGGCCACTGAGCTTGACCAGCGCTTCAGGCGAGGAGCCCACCACGGTCAGGTCGCCCAGGCGGCAGAAATACATGTAGGGCGAGGGGTTGATCAGCCGCAGCGCCCGGTAGACCTGGAACGGATCGAGTGCGTGGCGGCCGGAAAAACGCGATGACAGCACCAGCTGGTAGACATCGCCGGCAGCGATGTACTCCTGCGCTCGCAGCACGCCGGCGATGTGCTCATCGCGCGTCAGCGCCGGGGTCGGCACGCTGAAGCCGCCGCCGGAGCGTATGAACGGCACCGCGCCACGCAGCGCGCGGATCAGTTCGCGACGCAGCGACTCACGCTCGGCATCGCTGCCCGCGTGCAGCAGCGCGATGCCGCGGCTGACATGATCGAATACCAGCAGCGAGCGTGGCGCCAGGTAATGCAGCAGCGGCACGCCGGGCAGCAGCGGCAGGCGCTGCGGCAGGCGCTCGAAAAAGCGCACCGTGTCGTACGAGGTGAATCCGACCAGGCCGCCCGCGAGCGGCACCTGCCCCAGCGCCGGCATCGGCAACGGCAGCCGACCCAACGCCGCGCGCAGCCCATCGAGCAGCTCCGCCTGGCTACGCGGCACCGCACGTCGCTCGTCGCCGAGCACGAACGACTGCTCATCGAGCCGCACCTGCAGCACGTCGCCGAAGCCGATGAAGGAATAACGCCCGATGCGCTCGCCGCCCTCGACGCTCTCGAGCAGAAAGCGCGGCTCGAATGGCGCGAGTTTGGCGAACGCCGACACCGGAGTGTCGAAATCGCCGGCAATATCGAAAGGCGGCTTCATAATAATAAAAAACCCATCCCGGAGCTTTCCGGAGATGGGTCTGGTGTTTGCTTGTACCTTTTAGATGCGATTTAAGACATGCAGCAACGTCCAGCGCCCACTCCGCTTGCGGAGTCGCGCCACCACCACGGACCGGCGGACAGGACGATTGCTGACATAGACGACAGAGTATGGCCAGCCCCGCCGGCGCGCGTCAAGAATTTGGCTTCGGGGACGACTGCGGTTGCGGCTGCAGTTGACGCAATGCGCGGCACAGATCCTCCGCCGCATCGACGATGCTTGGCCCCAGGCGGCTCAGGCGCTGGTCGGTCCAGGACAGCACGCGGCCGGAACGCACCGCCCGCATCGATGGATAAGCGCGCCAGGCGGCCACCCAGTCGCGGCCGGAGTTCGCATCCGGGGGCAGCGTCAGGATGATCTGTGGATCACGCGCCAGCACCGACTCCAGCGTTACCGCGGGTCCGGGATCGGTCAGATCCTCGTACAGGCTGCGGTAGCCGCAGGCGTGAATGACATCGGTCATGATTTCGGTCCGTCCCACGGTATAGATCGGACGATCCCACACCTGGATCAGCACCGTCGCCGGGGCTGCCTGCCGGTAACGCTCGCGCAGCGCCGCGATGCGTTGCGTGATCTGTGCGGCCGCCGCCTGCGCGGGGCCTTCCGTTCCTGCCAGGCGACCGAAGCGCGCAAGGCTTGCGGGAATGTCGTCGAGTCGCGCCAGGCGGTGCCGATAGATGCGCAGGCCCACCCCTTCCATGCGTGCCAGCTGGGTCGGAGAAGTGCCGCCGCTCCACACCACCACCACGTCGGGATGCAGTGCCAGGATGCGCTCCAGATCGAAGCTCTGGGCATCGCCGACGCGTTCGATATGCCTGGCCGCATCCGGCTCATTGGAGTAGGCGCTGGTGCCGACCACGTGCTCGCCGGCCCCGGCGGCAAACAGCATCGCGGTGGCTCCCGGGGCCAGGCTGACGATACGTTGCGCCGGGCCCGTCAGCTGCAGCGTGTGCTGATCGTCGTCCTGCAGCTGCAGTGCGGCCAGATCCGCCGCCCGCCCATGCGCCAGCAGCAGCCCCGACGCCGCCAGCAACCCCAGCAGCTGTGGGCCAACGCGTTTCAATCGAAGAAGATCCGGTAGACCTGGCTGAAGAACATCTGCAACTGCCGCTGTATATGGTTCCTGATTCGCGCACGCGCGCTCTGGCGGAGCAGCCGCTCCGGAGCAGCCCAATCAGTGCTTTTGCTGTGCTGCGAAGTCGCGCGCTTCCTTGAGCTGCTTCCAGTTCGGCGCGTACCCGAGCGCCGCGTTGTACCTGGCGAGCGCTTCCTTCGTCTTGCCCTGCTTCACCAGCAGATCACCCCATGCCTTGAGCGGATCGGCCCAGTGAGGTCCGCGCCGGTTCGCGTCCCTGAATTTTGCCTCGGCGCCGGCAAGGTCGCCGTGCCTGGCAAGTGCGACGCCCCAGGAGTAATAGCCCGCGGGCAGGTCGGGTGCAAGAGTCACCGCAGCCGCGTAAGCCTTTTGAGCGCCCTCCCAGTCGCCCCGAGCATCGAGGATGTCGCCGCGGAAACGGTAGCAATCCACGTACGAGCCTGCGGACCTAAGAACCAAATCGGCTTTTTCCGGATGGCCGGCGGACGCCTCGACCGGCGCGACCCAGCACAGGTAGCCAGGGTACTGCGAGGAAACATCAGGATTGGCGTAAGTTGATTGAAACGCCTCCATCTCGGCGACGGAAGTTGCGGTATCGCCCGCCTCCCCGGCCAGTTTGCCCCGCACGAAGTGAACCATGGCGGTGGTGCCACGATCCGCAGGATCGGGCTTGATTGTCTGAAGAGACAACCCCGCAGCTGCCAGATCGTGCAGCCGCACATCGATATCGGCAATGTTTACCGCGGCAACACCACCAATGTTTGATCCGATTCCACCACTGGCATCGGCGTCGGCCACCGTTTCATCGAGCCACGGCCCGAGGTTCCATGTCAGGATATCCGAGTTCTGATAATAGGTTTCGGGAGCGCGTCCAGGGCGGCCACCGGCCACCACACGCATGGCTTCCCCTGCCTTCCACGAGTCCTCCTCATCGCCAAGCAGCCAGTAGGCCTGCATGACGTTGTTGTATGCGACCCAGTAGTCGGGCTTGAGCTTGCGCGCCGCGCTGTAAAGTGCCAATGCCTCGCGCGGTGAGCCGCCGACGTTGCTGAGCGCATTGGCCCAGGTGTTGAGTAGATACGGTCGGTCGGCCTTGTCGGCACCCGCATATGCCGCCTTGCTGAAGGCGAGCGCCTCGTCATTGCGTCCTTTGTTCGTCAGGTAATACGCCCATAGGACGGGCTCCGACCGGGAATAAACGTAACCTGCGGCCTGCGTAATCAGATTGTCGAGATCGCCCGCGGTGCCTGTGAATTTCCTGGCCGCAACCCCATCGCCGCGCACGGTGAGCGCGAGGCCGCCGGAGTCGGTCTGGATCACCTCACCCTCAATATGCAGATCGTGACCAAAGCGCGCCTTGAGCATGCGGGAGAATTCGCCAAGAGATATACCGGCCTCCGGCACCGCAAGTTTGATCTCCCCGGTCCAGGCATTAGCAAGATCCCGCTTGGCGGCATCCGCGCGCGTGGCGCTCTGCAGCCCGCGTAGCTCATCGAGCAACCCACCGGCCACGACCGTGCCGGTCACGCCGCGTGCGACCAGCGCCGGGGGAGCATCGAAGGATTCCACCACCACGGAGCGAGAATTGATGGCATCGCGGATCAGTATTGCGCCGCCAATGCCGATGACGGTGGCCACCAGGATCACGAACAACTGCAGCCCCACCCTCAGCCGCTCGGCAAAGCGCCTGAGTTTGAGAAGCTGTAGGTTGACGGCACGCTGCTCGTGCAGATGTTCGGTCTGAACTTCGACCAGATGGCTCTGTTTGCGAAAGTAGGCCGAAGCCTCCTGGGCCAGCTCCGGATTGTCCCTGGCAACCTGCGCGGCGAGCGCAGCGGCGGTCGGGTCAAGCGATGTCGGGGTCTCGGGGATCGAGCCGTCCGCTGGCGCCTCGCTATCCCGCCCTAGCACCCCCGACACTACGCCCGATTCGGCCATGCCCGTCCCCCACCCCCGATGCGAACCTAGCCTACCTCATGCCGTGAGCGGTGGCTTGCAGGCTATCGGTCCGGGCCGACGGACTCTTACGCCGCCTGCGCGTCGGCTGCCGTCGCGCCTTCACTCGCGCTGTACTCGAGCACCCCGGCCACCGCATGCACCGTGGCGGCGATGCGCACCGCGCTCTGGATCATCTCGCGCGTGTAGCCATGCGCTCGCAGCTTCTTTTCATGCGAGCTGATGCACAGGCCGCAGCCGTTGACCGCCGACACCGCCAGCGACAGCAGTTCAAAGTCCAGCTTGTCGATGCCCGGATTGGCCAGGATGTTCATCCGCAGCCGCGCCGGCATGGCCTGGTATTCGGAATCCTCGACCAGGTGCAGGAAGCGGTAGTAGATGTTGTTCATGCCCATGATGGCGGCAGCCGCCCGCGCGGCCTGCAGGTGGGCGGCGTCGAGGTACTCAGCTGCTGCGGCCTCGAGCGCGCGCGTGAACGCCAGGTTACGCGAGGCGATGGCGGACGCCACCGCCAGCGCCCAGATCTGCCGATCGTTCAGGCCCGGGGCGCCGGCGGTGGTCAGCACGCTGCCCAGATTGAGCTTCAGGTCGCGTGCGTAGTCCGGAATCGAATCGCGGATCAAATCCAGAGTGGTGCTGCTCATGATTTCAGGCCGCCTTCAGGGTGTCCTGGCCCTTCTGCCAGTTGCACGGACACAGCTCGTCGGTCTGCAGCGCATCGAGCACCCGCAGCACTTCCGCCGGGTTGCGGCCGACCGACAGATCGGTCACGTAGACGAAGCGGATCACACCATCGGGATCGACGATGTAGGTCGCGCGCTGCGCCACGCCGGCTTCCGCATCCAGAATGCCGAGCGCACCGGAAAGCTCTCGCTTGATGTCCGACAGCATCGGAAACGGCAGATTGCGCAGTTCCTCTTTCTCCTTGCGCCACGCCAGGTGCACGTACTCATTGTCGGTGCTGACGCCGAATACCTGGGCGCCGCGGTCGGTAAACTCACGGTTGAGCTTGCCGAAGGCCGCGATCTCCGTCGGGCAGACAAAAGTAAAGTCCTTCGGCCAGAAGAACAGGATCTGCCATTTTCCGGCCTGATCGGCACTGCTGAATGGCTGGAACGCCTTGGCGGGGTCGTTCGAGACCACGCCGGTGAGCGCGTAGGCGGGAAATTTCTGTCCTAAACCCAACATATCCAATCTCCTTCAAAGCACCAGTGGGGACGTCTGTTTTATCGCCGGCCCGGCCTTCAGGGCTGGCCCGTGGGGTACATACTGCGGCCGCACCCCTGCATGGTCCAATCAATTGACTTTATGACGTCGATAGATGCTATATATCGATAATCCATGAGCGACCTGAAGCTAAAGGACCTGCGCTACCTGGTGGCGGTGGCCGACACCCGCCATTTCGGCCGCGCCGCCGCCAAGTGCTTTGTCAGCCAGCCGACGCTGTCGGCGCAGCTGCGCAAGCTGGAGCTGTACCTGGGGGTGCAGCTGATTGAACGCCGGCCGCGGCACGTGACGCTGACCGCCGCCGGCGAGGAAATCACGGCGCGCGCCCGCACCATGCTCGAGAGCGCGGACGCGATCGTCGGCCTGGCGCAGACGCGGCGCGATCCGCTGGCCGGCCAGCTTCGCATGGCGCTGCTGCCTACGATCGGTCCCTACCTGCTGCCGCTGGTCGCGCTCAAGATGCGCAAGGCGCTGCCGCGCCTGGAACTGATGCTGTACGAGTACCAGACCGAGCCGATGCTCGAGCGGCTGCACAACGGCGACATCGACCTCGGCATCCTGGCGCTGCCGGTACAGGTGGAGGGACTGTCGACCCGTGCGCTGTACGAGGAACCGTTCGTCGCGGCACTGCCCGCCGGGCACCCGCTGGCGGCGCGCGCCCGGATTCGCGCCGATGACCTCAAGGGCGAGACTTTGCTGCTGCTGGAGGACGGCCACTGCCTGCGCGACCAGGCGCTGGCAGTGTGCAGCCGCAGCGGCGTGCACGAGAAACAGGACTTTCGCGCCACCAGCATCGAGACCCTGCGACAGATGGTCGCCACCGGCGCCGGCGTGACGCTGTTGCCGGCGCTGGCGGTGCACGGCGCCTACGGGGCTGCCAAGGGCCTGGCGGTCAGGCCGTTCGCCTCGCCGGTGCCGAGCCGCCGCATCGGCGCCGTGTGGCGCAAGAGCAGCGCGCGCGGCGCGGCCATCGCGGCGGTCTGCGACCAGATCGTGCGCCACAGTGGACTGGACGCGCTCGACAGCGGCAAATGAGCCACGCCGCTGAAGTGTCGGTTTACGATCGCATGTGCTGGCCGGAGGCCGAACTCGAGCGCGCGCTGGCGGGCGGCGCCCACCGGCGCGAGCTGGCGGCCTACCTGGGTGTGGCGGAATATTCGACGCTGAGCGCGCTGGCGCACCAGGCACAGGCCGTGCGGCAGCGGCGCACGGCGCGCCGCGAACGGCTGAAGGTCTATCTGCTGCCTGGAATCCTCGGCTCACAGCTCGGGCGGCTGCGCGCGGCGGGGGAACCACCCGATCTGCTGTGGGTCGATCCGAGCGATATCGTCAACGGCCGGCTCACCGAGCTGCGACTGCCGCGTGCCACGCCCGGCAAGTCGTCACTGCGGCCGCAACGGCTGCAGCCGGTGCAGCCACTGGGCGCCATCGTCTACAGCTATCTGGCGCTCAAGCTGCGCCTGGCGGCCGCTGGCTTTGACGTGGTGCTGTACGACTATGACTGGCGCGGCGATGTGCTCGCGTCGGGCCAGGCGCTGGCACAGCGGCTGGCGGTCGATGGTGCTGAGCAGCTGGCGCTGGTTGGTCACAGCATGGGTGCGCTGCTGGCGCGTGCGGCGCTAGCACACTATGGCGCTGCCGCCGGCGCCGAGCGCATCACCCGGCTGATCGGCATCGGCGCGCCGCACGGCGGTTCGATTGCGGCTGTGCAGGCGCTGCGCGCGACTTACCCGATCGTCGGCCGGCTGGCCGCGATGGATCGCGTGCACGATGCCGAGACGCTCACCCGACGCGCGTTTCGCGGCTTCATGAGCCTCTACCAGCTGTTGCCGGTCGATGCCACGACGCTCGACCTGTTCGATGCCGATTGCTGGCCGCGCACCGGCGCGCGCCCTGACCCAAGGCTGCTGCGCGCTGCCCGCGGCTTCAGCCAGCGCCTGGCCGCATCCGATCAGCGCTTTGTCTCGATCGTCGGCACCGGCCAGCGCACCGTCACCGGCGTCGAGCGTCGCGGCCCGCAGTTTCGCTACCAGGTCAGTTCCGCCGGCGACGGCACCGTTGCCGGCAGCTGCGCCACGCTGCCCGGGGTGCGCAGCTATTCCCTGCGCTGCGAACACAGCGAACTGCCGCGCAACGAGAGCGTGGCCGCGGCGTTGACCGATCTGCTGCGGCGAGGCCGCACCCAGCACCTGCGCGAAGGAGTCATCGCGCGCCATGGCCGCAGCACCTATGTCACCGACGCGCTGCTGCGCCGGGAGCTGGGCCGAAAGCTCGACTGGTACCAGCTGAATATCGGTGAGCGGCGTCGCTACCTGGATCGGTTGAACGAACCGCCGGCGGCCTACCGGCGTTAGAGGCGGGCAGACGCTGCAGAAATTGTAAGATGGCTATGCAAAACTAATAGCGCGCGCGCTGCTGATGCGCGCACCCATGCATTCGATCAGCCCGACGGAACAGCACCGATGGTAGACCTGGTAGACCGATCGCACCGCTTTGCCTTCGTGCGCGACGTCGCCACGCGCTGGGATCTGGTCGCGATCGTGGTCGTGATCGGCCTGCTGACCTTCTTTGCCGAGGCCAGCCGCGGCCTGTTCGAGCCGCTGCTCAAGCTGTCGAGCGAGCCGCTGTCGCTCGATCCGGTGAATCTGCCGTTCTACGCCGCGCGCACCACGCTGCGCATGTTCGCGGCGCTGGCGCTATCGCTGGCGTTCACCTTCACTTACGCCACCTGGGCTGCCAAGAGCGCCCGTGCGGAAAAACTGCTGGTGCCGATCCTCGACATCCTGCAATCGGTGCCGATCCTGGGGTTCATCTCGATCACCGTGGTGTTCTTCATGTCGCTGGTACCCGGGCGTGTGCTGGGTGCGGAATTCGCCGCGATATTCGCGATCTTCACCAGCCAGGCCTGGAACATGGCGTTCAGTTTTTACCAGTCGCTGCGCACCGTGCCGCACGAGCTGGAAGACGCGGCGGCGTCGTTCCGCCTGTCGCCATGGATGCGCTTCTGGCGACTCGAAGTGCCGTTCGCGATGCCGGCGCTGTTGTGGAACATGATGATGTCGATGTCGGGCAGCTGGTTCTTCGTGGTCGCTTCTGAATCCATCAGTGTCGGCCATACCAACATCGCGTTGCCCGGCGTCGGATCCTATATTGCGCTGGCGATCGAGCAGGGTTCGCTGCGCGCGATCGGCTGGGCGATCGCCACCATGTTCATCGTGATCCTGCTGTACGACCAGCTGATCTTCCGCCCGCTGGTAGTCTGGGGCGATCGCTTCCGCTTCGATCAGGAGCAGGGCGGCCACGTGCCGGAGTCCTGGGCACTGACCATGCTGCAGCGCTCGCGGCTGATGACTGCACTGCGGGCCGTGTTCAACGCCATCATCCGCTGGACCAGCCGCAAGGCGCCGCGTCCACAGCTACTGCTGACCGCAACCGTCACCGCCACGCGCGTCGGCCGGCGCGCCGACCTGCTGTGGTATCTGCTGCTGGTGCTGGTGATCGCATTGGCGGTGTGGCGCATCGCACGTATGCTGATCGGCGAGACCACGTGGCACGAAGCCGCGCAGGTGGCAGGTCTTGCGACGCTGACCATGCTGCGGGTCATGGTGCTGATCGCGCTCGCCAGCGTGGTGTGGGTGCCGATCGGGATCTGGGTCGGACTGCGGCCGCGCGCCACGCAGATCGTGCAGCCGGTGGCGCAGTTTCTGGCGGCGTTTCCGGCCAACCTGCTGTTCCCTCTGGCCGTCTACGGCATCGTCACCTGGAAGTTGAACCCCGATGTCTGGCTCAGCCCGCTGATGATCCTCGGTACGCAGTGGTACATCCTGTTCAATGTGATTGCGGGTGCGGCGGCGATGCCGACCGAGCTGCGCTACGCGGCGCAGAACCTTGGCCTGCGCGGCTTCCTGTGGTGGCGCAAGGTGGCGCTGCCCGGGGTGCTGCCGTACTACGTGACCGGCGCCATCACCGCCTCGGGCGGCTCGTGGAATGCCGCCATCGTCGCGGAGCTTGCCAGCTGGCGCAACGTGCAGGTCAAGGCCCATGGACTTGGCGCCTACATCGCGGAGGCCACCACCGCCGGCGACTTTCATCGCATCATTCTCGGGATTGCGACCATGAGCCTGTTCGTGGTCGCCATCAATCGTTCGTTCTGGCGGCCGTTGTATTATTTCGCCGAACGCAAGTATCGACTGAGCTGAAGCGCGGGAGCACGCATGAATACCGCACCGGAACTGGTTACTGCGCAACTGCTGGCAGTGGAGAACGTGTGCAAATCATTCCCCAAGCCCGATGGCGGCGAACTGCTGGTACTCGAGCACGTCAACCTGGCGCTCAAGGCGGGGCAGATCGTCGGCCTGCTGGGGCGCTCGGGATCCGGCAAGTCCACGCTGTTGCGCCTGATCGCGGGCCTCGACGAGCCCAGCAGCGGCGATCTGGCGTTTCGCGGCGCGCCGATTGCCGGCTGCGCCTCCGGGATCGCAATGGTGTTCCAGAGCTTCGCACTGTTTCCGTGGCTCACGGTGTACGAAAACGTGGCGCTCGGACTCGAGGCGCAGCACATGGAGAAGGCCGCGATCCGCAAGCGCTCGCTGGCGGCGATCGACCTGATCGGGCTCGACGGCTTCGAGTCGGCCTATCCGCGCGAGCTGTCCGGCGGCATGCGCCAGCGCGTCGGCTTCGCCCGGGCACTGGTGGTGCATCCCGACATCCTGCTGATGGACGAACCGTTCTCGGCGCTGGACGTGCTGACCGCCGAGACGCTGCGCACCGACTTCCTCGACCTGTGGGCGGAAGGGCAGATGCCGATCAAGGGCGTGATCCTGGTGACGCACAACATCGAGGAGGCGGTGCTGATGTGCGACCGCATCCTGGTGTTCGGCAGCAATCCCGGTCGCATCCTGAGCGAGATCGACGTGACGCTGCCGCAGCCGCGCAAGCGCCTGGATCCGACCTTCCGCGAGCTGGTGGAGAAGATCTACGTCGAGATGACCTCGCGCCGTTCCGGCGACGCGCGCAGCGCGCGCTCCGAGCGCATCCCGGGCTCAGGCATCGGCAGCGTGCTGCCGCGCGTGTCCTCGAACCTGCTCGCCGGCCTGGTCGAGACCGTAGCGGCGCCGCCATTCAACGGCACCGCCGATCTGCCCAAGATCGCCTCCGATCTGCAGATGGAGATCGACGAGCTGTTCCCCGTAGCCGAGACGCTGCAGATGATGCGTTTTGCCGAAGTCGAGGGCGGTGACATCAAGCTCACACCCGAAGGCATGTCGTTTGCCAACTCCGACCTGCACGGGCGCAAGCAGATCTTTGCACGCCATCTGCTCAACTACGTGCCGCTGGCGGCCCATATCCGCCGGGTACTCGATGAACGCGCCTCGCACGCGGCGCGCAAGAGCCGCTTCATCGACGAACTGGAAGATTTCATGGGCGAAAACGACGCCGAGCAGACGCTGCGCGCCGTAATCAGCCTGGCGCGCTACGCGGAAGCTTTCGCCTACGACGACGCCAACGAGATGTTCAGCCTCGAAAATCCCGTCTGACCGCTCTGACCGGCGCAGGAATCCGTCCAACGGCAGGAGCTACCTGAGAGGTGTTAAACCATATCGCGNNCGCGATATGGTTTAACACCTCTGATGTAAATCCAGCCTTTAAAAGTGTCCCGTTCCGGTCACAGCAGGCCGGAGATGCTGAGGTGAAACGGGTCCTGGGTGTTTACCTGCAGTTGCGTCAGCCCCGCGGTGGCCAGCTGCGCGCGCACTTCGCCGGGCGTGAAAGCGGCGCACAGTGAATTGAAAAAATCCCGCTGCAGGATCTCCGGCTCGTCCTTCGAAATCGCCTGCACCATGCGGCGCGCCTCGAGCTCACTCGCCGGGCGGCGCAGGTCGGCCACAAACACGGCGCAACCGCGGTCGGCGCTCTCGGCGCACTCCGCGAGCGTTTGCCACAGCACCTGCGGCCGGTGCAGCTGATGCAGCAGGCTGTGGCTCATGATCAGCCGCCACGGCTCCTGCGGCAGCTGGCACTCCGGGATGATGCCGTAGCGCACCCGCACCCGATCACGCAGCGCAGGCTCGGCGTCGATCGCACTCTGCGCCAGCGCCAGCATCGGCCGCGAACCATCGATGCCGACGAAGTGCGCAGCAGGAAAAGCGCGCGCGAAGCGGAACAGGACGTCCCCTGCACCGCAGCCCAGATCCAGCACCGGACCGCTCACGCTATGCCTGGGCATGAGGCTGCGAAACATGTCCACCCGGGCGCCGTGGGTGGCACTGAAGTCGGCCTGCGCGTAGGCCAGGGCCTGCTCCGGATCGTCCATTAACTCTGGCTCGGGGATACGCTCCATTCTTGCCATTGTTCCTTGATTGGTACAGTATTCGGCCCGATAGTCGCCCCGGGCGTCAAGAGAGAAACAATATGTGGCTGGCGTCGGAAATGGCTGCCTTCGCGCACGTCTCCGAGCTCAAGTCCTTCACCGCCGCCGCGCACGCGCTGGGGGTGCCCAAGGTCGCCGTCAGCCGGGCCATCTTAAGCCTCGAGCGCCGCCTGGGCACGCGGCTGCTGATACGAACCACCCGGCGCGTATCGCTGACGCCAGCGGGCGCCCTGCTGCTGCCGCACAGCCAGCGCCTGCTGGTGGAAGTCGAGGCCGTCAGGGCGCGCTTCGCGCCGACCGCGGCCGACATGCGGCGGCTGCGGGTGATGGTGGACCCCGGTTACGGCCGCCTGCTGGTGACACCGCTGATACCGCGCTTCCTGGAGCACTATGCCGACTTTGAACTGCAGGTCGTGGTGGTCGACACGCTGCCTGATGGTCCGGGCGAGGACTGGGATCTGCTGGTGTGTAATGCCACCACCCAACCGCCTGGCACCCAGCATCCGGTCACCTATCAGCCTGGCGCCCAGCAGTCTGCCACCCCGCACCCGGCGCTGACACGCACGCCGCTCGGCAGCCCGCCGCTGCTGCTGTGCGCGACGCCGGCCTACCTGGCGCGCAATGGGCATCCAAAAACCCCGGCGCAGCTGGCCGACCACAGTGTGCTGCGCGCACTCGATGTGCCCGGCGATGCCGATTCGGCGCCCGGAACACTGCGCCTGCGGCGCGATCGCGCCGGGCACCGGGATGGTGGCGGTCGCGGGGGCGAAGCGCAGCAGATACGTCTGCGGCCAGCGCTTCAGGTCAACGATCCGGCGCTGGTGCATGCGAGCACGGCGGCCAGCTTAGGGATCGGTGTGCTGCCGGAGTTTCTGTGTCGCCAGGGCCTGGCGATGGGCAAGCTCGAGCGCGTGCTGCCGGAGTGGACCGTGGCCGCACCGCTGCAATTGCAGGCCGTATATGCCGCGGAGCGCGCCGGATCGCCGGCCATCCGCCAGTTTGTCGAATTCCTGCTCGCCAACATGGCGCCGGTGCTCGGGACGCCGGCGACGGAAAGCTAGCGCTACAGCAGCTCGGGGTCGGCGTCGGCGACGCTGGCGCCGCCGGACTTGATGATGCGCAGCAGGCCCAGGGACTGCGGCAGCAGGTGCTCGGCGTAGAAGCGCGCCGTCTGCAGCTTGGCGCGATAGAACTTCTCATCGCCGGCGACGGCGGCGAGCCTGGCGCTGGCGATCGCGGCGCTGCGCGCCATCATGGCACCGCCGAGCACGCGACCGCACAGGTGCAGATACGGCACCGATACCGCGTAGGCACGCGCCGGCGTTTCGGCCACCTGCGCCCGCAGCGCTTCGGTGGCATCGCGCAGCATGGTGATGGCTTCGATGGTGGCGTTGCGCACGCTGCGCATGGTGGCGTCGCCGCCCTTGAGCTCGTTCAGCTCGCGCAGCGTGTCGCCCAGCAGCGCGGTCATCGCCGCACCCCGATCGCGGCCGAGCTTGCGGCCCACCAGGTCATTGGCCTGGATGCCGGTGGTACCTTCGTAGATCGAGGTGATGCGCGCGTCGCGCAGCGTCTGCGCCACGCCGGTCTCCTCGATGAAACCCATGCCGCCGTGTACCTGCACCGCGAGCGAAGCCAGTTCCGCGGCCTGATCGGTGCACCAGCCTTTGACGATCGGGATCAGCAGCTCGCCGCGCGTCAAGGCCGCGGCGCGCTGTGCCTGGTCGGTTTCCCCGCGCGCGCGATCGAGCTGCCAGGCAACGTACAGTGCCAGCGCGCGCATCGCCTCGACGTTGGCCTTCAGCGTCAGCAGCATGCGCCGCACATCCGGGTGATGCACGATGGTCGCAGCCGCCGCGCCGCTGGCGCCGGCCGGCCGCCCCTGGACGCGACTGTGCGCCCACTCGCTGGCCTGCTGCGACGCCAGTTCGGCCAGGCCAACGCCTTGCACGCCGACCGACAGGCGCGCGGAGTTCATCATGATGAACATGTATTCCAGGCCGTGATGCGGCTGGCCGATCAGATAACCGGTGGCTCCGCCGCGATCGCCGTACGACATCACGCAGGTCGGGCTCGCATGGATGCCGAGCTTGTGTTCGATCGAGACGCAGCGCAGATCGTTGTGCGCGCCGAGGCTGCCGTCGGCGTTGACCAGGAATTTAGGCACCGCGAACAGCGAGATGCCCTTGATGCCGGCCGGCGCGCCATCGATGCGCGCCAGCACCAGGTGCACGATGTTGGGCGCCAGATCGTGCTCGCCGTAGGTGATGAAGATTTTCTGGCCGCTGATGCGGTAATTGTCGCCATCGGGGGTGGCACGCGCGCGGATCAACGCCAGGTCCGAGCCGGCCTGCGGCTCGGTCAGATTCATGGTGCCGGTCCACTCCCCGGACACGATCTTCGGCAGCAGCAGCTCCTGCAGCGCCGTGGTGGCCACTGCCTCGAGCGCCTCGGCCGCGCCGCGCGCCAGCAGCGGACACAGCATGAAAGCGACGTTGGCACCAAAGCCGATTTCCTCGACCGCGACCGCAAGCACCAGCGGTGCGCCCTGGCCGCCGAACTCCGGCGGTGCCGCAAGCTGCGTCCAGCCGCCCTCGATGTACTGCTGGTAGGCGCGGCGGAACCCGTCCGGCATCCGCACCACGCCGTCGTGAAAACTCGCGCCGCTGCTGTCGCCGACACGGTTGATCGGCGCCAGCACGTCCTGTGCGAAGCGCGCCGCCTCGTCGATCACCGATGCGGCCAGGTCGTTGGAAAACTCCTGGTAGCGCGGCAGCGCCGCAAGACCGCCCACGCCCAGCAGCTCATCGAGCACGAAGCGCAATTCTCTGACGGGAGCCTGATACACGGTGCTGCGATCGAAGCAGGCGGCTATCGGCGTTGAAACAGGCGGCGCCACCACGGCGCGCGCGCGCGCTTGGCCACCACCGGCGGCTTCTTGGGTGCCGCGGCGCGCGCAATGGCCGCGCCATCGTAGGGGTTGAAGCCGCGCTCCCGGGGCGCGATGGCGAGCGGCTTGCCGGGTTTCGCTGGACGGGTTGGCGACGGTTTGGCCTGCGATTTCGGCGCCTTCGGCATCTTCGCTGACTGCTGGTCGTCGTTCAGCTCTTCCAGCGACAGGCTCGACACATCCAGCCGGCGCAGCAGCTGCGAGGTGCTCGCGACCGCATGGCGCGCGGTCTCGGTCGCCCACTGCCACACGGCATGGCCGCGCGCATCGTGCTTCACGCCGCCACCGAGCGGCTTGATTTTGTCCGGCTTGCTTTGGTCCGACTTCGTCACCGTCTTACACCATAGTCCCAAAGCCACACCGGCGCCCAACATAGCGCAAGCCTGCTTTCCGGCAGAGCCGATAGTGTGACGTAATTCGCGATCTTAGCCCGCCGCCCGGCGGAACTGTGAGCTGGCACCGCCGGCAGACACGGCCCGCGCGGCACCATAGCAGGCATGCCACCAGCGCTTCTAAGCCCTCATGGGGCGGTCCCCGCAGCGCCAGCGATGCTGCCGGGGGTACCTCCTGGCCAGGCGATGGATCGCGATTTCATCGCGCGCAACCAGATCGTCGAGCGTTACATCGGCGGCCGGCTGCCGCTCAAGGGCGCGCAGGATTTCGAGCGTTTCTGCCGCGAGCACCCCGAACTAGTGGATGAAATCGCGTTGACCGAACGCATCAGCGCCGCGCTGCGCCTGCTCGACGCCAGCGGCCGCGCCGCGCCCTGGGAACAGCGCCCCAAACAATGGTGGGAACGGCTGCCGGTGCTGATCGGCACCGCGCTGCTCGCCCTCGCCCTCGCAGTCACCTGCCTGGTCATCAACAGCAAGCAGTCGGCGCGCGATCGCACGATTGCGAGCCTGCAGCAGCGCCTGGCAACGCTGCCGCTCGATCCGGCCAAGTCCACGCGCACCATCACCGTGGTCCCGAGCCGCACCGGACCGTCGGCGCGCAGCCTGGTCACGATCGGCGGCGAAGCGCAGATGGCGGATCTCAAGTTCGACGTTTCGTGGTCGCAATTCACCGCCTTCCAGGTCACCATCGACCGCGTCGACCAGGGCCGGGTCGGCGTGCTGCACAACCTGCAGCGCGACTCCAACGGCATCCTGCATCTGGAACTCAACAGCACGGCGCTCGGGCCGGGCGCCTACCAGTTGACCTTCGAGGGCATGACCTGGCGCGGGGAAGCCGTACCACAGGCCTGGGCGACCATCAGCTTCAGGCACTGATCTCGCTACCGGACCAGGTTTCAATACAGCACCGAGCGCGGCGCCACCCGCACTACCGAGCGCGTGGAGATCCAGCCGGCAACCCCGACCACCAGCATCGCTCCCACGACGCCTGCTATCCAAAGACCGGCGTTGAAGCGGTATTTCAGGTCCAGAGCATGCGCCAGCCAGGCGCCACCGAGCGACGCGCCGGTCGCGGCCAGCACCCCCGCGACCGCGCCCAGCAGCGCGAATTCGGCCAGCACGCTGGTCAGGATCATGCGGCGGCTGGCGCCGAGCACGCGCAGGATCGCGGTCTCGTATAAGCGCTCTTCGCGGCTCGCCTGCACCGCGGCCAGCAGCAGCGTGAGCCCGGCAAGCAGCGTGAACAGGAATACCGTCTGCACCGCGCTGACCGCCTTGTCGATCACCGCGCGAATCTGCGCCAGCAGATCCCCGACGTTGAATATCGACACGCCCGGAAAGCGATGCACCAGCTGCGCCATGGCACCGCTGGAGGGTTGAAGATAGGCACTGGTCATGTAGGTGCCCGCACTCGCATCCAGCAGTCCGGGCGGAAACATCACGAAAAAATTCGGCCGGAAGCTGTCCCACTTCACTTTGCGGAAACTCGCCACGGTGACGTCGAAGTTCTCGCCGCCGACGTCGAAACGCAGCCGGTCGCCGAGCTTCAGGCCCAGGGAATCCTGATACTCCACCGCCAGCGATACCAGAGGCTTGCCGGCATCGGCCGCGGTCCACCAGTGACCCTCGACGATGCGATTGTCGTCGCCCAGTTCGGACGCCCAGGTCAGGTTCTGCTCGCGCTCGGCGAAGCCGCGGCCGCGCACCCCGGGGAAGTGCAGTTCCGACAGCGGACGATCGTTGATGGTCAGCAGCCGGCCGCGGATCATCGGCAGCATGCGCGTCAGCTGCGCGCCCTGCGATTGCAGCTCATGCTGGAAATCCGCGCGTACATCCGACGCGATGTTGACGAAGAAATAATTGGGCACGTCGAGCGGCAGACTCGCGCGCCAGTCGGTCACCAGGTCGTCGCGCAGGATCGCCAGCGCCAGCAGCAGCATTAGCCCTAAGCCAAAGGCCACGATCTGGGTGATGCTCTCGGTACGCCGGCGCGCAAGATTGGCGATGCCGTAGCGCCAGGCCACGCCGGCCGAGCCGCGCACGTGTGCCGCGGATCGCACCAGCGCCGCGCCCGCCACCCCTAGCGCCACCACCGCGGCGGCCAGTCCCAGCAGGAACCACAGACTCAGGGAAAGCTGGCCGAGCGCACCATAGACCACACCGGCGATCGCCAGCAGCACAGGGATCGCGGCGGCCAGGAAGCTCAGGGCCGGCGGGCCGGCGTCACGGCGCAGGACGCGCAGCGCCGGCACGCGCGTCAACTGCAGCAGCGACGGCAACGCAAAACCGGCGAGCACCGCGAGTGCAATGATGAACCCCACCACGGCCGGCCATGGGCCGGCCGGCGGCAGGTCGGCGCGCAGCAGCCCCTGCAGCACCCGGACCAGCCACAGCTGCGTCAGCCATCCGGCAGCCGCGCCCAGCACGCTCGCCACCGCCGCCAGCAGCAGCAATTGCCACAGGTTGACCGCGAGCACCAGGCGGCGCGTGGCGCCGAGGGTTTTCATCAGCGCGACCGCATCCAGGTGACGCCGCACATAACTGCGGGCACTCATCGCAATGGCCACCGCACACAGCAGCACTGCCACCAGGCTCGCCAGCGCCAGGAAACGCGCCGCACGCTTGCTGGCATCGCCGATCTGCGGACTGGCGTCGGCGACGTCTTCCACGCGTTCGTGGCGCGCCTCCTGGCCCTGGTGCCAGCGGCGGAAGCTGTCGAGCTGCGCGGCCTCGCCCGCCAGCAGCAGCACGTATCTGATCCTGCTGCCGGGCTGGATCAGCTTGGTGGCAGCCAGATCGGCGTCGTTGATCAGCAGCGCCGAGGCGAACTCCACGAAGGTCGAACTCTGGTCGGGACGCGAAATCAGGATGCGGGTGACGCGCAGCGAGCGCGCGCCGACGGCGAGTTCACTGCCGATCCCGGCGCCGAGCGCCGCCGCCAGCCTGGAATCGGGCCAGATCTCGCCGGGCGCGGGGATCGAGGCGGTGATGCTGCCGCTGACAAACGGCCGATCCGCGACGCTCAGCTGGCCGCGCAGCGGATAGCCGGCACTCACCGCGCGCACATTGGCGAGTTGATTGGCATCGCCATTGAAGATCGCCGACAGCATCGTGGTCAGGTGCGCGCTTTTCAGGCCCAGCCGCGTCGCCTCGGCCTGCTCATCGGCGGCGATCGGTGTGTCGGATTCCACGCGCAGGTCCGCCGCCAGCACCTCGCTCGCCTGCAGTTCCACCGCGTGACCGATGCGATCGACCAGGAAGCCGACGCCGCTGAGCGCCGCCACGGCGATGGTCAGCGACAGCCACAGCACCGCCAGCTCGCCTGAGCGCCATTCGCGGCGCAACGCGCGCAGCGCCAGTATCAGGCTACGCATGAGTGTGCGCCGCGGCGCCGGCCACATCGCGCAGCAGGGCGCCGGCATCCATCGACAGTACGCGATCGCAGCGCGCCGCCAGCGCCGCCTCGTGCGTCACCAGCAGCAGCGTCGTGTCCGAGCCGCGGTTGAGCTCGAACAGCAGCTGCGCGATGCGCTCGCCGGTTGCGGTGTCGAGATTGCCGGTGGGTTCGTCGGCGAACAGCACCGTGGGATGGCCGACCGAGGCGCGCGCCAGTGCCACGCGCTGCTGCTCGCCGCCCGACAGCTGGCGCGGGTAATGACGTGCGCGCGCACCCAGGCCCACACGGCCGAGCATGTCGGTGGCCGCAGCCCGCGCATCCTCGCGGCCGGCAAGCTCCAGCGGCAGCATGACGTTTTCCAGCGCGGTCAGCGACGGCAGCAGATGAAACGACTGGAACACGAAACCGACGCGCTCGGCACGCAGGCGCGCACGGCCGTCCTCGTCCAGCGCACCCAGCGCCTGCCCGGCCAGCACCACGTCGCCGGAGCTCGGCAGTTCCAGGCCCGCGAGCATCGCCAGCAGCGTGGATTTGCCCGCGCCCGAGGGGCCCACCAGCGCGATCGACTCGCCTTGCGTGACCGTGAACGACACATTGCGCACGATGGTCAGCGGGCCTTCCGGGCTGCTAACCTGCTTGCTCAAATTCCGGGCTTCGAGAACGATGTCACGCGTCATGGGATTCCTGTTGGCACTGCTGCTCGCGCTGGCGTCGCCGTCGGCGCGCGCCGACCAGACATCCCCGGCGATCCTGGTGTTCGGGGACAGCCTCAGCGCCGGCTATGGGATCCGCGTCGAACAGGGTTGGGTGAGCTTGCTGGCGCGCAAGATCTCGCAGTTAGGGTACGGATTCCGGGTGATAAACGCCAGCATCAGCGGCGAGACCACCGCGGGGGGCCTGGCGCGTCTGCCACACGCACTCGAGGTGCAACAGCCGCGCATTTTGATCCTCGAGCTGGGTTCCAACGACGGACTGCGCGGGCTGCCGCTTGGCAGCGCGCATGACAACCTGGAGCGGATGATTGCGCTGGCGCACGCGCGCGGGCTCACGGTGCTGCTGCTCGGCATGCGCCTGCCGCCCAACTATGGCGAGCGCTACACCAGCGGCTTTATGAACATGTATGCCGACCTGGCGCAGGCACACAAGCTGGTGCTGGTACCGTTCCTGCTCGATCGGGTGGCACTCGACCCGGCGCTGATGCAGGCCGACGGCTTGCATCCGAACGAGGCCGGTCAGCCGTTGTTGCTGGACAACGTCTGGCCCAAACTGGAGCCGCTGCTGCGCACCGCCACCCATCCGGCCGGCGCGGGGTGAGCAGCCACTAGATCAAGGGGGTGTAGACCGTGGACAGATTCTGGTTGCCGCAGTATCCGCCGTCAGTGCCCGCCGACGTCGATCCGTTCGAGATCGATTCGCTCAAGGCGCTGATCGAGGACGCGTGCAGCCGCTACGCCAAGCGCATCGCCTATCACAGCATGGGCACGGCGATGAGCTATCGCGAACTCGACCGGCGTTCGCGCGCCTTCGGTGCCTGGCTGCAGCAGCGCGCCGGGCTCAAGAGCGGCGACCGCATCGCGATCATGCTGCCGAATCTGCTGCAGTATCCGGTCGCGATGTTCGGCGCGCTGCGCGCCGGCCTTACCGTGGTCAATACCAATCCGCTCTACACCGTCACCGAGCTTACGCACCAGCTCAAGGACTCGGGCGCGGCGGCGGTCGTGGTGCTGGAGAACTTCGCCGCGACGCTGCAGCAGGCGCTGCCTGCGACGCAGGTGCGCCAGGTGATCGTCACCGGTGTCGGCGACATGCTGCACTGGCCCAAGGGTCCGATCGTCAACCTGGTGCTGCGCCACGTGCACAAGAAGGTGCCGCGCTGGGCGATCCCCGAAGCGCACAGCTTCCGCAAGGTCATGGCCGAGGGCCGCACGCTGCAGCTGCTGCCGGTTACCCTGGACCACAGCGATCTCGCCTACCTGCAGTACACCGGCGGCACCACCGGCGTCGCCAAGGGCGCGATGCTGACCCACGGCAATATGGTGGCCAATATCCTGCAGGCGCGCGCCTGGTTCCAGCAGGTGGCACTCGATCAGCTGACTTTCGTCTGCGCACTGCCGCTCTATCACATCTTCTCGCTGACCGGGAACTGCTGGCTGTTCGCCTCCCTCGGCGGCACCGGTCTTTTGATCGCCAACCCGCGCGACTTCGTCGGATTCGTCAAGGAGCTGCGCCGCCACCCGCCGATGTTCTTCATGGGTGTGAACACGCTGTTCAACGCATTGATGAACACGCCCGGTTTCGAGCAACTGGATTTCTCGCACCTGGTGGTCACGCTCGCGGGCGGGATGGCGCTGCAGTCGAGCGTCGCCGCGCGCTGGAAGCAGATCACCGGCTGCACCCTGAGCCAGGGCTGGGGCCTGACCGAAGCCTCGCCGGTCGGCTGCGTCACGCCGCTCGTCGGACCGGATGCCGAGTTCAATGGCTCGATCGGCCTGCCGGTGCCGTCGACCGAACTGACGATCCGGGATGACGATGGCCGCGCGCTTGCCATCGGCGCCGTCGGCGAGATCTGCCTGCGCGGCCCGCAGGTGATGCGCGGCTACTGGAAGCGCCAGGAGGAGACCGACAAGGTCATGCTGCCGGAAGGCTGGCTGCGCACCGGCGACATCGGGCGCTTCGATGAGCGCGGCTTCGTGTTCATCGAAGATCGCAAGAAGGACATGATCATCGTCTCGGGCTTCAAGGTCTATCCGAACGAGATCGAGGACCAGATCGCAAAGTGTCCGGGTGTGCTGGAAGTGGCCGCGGTGGCACAGACCGACGAGCACTCGGGGGAGGTCGTGGCGCTGTTCATCGTGCGCAAGGATCCGTCGCTGACCGAACAGGCAGTGAAGGACTATGCGCATCAATACCTGACCGCCTATAAGCGGCCGGCGGCGATTTACTTTCGCGAGCAGCTGCCGAAAACCAATGTCGGCAAGATACTGCGGCGCGACCTGCGGGATGAGCTGGCAAAAAGCAGATCGGCCAGCCCGGCCGCCTGAGAACGCGGCATCCAATCCCATCAAAGGCAGGAATCGCGGGGAGATATAAGACCATACAGAGNNCTCTGTATGGTCTTATATCTCCGTACGTCTTATACCTTTGGTGGCTTCAATGCCGCGGATTCCAGAGTCGGCCGGGTGCCGATCTGCTTGGCGGCTACTGGTCACCCACTAGCACGGTGTGCCTGATCACCATACCGACCCCGCTCGCCCAACCGTCAGCGGCCCCGGCAAAGTTAACCGCCTGCTGGTTGATCACCTTGCCGGTATGGCAGTCGGTGATTTGAATAAACACGTAGTAGTCGGTCATCGTGGCTCTGCGTATAAGTCCGATCATGGCCTGGTCGGCGCCCAGCTGTAACGCGATGCCGGCCTCGCAGCCATCACAGTCCCGCAGCGTCTTTTCGATCACCGGCTTGGCGTCGGACTTGCTGACGTCGACCAGGGTATAGCGTCCCGACTGTGCCAGCAGGCGACGCGCCTCGCTGCTGACCTTCTGCATGATGGCCGCGCTATCGCCGCTCGCACCCGCCTGCGACGCAGCCGGGCTGACGTCCTCCAGCTCGAAATCGAATACCGCGATCCTGATGGGTGCCGCCTTACCGGAAGTCGGCGCGTCCGCAGCCAGCGCGGCAACGCCAAGCCATGCCAGGCCGAGGATGCCGATAATCGATGCGATGCGATTGCCGGTTATGTACAACAAGAAACTGCCCCCGATTTGCGGCGCACACGCGCACGACAGGTCACGACACTAACGGTGCAGGAACACAACTGGCCAGGGCAATTTGCCCGACGGACGGCACGGTTTTGCCCGTGACTCTGCCGGCCTCTATCCGTGCCACCCGCAGTCATTACAATGAACTGATGAATCTGAAGCTGCTGCTGCTGATCCGCATGACGGCGATGGGGCTGCTGTGCTGGCTGGCAGTGTCGGTCTATGTGGTCGGTCAGTCCGGCCGGCGTGCTGCGCAGGACATCGCCGGCGTGGCCGACCAGCTGCAGCCCATGGTGGCGGCGGACATCATGCGACGCTGGGCATCGCTCGATTCGGATGCGCGTCAACCTGACCTAGGCGGCGCAGCGGCGCGTTTTCCCGAGCCCATGTGCCTGCGCTATAGCGCGCTCGACGGATCGTACTCGGATTGGGGCTGCGCAGCGTCGCCGCTCGGCAGCGGCGTTCCGCACTGGATTGCGCGCATCCTGGGCGCACTCGGGCGCGGGCATATTTCATTGCAGCGCCGGATCACGGCCTATCGCATTGCCGTCGGCACCCTGCAAGTGGAGTCGGACGACGCCAGTCTGCTGCAGCATCAATGGCGCAGCGTGCGCGATCTGCTGGGACTTGCCGCCGTCATGCTGCTGGCCCTCGACATGCTCGCCTTCTGGGTGGTCGGGCGTGCGTTGCGGCCGACCGCTGGCATCGTCGCGGCGGTCGAACAGCTTGGCGAGGGGATGCACGACGTGCGCCTGCCTGCACTGTGGCCGCGCGAATTCAGGTTGATTGCCAGCGGCATCAACCGACTGGCGCAACGGCTGGCGGACTCCCACGCGGCGCGCGCGCAGCTGACGGCGCGTCTGATCAGTGTCCAGGAACACGAACGGCGCGAACTGGCGCACGAACTGCACGAGGAATTCGGTCAATGCGTGTCGGCGCTCAGCGCAGTGAGCGCCAGCCTGCGTCACAGCGTAAGCCGGGGCGAGGTGTTGACGGAAGCGGACGTGTCGCCGCTTGAGACCGGGATCGAACAGATGTTGTCCTCATTGCGCGGCATGCTGCAGGGCCTGTCCATGCCGCCGCTGGAACAGCAGGGTCTGCGCTCGGCTTTGGCCGATCTGGTCGCCGCCTGGCACATCAGACAGCACGGCGGTCCGCGCGTGGTGCTGGATGCCGATGCCGGCCCAGATCAACTGCCGAACCTTGAGTACGCACCCTGCGTCTATCGCGTGGTGCAGGAGTGCCTGAATAATATCGCGCGCCACGCGCCGGGCAGCAGTAGCGCCTGCATCTGCATTCGCCAGCAACCGCAATGGCTCGAGGTGCGGGTGTCGAACGACCTGGTGGGCGTTAAACAAGAGCACGCGGCGCCCGGCACCGGCATGGGCCTGAAACTGCTGGCTGAGCGCGTACGTGCGCTGCATGGGGTGTTTTCCGTCGAAATGTCGGCAGTGCAGTTCGCCGTGCAGGCCAGTCTGCCGATGACGAGGCCATGAGCGACGGCGAGCCGGCGCGGCTGCTGCTGGTGGACGATCACGCTATCGTTCGTGCCGGCTACCGGCATCTGCTCGAGCAGCAGGACCGCTTCACCGTCATCGGGGAGGCGGCAACGGCCGATGAAGCCTATGCGATGTTCCGCCAGCACCGCCCGGATGTGGTCATCACCGATCTGGCCATGCCCGGCAGCAGCGGGTTGGATGCGATCCAGCGCATCCTGCGCGCGGATGCGGCGGCTCGTGTATTGGTGTTCAGCATGCACGTGTCGTCGGACCTGGCGCTGGCTGCATTGCGCGCCGGCGCGCTCGGCTACGTCACCAAGAGCAGCCCGCCGGATGTCCTGCTGCGCGCCATCGCCGATGTGCTGGCCGGTCGCAATGTACTGAGCCCGGATATCGCGCAGGCCCTGGCACTGGCGCGGCTTTCCGGACAGCGTCGGCCACTGGAGGACCTGACGCCGCGCGAATTCGACGTGCTGTGCATGCTGATTTCAACCGCCAGCGAGCAGGAAATCGCACAACGGCTGCACCTGAGCGTCAAGACGATCCACAATCTGCACTACCAGATCAAGAGCAAGCTCGACGTTGCCAGCGATATCGAACTCACCCGGCTGGCGATATCCTGGGGACTGGACCTGGCGCCGTCGTCGCTTTACGCCGTGCCCAAATAACTGCACTTGGATCCCGCGCTTCAAGGACGATCCGCGCTTTGCCGCGTTGTGCCGCAAGATCAACCTGCTGGTGCCAGGAGAGACTTCCGCGAGCACCGGAGCCAGGCCGATAGATCGTCGATTAACCGCCGCTCCGCAACTATCGGTTGTCTGTTCAAGTGATCGACGCAACACAGGCTTGAAATCGTTGCGCCGCCCGCGCCGTACCCAGGTGTTCCTGCGTCCAGGCGCGCTTGTCTGGCCATCGATTCGCTTGAGCGTCCACACGATGTTATATAGCTTGGTGCAAGGATAGCGGCGTACCCCAGATCAGGAAGTGAACGAAGCGGAGGCTCAAGTGAAATGCCCTATTAATTGCAACGTGGAGCTGCAGCCAACGATACGGCACAAGCTAAAGGTCAACTACTGTCCGTCCTGTCAGGGAATATGGCTCGAGCACGATGAACTCCAGGAACTGGAGGATGAGGTGTTTGACTTTGGCGATCGCTGGAAGGGAACTTTGGTTTTCAGCTCAGCGGCGACGACTCACAAGTGCCCGGAATGCGACGCTCTCCTGCAGAGATTCAGGTACCGATTTTACGATATGGAGATGGAGTTCTGTCCGAACCAACATGGCTACTGGCTCGACCATGACGAGGACACAAGAGTCCTGGAACTGATGAAAAGAGAAGAAGCGGATCTCCAACGAAAACTGCTTGCAGAGGACAAGTGGAGCGCGACTTTAAGACACATGCGCTCTCCCTCATTTTTCAGCAAACTGCGGGATCTTTTCCATAAATAGTCTTCAGGCTCCTTTCGGCCAACTCCGGTCGCTGACGGCGCGGGAATGACCGTCCGGAAGCCGCCGTTCATTTGGACCAATGAGCCCCTTGTTGCGAAGCCAGATGCCATTCGCGAACATGGCACGTCAACACTCTGGGGGCGGTGCCATGGCTGAAGGACTGGTCGAGGGCATTGTTGGGACCGAAGGCGATAGCCCCGCTACCGAGGCAGCAGGACCATTAGCCGGGGCCGAAGCGTTCGCTGCAGCGGTGGTGGCTATCGCATCACGACAAGATCCCGAAGTCGCCCGCAAAACTGAGGCGTTTCTCAGCGAGCAGACTGAGCTCCTCAAGGTCCAGAAGGAGCATCTCAAGGATGAGCATGCTGCCCGCCTTCAGTATTTGCGAGGTCAGGCGAGGGAAGTCGACATCCGTCGCTTCGGCTTGCGCCTACGGGTTGGCTTGCAGGTCTTCACCGCGTTTCTGGCGACAATCGCGGGGATTGGTATTGTCTTGCTTGTGCTCGATGCAATCAGATCACGCAGCGTCGTGATCGATCCTTTTGAGGTCTCGCCGAATATCGCGGCCGACGTGCCGAGCGGTAAGATCATTGCAATCGGACTGCTGGATCGACTCTCGCACCTACAGGCCGCCACGCGCACATCTTTGGAAAAGCGCGATCTTGCCAATAGCTGGAACAACGAGATTACCGTGGAGATCCCGGAGACCGGGCTGTCAATTTCTCAGTTAGAGCGCGCGCTTCGATCCCGATTAGGACACGATCAGCAAATTGATGGCGATGTTGTCAGAACCAAAAGCGGCGGCCTCGCATTGACAGTGCGGGGTATCGGCGTCCCGTCCAGGACCTTCGCCGATGCCTCGGGTGATCTTGAGACTCTGCTTACGCGCGCTGCCGACTATGTTTACGGTGAAGCTCTCCCCAGCCTGTTTGTGAATTATCTGAAGAATGCAGGCCGCCTCGACGAGGCGATTGCCTTTGCCAAATCGCACCTCGGCTCGGTGGGAACCAATGACAAAGCTGTAATCTTGGACCAAATGGCTGAAGCCACAGCGCTCCAGCTCGAACCAAACTCAATGCAAGAGGCACTGATAATCGCTCGGGAGTCCGTGCGCATCAAACCCGACAATTGGCCTGTCTATGTGACCTTGTCATTTGCCCTCAGCGCGCTCGGCGACGAAGAAGGTGCGGTAAGAACTTATGCACCGATGATCAAATTGGCTGGTGGTCGTCCAGGAAAGGCCCCGGAGCGTGATTACCTCAACTACGATTGGGCGCTCTATGATCTGCAAGCAGTTCATTCCGATTTGCTATCCGATATTGCGGCGAGCAGCGGCGGTTCCCTATCCAGCCAATACGGCAGCGAGGGTTTGCAGGTTGCCTGGTCGGACGTGCTCTTACATGATTTGGACGCCGCGCGAGTGCGCCTCAGTACAACCTCCTGGGACGAAAAATCCCAGCCAGATGTCGCATCTGCGTCGGCCGCAAGGGCATTGATGTCGCAGGAAACGGAAGATTGGCCGAGTGCGGCCCGCGCGTGGGATACCTATGCCACCGCGTATGTCGATCGAGAAGTCTCAGTCGCAAATCCGCCCGGTATCTGCTGGGCTGCGCTAGCCTATGAAAAAAGCGGGCAGCCGGCGAAGGCCGACGCCGCGTTGGACGCACCCGGCAAGAAGGTCGGGATCAGTACATTTGTGGACTGTTACCGCTTCCGTGGTGACGTGCTTGACCAGCGCGGGGACTGGGCCGGAGCCCAGATTTGGTACGCCAAAGCCGCGGGTTTAGCGCCAAGTATCCCGTCTGGCAGCTATTCGTGGGGTACTGCGCTTGCCAAGCATGGAGACCTTGACGACGCAATTGCGAAATTCCGGGATGCCAATCAGAGGGGACCGCACTGGGCCGATCCACTGAAAGCCTGGGGCGATGTACTTGTGAAGCAAGGCAACACGAGTAGCGCATCTGTGAAGTACGAGGAGGCACTCAAGTACGCCCCGAACTGGAAGCAGTTGAAGGAGGCCCTCAAGGCATTAGGGAAGCACAAGACCTGAACTGGATCACCCGGAAGCCGCCAGTCGCAACCGTCAGCAGAGGGTCAACGCCGGCGGTTCGCTCGCACCGGCCGGGTCCGGCCAGGCGCAGACGATCCCTCTACTATAGTGCCTACTCCAAAGGAGACATTCGCCCGCCACGAAGGATTGCCGGAGAACTTCCAATCCATGTGGCGGGGCATGAGCAATCCTATGGGATATCATCGAGGGGGATGTCATGGCCGAAGGCTGTGCAGAACAAAAACCTAATGTTCTTAAATGCGTAAGACACACCGGGAAGGCACATGCACCACCTTGATCGGGTCGCCTCGACCCGCAAGACCTTCTGCTTCGCGTTCGTTCCGGCCTTGGTAGCGGCTGCGAGCAGCCTGATTGTCATTGGGGCATGGGCCGCGAGCCCGCTGCCGGACGAGCAATCCAGCTCAGATCCGGTTCCCTCTGAATCGTACACACATGCGAGCGAACTCATTCCGCTTGATGGTAAGCGCCATCTCAACCTTCTTTGTATCGGGAGTGGTGCACCCGTCGTTTTGTTCGACGCAGGCGCCGGCGTCGACATGATCACGTGGCGGCACGTGCAAGGCAGGATTAGCCAGCTCACCCGTTCATGTGCCTACGACCGAGCAGGCTATGGGTTTAGTGACCTTCCCGACGGTCTGTCTGACGCCTACAACGCGGCTCAAGACATACACAAATTGCTGAAGGCAGCATCGATAACCGGACCAATCGTCTATGTAGGTCACTCAGGAGCAGGCATCTACGGCAGCTTGCTGGAGAGACTACATTCAAGTGATATCGCGGGAGCGGTGTTCGTTGATCCCGCCGTGCCTAATATTTGGAAGCTGCAAGCGCAGGCTCTTTCGCCTGAAGGCAAAAGGGAATACTTGAAACCGCCGGCGTGGGTCAGTCAAATCAGGGGTTGTCTTGAAGCAGCCAAAATGGGCCTGCTCTCAAACCCGAGAAACGACCAGCAAAAACAATGCGCGTATCCGTCCTGGTATCCGGAGGACCTCGATCCCATTCTTCACGCGGAAATCGCAAGACGATACGCTAGCGCGAAAAACTGGACAGCGCGCATGCTGGAGTTCGACAGCATTCTGCCGAACGGGAGCACGTCATCGCGAGACGACAGAGAAATTCCGAGGGACGTCCTATCCTTCGGCAGCAAGCCAGTCATAGTTTTAAGTCGGGACCAGTGGTTCGATCCCGACGACCCTATGAGCCCTACCGATCAGCTGCGCGCCTTTACAGCGTGGATTGCAGCCGCCGCGGCGCTAGCCCATTCTTCTCGTCGGGGCCAACACGTCGTGGTATCTAATACCGGTCATTTCATCATGGTCTCGCAACCTGCGGTGGTCGCCGATGCGGTAAGGCGTGTCGTCGAGCAGGTTCGCCAGGATGGTCCGCGTAGGCCCAATTGAACGGATGCGGTCTTCTAAATACCGACATCGCTTGGTCCGCCACCCGCTGGTAGCCACGCTGCCAGTGGCTCGGGTCTACCGCCTGATTGATAGCAGCTTCTAACGAATTTGCACCGGCGGCACGCCAGAAGCTTGATTTGGGTGCCCGATAGCTGCCATTCACCACCGACGGCTCCGGGTCGGTTAGCGGGCATAGCTGGGCCGACCGGCGCTGGTCTGCCAACTCCCGACATTGGCCGCCTCGATCGGACTCCCACAACGCCGCCGTTCGAACGTCAGGCAGCTCGGCGCAACGGGTCAGGGGCTCGCGGTTGTCAGGCTCTTGCGTGCTCAATACATCGCGCTTACGCTAATTTTTTGCGGAACTGACTCAATGGAGAATTTCATGGCAGCGCAAGCCGCAGTCAATCCTTCGGAAGAGGTTATCCGGATCGGTCCGCTCGGTATCCGCTTCCTTCTGAGCGGCGAGGACACCAACGGTAGCGTCTCCGTCTTCGAAGTGACGGTCCCGGCCCGGCAGAAGCTGGCCGCCCCCGCCCATAAGAACGACGCTTATGAGGAGACGCTGTACGGGATCACGGGTGTGCTGACCTGGACCATTGACGGCAAGGCTATCGAGCTCGGACCCGGCCAAGCCTTGTGCATACGACGCGGTGCCGTACACCGATTCGATAACTTCGGTACGGAAGATGCGAAGCAGCTGTCGATAGTCACTCCGGCAATCATGGGTCCAGCGTACTTCCGAGAAGCCAGCCAGGTGGTGAATGCCGCCGCCGGTGGGCCACCAGACACAGCCAAGATGGTGGAGGTCTTCCGGCGCCATGGGATGACGATTGCCGCACTGCCGCCGACGCGTTAGACGTCAAACTTCACTGGGTTATCGTTCGACCGAAGAATTCGCGGCGGAAGGGGCCGGTAAGGCCGGCCGCCCGGATGTTTGCGTAAGCGGTGGCTCGTGAAGATATTGGCTCCCCGATAGCGGTCATTCCACCGTAACAAGTTTCAGACAGTCACATGATTTATTTCCGGTTAATGCCGCACCTTGCGGGCTGGAGAAAGCCATGAGCGAAGATGTTGTGACCAGGGAATCTCAAACCGAGACGATCGATCAGCCACGCCGTCGCCTCTTTGGGACCGCCGCCATGACGATCGCGGCAGCCCAACTCGGGGTGATTGCATCCGCCGCCGCCCAAACCAGTGAAACGGCATCAAAAGTGTCGGCAATCAAGCCGGGTACGAACACATCCTTCAAGGCCCTCAAGCAGATCAACGCCGGCCTGCTGAATGTCGGCTACGCCGAAGACGGGCCTGCCGATGGCTCACCTGTCGTCCTGCTGCACGGTTGGCCGTACGACATACACAGCTATGTCGACGTTGCGCCACTGCTTGCGGCCAAGGGTTATCGCGTCATCGTCCCGTATCTGCGCGGCTACGGCAGCACAAGCTTTCTCTCCGGTGCAACCATGCGCAACGCCCAGCAGTCGGCCGTCGCCCTCGACATGATCGCTCTCATGGATGCGCTCAAGATCCAGAAAGCCANNTGGCCGGAACGCTGCAAAGCGATTGTGTCGGTCGGCGGCTATCTCATCGGCAGCCCCGCGGCCAACCAGGTGCCGTACCCGCCCGCGCCGACGCTCGCGTTTTGGTATCAGTACTATTTCGCCACAGAAATCGGGCAGGCCGGCTACCGGAAATACCTGCACGACTTTGCGAAGCTCATCTGGCAGACCGCTTCGCCGAAATGGAACTTCGACGACGCCACGTTCGAACGCTCAGCGGCGTCGCTCAACAATCCGGACCACGTCGCCATCACGATCCATAACTACCGCTGGCGAATCGGCCTGGCTGACGGCGAGCGGAAATACGACGATCTGGAAAAGCAGCTAGCCGCGCTCCCGGCCGTCGCCGTGCCTACTATCACCATGGAAGGCGACGCCAACGGCGCAATTCACGCGCCCAGCACGGCGTATCGCGACAAGTTCTCGGGCAAGTATGAGTACCGCCTCATCACCGGCGGCGTTGGCCACAACCTGCCGCAGGAGGCTCCGCAGGGCTTTGCCCAAGCTGTGATCGATGTCGGCAGATTCAGCTAAGGAGGGAACGGCCAGTAGTCAGGCCACCCTGCCATCAGGCGGCCTTGCTGCGCAGTGCCTGTTCGACCTGTTCCTGGATTTTGCGCGCAGTTCCCCTCGGGTCGGCCGATGAACGGATCGGACGCCCGACCACCAGATAATCCGCACCTGCCCTGATCGCTTCCACCGGCGTCATCGATCTCTTGTGGTCGTCGCTGCTGCCGCCGGCGAGTCTGATTCCGGGTGTCACGATCAACAGCTGCGGATATTCGCCGCGCAGCCGGCTCACCGAAGTACCCGATGCGATGACGCCATCGCAACCGGAATCGAGGATGCGTTTTGCCCGGTTGACCACCCGATCGTCGAGGGAAAGCTTGTCCGCGCCAGGCTCGATGTTCAGCTGCTCGAGCAGATCGGTGCCGTCCCAGCTGGATAGATAGGTCACCTGCAGGAATTTTGGCGACGAGCGCTGAGCGCGACCCGCGATTGCAGCGCGGGCGGTGGCGGCGTTGCCCTGCAATGTGAAGAACTCGACGCCATCGATGGCACTGTTTCGCACCGCCTCCTGGACCGTGCGCGGCGTATCGTCGATCTTCAGGTCCAGGAAAACCTTCTTTCCCTGCTCGACGATGCGCTTGACGATGGTCAGGCCGCCGGCCATGAACAGCTGCAGGCCGACCTTATAAAAACTGACATCGCTGCCCAGGTCGCTGACCAGCCGCAGCGCCTCGGCATGGCTGTCCAGGTCCAGCGCGACGATCAGGCGTTCATGCGGTGTTATCTCTGTGCGCACATCCGGGATTCTAGCAGCTGCGCCGCCCGCGCCCTAAGTCCTCTCGGCCGGGTCGAACAGGCGTTGGTATTCCAGGATCGCATAGCGGTCGGTCATCCCGGCGATGTAGTCGGCGACGATCCGGGCGCGGCCGCTGACCCCGTCGCGCTGCTCGGCGCGTTGCGCCGTGTCGCGATGTTCCGCCGGCATGAGCTTGATTTCATCCATGAAAGCGGTAAACAGCGCGCTCACCACGCGCTTGGCCTTGGTCGTCATACGCAGGACGCGCTGGTGCCGGTAAACCTGTTCGCGCAGAAACTGCTTGAGCTCGAGGTGCTGGGCCCGCATGCCGTCACTCATGCCGATCAGCGGCTCGGTGCGCGACCGCACGGCATCGATATCCTGCGGCTGCGCGGCCTGAATGCGCGCCTGGCTCGACTCGATCACGTCAATCACGACTTCATTGATCATGCGCCGCACGGTCTCATTCACCCGACGACGGCCCGACAGGTTCGGGTACAGCCGCATCACCTCGTCGAACTGGCGCTGCACCAGCGGCAGCTGGGCCGCTTCCTCCAGTGTGATCAGGCCGGCACGGATGCCATCGTCGACATCATGATTGTTGTAGGCGATCTCGTCGGCGATATTGGCCAGTTGCGCCTCCAGCCCGGGTTGTTGCCGCCGCAGAAAGCGCTCGCCCAGTTCGCCCAGTTCGCGCGCCTTCGATACCGCGCAGTGCTTGAGGATCCCCTCGCGACATTCAAAGGTCAGGTTCAGGCCCGGGAACAGCGCATAGCGTTCCTCGAGCTCATCTACCGTGCGCAGTGACTGCAGGTTGTGCTCGAAGCCGCCGTAGTCACGCATGCATTCGTTGAGGGCGTCCTGGCCGGCGTGACCGAATGGTGTGTGACCCAGGTCGTGGGCCAGGCAGATCGCTTCGGCGAGCGTTTCGTTCAGCGCCATCGCACGCGCGATCGAGCGGCCGATCTGCGCCACTTCGATCGAGTGCGTCACCCGGGTCCGGAACAGGTCACCTTCGTGGTTGACGAACACCTGGGTCTTGTAGGCCAGGCGGCGGAAGGCACTGGAGTGGATGATGCGATCGCGGTCGCGCTGGAATTCGCCGCGGTACTGCGGCGGCGGCTCGGGGTAGCGGCGACCGCGGCTGCGCGTATCGTCCGCGGCGTACACGGCCAGTCCGGCATCGCTCATCCGAAATGCGCCGCCAGCGTGTCGCGCAGCGCGGCTTCGGGATAGTCGCTGGTCACGATTGCCCGACCCAGTCCGGCCAGCAGCACCAGCCGCACCCGGCCGGCGTGCACCTTCTTGTCCACGCGCATGTAGTCAAACGCACGCGCCGCGCCAATGCGCGGCGCATCCACCGGCAGGCCGGCACGCTGCAGCAGCGCACGCAGCCGCGCCACCACCGATGGATCGAGATTGCCCAGACGCTGTGACATCTCCGCCGCCATCAACATGCCGGTGCCGACCGCTTCGCCGTGCTGCCAGTCCACGTAGCCGGTCGCCGATTCGATGGCATGGCCGAAGGTATGGCCGAGGTTCAGCAGCGCGCGCTCGCCCTGTTCGCGCTCGTCGCGGCCCACGATCTGCGCCTTGATCTGGCAGGACCGATAGATCGCGTAGCCCAGCGCATCGGCCGCGCGCGCCAGCAGCGCGTCGATGTTGGCCTCGATCCAGTCGAAGAATGCCGGGTCGCAGATCAGGCCGTACTTGATGACCTCGGCCAGTCCGGCGCGCAGCTCGCGGTCCGGCAGCGTCTGCAGCAGGTCGGTGTCGGCGATCACCGCGCGCGGCTGGTGAAACGCGCCGATCATGTTCTTGCCGCCCGGGTGGTTGACGGCGGTCTTGCCGCCTACCGACGAGTCCACGTATGCCAGCAGCGTGCTCGGAATCTGTACCAGATCGATGCCGCGCTGATAGCAGGCGGCGACGAAGCCGGCCAGATCGCCGATGACACCGCCGCCCAGTGCCAGCACGATGCCATCGCGCCCGACGCGGTTGGCGATCATGACGTCGAATACGCGGCTGGCGGTAGCCAGCGTCTTGTACTGCTCGCCGTCGGGCAGGATCACTTCCACCACCCGTTGCCCCTGCAGGCTTTGCTTGAGCGTCTCGGCGTACAGCGGCGCGACTACCGTATTGCTGATCAGCACCGCGTCGCGGCCGGACAGGTGCGCGGCCAGC
Source organism: Gammaproteobacteria bacterium (assembly GCA_003132025.1). GTDB lineage: Bacteria > Pseudomonadota > Gammaproteobacteria > Steroidobacterales > Steroidobacteraceae > FEN-1191. The sequence continues at coordinate 70,191 of PKWJ01000032.1, forward strand.
AGCTCGCGCGAACGTAGCAGCCCGGGGCCGATCAGGATCGGGTAGGAGCGTTCGCCCAGGCTGACGGTGAGGGTCTGCACGACTGCGAGTATAGCGCCACCGCTCTGCAGGCGAGCGCGCGCCATGGGATCGGTATTCGGCAGCAATCGCCTGGAGCTATCAGGATATAGAGCGGNNCCGCTCTATATCCTGATAGCTCGCTCGTGGTTCCGGCACGAATACCGATCAGCTATTGGCGCTCGCCGCCGTCTGTCGCAACGACGCGCGGTATTGCTGCACGATGTGTTCGGCGACCGAGCGTACGCGGCGCCGGTCGGTCGACGCGTGCAGGTCGGCAATCTCGCGATACAGCGGTTCGCGCGCGCGCATCAGCTCCTCGAGCCGGGCCTTCGGATCGCCACCATGCAGCAGTGGCCGATGCCGCGTGCGCCCGGCACGCTCGGCTTGCTGCTCGATCGAAGTCTCGAGATACACCACCCAGCCGCGGCCGGCGAGATCGCGGCGGTTGTCGGGGTTCAGGACCGCGCCGCCGCCGGTCGCGAGCACGATGCGCGGGCGGGCGGTGAGCTCGGCGATGATGTCGCGCTCGCGGCGGCGAAAGCCGGCTTCACCCTCGCGCTCGAAGATCAACGGAATGTCGGCGCCGCTGCGGCTCTCGATCTCCAGATCGCTATCGTAGAACGGATAGTCGAGCAACCGCGCCAGGCATTTGGCTACCGCGGTCTTGCCCGAGCCCATCGGGCCGATGAGAAAGATACTGTGCTTGCCGAGCATGCCGTGCTTCGCGTGTCGAGCACCGCATCATATAGGGCGCGCCGGTGGTGGTCACGCGCCGCGGTCGAAGCTTACTGCCAGCAGGTTGCCGAGGTATCGGTGCCACCGGCGCCAGTGGCGGACGAGAACTGCTTGCCGGTGTTGTCGACGCTGAAGTACTGGCACTGCAGATCCTTGAGCTGGGGTGAACCAGCAACCGGAACCGCCGACACGACGTAAGTCGGTGGATTGGGTGCGACCACTGCGGGGACCGTAACGCCGACCTGGTAATACCCGCTGCCGACCACGATCGGAAATGCCGTCCCGGCCCCGGCGGCTGCATAGCCGAGGTTGGACGGCACGTTGGTGTAGCTCGCCGAGACGCTCAGGTAGCGTTCCTCGCGACCGGCAAGATCCAACACCGCGGTGCGTGCATCGGTGCGCCGCGATTTCTGCACCTGTTTCTGGTACATCGGTATCGCAATCGCCGCCAGGATTGCGGCGATGGCCAGCACGATCATGAGCTCAATCAGGCTGAAGCCCGAAGACGACGTGGCCGTGAGTGCGAATTGTCTAAGTTTCATAAGGGTGACACCTGTTAACGTCGCTCAACCCAGGTCGCGCGATTGCTGTGGGGACCAGGGTAGTTGAACGGGCCACCAAAGCCGGCGGCGCCGCCGCCGCCGCTGCCCCCGCTGCTGCTGCTGCCGCCGCTGCTGCTGGTGCCATTGGCCCCCGCCGGAGCGGTGGTCTGCATGACTACGAACGCGTGTCCGCCGGCGAGCACGACCGACGTGCTGCCCGATCCATTGGTACTTTCCGCGCCCACGACCTGGTTGTTGTAGGTGTTGAACTGCGTTACCGAGTCGCCGAAGGTGGACTGCGAGAAAGTGCCGCCGTTGGCCGGCGATATGCCGAAGGTCCAGCCGGTAGCCGCCGACGTGGTGCACTGGAACGGGGTGGACACCGGCGGAATCGTCGTATTCACGAGGAACACGCCGAGTTGCACCGTCGGGTTATAAATCACCTGCTCGTTGGTTCCCGGCAGGTTGAGGTACCAGCCGAGCTGATTGTTGCTGCTGCCGACGCACGAAGTGCTGCCGCTCCAGCACACCGGATTGCTGCTGATGGTCCGGTACTGATTGCCTGTGCTCGTGGAGGTGAAGACTCCCAGCACGGTCTGCGGCTCCAGAGTTGCAAGAGTGACGGTCTGCGGTGCAGGCAGCGTGGCAAACGGTGTCGCCGACTTCGCATTCCAGCTGCTCATGTTCCAGTCCCAGATGCCGTACAGGGCCTGGGTGCCCGTGGAGTAGGTCGTCGGTGAGGAATTGGTGGTCGGAATCTGCCGGCCGGTGCCAAATTCCACCAGGACTCGCGGCAGCGTAGTGGTCTCCGCAAGGATGATCGGAAGCACCTGGCTGGTGATCGGCTGTCCTGCAGGTGTGGTGAACAACGGGGTCGTGGAGGACACCGCCCATTGCGTCGGATTACTGCTCGTCACGTCGAAGCGCCAGACGTTGCCGTTAAGGTCGCCGGCGTAGATATAGTCCACGATGTTGTCGCCATCGAGATCGGCCGGAGACGCATTGGCAATGCCATCCGCCTTGCCCGCCTGGCCAGCGCTCAGATAGTAGAAGGTCTTGGCCGCGCTGACTGGATCGACCGTCATGATGTAGATGCCGGCGTCGCCGCTGCTGCTGCCGAAGCCGTTGCCGAACACCACGCCCCACATGCCGTTGTGGAATCGCCGTATCTGCGGTGTCCCGAAGGTACTGCCGAGATTCGCGCCGCAGCTGGCGACGTTGGTGCAGGCCAGCGTGGCCGAGGTCCACTCGCCGACTACCAGGCTCGCAGCGTTGCCTTCGGTGAATCCCGAGTTCGGATTGGTGATATCGAGCGCGTAGATGCCGGCGCCGCCCGCACCGAACCCGCCCACGAGCCAGGTGTGCCAGTTGCCGCCGAAGAACAGGTCGCCGGTGCCTGGCGTTCCGTCGACATAGAAATTATGACCGTACTGGATATTGGAGTAGTCGAGGGACGATTGCACACACGCGGCATTGGCGCCGATGGCCGGGGAGGCTCCGTGGATATTCTCCACCACGGTGCCGGTGGCGTTGATGCTGGCACAGCCGCCGGTGCCCGCGGCCGCACTCTGTATCACCGCGCCCGGCATGTAGGCGAGCATTTCATGGCCGTCATTGGGCGTGGCGCCGTTACTCACAAATGTGCCGTTGCTGAACGAGCCGGACCTGAAGGCATGCAACAGGCCGTCATTGGCGCCCACATAGACCATGTTCAGGCGCCCCTCGTTGAGCACAGCGAAATTCGGATAACTCTGGCCGGCGTTTTCCGGCAGGCTCGGACCAGAGATAAGGAAGTCCTGCCATAGAACCGGATACAGAGCGGACGGTGGTCCCACAGGCGTCGGACTGGAATCGACGATGTCACCCAACACGCTGGCGCGCGCCCGGAACAGGCCACCACCGCTGGTAGTCTGTTCGTTGGTGCGATCACCGCGCAGAAAATTCAGGCGGTTGGAGTTGATCGGAGCGGCATCGCCGGTGTCGAGCGCGGCCTGCTGGGCGGCGGTGAGATTGGTCCATTCGAACGGAATGCCCTTGGTGCCATTCCAGGTCACGATGTTGCGACTGGTCGGGCCCTCGGCCGCAGTGGCGCCCATGACGCCGGTGGCGACGCATGTCTGGCCGGCCGGAACGCCGGTCAGGACGCAGGACGCATCCCAGTTGGCGACCGAACTGATACTCACGGTCTGGGTCGTTGAATTATAGAGCACGTTCTGCGCCGTCAGGTCGCCGGACCAGTTGCTCGGATTGAAGAACGCCAGATAAACCTGCGTGCCGGTCTGCACCTGCGACGCCTGCTGTTGATTGAGTCCGGCCGAGCTCGAGGACTGCTCGAACGGCACTGCCCTGAAGCACAGGATCTCGTGAATATTGGTATCACCACCGGTCGAGCCGGCAAATCCGAAACGGAACGTGGCCGGCTCCGCCCCGTTAGAGGCGGTGATCAGCTGGTTGGCGATCACCGACTGATAGGCGCCGCCGTTGTAGCTATAGGCCAGGCTCAACAGGCCGGCCGGCGTGATCCGCAAATCGTAAGTGATTGGAGTCGCAGCGCCGCGCGTCAGCGCAGCCTCGTTGGCAATCTGAAAACCGGTAGGAAGCTCTTTGTAGGCATTGGGGACGGGTGCGTAGTCGGCCACCGCCGTCGTCGTCTGCACCGGCCTGGACGCATTCGAGTAGTTCCACAGAAAGCCCGAGCTGCAGGTGTTCTGGACCGCCGCCTGCTGATCTGCCGCCGACAGCGTCGCCGGGTAATAGGCGGAATTGAGGGCATTGAGGGCACTGAAGGCCACACTGCCCGCGCCGCGCATGCCGATGCGTCCGGGATGATAGCCGTAGCCCAGGGCGGTGTTATCGCCGGTGGCCACGTTGCTGCCGGTATAACCAGGCATCAGCGCGGTGCCATTCAGGAAATTTCCGAACTCATCGATGCCGAGGCCGAGATAGCCGCCAATGAGCCCATCGTGCGGCGTGTTGCTGTTCGAACAGCTGTAAGCAAGGCTACCGCCCCAGGCGCCGATGCCCGGAGGCGAGGCACCGTTCATGAGGTAGAAGCTGATGCCGTCCGCGCCATCGCCGCCGGCACCGCCGGAGTCGCCGCGATAGGTCACCGTGGTAAACGTGACGTGCAGGCCCTCGCCGGTGGGGAAGGTGAAGTTGGAAACGATCGCTCCATTCTGGCCATAGCCGCCGGGCCGGCCGTTGGTGAAGCGCAGCGCACCGTTGCCTGCGGGATCGGGCAGCAGTCCGGTGTAGCCGCCCACCAGTTGTTCGCCGCCGTAGTAGGCCAGGCCATAGCACGCCGGAATATTTCCGGTGTTATTGCCCGCGGTCAGGCAGGCGCCGTTGAACGCCTGCCAGTTGTTCGAGGACGATCCACTGGTGAAATTGTCGGTAACGACAAGCTGCGCCCATGCCGCGAGCGGAGTCAGCGCGGCCACAGCTGTGGCACATATCCTTACCGTAATTCTGGAATTCATAGTGAGCCTCAGGATGGGGGTTTTAGGCAGCTAAGCCAGGTGATCTCGAATTGACTCTCAACGACCGCCACGGTGTTAGGGCTGCTGCCGTAGGCCCAGGCGTCGACTTGATAGAGGTTGCCGCAATGGGCGCCGTAATTAAAGTTGTTGACAAAAGAGATATAAAATCGAGGCGGTCCGAAGTAGTAGTCAGGAGCCGCGGCATTGGTCACGTTCATGCCCGGCGGCGTATATTCCGTTCCGATTTCCTGCGCGCCGCTGACCCAGGGCACAATGGCGACATTCGGCACGATCGCGTTCAAAGCCGCGATATTGAATACATTGGGAAGCTGCGCCGGATTGCAGATCTGGCCCTGCGCCGGGGCGACCATTAACGCGGGCGCGCAAATGGCGGCATTGGCCCAATTGCCTTGGGTGATCCACCATTCGGCATACTGCAACGCGGTGATCGCCGCCGACCGCGCGCGTTCCTTGTCGCGCGTGTTGCCGGCGATTTTCTCCTCGACACCGAAACTGCGGAACATGCTCATTGCGAAGATGGTCACGACCATCAGCAGCAGCAGGCTGGAAATCAGCACCATGCCGCGCTGCTTCGATCCAGCGTTGCCAGTTCCCGGGTGTCTGCGTCTATCACTCATGTGTTGCCACCAGATCACGTAATGACTCCCATTTTGCTCATGATGGGAATAATGCGGGTGAACTGCAGCGGCGGCAGGCCGGCCACAGGATTGTTAAAGCTCAGCGTAATGCGCACCGAGACCACGTAATCCCACGCCGGATAGCTGTTGATGGTCGTCGCGGCCACCTGGGTCGCATCCATGTAGCTGTCGGCGCTGCCATTGCTGGCGGTGATATCGGTCTGCACGCCATACAGGATCTGCAGATTCAGTACCTGCAGCTGGTTCGGACCGGCGGCCCCGGCCTGGATCAGCGGTATGACCTGGACGCCGGCCGCCGAGGTCAACGTGCAATTCAGATTGCCCAGAGCGTCGACGCTGAAGGAATTGATGAAGTATTCATTTGCGCCGCTGACATTCGAGGTGCCACCGCAGTTGAGAATGCCATCGCCGGTCGCGGTCTGATATTGGACCGAAACCGTGTCGCCGGGGGCCGCCGCTCCGAATGCACCGGTGCCATTGATGGTCTGGCCCCCTACAAAGGGTGCTACAGCGGGGAACGCGTCAACCTGGGCCTCTGATTGCGGGCTCGTGTAGTACCCGGTAGTTTCAATCACATCGGTCATCACGGTCATCGCCAGCCGTACGCTGTCCTGCAGCTGCGTCGCCTGACCCTGGGAGCTGGTGGCCCGGCGCGTGTCCTGCACGATCGCCAATACCCCGCCGATCAGGAAAATCGCGAGTGCAATCGCAATCAACAGTTCGACCAGCGTGAAACCCTGGGAACGCGCGCGGCTATGCCGGGTAATGAGTGTGGATGTGCTCATGGTTCGACGTACAGGATGTAGGTGGGCGTCTGGAAGGCCGCGACTCCGCCTCCCTGGTTGCCCTGCGAGTTCGCGGCCACGGTGTTTTCGGTCCACGTGAGGGTGATGGTGCAGGTCAGCGGATAATTCGCCGGCGGCAGCGGGCAGGCGATTGTCGCCACATAGCTCGGCAACATGCTCTGCGCAGACACCGCCCAGTTGGTCAGATCGTATGCCGCCATGTTCACAGCCGTGCACGGTCGGCTGTTCCAGCAATCAGCTCCGGAAACCAGGCGGGGATCGCTGGGGCTGGAGACGGTAGCGCCGGTGACCGTGGCCGTTGCCGGAGCCGGCCCCAGGCACCCCACAGTCGTCGCCAGACACCAATAGGCGCGGTCGGCATGCATCGAGGAGGCGAGACTTGCGGCCTGGATGGCCGCGAGCGCGCGCTTGCCGCCCGTGCTGGTACTCGAGAGCGCCACGGCTTGCAGTTTCGCAATGCCGAGCAGCCCGATCGAAATGACGATCAGCGCCACCAGCACCTCGACCAGGCTGAAGCCAGCCGCAGCGCGCCGCGTACCGCCGGCTGCTGGATGTGCGAGCGCCATCATAGACAGGCTCCGGTGCCGGAAGATTCAACCATCAAAGTGCCGACGGCGCTGACCGCGAGACAACGCGTGTACGCCGTCACCACAGCGGGTGCGTTGTGCAGGGCGATCGTGACCGCGCCGGCAAGGCCGACGGCAAATCCATCGCGGTTGAAAGTCAACGCGTCGGTGTTGCCGCTGGCCACGAAGGTATCGGTGCTGGTGAACGGCTTCTGCACCCGGTAGATCGGCTCGCCGCCGTCACAGGTGCCGTCATTGGCCGGATCGGAGCACACGATCCAGCCGTTGTTCCAGGGGTTGTTGCTGCAGCTGGTCCCATCGCTGGAGACGCACACCACCACCGTCTGGCCCTCCTTGATGGCCTCCGCGCGCGCGAACTGCATGTCTCCCAGTAGCCCGTTGACTTCGGAGGCGATGCGATTGGCGGTCGTCACGTATTTGAACGAGGGCACACCTAACCCAATCAGGACGCCAACGATGGCGATCACGATGACGAGCTCCAGCATGGTGAAGCCCGAGCTGCGCCGCTCGCGTGGATTGACTTTAAGCGCGATTTCCATGGTGGTGAGCCTAGCGAGGCAAGCTTGCGCCAGACTGGCTATCGGCTGTGCAAGGCCGTTTACGGCGAGAACTGCGAGCTGTTTCACACAATGTTGCCCCTTATGTCGATGCTGGAAACCGGATGCGCATGCGCGATCCGCCACCCTGTGACGGCAGTCCGATGGTGAAGCTTGCATGGTGCGCCCGGGAGATCTCATCGACGATCGCCAGGCCCAGTCCGCAACCGGTCCCGGGCGAACCCGGCAGGCGGTAGAACCGCTCGCGCACGCGCTGTCGTTCCGACTCGGCAATGCCCGGGCCGTCATCCTCGACTTCGAGAAACGGCTGGTCCTGTTCCACTCCGCATCGCACCGTCACATGGCCGCCGCGCGGCGTGTATTTGAGCGCATTGTCGATCAGGTTGCCCAGCAGATCCTCCAGCAGCCAGGCATCGCCGGTCACCTGCGCGGCTTGCGCGTCCGCGCCCAGGTCCAGGCCGGCGTTTACGGCTCGATCGACATTGCGTTCCACCAGCTGCTCCACCAGCGGCCGCAGCGCCACCGGCTTGAAGCTCTCGCCCAGCGCGGACACCGGCTCCGCCCTGGCCAGGGCCAGCAGCTGGTTGGCGGTATGTGCAAGTTGCTGCACGCTGCGATTTATCGTGGTGAGCTCGCCCTTTACGGCCACCGCCCCCGGTGCCTGCAGCAGCAGTTCCAGCTGCGCCAGCAATCCGGTCACCGGCGTGCGCATCTGGTGCGCGGCATCGGCGACGAAGCGCCGTTGCGACAGCGCGGCGTCGTGCCGCAACTCCAGCAGATGGTTCAGCGCCAGGATCAGCGGCCGCAATTCTCCAGGGGCATCGGCCTCATTGAAGCGCTGCAGGGTAGCGGTGGACTGTTCATCGACGCGTTCACGCAGCCGCGACAGAGGCCGCAGCCCAAAATAGACGCCGATCCATATCAGCAGCAGCGTGACATCGAGCTCGGCAAAATCCACCAGCAGTTTCCCGAGCAGCATCACCCGTTGCGTGCTGGCGCGCCGCTGCAGCGTCTCGGCAACGGTGACGGTCACCGGCCCGGAATCGGTCCTGGTGCGCAGGCTCGCGACCCGCAGCTTCATGCCCTGAAAGTCGGCGTCGCGAAACGACACGCTGCCGTTGCGCGCACCGCTGCTCGGCGCTGCGGCGGGCAATTGCGCGCTACCGGCGATCAGCTCACCGTCCGGGCCGATGATCGAGTACAGCGTGCTGCCGTCTGCATCGGCACGTCCCGCGACTGCGGCGCGCTGCGCCGCACTGATCTGCAGCCTGCCGTCATCGGAATGCAGCGACGCGGCGGCGGCCACGGCGACGCTGGCCAGCGCCTGGTCGTAGGCGTTACGGGTGGTGGCGACGGCGATCCAGTAATCGGCCAGGCCGCCGAGCAGCATGAGAATGACGAGCGCCGGAAGCAGCAGCAGCAGCAACCGCTGCCGAATCGTAATCATGGAGTGCGTCCGGCCGTCTCATCCAGCCGGTAGCCCAGTCCGCGCACGGTGCGAATCATGGCGGCGTCGCCCAGTTTCGCCCGCAGCCGCGAGATGTGGGTTTCCACCGCGTTGGCAGTCATATCCTGCTCCCAGCCCGCGAGCGCCTGCAGCAGCCGCTCCTTGGTCACGACGCGCCCGACGTTGTGCGCCAGGCTCTCGAGCACCAGCCACTCACGTTTGGTCAGCTCGATTGCTGCGCCGTCGATCTGCAGCTGATGTCCGAGCAGGTCAATCTGCAGACGCCCGAGCTTGAGCGCACCGCTGGGCACCAGGCCGGCGCGGCGAATCAATGCCCGGCAGCGGGCCGCAAGCTCCGCCTGTTCGAACGGCTTCATCAGGAAATCGTCGGCGCCGAGATCGAAGGCGCGGATTTTTTCCTGCAGCGCGTAGCGGGCGGTGAGAACCAGTACCGGCATTGCGTTGCCTGCAGCGCGCAGGCGAGCCAGTAATGTCAGGCCGTCAGCTCCCGGCAGGCCGATATCCACCACCGCGAGATCAAAGTGCTCCGCCGCGACTGCACTGCGCGCCAACTCGGCGCTACCGGCGTGATCCACCGTGAACCCGGCCGACGACAGCCCGCGAATGACCGCGTCTGCGACCAGTTCGTCGTCTTCGACCAGGAGTATGCGCATAGACAGCGCCGCTGAGTCAGCCGACTTGAGTGGCGTGAGCCGGTAGCCGGCCAGCGACATGCCAGCCGCTCGCGGCTCACGCTATGGATTCGTACCACCGTCAGTTCGGATTAAGGCAACCCCCAGTGCCCACAGTGAAGTTCGGGGGGTCAGCCGCATCGTCGCCGTAGGGACTGATGAGCCCCGGTGGTTCTATAGTCGGCTGCGTGAGATCCGCGGCCAGCATGGGCAGCCAGAACGTGGAGGTAGTAATGTTCTGCGTACCCGCCACGGTCGCGGTCGCCGTCAGCTCCGACTGGATCCAATCCGCGTGATCCTGCGGATAAGTCACGGTCAGAGTGGCCCCTCCATTGATCGTGGTCCCATCCGCCAGCGTGGTCGGTGCGGTGACGACCGTGCCCGGCGACACGGCAGCAACGCTGGTCGTTGGCGGGAGACCCCCTGCGGCGGGGGTGGGAGGAGGTAGGCTGCACACGGTGACGCCGGGCGGCGCCATCGTATAGGGGGCGCCCTGAGGATCCCCGGTCCCAACCCAGGCGCCGTTATAGACCACCCATCCGCCCTTAGCGTATTGGAGCGTCTTGATCGAGAGCGTGACGGTCACGCCGTTGACGGCGTTGCCGGCCGAATCCACGGCCTGAACTATGAACGGCATTTGAAATTGAGTATTGGTCGAGTCGGGCGTGATGGTATTGCCGGTACCCAGCGACAGATTGACTGTCTGACCGCCGACCGTCAGGTCAGCGGTTGCGGTCGGCACTGTGGGCGCCGCGGGAATGCTGGCACTAACGACCACACCGTTGGTGGTACTCGAGGTGGTCGTGGCGGTGTAGACGGTCTGCGCCTGGCCTTGCACGTTGGTGATGGCAGAGCCGACCGACAGCGAGCCGCCGGTGACATCGGTCAGATTGAAGGCGACCGTTTGACCGTCCACCAGGTTGCCGGCGGGATCGCGCACGATCGCGGTGATGGTGCTCGAGCCGCTGGTCTCGACCGTGGTCGGGCTGGCCTGCAGATCGATCACGGACGGATCAGTAGCGATGAAAGTGACCGGTAATTCGGCCGACACACCGGCGGATGACGCCGTGATGATGGCAGGGCCCGCGGTCGAATCCGAGACCGTCACCGACGCCACGCCGGCGGAGTTGGTGACCGCGGTAGCCGAGGTGCCCGTGCCGCCGTTGAAGGTGCCGCGCGTGGTTGCAAAAGTGATGGTCTGGTTCGCCTGCGGAGTGCCGCCGGTCGCCCACGTCAGACTCACGGTCTGGGCCACCCCGAGGACAATCAGCGTATTGGCCGCGGGCGCGCTGAACGCAAAGTTCTGATTGCTGACCGACACCGGAGCAGTGGCCGACTCGCCGAGCACAGTGGCGGTGAGAGTGTCGTTGCCGGATACGCTTCCAGTCATGGTAAAGGTGGCATTGCCAAATGCATTGGTGGTCAGGCTGGTACCGCTGAGCGTGTTGCCGGCCGCCGATGCCACCGTCACCGTCGCACCGGGTATGGGTGCGTTTGCCGAGTCGAGCAGCGTCACGGTGTACGTGCCGGTACTGCCCAGGATCAGGCTCGAGGGACCAGTGAGTGTGGCCGTTGTGCCGACCACTCCGACCGTGATCGTTGCCGACTGCGTACCCGCGGTGGCCGTGACCGTAATCGAACGGTTGGTCGGGTCGCCCGCCGTGCCCAGCGTCGCCATTGCCTCACCGTTGGCGCCGGTCGTGGCGGTCGTGACCGCTATACCGCCGGAGGTGGCACTGAAGCCGACCGGTACGCCGGTCAGGAAATTGTTTCCGGCGTCACGCACGTAGGCTGTGATGGTGGCAGGGGCTGAATTGTTGGAGGGGATCTGCGGCAGGCTGGTAGTCATACTGATCGCTGCCACGGCCGGGGTCGTGCCGCCGCTGCTGCTGCTGCTGCTGCTACTGCCACTGCCACTGCTACTGCTGCTGCTGCTGC
>PKWJ01000018.1:0-389 GCA_003132025.1 Gammaproteobacteria bacterium
GCAGCGTGCGGCCTTGCGATGAATGCGCTTGGCCTGGCGTTTGTGGCCCCGGCGCTGGGCCGAGGCGAGCTTCCGGGCATAACCCTGAGTCCAGCGGCCGGCGGCAAGACGCTCCCCGTCGCTGGTGACCGCGATCTCCTTTAGTCCCAGATCGATGCCGACCGCCTCCAGAGATGCGATGCTCTCTTCAGCCTGCACGTGGACCGTCAAACAAATCCACCAGTCCCCAACCGCATCTTGGGCAAAGCAGCCTTCCCGCCATTTAACCCCGTCCAGACGCTCGCGCTCGAATACCCGAAAGCACTTGCCGGCAAAGCGCACGCAGACGCCCTTTCGCTTAAGACTCGCCGCCTTGAACGGGATCCATCCCAAGGATCGCCGCACTCCAC
>PKWJ01000018.1:418-147402 GCA_003132025.1 Gammaproteobacteria bacterium
TGCTGCGGCATTGAGCCACGCACAGGCCTCTCGACGTACCTTCAATCGAAGAGTACGCGTGAACGAGAGCGTCATAAGACTAATTATCCCTCGTTACCGGTTTTGCTGAGCGGCTGTTTCTGGCCTTTTCGTTGAGAAATTCACTGGTGGGTCGCGACTTCCATGTCGCTTCATTGCACCCGATGCGAATTTTTACAAGCCAGCAATGCAAAGCAGGCCGGACAACGCGGCTCGCAGGCTGTATGGTGCGCGAGGCACGCCACCCTTCCATGGAGCTGAACATGATTCGACCCCGGGTGCCGGCCGCCGCCCTCGCCTTCCTCGCTGTTGCTTCCACGGTGTACGCCGATGACGCACCGCCGCCGCCGCCGCCGGCGCAGGGCTGGTCGGGCAAGGGCGAGGCCGGCTATGTGATGTCGCGCGGTAATACCGATACCGACGTCGCCAACGCCAAGATCGATCTGGCAGACGTGGTCGGAGACTGGAAGCACTCGATGCATCTCGAGGCGCTGTACGGACGCAGCGGCGAAATCACCTCGGCGGAGCGCTGGGCGGCGCTGTTCCAATCCGATTTCCAGATCACGCCACGAGCCTTTTGGTTCGGTGCGCTGCATTTGATGGAGGACGAATTCAGCGGATTTCAATACCAGGCCAGCGCCACCACCGGCGCCGGTTACAAATTCCTCGACACAGCGGCCAACAAACTCACGGCGCAAATCGGCGTCGGCTACCGTGAGCTACGCCCGGAAACGTTGACGATGAATGCGAGCGGCGCCGTCATCGCGCGCACGCCCGGCGATTCCACCGGCACCACCATCGGCACGGCCGGCTTCGATTTCAGTCACAGCTTTAACGCCATCACCAAGCTCAGCGACAAGTTCCTGGCGGAGTCGGGCTCGGGTAATACGTCGTTGGAGAACGACCTGGCGCTGGTGGTCAACATGGCGAAGACACTCGCTATCAGCGTCGGCTTTACGTTCCTGGAGAATACCGAGCCGCCGGCTGGGTTGAAGAAAGTCAACACGCTGACCACATTGAACCTGGTCTACGCCTTCACTCCATGACGCCCATACCGGGCTGCGCCGGCGTGTAATGGTATTTGGGTACCGGCTGCGGCGGTTTACTATGGCCACAAATGCCCGCCCCCGCATCCGACAGTGACGACAGCCGATTCGGCCCCTGGAATCCCGGAATATCATCGCGCGTACCGGATGCCCTGCTGCACCTGTGCACGATCTTCCGGCCGGAATACGTCTTCACCAGTCTCGCTACGGCTGCGGAGCTGTCGGACCTTACTGGCCTGGAGGCCGCTGAGGTCGTCGCGGTCAGACCCTCGCGCCTGGCGCTTCACGAGCTTCTGATTCGCGTCACTGCGGATTTCTCCGTTCCCGACGGCGACAGGATCGAGGACCTGGGGATCAACTTTCGGCAGATGACCCGCGCACTGTTCGAGCGCCACATCGAACCGAGGATGGCGGAGATCACGACCACCTACGACGCGGTACGGATATCGAGCGCTGCCGTCGTTGACCGTGAGTTAGCCCGCCTCATGCCCCTCACCGGCGATGCCATCAGCGCCACGGCGCGGGCGCCGAAGTCCGGCCTGTTTTCGCGCTTCGGCCGCGTTCGCCCCCCTGCAACACCCTCAGAAGCGATCTGCGTCCGGACGGAAACGCTGGTGGCGGAGTGGGAAGCGCGGTCGCGCTCAGCGGTCGACGCCGTGGAGGCCACCGTGACGCGCATTCTGGCGCGGGTGGTCTCGGCGCTGCTCATCAAGCACGGCAGGATCTGGCTCGGCCGCGAGATGGTCGGCCGGCTGACCACCGACATGGCGACCAACGAGCTGGCGAGCGATGCGATCGGCCGGCTGATGGATCCCTGGCTCGAAACCGCTGCGCACATCGAGCGCTACCGGTTGCTGCCACAGCAGGAACAGCCGGTGGTGATGAACATCAAGGGGCCGTCGGCCGCCGGCAAGAGCACGATCCGGCCATTGCAGAAGGCCCTGGCGGGACGCATCGGCGTCGCCTGGAGCGAATTCGCCCTGATCAGCCCGGACATCTGGCGCAAGCTGCTGCTGGACTATGGCACGCTGGGCGCCGCCTACAAATACGGCGGTGCGTTCACCGCCGAGGAACTGCGCATCATCGACCAGAAGCTCGATCGCTACATGGCACGCAAGGCGCACCTCGGACGCATCTCACATCTGCTGATCGATCGCTTCCGGTTCGACAGTTTCGCGCCCGATTCCAACGAGGCCGGCAGCAACCTGCTGACGCGATTCGGCCAGATCGTCTATCTGTTCTGCGTCATCACGCCGCCGGCGGCCCTGGTCGAGCGCGCCTGGAACCGCGGACTTGCGGTAGGTCGCTACAAAGCGGTCGACGACACGCTCGCACACTCGATCGAGGCATATAGCGGAATTCCGGAGTTATTCTTTACCTGGGTGCGGCGCCGCGACAAGCAGCTGCATTTCGAGTTTCTCGATAACGGCGTCCCGCAGGGCGAGAACCCACGCACGGTGGCGTTTGGATGGAATGACGTCATGAACGTCCTCGACGTCAAATGCCTGCTGGACGTGGAGCGGTTTCGAAAGGTCAGCATCGGCGCCGGCTCGCCCGCAGAGCTGTTCGGCAATCAGGAGCTCCTGGTCCCGGAGCGCAACACCGGCTTTCTGAAGGACTGTGTCGGCAGGTTCCGGGAGATCTGCTTTGCCGACCAGTGCAGCGGGCGTGTCTATCTGAAGATCCACTCGGGCCAGGTGGCCTGGGTGGACCCCGAAGGCTTCGCGCAAGCAGCGGCGGATCCCGACACGCGTGCCGGTCTTGACGCTGTGGCCCCGGCCGCGCTTGCCGGATGCGATTTCGCGCCGCTGCAGCCGCAGTTTCTTGCGCGCGTCGAACAGATCAAGACCGTCGGCCGCTGGGGCAGTGGCGACTGATCACTCGTCGCATGCACACCGTCATGGTTGGTCGGCGCCGAGTGCTGCGGGCGGGCTGACCGGCCGGACCCCATAGGCATGCAAGGTCTTGACCTGCCCTCGACCGGCGCCCTTTGCCAGATACAGCGATCGATCGGCACTAAGAATCAGACTTGCGCTATCGCCGCCAATCGCCGGCACACCAGCTGCCACTCCCAGGCTGATCGTGACAATCCCGCCCGGCACTTGGGTTTTGTCGTGCGCGATCCTCAAGCCACGGACCGCCCCCTCGATGCTATGTGCCTTGGCCTCGGCGCCCGCAAGCGGCGTCTCCGGGAGCACGCACACGAACTCCTCCCCGCCATACCTTGCCACCAGGTCATGCGAGCGCGTGAATTCAGCCTTCAGGCATGCCGCGACCTGCTGCAGGCATGCATCTCCCGCCTGGTGGCCATAGTGATCATTGAATAGTTTGAAATGGTCCAGGTCGATCAGGATCAGAGCCAGCGGCGTCCCCGACCTGCCGCAGCGGTGCCATTCGGCGTCCAGCTTCTCATCGAAGTGGCGACGATTGGCCAGTCCTGTCAGGACATCGATGCGCGCCATCGAACGCAGCAGGTCGTTCTGCCGCTTCAGCGTCATCAGCGTATTGATCCGCGCCCGCATGACATTGGCGCTGGCGGATTTCGCGATGAAATCCACTGCTCCGGCCGCCAGGCCGTCCTCCTCTTCCGCGGTGTCGCTTTGCGAGGTGACGAACACCACGGGAATTTCCCTGGTCCGTGGGTCCCGCTTGAGCCGGCGGCAAACCTCGTAGCCATCCAGCCCCGGCATCACCACGTCGAGCAGGATCATGTCGGGCAGCTGGTCCTCGCAGAACTTCAGAGCATCCTCACCGCTGGTGGCGACAAACACCTCGCAATCGGCCTGAAACACCTGATTCAACAGCCGGATATTCAACGGCTGGTCGTCGACGATCAGCAACCGCGGACGCGGATGGGGTACGTTGAGCGACGCCTCAGTCGCGTCGGACGTCATACCAGCGATTCGCGCAGCGTGCGACTGCGCTCCAGCGACAACGGGAAATCCAGATCGTTCATGGCCTGTTCCAACGGCATCAGCTTTTTGTCAAAGGACGGTCCGAGCGTCACCCGCAGGTCCTCGAAGATATTCAGCGCCCGCATATTCCTGTCGCGCATGAGTAATTCGAGCTCGTCGAGCACTTTCTCGATCGCCGGTTTGTCGAGGCTCGCACGCTGTTCGAGCCTCGGATAGGAACCCGTCTTCAGTGTTTCGGCATACGCGAGTAACGCATTGCAGCTCTGCCGGATGAAGGCGTCGAACTCGTCGACCGAATACGGGGGCGAGTCAGCACCGTCCATATTGTGCAACTGCTGTTTGATCTGCAGCGCGTAGTCCGCCAGTTGCCTTGCTCCCACAGTGCCGGCGGTGCCCTGCAAGGTGTGTAACAGGCGTGCGGCGGCGTCGACCTCTCCGCCCAGCACGTGGCGCTGCAGCTCACCGGGCAGACTGGCCGCAGTGTCCACGAACATCCGGGTCATATTCACGAACAGCGCTTTATTGCCCCCGATCTGGCGCAAAGCCTTGTCGAACTCCTGATTGACACTAGCCACCGACGACGTCGGTGGGCTGCACAGAGCCTCGCTGATGGTGCGCAGCGATGTCGTGGCTCCGTCGCCACTGATGCGCGGGCAGTGCCGCAGGAGAGTGAGCACCAGGGTATCCAGATCAATCGGTTTACCGACATGATCATTCATGCCGGCAGCCAGGCAGGCAGACTTGTCCTCGAGCATGACGTTGGCGGTCATGGCAATGATCGGCAATGAACGCATCGAGTCATGCTGCCGGATTTCGGCGGTCGCCGTGTAGCCGTCGATATCTGGCATCTGAATGTCCATCAGCACTGCATCGAATGGCGGCGCCGCGGAAAGAGCCGCCGCCACGCCGGCCTTGCCGGTGCTGGCAACCGTGACCCGGGCGCCTTCGTTGGACAGCAACTCGAATGCCACCTGCTGGTTCAGCGGGTTGTCTTCCACCACCAGCAGGCGCAGCCCCGTGAGGCGCGTGATCGCCGGCCGCCGCAGCGATATCGCGTTTATTCGCGCCGTACCGGCCTTGGCGTCCGCCACTGCATCGAACATCATCGATGCGGTCACCGGCTTGACCAGGAATCCGTCCAGCACCTTCGGTTCATCCCGCAGACGCCCGACCAGCGCTTCGCGCCCATGCGCTGAGATCATGATGATGATTGGCGCCGTCTGGGCGATTTGCGCGGCACGAATCCGTTGTGCGGTCTTCCAGCCGTCCATTTCCGGCATATTCCAGTCCATGAACACGACGTCATAAGGAGTCTTGAGGTCAACGCAACGCTGCAACCGTGCCAGGGCTTCGCGCCCGCTGTCGAGGATGTCGCACTGCCAGCCCAGGCCCTCAATTATCGATCGCATTACCTCGCGTGCCGCCACGTTGTCGTCCACCACCAGTACCCGCAACGGTTGATCTCGTGTCATGCCCTGAATGGACAACGTCGCGTATCGATCCTTCATGACCGCTTGCGTGGCGGAACGCTGGAACGACAGCGTGAAGAAGAACCGGCTGCCGGCGCCAAGCTCGCTCTCCAGCTTCAGCTCGCCCCCCATCAGGTGCACCAGTTGCCGGCTGATCGCCAGTCCGAGTCCGGTGCCGCCAAAGCGCCTGGCGGTAGAATTCTCGGCCTGCGAAAAACCCTCAAAAATCCGCTGCATGTTTTCCTGCGCGATGCCGATACCGGTGTCGCGAACGGAGAACTCGATATCGACCGTGGATTCGCTCATTCCGATCAGTTTCAGCGACAGGACTACCTCACCCCGTTCCGTGAATTTCACCGCGTTTCCGGCAAGATTGGTCAGCACCTGCTGCAATCGCAGCGAATCGCCAACGATATCGGGCGGCAGACGGTTGTCGACGTCAACCACGGCCTCGATATCCTTCTTACCTATGGTGTTCGACAGAATTACGGACAGGTAGCGCAGCAGATCGTCGAGTGAAAACGAGCGCAGGTCCAGCGTCATCTTGCCGGCGTCGATCTTGGAAAAATCCAGTACGTCGTTGAGGATGCTCAAGAGCGAAGTGGCAGCGGATCGCGTCTTCTCCACGTAGTCATGCTGGCGTTTGGCAAGCTCGGTCTGTGACAACAGCTGCAGCATTCCGAGGACGGCATTCATCGGAGTGCGAATCTCGTGGCTCATATTGGCCAGGAACTGGCTCTTGGCTTTGCTTCCGGCTTCAGCCCGATCGCGTGCCAATACCAGTTGCGCCGTCAGAAGCTTCAGTGTCTCGTCGGCCTGTTTGCGTTGGGTGATGTCCTGAAAGGATCCCTCGAGCTTCACGATCATCCCATCTACCAGCGCCGCAACGCCGATCGTGCGCACCCAGATATGGCGCCCCTGGGTTGTGATGAACGGCAGCTCGAGGTCCCATGAGTTGCCGGTCGCGCAGGCGGCTTCGATCGCGGCCTGCATCACGGGGCGAGCCTGGGGCGCGTAGAAGCCCAGCGCCCGCTCAAGGTCCGGAGTGTCGGTCGGCTCCAGATCGTGAATTCGATACACCTCGCGCGAAAACGTGAGCCGTTGGGTCGCGATATCCAATTCCCAGCCACCCATTTTTGCCATCTCGCCCACGCGTGCCAGCAGCTCGAACTGCCTTGCCAGTTCCACCTGCAGGCGCGCCTTTTCAGCCTCGGTAATCGCCTTCGCCGCCTCCGCCGCGCTGGTTCTTATACCGCCCAGCATACCGGCCAGGTAAATGGCGAATCCCAATGTCGCCACCGCCAGGGCCACCAGGACCATCGCGCGCGCGGAATTCTGCGTTGCCGTGGCGATACTCGTATTGTGTCGAACAATCGCATTCCATTCCTGGACACTGATGCTTTTCACCAGCACGCGAATGCGGTCGTGTATGTCTTTTCCGCGGCCATCGCCGACCGTATCCTGCGCAGCGTCAAATCCGGTTTCGCGGCGTAGCAGGATGACACGTGCCAGCTCTTCCTTGCGCGCGTCGAGCAACGGGCGCAACCGGGCGACTTGCGCGCTTTGAACAGGATCGTTGGCGGTGAGTGCCGTCAGACTGGCGTATAGATCCTCAATCGTAGAGGTGAACAAAAAGTAGGGCTGGAGATACGTCTCGTTACCGGTAATCACGAAGCCGCGTTCTGCCGTTTCGCCGTCAGTGGTGCGACTCATCAGCGCGTCTACGCCAGCGGTAATGGCGTAGGAGCGGGTCACAGCAGCATAGTCGTCTGCCAGCTTCGTATTGACGCGCCAGGAGTAGGTAGCCACGACGATGGCGAAGGCCAGTGGAAAAACCAGCAGGATGGTCTGGCGCCACTGATCTTTTGAAACGGATACGTGCATTTAAATCAAAGCCGCTGCCATTGTGATATGGGTCGGCACCAAGGCTACTAGCGCGGCCTGTCGCGCTCTGTTCCCTGACCAACATAGAAGCGGGTTTTCCCGGCCGGACACGCATACTGTGACTTGCGTCGTTGCTCTTCCAGGCGCATGTCCGGCCATCGGCTGTATGGTGAATTTGAACTAGCATGCAGCTGGGTCCTCTGTACGGCAACGTACCGACCGGGTATGGCCGGCATGTTTCCATACGCGGCTCAAAGCCAGCTTGAACTTGTATTAATTACAGAGAATCACCATGAAATCGAAAGTATTGACGGCCATCACCGGCCTCACGGTCCTCGCTCTTGTCGCGAGCGCCCCCTCCTTCGCCCGTACCAAGGCGGAAATTGACATGAGCGCCGACCGCGCCATGGGGCGCTTCTACACGCTCGACCCACAGGATCGGGACCTGGCCGCGAAGGCCGCCGGTGTGCTGGTGTTTGGGCGAGTGACCAAAGGCGGCGCCGGCGTCGCGGGCGAATTTGGCGAAGGTGTATTGCGCATCAACGGCAAGACAGTCGACTACTACAGCGTCGGGTCAGCCTCGGTTGGCCTCACGCTCGGCGTCGGCAAGCACAGCGAAGTCATCCTGTTCATGACGCACGACGCGCTCGATAAGTTTACCGCCAGCAGCAACTGGTCCGCCGGCGCGGACGGCTCCATTGCCCTGGTGTCGAAAGGCGCTGGCGGCCAATACGATGTCGCCACCCTGGGTAAGCCCATCCTCGGCTTCATCTTTCACGAAAAAGGCCTGCTCGGCGACCTGTCATTCGAAGGCTCGAAGATCACCAAGATCAAGAATTGATTCTGCGTTGCGGCAGGTGGCGCGCACACTCGCGCACCACCTGTCGTTGCCCTCAGCGGCCGCCGGCGACGTCGAGGATTGCGCCGGTTGCATAGGACGCGGCATCGCTCAGTAGCCAGACGATAGCCTCAGCCACCTCCTCAGGACGTCCTGCCCGTCCCATAGGGGTCGCAGCTCCAAGGCGCTCCGCGCGATCGGGATGCCCCCCGCTCGCATGAATCTCGGTCTCGATCAGCCCCGGACGCACCGCATTGACCCGCACCCCCTGCTGTCCCAGTTCCTTGGCAAGGCCAATCGTCAGCGTGTCTAAAGCTGCTTTCGATCCGGCGTAGTCGACATATTCGTGCGGCGAACCCAGCCGGGTCGCCGCCGAGGACACCAGCACGATAGCGCCGCCGCCCCCGCCGCGATCCCGCGACAGTCGCCGCGCGGCTTCACGAGCGCACAGATAAGCGCCGTAGGTGTTGACGTCGAACATGCGCTTCAGGCGCTGCGCCGTCATGTCGGCCAGCGCCTGCGAAGGCGCCACGATGCCGGCATTGATTACGACGCCATGCAGCGGGCCAAGCCCGCTTTCGGCCGTATCGAACATCTGCATCACGTCCGCTTCCACCGCGACGTCGGCCCGCGCCGTTACCGCCCGGCCCCCGGCCGCCCGCACCGCCTGCGCGGTTTGCTCGGCGGCCCGCTCATCGCGTACATAGTTGACTGCCACCGACCAGCCTCTGGCTGCGCACAGCAGCGCCGTTGCACGACCAATGCCGCGACTGGCTCCGGTAATGACGATGTTCTTCATGGGCTGATTATCGCCAGGTGTGCCAGGGACAGGCCAAGCAGTGCGCTGATGAAAACTACCAGCAACGGCGGTGCTCGCCAGACCGTGAGCAGCACAAAGCCGACCAGGGCGACTGCCAGATCTGCCGCGGTACCGACCGAACTGGTCCAGATCGGGTCGTACAGTGCAGCGCCCAGCAAGCCGACCACCGCGGCATTGACGCCACGCATGACAGCCTGCGCATCCGCGCGCTGGCGCAAGCTATTCCAGAATGGCAGCGCGCCGATGACGATCAGCATCCCGGGGAGAAATATAGCCACCAGGCCGAGCCCAGCCCCCGCCAGGCCGTGTGGCGAAGGATGCACTACGGCGCCCAGGTAGGCTGCGAAGCTGAACAGTGGCCCGGGGATCCCCTGTGCCGCACCATAGCCGGCCAGAAAGGTGTCGTCGCTCACCCAACCCGGGGCGACAAACGCCTCGCGCAGCAGCGGCAACACCACGTGACCGCCGCCGAATACCAGTGCGCCTGAACGGTAGAACGCGTCGAGCAGCGCCAACGTCTGCGAATGATAGAGATCGCGCACCAGCGGCAGGCCACCCAGCAGTGCCAGGAAGGCGATGAGCGCCACCAGTCCCGCGCGCGGCGAAACAGGCACGACCAGATGTGCCGTCGTCGCCGGTGCTGGCGCCCGGCACAGCCACAGGCCAGCCAGTCCACCGCCGGCGATGGTGGCGACCTGGGCCAGCGGTGAGCTGATGCACAAAAGAATCAGCGCCGCGGCGAGCGCGATCGTCGCCCGCTCGCGGTCGGGACACAGCGTGCGCGCCATGCCCCACACGGCCTGTGCGACGATGGCCACGGCGACCAGCCTAAGACCATGCAGCAGACCGGCACCGGCTGGACCGGCAAGTGCCGCCGCGCCATAGGCGAACAGGACCATGATGATGGCCGACGGTAACGTGAAGCCGAACCATGCCGCGAGGCCTCCAGAATAGCCAGCCCGCGCCAGGCCGATGCAGAACCCGACCTGACTGCTGGCGGGCCCGGGAAGAAATTGGCACAGGGCGACAAGATCGGCATAGGCGGGCTCGTCCAGCCAGCCGCGGCGCACGACGAACTCATTCCGGAAATAGCCAACATGGGCAATTGGGCCACCGAAGCAGCTCATGCCCATTTTGAAGAAAGCCAACAGCACCTCGGATGGCGAACCCATCGCTCAGGACAATAACCCGCCGGCAGGTGCATGAGAAGAACTTCGCCTGGCGCAACTATTTCTCGTTTGTCGCGCCGCTGGCGCCCGGCTAGGGTTTCAGCCTCGAGTCCCCCACTCGATTTGGAGCTGACACTATGGATACGCGCCTGTTCAAGACCACACTGCTGCTCATAATCGGCCTCGTGACGCTGGGCGCAGCCGGCATCTCGTCCGCCGCCAAGCGCGCGGTCACATTGACTCAGGATCCCCTGGTCATGCGGCTGAGCAAGGATGAATTTCGCATCGCCTTCGGCATCAATGCCGAACGGGGCGGGCCCAACGGCTGCAACGGCGTGATCCGCTACCGGGTCGACTGGAAGACCGAAGACGGCATGACACGCTCGGAGGTCAGGCTGGTGAACTACACCGTGCTGCCGCACGCGAGCCGCGCCCTGACCGTGGACCGGCAGTATTTCGACACCGCCGAAGCCCAGCACACGACTGACGTAGTCAAGGTGAGCGTCGATCGCATCACCTGCCTGGATAGCGGCAACTCACACCCGCCGCAAGTAGCTTCGGCCACGGCGGCACCCGCGGCCGCCGAACGATTGCAGTAGGCTTCGAAATTCACCAGTCAGCGCGGCTGCGCTCGAGCGGTGAGCGTCGGCGCTGCGATCTCCGGTCGCAGCGCGATCGCCAGCAGTGCCAGCAGCGGCGGTACTGCGAAGCACCACATGTGCAGATAGACGTACGCTAACGCGGCCGCCGCGCACCCGACGGCAAAGCCGAGGATGTTTGCCGCCATGTGCGCCAGCCGCGTGCGGATCGGATCGGACTCGGGCAGTCCGCGCAGCAGGTCCACCACATCGATCATCGCCTGGGTGGTGTTGCCGGTCATGATCGTGGTGGGAGGCGCGGCAGCCAGATGCAAGCGCTGGGTCGCGTTTTGCACCGCCATTGCCGATACCAGCGTCATGCCGGTGACCAGGGCGGGCCAGACATCCCCGTTCGGAAATGGCCCGAGCCGAATCGCGAGCACCGCGGCGGCCAGCAGCAGCACGAGCTTCACGCTCAGCAGCACCCGCAGCTGCGATGCCGCGTGCGCCGCCAGCACATAGCCAAGCACACGCACCAGCGCCACCACCACGCAGAACAGTGGCAGCGCAATCAGCTTGGCCAGCACGCCGGAGCTGCCCAGTACCAGCGCCGCTCCGACCGTCACGAAATTACCGGTCACATGCGAGCTGAACAACCCCTGCAGCGCCAGGAAGCCGGCGCTGTCCACGTAGCCGCCGTTGACGCTCAGCAGGACCGGAAGCGACAATTTCATTCGACGTTCGCGCGCGTTGTGCAACGCGCACGATAGACGGCAGGAAAATCGATGTCCACGTAAGATTGGCAGCCGCGGATTTCTCCTGCATACACTGGAGTGGCATCAATGACCGGAATCGACGATACAGATCGCGGCATCGTGCGCATCGCTTCGCACCACACGGTCGCCGAGACGATGGACCGCATCGAATCGCTGCTGAAGCAACGCGGTATTCTGGTGTTCGCTCGCATCGATTTCAGCGGCGATGCCGCGCGCGCCGGTCTGACCATGCGCCCCGAGCAGTTACTGATCTTCGGCAATCCAAAAGCGGGCACGCCGTTGATGCTGGCCGCACCGGTCGCCGGCCTCGATCTGCCGCTCAAGGCCCTGGTCTGGCAGGAGACGGACGATCGCGTGTGGATCGCCTACAACGACCCGCACTACGTCGTTCGACGCCATGCGCTGGCGGCTGCGCTGAGCGCCAATCTGGCGGCCGCGGTGCCGATACTCGAGCAGGCGGCGCAGCCCTAGGCTGCATTGGACGTGCAGATGCGATTAATTATCATTAATATCAATAGCCTCGGCTCTCGAGCGAGGGTGTCGCTGTACAATTGCGCCATTGCGACCGCCATCGGCGATGCTTGCAGAAGGAGCGCTCAGCAATGAACCGCTTGTTCGATGCCTTACTGCTAGTCGCGGCCACCACCCTCGCCGCAGCAACCACACTGCCCGAACCACCGGCACCGCCGTCGGTCGAGATCGCGCCTGGTTACCAGGCGGCGCTGAAGTCGACCTACGGCGCGCGGGAAGGCACGGTGTTGCGCTCCTATATTCTCGATTCGACCTCCGAGGCGCTCAAGGCAGCCCATGGCGAATGCAATCTGGGCCTCTTTATCGTGCTGGAACGTGCCGCTCCAACCCACCCGACGATGAAACAGCAGGACGACAACCCGGCGCTCGATCCGTTTCGATCGGTGTACGTCAACGGCGGTGCCTCGCTGATCGGCTACTTACGCGGCGCGGACGGCCGCACGCTCGCGACGGTCAAGGACAAGTATTTCGCCGACCAGCTGCGGTTCGTCTCCGCCGGCAAGGATCCCTGGAGCGACGCCCGGCTCGCGATCGGGCAGTTCACCGCAAAGCTGGTGAAGGCCTGCAGGCAGCAAACGACCGCTGCCGATGGGTCAGCACACTGACGCCGCACAGCGGCCGAAGCCTTCAGCGTTCGACGAAGGCGCGCTCGATAACGTAGTCGCCGGGCTCGCCGATATGCGGTGAAATCTGAAAACCGCGTGCATCCAGCAGCGCGCAGGTGTCGGCCAGCATCGCGGGACTGCCGCAGACCATCATCCGGTCGCTGGCGGCATCGATCGGCGGCAAATGCAGGTCCCGACCGAGGCGGCCCGATTCGATCAGATTCGTGAGCCGGCCCCGGTTCCGGTACGGTTCGCGGGTGACAGTCGGATAGTAGTGCAGCTGCCGGCGCACCGCTGCTCCCAGGTACTCGTCCGCGTGCAATTCGGCAATACGATGCCTGACCACGGCGGTCTCGCGCACCCAGCGCACTCCCTGGACCAGCACTATGGTCTCGAAGCGTTCATAGACTTCCGGATCCTTGATGACGCTCATGAAGGGCGCGGCACCGGTGCCGGTGCTGAGCAGATAGAGACGCTTTCCGGGCTTGAGGTCGTGCAGCAGCAGCGTGCCGGTCGGCTTGCGCGATACCAGGACTTCATCGCCGGCGCGTATGTGCTGCAGGCGCGAGGTCAGCGGGCCATCGGGAACCTTGATGCTCAGGAACTCCAGATGCTCCTCGTGATTGGCACTGGCGATACTGTAGGCACGCAGCAGCGGGCGGCTGTCGATCGTAAGGCCCACCATGACGAACTGGCCGTTGTCGAACCTTAAGGCCCGGTCGCGCGTGGTGGCGAACGTAAACTGGGTGTCGGTCCAGTGTTGAATTTTGAGCACACGCTCAGTACCTATCGCGGCCAATGTGCAGCCACCTGGTCAGCTCACGGATGAGGGGGCGCATGTTACCTGCTGCGCCCGCCGGGCGAACCCCGCCTTCGGCTATGGCTTGATAATCGGTTGTTATAAAACCGTGCGCGAGCGCCGGACGGCGCCGCGGGTCATTTCTTCAGCAGCGCTTGCACCGCATCGAACAGCGAATGGATGCCGAAAGAGACGTCGTGTATCCGGCCATTGACGTAAAACGTCGGCGTGCCGCGCACGCCGCTGTCGCGCCCGCTGCGCTGATGCTCGCGAATGCGCTGCAGATAGACCTGGTCGTCCATCTCCGCGGTGTAACGCGCCATGTCGATCGGCAGGCGCTCGGCGTAGCTGCGCAGCTGGTTGGTCTTCAGATGCAGTTGATTTTCGAACAGCAGATCGTGCATCGGCCAGAACTGGCCCTGAGCACCGGCGCATTCGGCCGCCTGCGCCGCCATCAGCGCGTGCGGGTGCACTTCTTCGAGCGGGTAATGGCGAAACGCGAATCTGACCTGCTCGGCACAACGCTCGAGCAGCAGCTTCACTGCCGGCGCTGCCTGCTTGCAGTTCGGGCACTCAAAATCGGCGTATTCCACCAGGGTGACCCGCGCGTGCTCCGGCCCCAGCACATGATCCACCGCGCTCACTGGCGCGGTCAGCTTGAAGAATTGGTTCGCGGTCAACGACGCACCGGCTGGGTCATTTGACCTCGTGGCTCCACGGCAGCGGATCGCTCGCCGGAAAAGTGTCGTCAAGCTCCTGGTCCAGTTCCTGGTCGAGGCGCTTTTCGTCCGGCGTCAGCTCGGGCGGCGCGGCCGGCTCTGCCGGCGCCGGGACGGTCGATGGAGACCTGGTGCGCGGATCCACGTTCGCTACTCCGATGGCAACACGGATCGTTTGAGTCGCTGCAGGCTGTTGAATAGCAGCCAGGCGCGGCCGATGTAACCCATTGTGCGGCCGGCACCGAGCCCAAGGGCCAGCGCCGCGGCCGCCCCAAGGACCAATGGCGATATTCGTATGCGTCGCACCATCGCCACGCCACGCTCGAACTTTTTCACGTCCGCGTGGATCCTCGCCAGCGCTGCTTCCATTCGCTGGCGCTGCACCGTGCCACGTATCTGCAACGCCCCACGGCGCCGGGCGAACTCGTCGGCGCGGCTCATGGGGGCGCCTTCAGAATGGTGCGATCCTTGGCCAGTTCAGTCAGCGTGGTCGCAAACAGACTGCGTTGCACCCGCAGCTTCGCCAGCACCACACCGGCCGCCGCCGCGGCGAGCAGCAGGAAGGCGCACATCACCAGCACCGCTACCAGCACCCGGTGGCTGTCCCAGAACACGAATATCAGTGCCAGGCCGCCGAACAATAGGCCCAATACGGCCGCCATCAGTGCGCTCAATACCCACAGCACCAGTACTACCAGGCTCTCCAGCCCTTCCTGCAGCTCGGTGAACACCAGCTCGAGCCGCGTCTGCACCATCTCCAGTGCAGTGACGAACAACTGACCGACCGAGTCGAGGAAACCACTGATCCGCGACTGCTGCGATTCCCCCGGAAGCTCGGTCATGCCGTACGGTCCGATGGGCTGCTCAGTCTCGCGAGCGCAGCAGCAACGCGCCGAGCACGAATCCGGCCAGCGCGGCAAAGCCTACCGACTGCCATGGGTTGTCGCGCACGTATTGATCGCCCTTCTGCACGTACTCGCGGCCCTGGTCGAGGATGCCCTCCTGGACATCGGCCAGCCGCTCCTTCGCGCTGGCCAGGGTTTCGGCGGCCTGCGCTTTGGCGACATCGATCTTGTCGCCGGCATAGGACGCGGACGCCTTCAGCAGCGCCTCGGAATCGCGGATCACGGCCTGCAGATGCTCGTACAGCTGTTCGGCGTCGACCGGATCGGCCATGGTGGATTTCTTTCTGGCTTTCATTGCGGACATAGCGGGTTCTCCGAAGGATGTTAGTCGCGGCATACCGAGCGGCGCAACATGTCTGCTCGCAGCCGCTGACGGGGCCATGATACTAACTCAGCGGCCCCGGCACCCCGTCCTTTCCTGCTGTAGGACGACGCGCAGTGCTGCCTGGTCCGGATACAGACGTCCCTGATAGCGCTGATATTCGAGCACTGTGCGCCGCCCATCGGCCGCCGGCCCGGACAGTGCCAGGCAGTGCTCGACCGCGGCTGCCGGCCCAGCCGGGCCCTGCAACGCCTCCTCCAGGACCCGCCCGACCAGCACCCCGTGCGAGTGCGACTGCACGCCCAACAGCCGCAGCAACGTCGGTGCAATGTCCGCATTGCTCGCCGGCATTGGATCGCGATACCTCGCTTTGAAATCCGGGCCGATTGCGGCCATGAAGTTGAAAGTATTGTCGCGGCCGAAACTGCCATGCATGCCCTGTCCCTGCTGCAGCGCCGTGTCGGCAATCTGCACCGCGTTCTGCAAATCGTTGCCGACCACGAAGGTCCTGAAGCTCACGACGATCGCCGGCCGCGGCAGCTTGCTGGCACCCAGAAGCGCGATGCTCGAGAGCGGCAGCGCGCCGGGCAGGGCACCGTACTGATCGTCCGCGAACAGCGCGCCGACATAATCGAGCCCGGACAGAAACGACACCAACCGTCGTGCTCGCGGCGCATCGCCTTGCGGCAGGTAGATCAGATCGGAGCCGCCTCCGGCCGCGACCACGACGTCCGCGTCGGTGTGATCCAGCGCGCGCCCGCTGCCGCCTATCAGGCCGTCACCCAGCCGCGGGTGTAGACCGGCGTCCAGGCGCTGATAGATCGGAGTCCCGTCCGCATCCTGGGCCGGACGGTCGGGATCGTACAGCGGCTGCTGCAGATACCGCGCCAGGTCGATCGCCAGGAATCCCGGGGGTAAAAATCCCGCCGGCACATCGTCGTAGTTGGCGTTGGCGCTGACACTTGCACTGGCGTGCTGGCGTGCATCGATATCGTGCTTGCTGATGGTCGCAAAGCCATGATCGGAAGTGACGAACACATCGGTCGTGGCAGCCAGGGCGGCATCGGCACGCAGGTACTCGAGCAGCTGGCGCAGATTGTCGTCGGCATCGTGCACCGCGGCGCGCGAGGTGGGCCCGTTGATGCCTGGAACCAGCACGTTGAGACTATCCCCCTGGTTATGCTGCGTACCGTCCGGGTCGCGCGACCAGTACACCAGCACGAACGGCCGGCCGCGTCGTTGCAGCAGCGGCAGCACCGCGCGCGTGGTCGCTGCGATGAAGAACTGCTGCTGCGCCGAATTGGTGTCATGGGTTCCCGCGCTGGTGCTGGTGCCCGCGCTCTGCGCCCGTCGCGGGGCTGCGGCTGGCAGGCCGGCGGCGTTCAGCGCAGCCAGCACCTCGGCATCCAGCGGCGGCGCCTCGGCTCCGGTGGCATCGTCGATGATGATGGTGTGCGGCACGCTGAAACGGCCGTCTTTCGGCGACAACTGCGTAATGTCCTGGATCGCCACCGGCCCGAGCTTGCCGATCGCCGCGGTGCTGTAGCCGTTGTCCCGCGCCAGCGCCAGCAGCGTGTCCTCGCCCAGGTAGTTGCCCTCGAAGTGATCGTCCAGGTCGCCGAGCACCGCGTCGTTCTCGATGTTGACAATGCTGGCCGCGGCACGATGCGCGAAGTTACCGCTGTCGAACATCCGGTAACCGGTGTACAGCGTGTTGCCGAAATCGCCGCTGTCGCCCAGGTAGTGCCCGGTCGCGATGGCGGACGCGTTGGGCGTGGTGAAGGTGGGAAACAGCGAATGACTGTTACCGAAACTCACGCCCTGCTCGCGCAGCGCGTTCAACGTCGGCGCATCCTGCGCGTTGACCGATCCGGGGCGCAGCCCGTCGGCGACGAAGATCACGACATTGCGCGCCGCTGCCGGCGGCGCAGCCGGGGCGCACAGCGCCATCGCCATCGCTACGATTTGCCACCAGCCTCGCATCGATCGAAGCCTCCGTGCGGCTACGGTATCGATCGCGGCGCGGCCGATCAAGCGGCCGCTAGATGCCCGGCAGCAAGCTCAGCGCCATGTCTCGTGCGATTCTCGCGGCATTGAGCCCGCCGCGAAACAGCAGTGCCGCCGAGGACTTGTCCGCCTCATTGGCCGCGCTGCTCCAGCGGTTCCAATAGCTCATGTAGAGCAGCTTGACGACGTCCTGATGCGCAGCGTAGATGGCGATGCTCTCGGCGACACGTGGGCTGGGGGTCTCACTGGCGCGCCCGCTGTCAGGCATTCTCGCTCCTGTGTACCTCGATCCAGCAGGCAAAGATCGCGTGCCCATCGATGATC
This sequence comes from Gammaproteobacteria bacterium, assembly GCA_003132025.1. GTDB lineage: Bacteria > Pseudomonadota > Gammaproteobacteria > Steroidobacterales > Steroidobacteraceae > FEN-1191. The sequence goes on from PKWJ01000018.1 coordinate 18,144, forward strand.
ATCGGCGGCCCGGCGCGATGCGCCTGCAGCCCGAGGCGGCGAATCAGACGCTCGATTCCCACCGGCGACACCGTGATCAGGCGCTGTGCGCCGCGCTCGGCCGCACAGGCCACCGAGGCGCGCATCAGCAGTGCGGTGGCCGAGTTTGCGAACTGCGCCAGCGGCGTAGCGGCGCGGGCGTTGAAATCCATCGCCGCAAACCGCGACAGCTCCCACACCCGAGCGTCGCTCGGCGGTGGCAAGCCATTGAGCAACTGCGGGAAAACCTCCGCCAGCAGGTACGGTTGCGTGGTCGGCAGCAGGCGCGAACAGCCGGCGATGTTGCCCGTCTCGTCCTCCACCATGACGTACACCGTGTCCGGCCGGTCGAACTGGTCGACTTCCGCGCCGTCCTGTACCTGCAGCCGCCAGCCGAGCTGTTCGACGAACACGCGGTGGCGGTAGTGAGCCACGCGTCCGTAATACCCGTCGGGTAAGCCCGCGACAGCCCCTGAGATGACTCGCATAGCGACCTCGCTGCCTTTTGGCACAGACGAGGGCTACTTCTAGAGACTCGGTCGACTCTCGGTAACTGTAATGTTTGACAGGTGGCAGGCGTAGCGGTTGCTGATGTAATTGTCGACCGCCCGCTCCCATTCAAGATTGTCGACTGCGACGCCCAGCACCGCCAGCGTGGCCAGCTCGCCCAGGTCCTGGCAGCGCGCGTTCACCAGCATGATGTTGCTGCGCACCTCACCGTGGCGCTCGTAGCGCACCCGGCAGCCGCTGGTGGCGATGCGCCAGTCCCAGCCGATCGACAGCGCCGGGGTGGTCTGGCTGGCCCACTCGGTATAGCCGGCGATCGACGCCAGGCAGGCGCCGCTGGCGGTACTGGGAGGCAGATTCTGGTCCGCGTCGAGCTCGGACAGCAGGTGAGCGAGCGGGACAGCGCGCAGGCCCGCCGCTGTCACACGCACGTAACCGTCCGGAGACACCATCAGGGGCGCCCGATCACCGCCGCTACCCCGCCGGGCTCTCGAATTCATGTCGACCCGCTCACAGGCCGCAACACTACACGGCCACGCCGGAATCCTGTAGTGTAATACTTGACAGCTCGATAATAATGCGGCGGCACACGTGACCGCCCGCGCAGGGAGCGCTTGTGAAAGCCTGGCAGGATGACCAGCTGCAATCGTTGTTGAAGGAGGACAACGAGCACCGGATATTCGACAAGCTTGCCGAACTCGCCCGCCGCCTCGGATTCGACTACTGCGCTTACGGCGTGCGGCCACCGCTGCCGCTGACTCGCCAGCGCATCATCATGTTCAACAACTACCCCACCGAATGGCAGGGCCAGTACGCGCGCGAGAATTACCTCGCGGTGGATCCGACGGTGCAGCATGGCCTGCGCTCGCCGCTGCCGGTGATCTGGACCGATGATTTTTTCTCCGGCGCGCGCCCGTTCTGGGAGGAAGCGCGCATGCACGGTCTGCGCTACGGCTGGGCGCAGCCTTGCCGCGACGCCTACGGCACCCTCGGCATGTTCACGGTCGCACGTTCGAACGACGAACTTACCGACCTGGAGATGCAGGAGAAGAACTTCCGCCTCTCGTGGCTGACGCAGATTGCGCACATCGCGATGACGCGCGTGCTGGTCAAGAAAATGGTGCCTGAGTCCCATGTGCGCCTGTCGGTGCGCGAGACCGCGGTGATTCGCTGGACCGCCGAAGGCAAGACCACGGCTGAGATCTCCGAGATCATGGGTCTGTCGGTACGCACGGTGACGTTTCATATCGGCAACGTGGTCAAGAAACTCAATGCCAGCAACAAGACCGCAGCGGCGGTGCGCGCGGCGGTGCTCGGCATGCTGAGCTGACGCTCTAGTATTCGAACTGGTAGGTAATACCGACGCTGCTGCCCGGATCGTTCTGCGGCGTTGCGCCCTGCACCGTGCCGCCTCCGGCGCCGAGCGTGGTCTGCAGCTTCAGGCTCTTGGTCAGATCCACCTGCACCTGGGCCTGGGTGGCGCCGCTGGTGCTCTGTTTGGCGCCGATATAGACGCGGCGCGACACATAACGCCCGGCTTCGATCGTTGCCGCGGTGCTGGTCTCGCCGGCGGTGCCGGTGGCGGCGCCGTTGTTGCTCGAGCCGCCGCCGATCGCCAGTCGATCCAGGCCCAGCTTGCGCTGCACGGCGTTGATCGGATTGAAGCGGCTGCTGCCGCCCACCCCGCTCATGGTCGCCAGCGCGGCTCCGATCTGCGCCAGCTGCAGCGGTGTCAGCTGCGTCACGCTGACGCCGAACAACAGGCGCGACAGAATCTCATCCTGCGGCATTTCCGGCGTGCTGCTCAGCGAGATCACCGGCGCGTCGGCATAGCCGGTGACATTAAGTGTCGCGGTAACTCCGCCGCTGGTGTTGGTGGCGGCGAAATCAAGCGTCGGGTCGATCTTCTTCTTCACGCCGTAGCCATTGAACCCGACCCGGCCGCTGGTGAAGGTCAACGTCGCGCCGGCGACATTGACCGTGCCGTTGCGCAGGTCGAAGCCGCCGCTGATGTCGGGGTCGGCACTGCTGCCGCCGATGTGCAGCTGACCGCCGAGTTCCGCATCCAGGCCGCGGCCGCGCACGAACACGGCGCGCGGTGCTGCCACCGTCAGATTCATCATGACGATGGTCGTGGGGGTCTTCGACACCGGCACCGGCTTCTTGCCCGGACGCACGACGTTCAGCACCGCCACGTCCGGCGGTAGCGCGTTGGGAATATTGATGTCGGCATGATCGATCTTCACGCTGCCGGTCGCATTGAGCTGACCGCGCAGTCCGCCGCTGATTTTCAGATCCATGTCGACGGTCGCGGTCAGCAGGTCGCTCGCGAACGGCTTCGCGCCATGCGCCGTGACCTGCAGCGCCACCGGCAGATCGCCGCCGCCGAGCCCGATCGTGCCGCTGGCGACGATGGTGCCTTTGCCCGCATGCGCCGTGAACTGCTTGAGCTGCAGCTGATCGCCGTCGGCATCCAGGGTGGCGCTGACGTCGCTCAGGTGCGTACCGCGCGGATAATCCTGCAGGTCCCCGCCACTCAGTACCAGCGTGCCGCGCGCCTGCGGCGCCGCCGGCGTGCCGGCCAGCTCGGCGTCGACCTTCATGGTACCGAGCACGCGCTGCCCGCTGGCCTCGATAATCGGATTGATCAGATTCAGGTTGAAACTGCCGCTCAACTTGAGCGCGATCGGCGCGTCACGGTTCAGCGGCACCTGGCCGCTGGCCTGCATCTGCAGGCCCTCGCCGGCGTGCATCTGCACCTCGACCTGCGCGGTCTGTTCGTGCAGCTGCGCACTGGCATCGAGGTCGGTCGAGGGCAGCCCGCGGGCAGCGCCATTGCTGGCCCGCAGCCCCCGCCCCTGGATCTTCAGCAGCCCCTGTGGATGCGCCAGGCTCCCGGTCAGATCGGCATTGGCATCGACGCGGCCTTCGGCCTGCAGATCCGGCCACAGCACCCGCAGCTGCGCGGGGGTGAAGTCGCTCAGTACCGCATGCAGCTGCAGCGTCGGCGTCAGCCGGCCGGCGGCCTGAAATGTCGAATCCCCCATTCCGAGCCGCAACTGGTCGAACGCGACGCCGTCGCCAAATGACATCGTGGTCGGCCCCAGCAGCCGCAGCGTCTGCTCCCGGTAGTCGGCACGCAGCGCGGTCAGCCGCAATTCGCTGCGCTCGACATTGAACGTGGCCGAGGTGTCGAGCTGCAGCGCTGGCTGACTCCCGGCTTGCAGGCTCACCAGCGCGTGCACCCTCGGGGTCGCTACCGGTCCGGCAAGATCGGCGGCGAGCTTGGCCAGTGCACCGTTACGCAACGCCTGGGCAGTCAAGTGCAACGCCAGCACCGGCCGCACGCTCGGATCGAGGATGTCGCCGCGCAATTGCAGCACTTGCAGCAGCTGCGCCGGGACACCGGCATCGTGCGCGTCGATACTTATGTGCGCGCGACTGTGGCCGGTGGTGCGATCGAACAGCGCGCTGGCATCAAGGCTGCCCTGGACCGGCTGCCCAAGCAGATGGTCGAGATCCTGCAGCCGCGCGATCTGCAACTCCAGTCGGCCTTCGGGATCTGCCCCCTTGGCGTCGATGCGCACCGCCCCGAGCAGATGGGCGCTCTTCCACTCGCCGCGCTCGATGTTGGCCGATAGCGTGCCGCTGGCGTCGCGCTCGACGCTGGCGGCGAGCTGCACTGGCGAATCATCCAGCGTACCGGTGAGTTCCAGGCGACCATTGGGCCGCTGCGGCAGGTCGCGCGCGCGCACGCTCAGCCGCATTGGTCCGGGGCTGGTTCCATGCGACGACAGCGTGCCGCTGATGTCGGCGGCCAGCGTCAGCAGCGGTGCCACGCCGCGCAGCTGTGCCTCGCCATTGAGCTGTCCGGCCAACGCCGGCGACAGCGCGGCCAGATCCGGCAATCCGAATTTGAAATCGAGCGTCAGCTTGCTGGACGCATCGCCGCCGTGCACCGACAGCTGCAGTTTCGCCGCGTCGAGCTGTGAACGTTCGATCTGGAAATTGCTCTGGCTGAATACCAGCGTCGCACTGACTTTGGCGCGCGGAGCGAGCAGGTGCACCAGCGCGGCGTCACCGCCGTCGACCGCCAGCTCCCCGCTGGCATCGACACGAGACGACTGCCCGCTGGTTTTCAGCTGCGCCGCAAGAGTGCCGCGGCCGGTAAGTTTCACGGCCGCGAGCGCTGCCAGCGGCTCGATATCCTTCAAATCCACGTTCACCGTGCCGACGCCGGTGTTGCTCCAGCGACCACGGGCGCCCAGCAGCGGGTGTGACAGCGTGAAATCCACCGGCCGCGCGGCATCGCCCAGCCTCGCCTGCGCATGCAGCTGCAGCGGTGCCGCGGACAGGATGCCAAGAAAAGGTGTGGGCAATACCAGGCCACCCAGGCTGGCATCCAGCGCCAGCGCGTCACCCTCGCCGCGCAGATCGGCCGTGAGCGCAGCGAGCTGCAGTGGGCCGGCCAGAAGCCCGGTGAGCTGCAGCTGCGCGCTGGTGGTCGGTGCCGCCAGCGTCCCGCTCCAACTGCCGTGCAGCGCCAGGCTGCGCCACGACAGATCCGGCCGCGGACTCATCGCCGGCGCATCGAGCGTGACCTGCAGCACCGCGGCACGCGTGTTGAGGTTCACGCTGCCGGCGGCGCTGCCCTGCAGCGCGCCGCCATGCACGCTGAGCTGCGCCTGCACCGCGTCGCGCGGACCATCGAGCGTCAGGTGCAGCGACAACGCGCCCAGTGCGGGCAGCTGAATCAGATGCGTCAGCGGTCCATCTGCGTCCTCTTCCAGATCGAGCTGCCCGCGCACACGCGCACTGTCGACGTGCAGCTGCACGCGGTAGGTGGCGGGCACCTCATCCAGCCGCTGAACGCTCAGCTGCCCGGAAGCCTGCTGCCACGAGGTGATGCTGACGCCGCCCTGCAGCCGCAGCGCGACCGCGTTGCCCACCAGCGGTGCGCCGAGCTCCAGCCGCTGCACATCGAGCCGATCAACCCGCAGCCGATGCAGCCACAGGCCTCTCGAGGGGCTGGGCGGCTTACGCGGTGGATACGCGGGCGCGCGATCGATCGCGAGCCGCGCCACCAGCAGCGAGTAGACGCGGCCGTGGCGCCGGACGAGCGGCACCGGCCACCAGTTCAGCTGCACCTGCTCGGCCGTGAGCCATAGCCCCTGCGGATCGCGCAGCTCCAGGCGTGCCAGCCGCAACCGGTCCGGAAAGCGGCCCGCCAGCCCCCGCAGCAGCACCTGGCCGCCGCTCAGCTGCTCGGTGTAGTGCTCGATCAGGCGCCGGCCGCGATCGGTGTTGGCCAGCACCAGCAGCGCGGCGCACAGCAGTATCGGCAGCGACAGCAGCGCGGCCGCGGCGCCGATCAGCATGCGGTATTTGCGCGCCATCTAGAACGTCTGCCCGAGGCCGACATAGACCTCCAGCGCATCCCCGCCCGGCAGCCTGTGCGCCGGCAGCGCGATATCAAACCGGATCGGTCCGATGGGTGTGTAGTAACGCATGCCGACGCCATAGCCCACACTCGGCCGGCCCTGTAACGGCGTCGGATCGGTCGATACCTTGCCGGCATCGACGAATGCAGCGGCACCGAAATTGGCGCCAAAGCGCTGTCGAAACTCGATGCCGGTGGCTACCAGGTCGGTGCCGCCGGTGGGAATCGGCTGCGAGGGCGGAGCCGGAGTGACCGGATTTGGATCGGCGGGGGTCGCCGGCGGTGCAATCGGGTTATGAAAGTTCGGGCCCACCGATTGATACTTGTAACCACGCACCGTCGCGCTGCCGCCGGCATAGAAGCGCTGGTCGGGCGGCAGGCTATACGCGCTGGCGCCGAAAGCCTCGGCGAACAGGCCGCGCAGCGCGATGACGCTGCGCCCCGGCGCTGTCCAGTCAAATCGCGCCAGATCCAGATAGGTGGCCGCCGTGGACTGGAATATCACGAAGGTCGAACTCGGACGGCCTAGCGACTCGGTCGGCGCCAGTGACAGCGTCACGCGCATGCCATGCAGCGGATCGCTCAGCGGGTTGGCCAGTCCGGTGCTGTCGTATTTCGCGGTGATCGGCAGCGCAATCAGCGTGTAGTAGAAATTGGCGCCGTTATAGTAATCGGCGGCTTGCTGGAAAATCGTCTCCTTTTCAATGTTCACGCCGACCGCCACGTTCCATAGCGGCGACAGCTTACGGCTGACGCTCACCCCGGCCAGCTGCGCGGTCTGATCGTAGGCGATCAGATCCTGCTTGAGTGCCGTCAGGTTGTACTGCAGCGTCTGGTCGGGCCGGCCAAAATCCGGCTTGTTCAGCTGCGCCGTAAGGTCGTAGCCCAGGCCGGTGGTATCGCTGCCGCCCCAGTTCGTGACGGTGGCAGTGAGATTGAGCAGTTCGGCATTGCCGAACACGTTGCGATCGGTCCAGGTGAAGCCGCCGCTGCCGCCCAGATCGCTCGAGTATGCCGCGGTCACGCTGACCGCGTGGCGCTTGCGCTCCTGCACCTCGAACGTGACCGGAATGATGCCGTCCTTCACCTCGGATTCCTTGGGCAGATGCACCGTAATGCCGGAAAACGTGCCCAGCGCCAGCAGGTTGGTACGCGCACGCTCGATCTTGCTCGGGCTGTACTGCTCGCCCGCGCGCAGCTTCAGACGCTTTTGCAGGAACGCTTCGTTGAGGCGCTTCATGCCCTCAAAGTGAATGGCGCCGAGCTGGTACACGCCCCCGGGGGTGACCTTGAAACTCACGTCCAGCTCCTTCTCCTGCGGTTTCTGGTAGGCGACCGGATCATCGACCTTGGCGAACGCATGGCCTTCCTCCTGCATCGCGTTCAGCAGCCGTTCACCGGCAGCGATCACGGCTGCCGCCGCAGCGGGCGCGCCGCTCTCCAGTGCAAACGCGGCACGCGCCTTGGCGCTGACGTCGCCGTCGATGCTGACCTGGCCCAAGTGGTAGAGCGGCCCGGTCTCGACGTTGATCTGTACCGGCGCTTTAGTGCTCGCCGGCAGCGCTTCCAGCGCCGCCGGCAATGCGGGATCATCCAGCGCCCGGCCGCTGATGGTGATGCTCAGGCGCGACTCGTAATAGCCGAAGCTCTCGAGCACGGTGCGCAGCCGCTCATATTCCGCACCCGCGCGGCCGATCAGTGCAAATGGCCCGGCCGGTGCCGAGGTGCGCAGCGATTCCAGCTGCGAGCTGGCCTTCAGCGCCGCATCCAGCGCACCGTGGCCGGTGCCCTCGATGTGCAGCGTGTAGGGCTGCGGGTCGGCGGCGCGCACCGCCGGCGCCGCCAGCAATGCCGTAATCAGGATCGATGCCGTGAACCGCATGGCGATAGTATGGTCCGTAATCCCCATCATGCCGGCTGGCCGGCCGGGGCGCACTACGCGGCCGGCGCCGGAATGCGTAGGACTTTGGCGCCTAATCGAGCGCCTGCTGCAGGTCGGCCTTCAGGTCCTGCACATCTTCGATGCCCACCGACAGCCGGCATAGCGTGTCGGTGATCCCGAGCGCCTCGCGCGCCGCACGCGGCACGCTGGCGTGGGTCATGATGGCCGGATGTTCGATCAGGCTCTCCACCCCGCCGAGCGACTCGGCCAGGGCGAACACCTGGCAACGCTCCAGGAACCGCTTCGCGTCCGTAAGGCCGCCATTGAGCTCGATCGAGATCATGCCGCCGAAGGCGCCGCGTCCATTCGGATCGCGCATCTGCGAGCGCGCCAGCGCATGCTGCGGATGCGAGGCCAGCCCCGGATAGTGCACCGTTCCCACCTTGGCATGGCGCTCGAGAAAGGCGCCCAGCTCCAGTGCGTTCTCGCAGTGACGTTGCATGCGCAGTGCCAGCGTCTTCAGCCCGCGCAGCGCCAGGAACGAATCGAACGGTCCGGCCACCGCGCCCACCGAATTCTGCAGAAACGCCAGCCGCTCAGCCAGCTCGGGGTTATCACCCACCACCAGCACGCCGTTAACGACATCTGAGTGGCCACTCAGGTACTTGGTTCCCGAGTGCATCACCACGTCGAAGCCGGCCGACAGCGGCCGCTGCAGATAGGGGGTGGCGAAGGTGTTGTCGGCTGCGGCCAGGATGTGATGCCGCCCGGCAATGGTGGCGATCGCCCCGAGGTCCGCCAGCTTGAGCATCGGATTGCTGGGCGTCTCCACCCAGATCAGGCGCGTCGCCGGCCCGATCGCCGCCTGCACCTGTGCAATGTCGCGCATATCGACGAACGAGAATTTCAGTCCGGCGGACGACTCGCGCACGCGGCTGAACAGCCGCCGGCTGCCGCCGTACAAGTCGTCCGAGGCGATCACGTGATCGCCCGGCGACAGCAGTTCGAGCAACGTTGCAGTCGCCGCCAGTCCGGAAGCGAAGGCAAATCCGCGCGTGCCGTCCTCCAGATCGGCGATGCAGCGCTCGTAGGCGAAGCGCGTCGGATTCTGGCTGCGCGAGTATTCGAAGCCCTGGTGCACCCCGGGGCTGCTCTGCACGTAGGTGGAGGTGGCATAGATCGGCGGCATGACCGCGCCGGTGCTCGGATCCGGCGTCTGGCCGGCATGGATGGTGCGGGTGGCGAATGCCGTGCGCGGCGGTCCGGATGACGGATGCTTGCTCATAGTCTCCACTTTGGATTCGGGCTGGCTAAAGCTGCTTGCGCAGATAATTGAGCAGGTCGATGCGTGTGATCAAACCGACGAAGCGGCCCTGCTCGGCGACGATCGCCACGTGGTCGCGCTGGAAGATCGGCAGCAGGTCGTTGATCGGCGCATCGTGCTCGATGGTCTCCAGGTCGGTCACCATCGCGGTGCTGACCGGATCCCCAAAACGCGACGGGTCGGTATGCAGATGCATCACCAGGTCCGATTCGTCCACGATACCGATCACCTGCTCGCCCTGCATCACCGGGATCTGCGACACATCGAACAGTTTCATGCGCCGATAGGCCTGCATCAACGTGTCGTCGCGCGACAACGTCACTGCACCGCCCTCCTGGTAGCGCCGTACGATCAGATCCAGCAGATTACCGAACCGCGGCCGCTCCAGCAGGCCCTGATCGAACATCCAGAAATCGTTGTACATCTTGGTCAGGTACTTGTTGCCGCTGTCGGGCACCAGCGTGACCACCCGTTTGGGCGCCGTCTGCTCGCGGCAGTAATGCAGCGCCGCCGCTAGCAGCGTGCCGGTGCTTGCGCCGCCGAGGATGCCTTCCCGCGCCAGCAGGCTGCGCGCGGTATAGAAGCTCTCAGCGTCGGAGATCTCGTACGCGCGGCGCACCCGGGACAGGTCGCAGATCGACGGCACGACACCGGAACCGATGCCTTCCACCAGCCACGAGCCCGCGGCATGCTGGATTTTCCCGGTGTTCACCACGTCGATCAGCACCGAGCCCTTTGGATCCGCCAGCACCATCTCCACGTGCGGCGCGACGCGGGCGAAATAACGTGACAGGCCGGTCAGCGTGCCGCCGCTGCCGACGCCGACCACCACCGCATCGAGCATCTGTCCGGTCTGTGCCCAGATCTCCGGTCCGGTGGTCGCCTCGTGCGCCAGCGGATTGGCGGGATTGTCGAACTGGTTGACGTAGAAACTGCCGGGCGTCTCGCGCGCCAGTCGCGCCGCGCGGTCCTGGTAGTGCTCCGGATGGCCCTTGGCGACGTCGCTGCGCGTCAGGTGGATCTGCGCACCCAGTGCGCGCAGGTGCAGGATCTTCTCCTGCGACATCTTGTCCGGGATCACCAGGATCAGCCGATAGCCCTTCTGCGACGCCACCAGCGCCAGACCCAGCCCGGTATTACCCGCGGTGGCCTCGATAATCGTGTTTGGCGGATCGCCCCCGGGTCGCAGGTGGCCATCGCGCTCGGCCGCCTCGATCATCGACAGGCCGATACGGTCCTTGATCGAGCCGGTCGGATTCTGATTCTCGAGCTTGACGAACAGGCGGCAGCAGCCAGCATCGAGATTGCGCAGTTCCAGCAGCGGCGTGTTGCCGATGGTGCCCAGCACCGACCCCTCTCGCGGCATAGGTTCTCCGGCCTAGAAGTCAGGGGTCGGAAGCGTAGCACGCGCTGCCGGCGGGGAGCGGCGCCCATCTGGCGGACACGATTCCTCAGTTGTTGCCACCCTGCTACGGAGCGGCGCGCATCGGGTAACCGCCAATCCTCCATTCTTGCCACCCTGCTACGGAGCAGCACGCATCGGGCAACCGCGAATCCTCAGTTCTTGCCACCCGGGGGCGGGGACGGCGGCGACTGGCTATTGGCACCCTGGCCATTGGCCCCCTGGCCCGCCGGCATCCTGGCCGGGGGTAACAACTGCTTGGCCTCCTCGGGGGTCAACTTGCGGAATGCCACGATCGGCACGCGCATTGGGGTGGCATCATCACGCACCACCAGGTAATCGCCGCCGTCGCCGCACAGCCTGCCGTCGTGATCGGAGTCCTCGAAGCCCACGCGCTGTTTGAAATTAAGCTCCGGGACCGGCTCGAACAATTTCAGCAGGTAAGCGTCCTTGCGCAGCGGCGCGTACACGATCAGCGTCGACGCATCGACCACCACCCAGTCCGACACCGAGCTCATGAAAACGCAGGCGTCGGTGCCCGGCAAGGGCGCGGCGGCCGGATGCGATCCGGTCGCGGTGGTGGAACAGGCCGCGGCCGCCAGTGCCGCCAGGGCAGCTGCCAAGCGTGCGGTGCGGTCAATCGGTCCTTTGAGCATCATTCCCGGATTCTACTTAGGGCCAGCTGGCGGCGCATCTGCGCCGGCGGGAGTGGCGCCGGTCGCCACGGGGCTGGGCGCGTCCGAGGCTGGCGGCGTGCCTGGGCCCGGTGCCGCGCTGGCGTGCTCCGGCATGGCGTCGGTCTTGAGTGCGCTTTCGTCGGCTTCCTTGGTCATCACGATGATACTGATCCGGCGATTGATCGGATTGCGTGAGTTTTCCTTGTCGAACAGCACCGACGACGACAGTCCCACCACGCGCGACACTTTGTCGAGCGCCAGCCCCCCGCCCTCGAGCGCACGGCGGGCCGCGTTGGCACGATCGGCCGACAAGTCCCAGTTGGTATAGCCGCCCACCGACACGTAGGCAGTGGTGTCGGTGTGGCCGGACAGGCTGATGCGATTGGGCACCGAATTCAGATACGGGGCCAGCTCGTGCAGGATGGTATAGGTGTAGTCCTTGAGCTTGGCGCTGCCCAGATCGAACATCGGCCGGTTCTGCGAATCGACGATCTGGATGCGCAGCCCCTCGGGCGTGATGTCGAGCAGCAGCTGATCCTTGAACGGCCTGAGTGCCTGACTGTGATCGATGGCCTCGCGCAGCTGCGCCATCAGCGACTCGAGTTTCTTGCGGTCGGCCTCGCTGGCGATCTTCTTCGCCTGGTCGATGTCGGGTGCCGCCTTGTCGACCGTGGCCGGGGTGTCGCGCGGCGTGCCCAGCCCGGTGGACAGCGCGCTGGCGGACTTGCGCGCATCGAGTGCGCCGCGCAGATTGATCACGCTGGTGCTGGCGCCTCCGGGGCCCATCTGGCCCATCGAGGCGCGCGGCGACTTGCCCTGCTGCATGCTTGGATTCTTGAAGTAATCAAAGATCGCTGCGCGCTCCTCCTTCGACACCGAGGCGATCAGCCACATCACCATGAAGAACGCCATCATCGCGGTCACGAAGTCGGCATAGGCGACCTTCCAGGCGCCGCCATGATGGGCATTGGCGGCTTTCTTGGGCCGTTTGACGATCAGGATCGGGCGCTCGCCCTGCGGTGCGTTCACGCCGGCGCAGCCTCTTTCTGCGGCTCCTTCTTCTTGCCCTTGAGATGGTTCTCGAGATCGGCAAAGGTCGGCCGCACATCCGACCACAGCAGCTTACGCGCGAATTCCACCGCTACCGGCGGCGCATAGCCGCGCACGCTCGCCACCAGCGCCATCTTCACCACCTCGAACGCCTTGCCCTCCTCGTGCACGCGGTGCTCGATCGCGGCCGCGATCGGACCGATGAAACCGTAGGCCACCAGGATACCCAGGAAGGTGCCGACCAGCGCCGCGCCGACCTTGCGGCCGATGGTGCCGGTATCGGCGCCATCGATCGAGGCCATGGTGTCCACGATACCCAGCACCGCCGCCACGATGCCAAAGCCCGGCAGCGCATCGGCGACGCGCTGTACCGCATGCGCCGGCTGCTGCGCTTCCTGGTGATGCGTCTCGAGCTCGTATTCCAGCAGGCTTTCGAGCTCGTGCGGATCGAGATTACCGCCTACGATCAGGCGCAGACAGTCGGTGATGAATTCGATCATGTGATGATCGGCAAGAATGCGCGGATAGTCGGTGAACATCTTGCTCTTTTCAGGCTGTTCGATGTCCGCCTCGATCGCCAGCATGCCGGACTTACGGATCTTCACCAGGATGTCGTAGAGCAGCTTGAGCAGATCGACGTAATCCTCGCGCTTGTAGCGCGGACCCTTGACCAGCCCCAGGGCGGCGGCGAACGATCCTTTCACCACCTTGATCGGATTACTGGTGACGAACGCTCCGAACGCGGAGCCGACGATGATGATGACTTCGCCCGGATGCCACAGCAGCAGCAGGCTGCCGCCCTCCATCAGAAAGCTGCCGCAGACGCACAGCAGAACGATGACCGAGCCGATGAGGGTAAACATGCGCGATGCGACTACCGGTAGCCCGAAGCGGTCCCAACCAAGGCTATCGGCCGCGCGGCGGCTTTCTTGAAGCCCGAAAAACGGCTATGTGACTGATACGGTGGGTTGTTTTCGCGGTAACGCGGATGCGAACTGTGACTCAGTTCGCAGCGCGAAGCGGCGCGCCGCGTCGGCTGACGGGACTCTCAATCGTCCAGGGTTGCCGCGAGCTGCTTCAGGTAGGCGTGAAAATCCTTGCCTAGTGACGGATGGGCCAGCGACAGCTCGACCGTCGCCTTGAGGTAACCGAGTTTGCTGCCGCAGTCGAAGCGACGGCCGCTGAAGCGGTGCGCATAGACCGGCTCACGCTGCAGCAGTCGTGCGATGCCGTCGGTCAGCTGGATCTCGCCGCCCGCACCCTGCCCGACGCGCTCCAGCTCTTCGAATATTGTCGGCGTCAGCACGTAGCGGCCGACCACCGCCAGCGTCGACGGCGCCACCGCCGGCTTGGGTTTCTCGACGATGCTCTTGATGCGGCTGACGATGCCATCGCCGGCCTCGACCTCGACGATGCCGTACTTGTCGGTATCGCGTTTCGGCACCTCCTCGACCCCGAGCACGCTGGCGCCACGGGCGCTGAAAGTCTCCGTCATCTGCTTCAGGCACGGCACCTCGGCGTCGATCAGATCATCCGCCAGATGCACGAAGAACGGCACGTCTCCCACCGCCGGACGCGCGCACAGCACCGCGTGCCCCAGCCCCAGGGGCGCCGGCTGGCGGATATAAATGCACGATGCATAGCTCGGCAGCACGCTGCGCACCTGCTCGGCCAGCTCGTACTTGCCCTGCGAGTCGAGCAGCTTCTCCAGCGCGTCATCGGTATCGAAATGATCCTCGATCGCGCGCTTGGAGGACCCGGTGATGAACACCAGGCGACGAGCACCGGCGGCCAGTGCCTCGTCGACCGCGTACTGGATCAGGGGCTTGTCAACAATCGGCAACATTTCCTTCGGACTGGCCTTGGTGGCCGGCAGGAAGCGCGTGCCGCGCCCTGCCACCGGAAACACCGCGGTCCGAACCTCGGTTACAGCCATGCCCTCGATCCTCGTGCGTGATTGATCAATGCACGGATGTTAGACCAGCACAACGGGGCTGGCGATGCGCCAATTACCATTCCGGCCAGCGGAGCAAGACTACAGGCGCCTTGCCGGCCGGCTGCGCTTCAATCGCGGATCGGGCGATCGGCACCGCTGTTGACGCGCTCGCGCAGGTCTTTGCCCGGCTTGAAATGCGGCACGTATTTGCCGGCGAGCGCCACCGCCTCGCCGGTCTTTGGATTGCGTCCCTGGCGCGGCGGCCGGAAGTGCAGCGAGAAACTGCCAAAGCCGCGGATCTCGATCCGATCGCCCTGGGCCAGTGAATCGCTCATGATCTCGAGCATCTGCTTCAGTGCCAGCTCGACATCTTTCGCGGGCAGATGCTTCTGCTTCGCCGTAATGATCTCGATCAGTTCCGACTTCGTCATGGCGTTTCCAGGTTGTGCGCGCTTAGCCGCGATCCGGCCCGTTGATCTGCTCCTTCAGCAGATCCCCGAGACTGGTTCCCGAGGTCGGTACTTCCGACCGATAGCTCTGCACCGCCTCCGCTTCTTCGTATACTTCTTTCGCCTTGATCGACAGCGAGATAGTGCGGGTCTTGCGATCCACACCGATGAACTTGGCCTCCACTTCGTCGCCGATCTTCAATACCGCGCGCGCATCGTCCACCCGGTCGCGGCCGAGTTCCGAGGCGCGCAGCTGGCCCTCGATGCCGTTGCCCAGGTCGATCACCGCGCCGCGCGGATCCACGTCCTTGACCATGCCCTTGACGACGCTGCCCTTCGGATTCTCGGCAATGAAGGCCGAGAACGGATCCTTGGCAAGCTGCTTGATGCCGAGCGAGATGCGCTCGCGCTCCGGATCGATCGACAGCACCATGGCCTCGACCTGCTGTGCCTTCTGGTAGTTGCGCACCGCCTCCTCGCCCGGCTGATCCCAGGAGATGTCGGACAGGTGCACCAGCCCGTCGATGTTGCCCGGCAGGCCGATGAAGATGCCGAAGTCGGTGATCGACTTGATCTGCCCCGAGACGCGATCGCCGCGATTGTGATTCTCGGCAAATTCCTTCCACGGGTTGGCTTTGCATTGTTTGAGGCCGAGTGAGATGCGCCGGCGCTCCTCGTCCACGTCGAGCACCATCACTTCCACTTCCTGGCCGGTATGCACCACCTTGGCCGGATTGACGTTCTTGTTGGTCCAGTCCATCTCCGACACATGCACCAGGCCTTCGACGCCGTCCTCGATCTCGACGAACGCGCCGTAGTCGGCGATGTTGGTGACCTTGCCGAACACACGCGTGTTGGGCGGATAGCGCCGCGCTATGTTTTCCCACGGATCGGCACCGAGCTGCTTCAATCCGAGCGACACCCGCGAGCGCTCGCGGTCGAATTTCAGGATCCGCACCTCGATTTCATCGCCGACTTTGACCACTTCGGAAGGATGCTTGACGCGCTTCCAGGCCATATCGGTGATATGCAGCAGCCCGTCGATGCCGCCCAGGTCGACGAACGCGCCATAGTCGGTGAGATTCTTGACCGTGCCGCGCACCACCGCGCCTTCCTGCAGGTTGTCCATCAGAGCACTGCGTTCGGCGGAGAATTCCTGCTCCACTACCGCGCGGCGCGACACCACGACGTTATTGCGCTTCTGGTCGAGCTTGATCACCTTGAATTCGAGCGGCTTGCCTTCCAGGTAGCCGGTGTCGCGTACCGGGCGCACATCCACCAGCGAGCCTGGCAGGAACGCGCGTACATGATCGATCTCGACGGTAAATCCGCCCTTGACGCGGCCGGAGATGATTCCAGTCACGATCTCGGCGTTGTTGAATGCTTCTTCCAGGCGGGTCCAGGTGCGCGCGCGCTTGGCCTTCTCGCGCGACAGGCGCGTCTCGCCGGTACCGTCCTCGACTGAATCGAGCGCGACTTCGACCTGATCGCCGGCTTTGACCTCGACTTCCCCGCGCTCGTTCTTGAACTGTTCGAGCGGGATGACCGCTTCCGACTTCAGACCGACGTTGACGATGACGACGTCGGGGCCGACATCGATCACCAGGCCGGTCAGGATCATGCCGGGGCGAATGCGTTGATTCGCCAGGCTCTGCTCGAACATCTCGCTAAAACTTTCAGTCGCAGCTTCGCTCATACACTCTCTCGCACGTTACCGTGCTTATCGCGCCGCCTTTGCTTCCGGCACAGCGGGTTGGACATGACGGACGCCGCATCCATGCGGCGCCAACCTTCAATTCACTTTTTCGAACGAGACCCCTTGCGCTCCCGCAATTTTTCCGCGATCGGCGACCTACGGCCAGAGCGCGCGCCCGCGGCCGTGGGCGAATATCTCGTCCGCCACTTCGGCGGCACTCATGGCCGTCGAGTCCAGGACGATCGCGTCGGCCGCCGGCACCAGCGGTGCCACGGACCGTGTCGAGTCGCGCCGATCGCGTTCCGCGATCTCGAGCGAAAGGGCGGCAAGGCTAACACCAGAATCCTTTTCTTTCAACTGGTTATAGCGCCGCCGGGCCCGTTCCACGGGACTTGCGGTGAGGAAGATTTTGAGCGGGGCGTGCGGGAACACCACGGTACCCATATCGCGCCCGTCGGCCACGAGGCCTGGGGGTTGTGCGAACCCGCGCTGCCGGTCCAACAGTGCCGCACGCACCGCGGGCCAGCCCGCGACCCGGGACGCCCCGGCCCCGGCGCCTTCCGAGCGCAGCGCCGCCGATACCTCGCGCCCATCGAGCAGGATGCGCTCCTCCAGGCCCTGCGGGTCGGCCGCAAATACCACGGTCATCTGGGCGGCGAGCCTGGCATGGCCGGCAACGTCATCCGGCGCCAGGCCGGCCAGAGTCCCGGCATGCGCCACCAGTCGGTACAACGCGCCGCTATCGAGCAGGTGCCAGCCGCTGCGGTGCGCTAATAAACGGCTCACGGTGCCCTTGCCCGCCCCGCTGGGGCCGTCGATGGTGACTACCGGCGCTGTCATGATCAGTCCTCGAGCGCCAGCCCCGCAGCGCGTGCCAGGTGGGCAAAACCGGGAAATGAGGTGGCCACGTTGGCGACATCCTCGATCTCGATCGGCGCGCTGGCAATCAGGCTAGCCACGGCAAAGGCCATGGCGATGCGATGATCCCCGTGGCTGTCGATGCGGCCGCCGCTCATCCGGCCGCCCTGCAGGCGCAGTCCGTCGGGCAGCAGTTCGCACTCGATTCCCAGCGTCGTAAGGCCAATTGCCATGGCGGCCAGGCGATCGCTCTCCTTGACCCGCAGCTCCGCCGCCCCGGTCACGACGGTCTGCCCGTCAGCCGCGGCCGCGGCGATGAAAAACACCGGAAACTCATCGATCGCCAGCGCCACCAGGTCCTCCGGCACGCGGATGCCGCGCAGCGGTGCGGCGCGCACGTGGATATCGGCGATTGGTTCGGCCGTCACCTCAGTGCGCGCCCGCAGCTCGATGTCGGCGCCCATGAGCGCGAGCAGCTGCAGCAGGCCGGTGCGCGTCGGATTGACGCCGACGCCGCGGATCGTGAGCCCGTCATGCGCCGCCAGGCAGCCAGCCACGATGAAGAACGCGGCTGACGAGAAGTCGCCGGGGATCTCGATATCGCAGCCGCGCAGCTGCTGGCCGCCGGCGAGGCTCACGCGGCCGGCAGCGGCCGTAAGCTGCACGCCAAAGGCGCGCAGCATGCGCTCGGTGTGATCGCGGGTCGGGGCCGGCTCGGTGATGTTCGTGACCCCCTGGGCGTATAGCGCTGCCAGCAGCAGCGCGGACTTGACCTGCGCGCTGGCCATCGGCAGCGCATAGTCGAGACCGTGCAGGGCCGCTCCGCCGTGGATCCGCACCGGCGGCTTGCCGGCCTGCGTATCGATGCGCGCACCCATGGCGCGCAGCGGCGCGGCCACGCGTTCCATCGGCCGGCGCATCAGCGAGGCGTCGCCGATGAGCGTGCTGTCGAAGCGCTGCCCGGCCAGGAGGCCCATCAGCAGCCGGATCGCGGTGCCGGCATTGCCCATGTCCAGCGCCCCGGCGGCCCCCGTCAGACCCTCGTGGCCGACCCCATGCACCCGCACCAGCGTTTCCTGCGGCCGCTCGATGCGCACCCCGAGCGCTGCCAGCGCAGCGAGCGTCGCCAGGCAATCCTCGCTCGCCAGGAAACCGCTGATCAGTGTCCGGCCAGCCGCGATGCCGCCGAGCATCAATGCGCGATGCGAAATCGACTTGTCACCCGGAACCGTGAGCTCGCCGCGTATGCTCGCAGCCGGTCGAACGATGTAGCGTTGTGCGGCGCTGGTGTGGCTCATAGGGCCCTAGGCGGCGCTGGCGGCGAGCACCTGCGGCAGCGCCGCCAGCAGCCTATCATTGTCCTGGGAGAGGCCGATCGAAATGCGCAGGCAATTCGCCAGGCCATAGCCCGCCAGCGGGCGCACGATCAGCCCGCGCCGCAGCAGTTGCTCGAACACCGGTGCCGCCGGTCCATCCAGGCGCAACAGCAGAAAATTGGCGGCCGATGGCGCGGTCCATCGCCCCAGGCGCTTGAACTCGGCCTCGACCCGGGCGAGCTCGCGCATGGTGCGGTCCACGGCCTGACGCATGTGAGCCTGGTCGGCGAGCGCCGCCAGCGCACCTGCCTGCGCCGGCGAATTGACGTTGAAGGCCGGCCGCAGGCGATTGAGCACTTCGGCCACTTCCGGATGCGAGATCGCGTAGCCGACGCGCGCCCCGGCCAGCCCGTAGGCCTTGGAGAAGGTGCGCAGGATCACCAGATTCGGATGCTCGGCCAGCCACGCCACCCCATCCTGTGTCCCGCGCGCGTGGCCGTATTCGAAATAGGCTTCATCGAGCACCAGCAGCGTGCTCGACGGGCTCTGCTCGAGCAGGCGCTTGACCGTCGCAGGGGGCGCCCAGGTACCGGTCGGATTGTTCGGATTGGCGACGAACACCAGGCGCGTGTTCGGGGCAATCGCCGCCGTCATGGCGGCAATATCGTGGCCGAGCGGCATGTCGCTGTCGTAGCCGAGCGCCGGTACTTCGATTGCCTGCGCGCCGGTCTCGCGCGTCACCAGGGGGTAGAGTGCGAAACCGTATTGAGAGAACACCGCGCTGTGGCTGGGGGTCAGGAAGGCCTCGGCCAGCAGCACCAGCAGGTCGTTCGAGCCGTTACCGAGCGTCAGGCAGTCCGCATCCACGCCCAGGTGCCGCGCCAACCCCTGCTTGAGATCGTGACAGCTGCCGTCGGGATACAGCCAGACCTGGTCGAGCGCCGCGCGCATGGCCGCCAGCGTGTGCGGGCTCGGGCCGTAGGGGTTCTCGTTCGAAGCCAGCTTCACGATGTCGCGGATGCCGAACTCGCGCTCCAGTTCCGAGATCGGCTTGCCGGGCACGTACGGCGACAGTTCGCGCACCGCCGGCACCGCGAGCCGGCCCGGATGGCGGTCGGCGGTCTGGCGATCGGTGCTCATGGGCCTAGAGCACCGCTCGCGGATACGAACCCAACACACGGAACAATGAGGCGCGCTTTTTCAGCGCCGCCAGCGCCTTTCGCAACCGCTCATCCTCGGCGTGACCCTCGACATCGATGAAGAACACATAGTCCCATTTGCGCCGCCGTGACGGCCGCGACTCGATACGCGTCATATTGATGCCGTGCCTGGCCAGCGGTTCCAGCAGCCGGTACAGCGCTCCGGGCGAGCTGGTGTCGCCGTAGGTCAGCAGCAGCGTGGTGCGATCGGCGCCGCTGGAACGCAGCAGCTTGCGCCCCACCACCAGGAAGCGCGTGGTGTTGTCGGCACGATCCTCGATCTCACGCACCAGGATATTGAGCCCGTAGACCTCGGCGGCGGTCTCCCCGGCGATGGCCGCGCTGCCGTGCTCATCGCGCGCGCGCCGCGCGCCCTCGGCGTTGCTCGGCACCGGCACGCGCTCGGCATCGGGCAGATGCTCGTCGAGCCAGCCGCGGCATTGCGCCAACGCCTGGCCGTGCGAGCACACGCGCAATACGCGCGCCAGGGCATCCATCTTGCCCATCAGGCAGTGATGAATGCGCAGCTCGACCTCGCCGCAGATGTGCAACGGACTGGTGAGGAAACGGTCCAGGGTATTGGTGATCGTGCCCTCACTGGAGTTCTCGATCGCCACCACGCCGAAATCGGCGTTGCCGGCCTCGACTTCCTGGAACACCTCGTCCACGGTCGGCAGCGCCAGGGCGCGCACCGAGTGACCAAAATGCCGCAATACGGCTTGCTGCGTGAATGTGCCCTCGGGCCCCAGGAACGCAACCTTCAGTGGCTCCTCCTGCGCCAGGCAGGCCGACATGATCTCGCGGAACAGTCGCACCACCTCCTCGTTGCGCAGCGGCCCGGGATTGCGCTCGAGCACCCGGCGCAGCACCTCGGCTTCGCGCTCCGGGCGGTAGAAATCCACCGTGTGGCCATCTTCATGCTTGGAGATGCCGGCGCGCTGCGCCAGCCGCGCCCGCTGGTTCAGCAGCGCGTGCAGCTGTTCGTCGACCGCGTCGATGTCGGCGCGCAGCGTGCCCAGATCGGAACCTGGCGAGTTGGGCTCCGGCGCCGTGCGCGCCGCGGGCACGGGCCGCGCGCTGTGTCTGGTGCGCCTTTTTTTCGGGTTGGGTTTGCGTGTCGCCATGGGTGCTTTAGTCCGGGGCGCGCACCAGGCGCGCCGATAACACGCCGTCGATGGCGCGGATGCGCTGCAGCAGCGGCTCGTCGGCCACGCCTTCGGCATCGATCAGGGTGTAGGCGTACTCGCCGCGCGAACGATTGAGCAGCTCGGCGATGTTGAGCCCAGCGCTGGCCAGGCAGGTGGAGATCTGGCCCACCATGTTGGGCACATTGGCGTTGGCGATTGCCAGGCGTATTGAGCCCGCCTCGCGCGGCAGCGCCGCGTCGGGGAAATTGACGCAGTGGCGAATGTGGCCCTGCTCCAGGAATTCGCGCAGCGTATCGGCCACCATGATGGCGCAATTGTCCTCGGCCTCGATGGTCGATGCGCCCAGGTGCGGCAGCGTCACCGCGCGCGGATGCTTCTTCAACGCGTTGGTCGGGAAGTCGCAGATGTAGGCATGCAGGTGGCCGCGATCGAGCTCCGCCGCCACCTCGGCCTCGTTGACGATCGGTGCCCGCGCAAAGTTGAGCACCGCGCCTCCCGGCCGCATCAGGCGCAGGCGTGCGCCGTTGATCAGGCCGCGTGTGTGGTCGAGCATCGGCACGTGCACGCTGACCACGTCGGAGCGCGCGAACAGATCATCCAGCGACAGCGCCTGCTGCACCGACGACGACAGCTGCCAGGCTCGCGCCACCGTGATCTGCGGGTCATAGCCGAGCACCTTCATGCCCAGGGCCTCGGCGCTGTTGCAGACCTCGACCCCGACGGCCCCCAGTCCGACCACACCCAGCGTGCGCCCAGGCAATTCGAAGCCGACGAAGTTCTTCTTGCCCTTCTCCACCGCCTCGTCGATGGCGCCGTCATCGCCCTGCAGCTCGCGCGCGTAGGCCCAGGCCTGGCAGATATTGCGCGCCGCGAGGAACAGCCCGGCCAGCACCAGCTCCTTGACAGCGTTGGCATTGGCGCCGGGGGCATTGAACACCGGCACGCCGCGCTTGCTCAGCGCCGCCACCGGAATGTTGTTGGTGCCGGCGCCGGCGCGGGCCACCGCCAGCACCGAGGGCGCGATGTTCATGCCGTGCATGTCCGCCGAGCGTAGCAGCACCGCGTGCGGATTGCCGACCTCGGAGGCCAGTTCATAGCGCTCGCGCGGCAGGCGTTCCAGCCCGCGTACGCTGATGCTGTTCAGGGTCAGAATGCGGTATCCCACGGCGCCGCCCGCTCAGCCGTGTCGGCGCGCGAACTCGCGCATGAATTCGGTCAGCGCCCGCACGGCTTCGATCGAGGTGGCGTTGTACAGGCTGGCGCGCATGCCGCCGACCGAACGATGCCCGGCCAGATTGGTCATCCCGGACTCGGCGGCTTCGGTGACGAAGGTCTTATCGAGCGCAGGTTTCGCCAGCACGAATGGTACGTTCATCCACGAACGGCAGGCCGGATCGACCGGATTGCGATAGAACCCGGAACTATCGATGGTGGCATACAGCAGCTCGGCCTTGGCACGATTGCGCTGCGCCATCGCCCCAAGTCCACCTTGCCGCTTGAGCCACTTGAACACCAGTCCGGACAGGTACCACGCGAAAGTTGGCGGTGTGTTGAGCATCGAGCCGTCATCGGCTACGGCCTGGTAGTTCCAGACGCTGGGCGTGCCCTCGCGCGCGTGCCCGAGCAACTGCTCGCGCACGATCACCACGGAGAGGCCGGACGGGCCCATGTTCTTCTGCGCGCCGGCATAGATCAGCCCGAAGCGGCTGACATCGAGCGGCCGCGACAGGATGGTCGAGGACATGTCGGCCACCAGCGGTGCGTCCACCTGCGGCACGAACGGGAACTCGACCCCGCCGATGGTCTCATTGGGTGTGTAGTGCAGATACGCGGCCCCGGGCGTGAGTTTCCAGTCGGCGCGCAACGGCACGCTGGTGTAGTTCGACGCCGCGCCGTCGGCCGCGACATTGATCTTGCAGTAGTGGCGCGCCTCGCCCAGCGCCTTCTTCGACCACGCGCCGGTATTGATGTAGTCGGCGCAGGCGTCGGTGCGCGCCAGGTTCATCGGAATGGCCGAGAATTGCGCCGTGGCGCCGCCCTGCATGAACAGCACCTTGTAGTCGCCCGGTATCGCCAGCAGCTCGCGCAGATCCGCCTCGGCCTCGGCGGCCACGGCCATGAAAGCCTTGCTGCGATGACTGATTTCCATCACCGACATGCCGCTGCCGCGCCAGTCGGTCAACTCATCCCGCGCCTGTTCCAGCACCTCGAGCGGCAGCGCCGCCGGACCGGATGCGAAATTAAATACCCGCACTCAACGACCTCTCACGGCGCACGGCTCACAGCGGGCTGACCTCGTCGCTGCCGCCGTCGCCGAGAGAACCGCCCTCCTCACCGCTCGCGGCGCTGTCCGGGTTCTGGTCGTTGCCTTCACTGTCGATCGCGGCGGCATCGTCGCCCGGTTCGAGGCCGGCTACGCGCTCCACGCCGGTCAGGCGCTCCGCCTCTCCCAGCCGGATCAGGCGCACGCCCTGGGTATTGCGCCCGACCACCGAGATGTCGGCCACCGGCGTGCGCACCAGGGTGCCGGTCGAGCTGATCAGCATCAGCTCATCCCCGGGCTGCACCTGCAGTGCCGCCACCGTGGCGCCGTTGCGATACGTGGTCTGCAGCGCGATCACCCCCTGCGCGCCGCGACCGTGGCCGGGAAAATCCTCGAGCGACGTGAGCTTGCCGTAGCCGTTTTCCGAAGCCGTCAGCACATAGCCCTCGCCCAGCACCAGCAGCGCGATCACACGCTGGCCCTCGCCCAGCCTGACACCGCGCACCCCGGCCGCATCGCGCCCCATCGGCCGCACCTGCTCCTCGTGGAATCGGATCGCCTTGCCGCCGCTGGTGACCAGCATGATCTCGCGCGTGGCGTCGGTCAGCGCCACGCCCACCAGATGATCGTCACCGCGCAGATCGAGCGCGATGATGCCGCTGGGTCGCGGACGGGAAAACGCCGCCAGCGGGGTTTTCTTCACCGTGCCGCTGCTGGTCGCCATGAACACGAAATGCTGCTCGTCGAACTGCTTCACCGGCAGCACTGCGCTGATCTTCTCGCCCTCCTCCAGCGGCAGCAGATTCACGATCGGCTTGCCGCGCGAGCCGCGCCCGCCCTGCGGCAGCTCGAACACCCGCAGCCAGTACACCTTGCCGCGATTGGAGAAGCACAGCAGCGTATCGTGGGTATGGGCGATGAAGAACTTTTCTATGAAGTCCTCGTCCTTGACCGCGGTGGCCGCGCGGCCGCGACCGCCGCGCCGCTGCGCCTGGTAGTCGGACACCGGCTGCGCCTTGGCATAGCCAGCGTGCGACAGCGTCACGGCAACGTCCTGCGGCTCGATCAGGTCCTCTGTGCTCAGATCCAGGTGATCGCGGCTGATCTCGGTGCGTCGCGCATCGCCGAAGTTGTCGCGAATCTCGATGATCTCCGAGCGCACCACTGCGGTCAGGCGCGCCGGCAGCGCCAGGATGTCCGACAGGTCGCCGATCTCGGCCAGCAGTGTCTGGAATTCCTCGACGATCTTGCCCTGCTCCAGGCCGGTGAGTCGATGCAGCCGCATGTCGAGGATCGCCTGCGCCTGCGCCTCGCTCAGGCGATAGGCGTCGCCGGTAAGTCCCAGCTCGGCCGCCAGCCCATCCGGGCGCGTCGATGCCGCGCCGCTGCGTTCCAGCATTTCCGACACCGCCCCCGGCGGCCAGGTGCGCGCCAGCATCGCCGCGCGCGCTTCGGCCGGTGTCGGCGAGGCCTTGATGAGCGCGATGACGTCGTCGATGTTGGCCAGCGCCACCGCCAGGCCCTCGAGGATATGGGCGCGCTCACGCGCGCGGCGCAGTTCGAAGATGGTACGGCGCGTGACCACTTCGCGCCGATGGCGCACAAAGGCGTCGAGCATCTCGCGCAGCGACATCAGCTTCGGCTGGCCGTCGAGCAGCGCCACCATGTTGATGCCGAACACNNCGCATGCCGTCCTTGTCGGACTCGTCGCGCAGCTCCGAGATGCCGTCGATCTGCTTGTTGCGCACCAGCTCGGCGATGCGCTCGAGCAGGCGCGCCTTGTTCACCTGGTAGGGCAGCTCGGTGACGATGATCGCCTGGCGGGCGCCGTTATTGAACTCCTCGAAATTCGCCCGCGCCCGCACTGACAGCCGCCCGCGGCCGGTCTTGTACGCGGTGACGATTTCCTGCGCGCCGTTGATGATACCGGCGGTCGGGAAATCCGGGCCCGGCACGTGCTGCATCAGCCCGACCAGCGTCAGCGCCGGGTCGTCGATCAGCGCCAGCAGCGCGTTGGTGATCTCCACCAGGTTGTGCGGCGGGATGTTGGTCGCCATGCCGACCGCGATGCCCGAGGAGCCGTTAACCAGCAGGTTCGGAATGCGCGTCGGCATGACCGACGGCTCGTGTTCGGACTCGTCGTAATTGGGGACGAAATCGACGGTTTCCTTGTCGATGTCGGCCAGCAGTTCGTGCGCCAGCTTCGACATGCGTACTTCGGTGTAGCGCATCGCCGCCGGCGCGTCGCCATCCACCGAGCCGAAATTACCCTGGCCGTCCACCAGCAGATAGCGCATCGAGAACGGCTGCGCCATGCGCACGATGGTGTCGTAAACCGCCACATCACCGTGCGGGTGGTACTTGCCGATGACGTCGCCGACGACGCGCGCCGACTTCTTGTAGGCCTTGTTATAGTCGTTGCCGAGCTCGCGCATCGCGTGCAGGACGCGGCGGTGCACCGGCTTCAGGCCGTCGCGCACGTCCGGCAGCGCGCGTCCGACAATGACGCTCATTGCATAGTCGAGATAGGATTTGCGCATCTCCTCTTCGAGGCTGACGGGCACGACTTCGCGGGCTATTTCGGTCACTCTTAACTTGTCTTCGTGCGTTGAATACGTTGAATATCAAGCGGGAAATCATAGCACAAAAGGCCGTCTCAACGCCGCTGTTACAGCGGCTATACTTGGCTCCATGAGCAGCACCGCCACGGCGCCGACGATGGACGCGGAAGTACGCAAGTTCGATGCCCTGGCGCACGAATTCTGGGATCCGCGCGGCGCCTTCCGTCCGCTGCACGTGCTCAATCCGGTGCGTGTCGACTACCTGGCGCAGCGCTGCTCGCTGGCGCAGCGCCGCGTATTGGACATCGGCTGCGGCGGCGGCCTGCTGGCCGAATCGCTCGCGCGCCACGGCGCGCACGTCAGCGCCATCGACATGGCGCCGGCGATGATCGAGGTGGCGCGCCTGCATGCGCACGAAAGCCAGCTGCAGATCGACTACCAGCAATGCTCGGCGGAGCAACTGGCGGCGCAGGCCACGGCAACGTTCGACGTGATCACCTGCATGGAACTGATCGAGCATGTGCCCAGTCCGGCGGCGCTGCTGGCCGCCAGCGCGCAGCTGCTGCGGCCGGGCGGCGACCTGTTCGTGTCGACCATCAATCGCAACCTGCGCTCATTCCTGCTGGCGATCGTCGGCGCCGAATATCTGCTGCACCTCATTCCGCGCGGCACCCACGAATATGCGCGGCTGCTGCGTCCGGCGGAGCTGGCGCGCCTGGCGCGCGCCGCGCACCTGACATTGAGCGGCCTCAGCGGCATCGACTACAACCCGTTCAGCCACAGCGCGCGCCTGACGGCTGATGCCAGCGTGAATTACCTGGCGCATTTCCGGCGCGAGATCGACGCGACGTGATCCCGGCCATACCGCTGGCAGCCGTGCTGCTCGATCTGGATGGCACGCTGCTCGATACCGCGCCGGACCTGGCGCGCGCGCTCAACACGCTGCGCGAGCAGCAACGGCTGGCACCGCTCGCCTTCGAACTCATCCGCCCCCAGGTCTCGAACGGCGCCAGTGCGGTGGTGCGCATCGGCTTTCCCGAAGCCGACGCGCCGCAGTTCGAACGGCTGCGGGCGCGCTTCCTGGAACTGTATCGCGCGCAGCTGGTGGTCGAGACGCGGCTGTTCCCCGGTTTCGATGAAGTGCTGTCGCAGCTGGAAGCGCATCGGGTTCCCTGGGGCGTGGTGACCAACAAGCCGCGCTGGCTGACCGAGCCATTGCTGCAGCAGCTGGGTCTGTTCGAACGTGCCGGCTGCGTGCTGTCGGGCGACAGCCTGCCGGTACGCAAGCCCGACCCGTTGCCGCTGCTGACCGCCGCACGGCAGCTCAACGTCGAGCCGGCGCGCTGCCTGTACCTCGGTGACGCGCTGCGCGACATGCAGGCCGCGCGCGCCGCCAATATGGTCGCGCTCGGTGCCAGCTTCGGTTATATCGGCGCGCACGACGAGGTGCACGACTGGCCGGTGACGGCCTGGATCGACCAGCCGTTGGAACTGCTGGCCTGGGTGGGTTTGCGCCGCATCGCGCCGCTGCACGCGCCGCACGCCGGAGCCTGAAAGCGCGGTCGCCTGCGGTGTCCGCGATGCAGATTGCGCTGGCGGTGCTGGCAGGATTGGCGCTCGGACTGGTGCTGGCGCTCGCCGTATCGCGGCTGTTGTCGCGCCGCACCGCGCGCGCGCTGGCCGACAGCGAGGCGCGACTGCGCGCCAGCGTGCAGGAGTTCGCGTCCGCGGCGCTGCGCGACAATGCCGACGTGTTTCTCAAGCTGGCGCGCGAAGCCTTCGGGCGCGAACAGGCCAGTATCCAGGGCACCTGGCGCGAGCGCGAGCAGGCGTTTCAGGCGCTGGTCGACCCGATCCGCAGCGCGCTCGAAAAGAGCGAGGCGCAGGTGGCGGCGATGGAGCGCGAGCGGCGCGAGGCGTTCATCAGCCTGCGCTCGCAGATCGAAACGCTGGCGCTGGGACAGTCGGCACTGCAGCGCGAAACGCGCAATCTGGTGACCGCGCTGCGCCGGCCGGAAGTACGCGGTCGCTGGGGCGAGCTGACGCTGCGGCGTGTGGTGGAGCTGGCGGGGCTGTCGGCGCACTGCGATTTTACCGAGCAACCCAGTGTCGGGGATGGCAGCGGCATGCTGCGCCCGGATCTGGTGGTGAATATGCCCGAAGGCCGCCGACTGGTGGTGGACGCCAAGACCCCGCTGGAAGGCTACCTCGATGCGATCGACGCCCCGACCGAGGAACTGCGCGCGCTGGCGCTCGGCCGCCACGCGCAACAGGTCGAAGCGCGGGTGCGCGAACTGGCCTCCAAAGCCTATTGGGCGCAGTTCGAACACAGTCCGGAATTCGTGGTGCTGTTTCTTCCGGGCGACCAGTTCCTGAGCACGGCGCTGGCGGAGCGGCCTGAACTGCTCGAGCATGCGCTGCGCACTGGCGTCATCGTGGCTACGCCGTCGACTCTGATCGCGCTGCTCAAGGCGGTCGCCTACGGCTGGCGCCAGGCGGCGGTGGCCGAAAACGCCGCCGTCATCCGCGACCTCGGGCAGGAACTGCACAAGCGCCTGTCGAGTTTCGTGGCCCATCTCGCGCGCACCGGGCGGGCGCTCGGCAGCGCGGTGGATGCCTACAACAGCGCCGTCGGCTCACTCGAGCGCCAGGTATTGCCCGGAGCGCGGCGCTTCACCGAACTTGGTGCCGCGCCCGGCGAGCCGATCGCCGGCCTGGAGCCGATCGAACGCCTGGTGCGCGACCCTGCAGCCGACAGCACGCCGCCGCCGTGAACCTCCTGTCGTGAACCACCTGTCGTGAGCCGCCCGTCGTGAGTCAGGCCGCGCCGCGCTGGCAGTCCGCGCCGTCATCGCTATCCGTGGCGCCCGCGCCCTCGCCGCCGCCCGGATCGCCGCGCTACTTTGCGCTGCTCTACACGCGCCCCGCGCTGCGCCCGGTGCTCGGCGCGCTGCTGGCGCTGGCCGATGAAATCAGCGCCGGCGGCGCGCGTGGACTTGATCACTCCGTGGCGCACGTTCGGCTCGACTGGTGGCGCGCCGAGGCTGAGCGCTACGCGCGCGGCGAACCGCAGCACCCGTGGCTGCGCGCACTGCTGGCGCAGCATCGGACTGCCCGCGGCCTTGATCTTCAGCCCCTGGTACAGGCCGCCGCGCTCGATCTGGCGATCCAGACGCAAAGCGCCGAGCCCGGCGTGGCGCTGCCGGGCGCAAAACTGCAGCGTGCGGTGTTCGAGCTGGCCGCCGATGCGCTGCGTGCCGATCGGGACGCCGATCCGCTGCCACCGCAGCTGCAGCGCATGCTCGGCGATCTGGGCGAGCAGGTGTTCGAGCTGGAGCGCTTCGCGGCCGGCGACGCGCTGAATTCCGCCGGCCCGAAAGCGCCTGCCGCTGCGCTCGACGCATTGCGGCGGCAGGTCCGGGCCATCGATGGCACACTGCAGCCGCAGCTCACGCCGCTGCTGGTGTGGATCGCATTGGCCGCCGCGCAGGCACGCCGGCGCGCGCGCCGTCCGGACCATAACCACGCCTCGGTACTCGATGGTTTCGCCGACAACATGCTGGCCTGGACCGCCGCGCGCCGCGCCGTACGCGGCCGCATCCGCATCGAATGACTGCGCCCGACCCCGGAGCAACGATGAGCCCCATCAAAAAATCTGGAGCGGCAGCCGCCCTGGCCGCACACCTGTCCTATCAGGCGGGCCCGGACGAACTGCGTGGTCGCGTCATCGCAATTACCGGCGCGGGCGACGGCATCGGGCAAGCGGTCGCACTGGCGGCAGCCGCGCACGGCGCCGAGCTGGTCCTGATCGGCCGCTCGGTCAGCAAGCTGGAAGCTGTGCATGCGCGCATCGCGGCGTTGAACAAAGCCGAGGCCAGCATCGCGCCACTGGATCTGGAGCGCGCTGTTGCGCGCGACTACGACCAGCTGGCCGACGCCCTGCAGCGCCGCTACGGGCGCCTCGACGGCCTGCTGCACAACGCCGCCATCCTCGGCGTGCTCTCGCCGATCGAGCAGTACGACGTGCCGACCTGGTGTCGTGTGCTGCATGTCAATCTGACCGCGGCCTTCGCGCTTACTCAGGTGCTGTTGCCGCTACTGCGTAGCGCACCGGACGCCTCCATCGTGTTCACCAGCAGTGGTGCCGGCCGTCACGCCAGCGCCTACTGGGGCGCCTATACGGTGTCGAAGTTCGGCGTCGAGGCACTGATGGGCATTCTTGCCGAAGAGCTCGAACATGCCGGTACGCCGCGCGTCAACGCGCTCAACCCCGGCCCGGTACGCACCCGCCTGCGCCGTCAGGCTTTCCCGGCCGAGGACATCACGCGCCTGGCCGCGCCCGAGGACATCGTGCAGCCCTATCTATGGCTGCTCGGGCCGGCCAGTCGCGGCGTCAACGGCCAGAGCCTGGATTGCCAAGCAAAGCGGTGACTTCCGCCGCTTCGAGCTCACGCCAGTGACTGCGCGCGAGCGTGCGCGGCAGCGCGAGCGTGCCGACGCGCGTGCGCAGCGTGCGCACCAGCGTGACCGCCTGGCGCTCGATCAGCTGGCGAATGTCGTTGCCGCTGGCGCCCACGGCGAGCAGGCGATACCAGCGGTTGCTGCCCTGGCCGCCCGTGGGCTCGAGTTGCAGCACCCGCAGGCCGGCGCCGCGGTCGAGCATGCCCTCCCGGATCGCCTGCTGCTGTGCGGCCGACAGCTCGCCGCGGATGCGCAGACTAAATTCCATCTCCAGTGCGTGCACCGCACGCTGCAGGCGCGTGGCCAGTGCGCCATCGGCGGTCAGTAGTTCCAGGCCGCCGTCGACCGTGGGCATCGGACTTACGCTGATGAAGCGGCGTCCGGCGCGGCGCGGCAAGCGCTCGGCAATGCTGGCGCTGGGCGCCGAGCTGCTACTGCTGCCTGGATCGGCGCGGCTTGTGGTGGCGCTTGCGGCCGCGCCGGTCACCGCGCGCGGTGGCAGCAGCGGCTCACCCGGGGAGCGGTGACACAGGAACACCGGCACGTCCCTGGTGAGCTGGCGGCGGATGGGGCGGCCGTCGAGCTTGAGCTGATCGTCGGCGGCGACGCGCGTACCCAGGACCGCGGCCTTGCCGTTGACCGTTATGCGGCCGGCACGGATCCAGGCCTCGGCTTCGCGTCGCGACGCCAGCCCGAGCTGCGACAGCACCTTCTGCAGGCGCTCGGCTGCGCTCACGGCCGGCATGCCGAGACTAGCGGAATTCGTCGCGCGGAGCGGCGACCAGACCCGGGACGGCCTGCGGAGCGGCGCAGAACTCGTCTGGCTCGCTCGCCTCCGCCTCGGCCGGCTCATCGTCGATCGCCTCGCCGGCGAGCGCTGCCGGCTGTCCGGCGACCGGCAGATCGAGCTGCGGATCGATCTCGCCGAGTGAGCGCAGCTCGGTCAGTGGCGGCAACTCGCCCAGGCTCTTGAGTCCGAAATATTCCAGAAACTCGCGCGTGGTGCCGAGCAATTCCGGCCGTCCCGGCAGATCACGATGGCCCACGACGCGGATCCACTGCCGCTCGAGCAGCGTCTTGGTAATGTTGGGATTGACCGCGACCCCGCGCACCGACTCGATCTCCGCGCGCGTGATCGGCTGCCGATAGGCGATCAAAGCCAGGGTCTCGAGCAGCGCGCGCGAGTAGCGCGGCGGCCGCTCCGGCCACAGTCGTGCCACCGCGGGCCCGTAGGCGCGGCGCACCTGGATGCGCCACCCGGCGCCGGTTTCCTTGATCTCGATCGGCCGCGCCGCGTAATCCACAGCGAGCGACTCGATCGCCGTGCGGATGGCGTGCGCATCGGGGCGATCCGGCTCGTCAAATACCTGTGACAACTCGTTGAGTGTCAGCGATTTCCCCGCTGCCAGCAGCGCCGCTTCAACGATATTCCTGAGATCGCTTGCGCTCATTCCAACACTCCGTTGTCAGCCTCGGAGGACTCGTCTGCGCTGTCCGCCGCCGCAACCGCCGCCGTGGCCGGCTCGAGCAATGCATTGTCGGCGACCAGATGCAGTGTACGATTTGCCGCCGCCGCGCGCACGTGCAGCGGCGCGTAGGCTTCGGTCTGCGTGATGTCGATCAGCCCCTCGCGCATCAGCTCCAGGATCGCGACGAAGCTGACCGTGACGCCGGCGCGGCCCTCCTCGGGCACGAACAGGCGGCTGAATTCCACGAAGCTGCCGTGTTCCAGGGCGGCCAGGATATTACTCATGCGCTCGCGCACCGACAGCGGCTCGCGCCGCACGTGATGGTGCGCGAACATGGCCGCGCGCACCGCGACTTCCTTGAATGCCAGCAGCATCTCCTGCAGCGTCACCTGCGGCAGGCTGCGCGCCACCGGTTTGTCGCGCAGCTCCGCGCTCGCCTGCCACACGTCACGCTCCAGCCGCGGCATGGCATCGATCTGCCCCGCCGCGCGCTTGAAACGCTCGTATTCCTGCAGCCGCCGGACCAGCTCGGCGCGCGGATCCTCTTCGCCCTTGTCGGCCTCGCCCGGGGGTCGCGGCAGCAGCATGCGCGATTTGATCTCGGCCAGGGTTGCCGCCATCACCAAGTACTCGCCCGCCAGTTCCAGCTGCAGGTCCTGCATCAGCTCGATGTACTGGGTGTACTGGCGCGTGATCTCGGCGATCGGAATATTGAGAATGTCCACGTTCTGCCGCCGGATCAGGTACAGCAGCAGATCGAGCGGACCTTCGAACGCCTCGAGGAAGATCTCCAGAGCCTGTGGCGGGATATACAGGTCACGCGGCAGATGGGTCAGCGGCTCACCGTTGACCACCGCGAACGGCATCTCGACCTGTTCCGGAGACGCTTGCGCCGCCGGCGCCGGCGGCGGCGGGTTGGACACCACGATCTTGAGGTCCGGCTTCACCATCGTGCGGTGTTATAAATCATTGCGGCCGCAAATGCATGGCGCGGCGCACCTCATCCAGCGTGGCGCGCGCCGCCGCGCGCGCCTTCTCCCCACCTTCGATCAGGATATTGGCCACCATGTCGGGATTTTCCTCGAATTCCTGCGCCCGTTTGCGCATGCCGGTGACCTCCTCGACGATGCGCTCGATCAGCGGCTTCTTGCAGTCGAGGCAGCCGATGCTGGCGCTGCGGCAGCCCTGCTGCACCCATTGGCGCGTGGGTTCGTCCGAATAAAGCTTGTGCAGATCCCACACCGGGCACTTCTCCGGGTCGCCCGGATCGGTGCGGCGCACGCGCGCCGGATCGGTCTGCATGGTGCGCAGTTTGGCCGCCACCACGTCCGGATCCTCGCGCAGCGAGATGGTGTTGCCATAGGATTTGGACATCTTGCGGCCGTCGAGGCCGGGCACCTTGGGGCTTGCCGTCAGCAGCGCCTGCGGCTCGGGCAGAACGCTGACCGAGGAACCCTCCAGATAGCCGAGCAGGCGTTCTCGATCGGCAACCGTGATGCGGGTGTTGCTCTCGACCAGCGCCCGCGCGCGTTCGATCGCCGCCACGTCCCCGGTTTCCTGGAAGCGCCGCCGCAGCTGCCGGTACAGGGTGATATTGCGTCCGCCGAGCTCCTTGATGGCGCGTTCAGCCTTCTGCTCGAAATCCGGCTCGCGGCCGTACAGATGGTTGAAACGGCGCGCGATCTCGCGCGTGATTTCCACGTGTGCCACCTGGTCCTCGCCCACCGGTACGAACGCTGCGCGATACAGCAGGATGTCGGCGCTCTGCAGCAGCGGGTAGCCGAGGAAACCGTAAGTCGCCAGATCCTTCTCCTTCAGCTGCTCCTGCTGATCCTTGAAGGTCGGCACGCGCTCGAGCCAGGCCAGCGGCGTGATCATCGACAGCAACAGATGCAGTTCGGCGTGCTCGGGCACCTGCGATTGCACGAACAACGTGGCGACGCCGGGATTGAGTCCCGCGGCCAGCCAGTCGATCAGCACCTCGTGCATCGCCTGCGGCAGGCCAGAGGTGTCCTCGTAATCGGTGGTCAGCGCATGCCAGTCGGCGATGAAGAAAAAACACTCGTAGCGATACTGGAGCTCGATCCAGTTGCGCAGCGCACCGTAATAGTTGCCCAGATGCAGCGCTCCGGTGGGGCGCATGCCCGACAGCACGCGCTTGCCTTGTGGGACGGCACTCATCCTTGCAGTCGTTCCCCGCGCGAACGGCGAGCCTCTGATGGAACAGAGTTGATTATACGGAGTTCCCCAGCACTTCCCAGCCAACCCCGGCCAGCTTGCCTTTGCCGGCGCGTATCAGCACCGGCGGCGACACCGCCAGGTCGATCACCGTGGTCGGCTCGATGCCGCAATGCCCGCCATCGAGGATGGCGTCGAGCTGGTGCTCGAGCCGGGCACGGATCTGGTCGCCGTCGGTCAGCGGCAGCTCATCGCCCGGCAGCAACAGGGTGGAACTCATCACCGGCTCACCGAGTTCGGCCAGCAGCATCTGCGGCACCGGGTGATCGGGCACCCGGATGCCGATGGTGCGGCGCTTGGGATGCTGCAACCGGCGCGGCGTTTCGCGCGTCGCCGGCAGCAGAAACGTGAACGGCCCGGGCGTGGCCGCCTTGAGCAATCGGAACTGCCAGGTCTCAATGCGCGCGTAGCGCCCGATCTCACTCAGGTCGCGGCACACCAGCGTGAAATGATGGTGCCGATCGGCGCCACGAATGTGCCGCAGCCGCTCAAGTGCCGCGGCATCGCCGATGTGGCAGCCGAGCGCATAGCAGGAGTCGGTCGGATAGGCGATGAGGCCGCCGTTACGCACGATCTCGGCCGCACGACGGATCAGCCGCAATTGCGGATTCTGGCTATGCAGCTCGAAGTATTGGGCCATGGCCTGCGCGAATGCACGTCAATCCGCTATCATAGCGGCCCCGATCACAGCCTGGTCTGGCGAACCAATCTCACGGATGCAAGCCCTGTTTGATCTTGCGCCACTAGCAGCGTTTCTCGTGGCCTACTATCTGCGCGGCATCTACGTCGCGACCGCGGTGCTGATGGTCGCGATGGTGGCGCTGCTGCTGGTCGACCTGTTGCGCGTGAAGCGCATACCGCCGATGCATCTGCTGAGTGCGCTGCTGGTGCTGGCACTCGGCAGTGCCACGCTGATCCTGCGCGATCCGCGGTTTCTGAAATGGAAGCCGACCGTATTCCTGTGGCTGGTGGCGCTCGCCAGTCTGCTCAGTCCATGGGTGAGCCGCGCGCCACTGGCGCAGCGTCTGCTGGCGCCGATGGTCAGCGGCAGCGAGACGGTGCCGCGACGCACCTGGCTCAAGCTCAATCTGTTGTGGGTCGGGTTCTACGCGTCGCTTGGCGCGCTGAACTTGTGGGTGGCCGACAACGCCAGCGAACGCACCTGGGTCCACTTCAAGGTGTTTGGCCTGAGCGCAGCGTTCGTCGTATTCGCGATCGCCCAAGCGCTGTGGCTTGCCGCGCACACCGACACTGTCGCCGCCTAAAGCCCACATGCCCGCAACTCCCAGCCCGACCGCCGTGCACATCGAGAGTCTGTTGCAGCAGCACCTGCAACCCGCGCACCTGGAGGTGCGCGACGACAGTGCCGCGCATTTGGGCCATGCCAGTGCCGGCGGCAAGGGGCACTTCCGGCTGCGGATCGTGTCCACATGTTTTGAAGGATTAAAACCCCTGCAACGGCACCGCCTGGTCAACGACGCGCTGGCACCGCTGTTCGAGACCGAACTCCACGCGGTCGCCATGGAAACCCTAACCCCTGATGAGTTTTTGAAGTAGTCACCGTAACCCAATGAGATACCTGATGAAAATTTCCAATGTATTCCCGTTTGCCGTACTGGCGTTGCTCGCCGCCTGCTCCAAGGGCGGCCCCACGGCGGACACCACCAAACCGGCCGACAAGCCCGTGGCCACCGTCAACGGCACCCCGATCAGCCGTGCGATGTTCGAGTACTACGCGAAGAACACCGCCGGCAAGCCGGCAGCCGAACTGACGGCGGAGCAGCGCGCGCAGCTGCTCGACAACCTGATTCGCGGCGAGATCATCGCCGAAGAAGCGGTCAAAGAAGGATTGGACAAGACCACCGACACCGCCTCGCTGCTGTCGCTGTCGCGGCTGGAGATCCTGCAGCAGGCCGGTGCGACGCACTACCTGGAGGACAAGAAGCCCACCGATGCGGAACTGAAGGCCGAATACGACGCTCAGGTCGCGGGCATGCCCAAGACGCAGTACCACGCGCGCCATATCCTGGTGACCAGCCAGGACGCGGCTCAGAAAATCATCGACGAGCTCAAGAAGGGCGGCAAGTTCGAGGACCTCGCCAAGAAGGATTCGATCGATTCCTCCAAGGACCAGGGCGGGGATCTGGGCTGGTTCACGCCGACCAACATGGTGAAGCCGTTCGCGGACGCCGTGCAGTCGCTGAAGAAGGGCGAAATCACCCAATCGCCGGTGCAGTCACAGTACGGCTGGCACGTGATCCAGCTGGTCGATACGCGCGACACACCGGTGCCGCCGCTGGATCAGGTCAAGGACCGGGTCGCACAGCTGGTGGAGACCAAGAAGTTTCGTGCCTATCAGGACGAATTGCTGAAGACCGCCAAGGTGGAGAAGAACCTCGGCACCGAGGCCCCGAAGACCGACGCCCCGAAGCCGGCGGCGACCACCACGACGCCCTAGCGCTCGGCGCGCTCATTTGCGCGCCAGCAATTGCTCAAGCCCACGCTCGTCGAGCACCTCGATACCGAGCTGCTCGGCGCGCTTGAGCTTGGAGCCGGGCTCGGCGCCGGCGATAACATAGCTGGTCTTTTTCGACACCGAACTGCTGACCTTGGCGCCGAGGGCCTCCAGCCGCTCGGCGGCCTCATCGCGGCTCAGGCCCGCCAGCGTACCGGTCAGCACCACGGTGACTCCCGACAGCGGTAGCGCCTGCTTTTTCTGCCGTGCGGCCGGCGGGCCTTCCGGCCAATGCAGGCCGAACGAGCGCAGCCGTTTGAGTTCCGCCCGATGGCGCGCGTCGGCGAAGAATCCCTGCACGCTGGCGGCGATGATCGGGCCGACGTCCGGCACTTCCAGGATCTGTTCCACCGATGCTCCCGCCAGGGCGTCCAGTGAGCCGAAGTGGTCGGCCAGCGACTTGGCGGTACTCTCGCCGACACCAGCGATGCCAAGCCCGTGCAACAGCCGCGGCAGCGTCGTGTCCTTGCTGCGCTCGATCGCGGCCACCAGGTTCGCGGCCGACTTCTCGCCCATGCGATCCAATTCGGCCAGCTTTGCGGCGTCGAGCGCGAAGATATCGCTCGGGGTGGAGAGCAGCTCCTGTTCCACCAGCTGATCGATCAGCTTGTCTCCCAGTCCCTCGATATCAAGGGCCCTGCGGCTGGCGAAATGTCGCAGCGCCTCCTTGCGCTGCGCCGGGCAGGTGAAGCCGCCGCTGCAGCGTGCGGCAGCCTCGCCCTCGACGCGTACCACGCGCGAGTGACAGATGGGGCACTTATCCGGCAGCTTCGGCCGCCGCGTCCCCTTGGGGCGGCGCTCGGACAGCACCCGCACGATCTCGGGAATCACATCGCCTGCACGCCGCACCACCACGGTGTCGCCCACGCGCACGTCCTTGCGTTCCACTTCATCCATGTTGTGCAGTGTCGCGTTGCTGACCGTGACCCCGGCCAGCTGCACCGGCTCGAGCCGCGCCACCGGCGTCAGTACGCCGGTGCGCCCCACCTGGAATTCGATGGCGCGCACCACGGTCAGGGCTTCGTCTGCGGGAAATTTATGCGCGATCGCCCAGCGCGGCGCCCGCGCGACAAAGCCGAGTGCCTGCTGATCGGCGCGCGAGTTGACCTTGTAGACCACGCCATCGATCTGGTACGCCAGCGTCGCGCGGCGCGCGCCGAGCGCATGAAAATAGTCCAGGCAGCCGGCCGCCCCGAGCACCGGGCGAACCTCCGGATTGGTGCGCAGCCCCCAGTGCGCGAGCTGCTGCAGCAGCTCGATCTGGCCCGGCGGCGGCGGCATGCTGCCTTGCCACTGGCCGACGGCATAAAAGAACACCTGCAGCGGCCGCATTGCCGTCACGCGCGCATCGAGCTGGCGCAGGCTGCCGGCGGCGGCATTGCGCGGATTGGCGAATACCTTATCGCCAGCCGCCAGTGCTGCCGCATTCATGCGGGTAAAGCCGGCCAGCGGCATGAACACTTCCCCGCGCACCTCGACTTCGTCCGGCGCCGGCCCACGCAGTACCAGCGGCACCGCACGCAGGGTGCGTATATTCGCCGTGATGTCCTCGCCGCTGCTGCCATCGCCGCGCGTGGCAGCGACGATGAAGCGGCCAGCGCGATAGGTCAGCGACACCGCCAGCCCGTCGAGCTTGGGCTCGGCGCAGTACTGGATCTGCTGATCGGCGCGTCCCAGGCGCTCGCGCACCCGTCGATCGAACGCGACGATGTCGTCCTCGCTGAACGCGTTGTCGAGCGACAACATCGGCACGCCATGCCGCACTTCGGCAAATCCGGCGGCGATCTGGCCGCTCACGCGCTGCGTGGGCGAGTCCGCCGTCACCAGCTCCGGACGCTGCGCCTCGATGTCGCGCAGCTCCTGCATCAGGCGGTCGTATTCGGCGTCCGGCACCGACGGATCGTCGAGTACGTAGTAGCGGTAGTCGTATTGCTCGATCAGCTCACGCAGCTCGGCAACGCGCCGCCGCGTTGGTTGATTCACGAAGTCGGCTCCGCGGGCGCAGCTTGGGTCAGATCCTGCACCGTGCGGCGCAGCGTCTCCAGCTGCGCGGCGCCGAGCGCCAGGCCCTGCTCATCCTGCAGCCGTGCCCGCAGCCGCTCGGCCAGGTCCTGCGCGGTATCGAGCAGGTGATCCAGCGCAGCCGCCGGCGGCAGCGGCCCGGGCAGCACCGCGAACAGGCTCAAGCCCGAGAAGCGCTGGAAGTCCATGTTCGGCAGATCGAATATGCCCGGCTTGCTGAGGTTGGCGGCACTGAGCAGCGCCCGGCCATCGGCTCCGGGCTGATGAAAAATGCCGAAGCGTCCGTGTTCGAATCCGCACGCCCCGAGCGCCAGGCGCACCACACGGCCCGACAGGCGCTCATGGCCAAGCGCCGCGATGCGCAACGAGAGAATGTGGCGCTCGGATTCCGGCGGCCAATCGACCACCGGCGGCCGCGGCTGCTCGCCCGGCAGCGGCTGTTCCGCCGCAGCCACGCCGTTGCCCGGCTCGGTGCGCACGTACACGTAATAGGGTGCGGCGTCGCCCGGATCGACCGCTGGCCCGGGGCCGTGAGCGCTGATCGGCTCGTCGACCACGATGGCTGAGTCGGCGATGCGCATGCCGCTGTTGCCGGCGCCGCTATCGGCGGTTATCGGCTCGAGCGGCGGCAGATCGATGCGTGGTGGCAGCTCGGCGCGTGTGCGAGGGCCGCCGAGGCTGGCGCCGGTATAGATGCGCGAGCCGTGCGGCGCTGCGTCCTCGGTTGCCTCAGCGCTGCCGCCGACGGGGCTGCCGGCGCCCACCGCGCCGGTCGCACCCATTGCGCCCATCGACGGCTCGCTGCGCTCGGATCGACTGGCCGGTGCACTCTCGTCGCGACGCCCCTGGCGCGGCCTGAACTTCTCCCAGGCGGCCAGTGCCGCCAGGAACACCAGACCGGCCAGCAACAATATCCAGCGCAATTCCCCCATGAGCGTTCCGCAATCAGACTGCTGCCAGCTTCATGGCCTCGTCGATATCGACGGCGACCAGCCGCGACACGCCGGGCTCGTTCATGGTGACGCCGATGAGCTGCGAGGCCAGCTCCATCGTGACCTTGTTGTGGGTGATGAAAATAAACTGCACCCGGCTCGACATCTCGCGCACGATGTCGCAATAGCGGCCGACGTTGTGCTCATCGAGCGACGCGTCGACCTCATCGAGCAGGCAGAACGGCGCCGGATTCAGGTCGAAGATCGAGAACACCAGCGCCACGGCGGTTAGCGCCTTCTCGCCGCCCGAGAGCTGCGCGATGGTGCTGTTGCGTTTGCCCGGCGGGCGCGCCATGACCGCGACTCCGGCCGACAGCGGATCCTCGCCGACCAGCTCCAGATAGGCGTGGCCACCGCCGAACAGTCGTGGAAACTTCTCCTGCAGTCCGGCATTGATGCGGTTGAAGGTGTCCTCGAAGCGGCTGCGCGTTTCGCGGTCCATGCGGTGCATGGCCTGATCGAGCGTGCCGAGCGCATCGCTGACGTCGGTAAACTGCCGGTCGAGGTAATTCTTGCGTTCGGTCTGCTCCGCGAGCTCGTCGATGGCGGTGAGGTTGACCTGGCCGAGTTTTTCCAGGTCGGCGCGCAACTCGGCCAGCCGCGCGTCCCAGAGCCGGATATCGGCCTCGGGATTCATCTGTTGCAGCACCGCGCCCAGCTCGCATTGCGTGGCCGCGAACTGCTCGAACAGCGATTCGCGCCGCACGCGTGACTCCTGTGCCGCCAGGCGCGCCTGCTCCATCGCCTCGCGTGCCGACGTGACGCGTTGCTCGGCCGACAGCCGGCGCTGCTCCAGCGCGCGCAATTCGGTGTCACAGTCCTCGAGCTGCCGGCGTGCGCTGGCCAGCTCCGCCTCCACTTCCAGCCGTCGCGTTAGATGGTCCTGCAGCCGCAGCTCAAGCTCCGCCACCGGCGCATCGCCGTCGGCGAGCGTACGCTCCAGGCTCTGCGCCTGACCGTGCAGCGCTGCACGCTGGTCGAGCAGGCGGGTCAGCGCGCCCGCCATCGAGCCCTGGGCCGAGCGCCGGCTCTCCAGGCGGATCAGGCTATCGTGCAGTTCGCGCTGAGCGGCTTGCGCACGCTCGCGGGCGAGCGCGGCCGTCTCGCGCCTGAGCTCGCGTTCGCTTTCCAGTTCCAGCTGCTGCGCATCCAGCCGCGCCAGCGTCTCCATCGCTGCATCGTGCGCGCCGCGTGCGCGCGCCAGGCCATCCTGCGCCCGGCTCATATCGAGCGCGACCTCGGCCTGCTCGGCTTCGATGCGTGTGCGGCGCAATGCCGCCTCGTCCAGCCGCGCCTTGAGCGCCTCCAGGCGACCGCGCAGCTCGGCGTGCTCGCGATGCACGCCCTGGATGCGCGCCTGGGTGGCATCGCGCTGCTGCTCGGCCGCGCTCACCTGAGTACGCAGCGAGCCGATGTCCTGTTCCAGGCGCCGCACCCGCTCTTCGGCCGTGACCGACAGCTCGCGCAGTGCCTTGAGCCGATACTCGCGCTCCAGCACGCCGGCATGCACGTCGCCGCCACGGTTGACCCGCAGCCAGTCGCGCCCGACCCATTCCCCGGCGCCGGTGATCAGCGACTCGCCAGCGGCAAGCTGCGCGCGCTGGCGCAATGCCGCAGCCAGCGACGTCGCGGTGCGCACCGACTCGAGCAGCGAGCGTACCGCCTGCGGTCCGTGCACTTGCGCCGCCAGTGTCCCGGCAGGCCCGGCCGCAGTGTCACCCCCGCCAGTGCCGGCCGCCTGCTCGAAGAACGTCACGCTGCCGCCGTCCAGGCCCGGCAGCGTTGCTTCAAGCTGCTCGAGCGCCGCCACACCGACCGCCTCGAGGTAATCCCCGAGTACGGTTTCGACCGCACGCTCCCAGCCGGCGGCTACCTCAAGCGTCTGCGCCAGCCGCGGCTGGCTGGCGGCATCAGCCAGGGTCGATAGCCAGGCGCCGGCGCGCGCGTTTTTCTCTCTCAGCGCCGCCTGCTGCAGCGCTTCGAGCGACATCAGTTCGGCGCGCGCGCGTTCGCGCTGCTGGCGCGAGGCCTCCAGCTCGTCATCGACGCTGTGCTGCGCATTGCGCAGTTGCTGCACCTGCGCCAGCGCCGCCGCAAGGTCGCGCGCCAGCGTGTCGGCGACCGCACGCGCCGCCGCTTCGAGTTCTGTCAGCCCGTCGATCGGCGCATCGGCGTGCTGCGAGCTGAGCGCGTCGAGTTCCAGGCTCAGCCGATCGGCCTGTGCCTGCAGCCGATGTCGCTGACTTTCCAGCTGCTCGATGCGCGCCGACTCCACCTGGGCGCTCTGCCCGGCGGCACCGAGTTCGCGGTTGAAGCTCTCCCAGTGCTGCTGCCAGCCGGCCAGTTCGCTCTCCGCCTGCGCCAGCGCGCTCGCCGCCTGCTGCTCGCTCGCGCGCCGCACCTCGACCAGGGGTTCAAGCTCGGCAATCTCGGTGTGCAGCGTCGCCAGCTGCTCCTCGTCGCGCGCGATCTGCTGTGCGATCGACTCCAGGCTGGCGCTCACCTGCGACAGGTCGCCGCGCGCGCGCTCGCGCAGCTCGCGCGTATAGCGGATATTCTCCTCGGTGCGGGTGACCTCCGCCCCGAGCTCGTAATAGCGGCCCTGCACGCCGGCCGCGATCGCGCCCAGCTCGGTGTGAAATTCGCGCTGCTTTTCGATCGCCGCTTCCGCCGAGCGCTGGTCCGCCAGCGCCTGCTGCATATCCAGCTCGCACTCGCGTACCGCGCCCTCCTGCACCGCAGCGCCGCTGTCGAGTTCGCGCAGCCGCAATGCCAGCAGTTCAGCGGTCAGGGTACGCTCCTGGGTCTTCAGGTCCTGATAGCGGCGCGCGATGTTGGCCTGGCGCTGCAGGTGCCGGATCTGTTTGTCGATCTCGTCGCGCAGATCCTGCAGGCGCGCCAGGTTCTCGCGCGTGTCGGCCATGCGCATTTCGGTCTCGCGGCGGCGCTCTTTATAGAGCGACACGCCGGCCGCCTCCTCGATGAACAGCCGCATGTCGTCATGCCGCGCCTCGATCACGCGCGAGATCATGCCCTGCTCGATGATCGCGTAGCTGCGCGAACCCAGGCCGGTGCCCAGAAACAGCTGCGTGATGTCTTTGCGGCGGCAGCGCCCGCCGTTGATGAAGTAAGCCGAGGTGCCGTCGCGCGATACCGTGCGTTTGAGCGAGATCTCGCTGTAGCCTGCGTAGGCGCCGCCGATCTTGCCGTCGCCGTTGTCGAATACCAGTTCCACCGCGGCCGTGCCCACCGGTTTGCGCGCGCTGGAACCATTGAACACCACGTCGCTCATCGAGTCGCCGCGCAGATGGCGGGCCGACAGCTCGCCCATGACCCAGCGCACCGCGTCGATGATGTTGGACTTGCCGCAGCCGTTGGGACCGACCACACCGATCAGGTTCCCCGGCAGATGCACCGACGTTGGGTCGACGAAAGATTTGAATCCGGCGAGCCTGACTTTGTTGAGCCGCATTAAAGTCCCGGAACTACCCTATGGTGCTGAAGTGACTAATCTTCCTTAAGCTGGCGCGCCGCTAGTGTAGATTATCCGGGCGCCGCTTTCGACGCAGTTTATCCATCGCCATGCCGACCCAGCCCGCCACCGCGATCGACACCTTCCCCAATCCGGCACCGGGGCACGACTACACCATACGCATGGACATTCCGGAGTTCACCTGTCTGTGTCCGAAGACAGGCCAGCCGGACTTCGCCACGCTCGAGTTGGAGTACGTGCCCGATCGACTGTGCATCGAACTCAAGTCGCTCAAGCTCTACCTGTGGTCGTTTCGTGAGCGCGGCAGCTTTCACGAGGCGGTGACCAATCAGATCATCGAACACCTCGCCGCCAGCATCGCGCCGCGCTTCATGCGCCTCACTGCTCGTTTCAACGTTCGCGGCGGCATTTACACCAGCGTCGTCGCCGAGCGCCGGGCGCCGCAATGGCAGCCCCCGCCGGCCGTCAATCTGCCTCGAACCGCGTAAAACCCCGCCGCAGCTGCAGTTTTTCTGCCCTGTACAGCCCGCTACGCGTCGGTATAATCGCGCGTTCTCAAATGACCGGTGACCTGTAGGAGCGCGGCGATGCCCGGCAAAAAGCCAGGATCCAAGACCAGCAAAGTGAAGAAGACGCAGAGCGCAAAAGCCGCGCCGCGCCGCGCCGCGCCGAGCCGACCGGACCCGCGCAAGAGCGTGCTGGCAAGCCGCAAGGCGGCGCCCGCGGCGGCGCCAGCGCCGGCGAGCGCGGCCAAGTCGGAGGCGAAATTCTCCAGGAAGCCGGCGAGCGACCTGGAGCGCATGGCGCAGGTGCGTGCGGCACCCGTCATCAGCACCGTATCCAGCGCACGGCTGGCCGGCGGCGCGGGTGGCTCGAACACCGCGCGCACGCGTCTGCTGCCGGAAACCGAGGAGGTCGACGCCGACGGCGACGCTGCCGATACCAGCAGCCTTCTGGCCGGACCGCGCAACGTCAAACCCTATGTCGCCAAGCGTGGCGAGCAGTACATGAGCAAGCAGCAGCTGGCGCATTTCCAGCTGATCCTGCTCAACTGGAAGCGCGACCTGATGGAGGAAGTCGATCGCACGGTCTCGCACATGAAGGACGAGGCCGCGAATTTTCCCGACCCCAATGACCGCGCGAC
This sequence comes from Gammaproteobacteria bacterium, assembly GCA_003132025.1. Lineage (GTDB taxonomy): Bacteria > Pseudomonadota > Gammaproteobacteria > Steroidobacterales > Steroidobacteraceae > FEN-1191. The sequence goes on from PKWJ01000018.1 coordinate 62,204, forward strand.
CCAGGAAGAAGAGTTCAGCCTCGAGTTGCGCACTCGCGACCGCGAACGCAAGCTGATCCGCAAGATCGACGAGGCACTGAAGCGCATCGAGGATGGCACCTACGGCTACTGCCTCGAGACCGGGGAAGAGATCGGCATCAAGCGCCTGGAGGCCCGGCCCGTGGCCACGCTCTCGATCGAAGCCCAGGAACGGCGCGAGCGGCGTGAACGCCAGTACGGCGATCGCGACGACCGCTACCGCTAAGGGCGACCAACGGGCCCGCCAAGCAGGGGCCGGCGGAAGCGGCGCTTGGTGTCGCGACCCTAGCGCCCTGTTGGGGCTCCCGGCCCGATTTTCACTTAATAGGGGGTATTGACCCGGACTTGGGTTCCGTCTGGGCTTGTACTATGGTATGCCATGCCGCATGGCTGTACGGGTCTACGGGCCTTGAAAACCCGAGGGCTTCCCTATGAGCGAGATGCGCGTCATCAAGAAATACCCGAACCGGCGTCTGTACGACACGGTTGAGAGCCGCTATATCACGCTCGATGATGTGCGGCGCCTGGTACTCAACCGGGTTCAGTTCTGCGTCATGGACAAGCGCAGCCAGCAGGACATCACGCGCCCGGTGCTGCTGCAGGTCATTGCCGAACAGGAACAGCGCGACGGCACCATCCTGAGCCAGGATTTCCTGGCCGAGCTGATCCGCAGTCACGATCTGGGGCTCGAGGGCATGCTGTCGAGCTACCTGGAGCAGACCCTGCGCCTGTTCCTGAGCGCGGAGCGGCCGGCCGGCGATCCGGCAGCTGCGGCCAGTCATCTGGCGCACCAGAACTACCAGCGCTGGCACAGCGCCCAGGAAGAGATCTTTCGCACGCTGATGAAGGCCGCCAGCGCGGCCCCCACCTAGCGCCCGCTGCCTCAGGCGGCGTCGACGTTGCGCATCGACAGGCGGATGCGCCCCTGCCGATCGACCTCGAGGACCTTGACGCGGATCTGATCGCCTTCCTTGAGCTTGTCCGAGACGCGCTCGACGCGCTCATCGGAGATCTGCGAGATATGCACCAGGCCATCGCGGCCCGGCAGGATAGTGACGAAGGCGCCGAAGTCCATCAGCTTGACGACCTTGCCTTCATAGATCTGCCCTACCTCGACATCGGCGGTAATCAACTCGATGCGCCGCTGCGCTTCGCGCCCCGCGGTGGCGTGCACCGACGCGATCTTGACCGTGCCGTCGTTCTCGATGTCGATCGTGGTGCCGGTCTCCTCGGTAATCTGGCGGATGACCGCCCCGCCCTTGCCGATGACGTCGCGGATCTTCTCCGGGTCGATCTTCAGCGTGATGATCGACGGCGCCCACTCCGACATCTTGGCGCGCGGCTCGCGGATGACCTTCGCCATCTCGCCGAGTATGTGCAGCCGGCCGGTGCGTGCCTGAGCCAGCGCCACGCGCATGATCTCGGGCGTAATGCCCTCGACCTTGATGTCCATCTGCAGCGCGGTNNAGGTGATCCTCGTCGCCGAGGATGTCGGTAAGCACCTGGAAGCGCGCGCCCTCGAGCACCAGGCCCATGGCCACACCGGCCACCGGCGCCTTGATCGGTACGCCGGCATCCATCAGCGACAGGCTGGTGCCGCACACGCTGGCCATCGAACTGGAGCCGTTGGACTCGAGAATCTCCGACACCACGCGAATGACGTACGGGAACGTGGTCATGTCGGGCATGACGGCCAACACGCCACGACGTGCCAGATTGCCATGACCAATCTCGCGCCGCTTCGGCGATCCCATCATGCCGGTCTCGCCGACCGAGAACGGCGGGAAGTTGTAGTGCAGCATGAATGGTTCGCGCCGCTCGCCCTCGAGCGCGTCGATGATCTGCGCATCGCGCGTGGTACCGAGGGTCGTAGTCACCAGTGCCTGGGTCTCGCCGCGGGTAAACAGGCCCGATCCGTGGGTGCGTGACAGCACGCCTACCTTGACCGTGACCGGCCGCACGGTGACGGTATTGCGCCCATCGATGCGCGGTTCGCCGGCCAGGATGCGCTCGCGCACGATGTGGCTCTCGAGCTTGAACAGCTCGATTCCGATCGCCTCGCCAGTCCATTGCGCATCGCGGGCGGTGAGCGCCTCGATGGCCTGCTTCTTGATGTCGCTCAGGCGGTTGGAACGCTGCTGCTTCTCGGTGATGCGATAAGCCTCCGACACCGGCCCGGTGGCGTATGCGGCCACCGCCTGCACCAGCGAGTCGTGCGCCGGTGTCGGCTTCCAGTCCCAGCGCGGCTTGCCCGCTTCGGCGGTAAGCTCACGGATGGCCTTGATCGCCACCTGCATCTGCTCGTGGCCGAATACCACGGCGCCGAGCATGGCTTCCTCGCTCAGGATCTTGGCTTCGGACTCGACCATCAGGACCGCCGGCCCGGTGCCCGCGACCACCAGGTCGAGCTGCGAGTTCGCCTGGTCGGTACGGCTGGGATTGAGCAGGTACTGACCGTCGCGATAGCCGACTCGCGCCGCCGCGATCGGGCCGTTGAACGGCACGCCGGCAATCATGAGCGCGGCCGAGGCGCCCAGCAGCGCCGGAATATCGGCATCAATATCAGGATTCAAGGACAGCACGGTGGCGACCACCTGGACCTCGTTGGCGAAGCCATCCGGGAACAGCGGGCGGATCGGCCGGTCGATCAGTCGCGACGTCAGCGTCTCGCGTTCGGTGGGCCGGCCCTCGCGCTTGAAGAAGCCGCCCGGTATGCGACCGGCGGCATAGGTCTTCTCGATGTAGTTCACGGTCAGCGGGAAAAAGTCGCGGCCCGGGACGGCAGTCTTGCGGGCGCAGGCGGTGACCAGCACCACCGTTTCGCCCATCGTGGCGAGCACCGCGCCATCGGCCTGACGCGCCAGCTCGCCCGTCTCCAGAGTGACGGTATGTGGGCCATAGGGAAAAGTCTTCTTGAAGACAGTCACGCTTCAAACCTCGGGAGATAGTTGCTGCGGATGGGGATGATGGAACAGGCCGCGCTCGGGACGGATGTGCGCGGCCGCGGGAATATCAGCGGCGCAGGCCCAGGCGTTCGACCACTTCCTGGTACTTGGCCGGGTTGGTCGACTTCAGATAGTCCAGCAGCTTGCGTCGCTGGTTGACCAGCTTCACCAATCCGCGGCGCGAAGAATGATCGCGCTTGTGAGCGCTGAAATGTCCTCCCAGGCCGTTGATGCGCTCGGACAGCAGCGCAATCTGGACTTCGGGCGACCCGGTATCTTTGGGATCGCGCCGGTACTGCGCGACCACACCGCTCTTCTGTTCCGTGGACAAAGCCATTGCGTGCAAAACCTCTGTACTAAACCGTATCGAGTGCGTCATTTTGAAGGCCGCGCATTCTAACCGCAGACCTTCGGTGCCTCAAGCGGAAACAGGGAGTTACCGCCATCAGCCTGCCACCGGCTGCTGGCGCGCGCTGTTGAACAGCCGTCGCGCCCGCAGGACGTCGGCCGCATCGCTTTCGCCCAGGCCCAGAAAACACTCGTCCGCACCGTACAGGCGCCAGAGCGCGGCGCCGCCAGCCGCCCCGTGCACCAGCTGGCCGTGCAGCAGCGCACGCACTGCGGGCGCGGTCAGCCGCAAGGCGGGCAGATGCATCAGCGCCCGGTCCGCCGGCAGCAGCGGCCAGTCGCCTACCGGCTGATTGATCGCCTCGAGCTGTTCCAGGCTCACCATGGTCTCGCCAGCGAACGGCTCGACATATTCGCGCCGCAGGCGGTACAGCCGTCCGCAGCTGCCCAGGGCGCGCGCCAGGTCCTCGGCCAGCACGCGCACGTAGGTGCCCTTGGAACACAGCACGCGCAGCTCGAGCCGATCCTGCTGCAGCGACAGCAGCTGCAGGCGCTCGATCACCAGCGAGCGCGCCGCGCGCTCGACCGTCTGCCCGCGTCGCGCCAGCCGATACAGCGGCTCGCCGTCGCGCTTGAGCGCCGAATACATCGGTGGCGTCTGCTGCTGTGCGCCGAGGAAGCGGGCCAGCACCTCCTCGACCGCATCCGGCGTCAGCGCGGGCACCGGGCAGCGCTCGACGATGGCGCCTTCCGCGTCCCCGGTTTCGGAGCGTTCCCCGAGCTGGACGCCGAACTGATAGCACTTGCGCAGTGCGAGCATCTCACCGGCAAGTTTCGTGGCCTCGCCGAGACAGATCGGCAGCATGCCGCTCGCCAGCGGATCCAGGCTCCCGGTATGCCCGGCCTTGATGCCACCGCCGAGGCGCCGTACACGCTGCAGCGCAGCGTTGGAGGACAGTCCCAGTGGCTTGTCGAGCAGCAGCACGCCGAGCGGCGGCCCGTTCAAGCGTCCTCGTCGGCCGGCAGATCAGGCTCAGCCGGGTCCCCGCCTCCATCCGCACCGCGGCTACGATCGGCCTGCACCGCGCTTTCGATCAGCTGCGTCAGGTGCTGCGCGCCCTCGATCGCGGTGTCGAGATGAAACTCCAGCCGCGGCGCGTGCCGCAGCTTGAGCTCGCGCGCGATCTCGCCGCGCAGGAACCCGGCGGCACTGCGAAGGCCGGTCAACACCTGCTCGGCCGGGTGCTCGCCGGCGAACGGCAGCACGTGGATACGTGCATAGCTCAGGTCATTGGCCACATCCACGGCCGTCACCGTGACGTTGCCCACGCGCGGGTCCTTGACGCCGCGTCGCAGCAGCGTCGACAGCGAGCGCTGCATCTGCGCCGCGATGCGCGATGTCCTGGCGTTGGCTTTGAGCATCCGGCACGCGCGGCACGAGCCGTCACTGGATCGTGCGCGACACCTCGACGCGCGAGAAGCACTCGATCTGGTCGTTGGCACGCACGTCCTGGTAGTTCTTCACGCCGATGCCGCATTCGGTACCCGCCCGAACTTCGTTGACGTCGTCCTTGAAGCGACGCAGCGATTCGAGCGCGCCTTCGAAGATCACCACGTTGTCGCGCAGTACCCGGATCGGGTTGTTGCGTCGCACGGCGCCTTCCGTGACCAGGCAGCCGGCGACCACGCCAAACTTGCTGGAACGAAATACCTCGCGCACCTGGGCGATGCCGACGATGGTCTCCTTGATCTCCGGAGCCAACAGGCCGCTCATCTTCTGCTTCACGTCGTCGATGGCTTCGTAAATGATGCTGTAGTAACGCACCTCCACGCCGGTCTCCTTCATCGCCTCGCGCGCGGCGGAATCGGCACGCACGTTGAAGCCGATGACGAACGCCTTGGAAGCCGCGGCCAGCTGGATGTCGGAGGCGGTGATGCCGCCGACGCCGCTGGCAATTACGCTCACCTTGACCTCGTCGGTGGACAGCTTCATCAGCGCGTCGCGCAGCGCCTCGGCGCTGCCCTGCACGTCGGTTTTGATGAGCACCGGGATGATGCCGGCCTTGACCTCACCCATGGTCGAGAACACGTCCTCGGCCCGGGTAGCAGCGCGCGCCAGCTTGACGTCGCGGAACTTGCCCTGGCGGTAGAGCGCTACCTCGCGCGCCTTGCGCTCGCTCTCGACCACCAACAGTTCATCGCCGGCATTGGGCGCGCCCGACAGGCCCAGCACCACCACCGGCGTTGACGGCGGGGCTTCGAGGATCGCCTGTCCTGCCTCGTCGAACATGGCCCGTACCCGGCCGAACTCGCTGCCGGCCAGGATCGCATCGCCGGTGCGCAGGGTGCCGCGCTTGACCAGCACCGTGACCACGGCGCCGCGGCCCTTCTCCATGCTCGATTCGATCACCACGCCGGATGCGAAGCCGGTGCGCGGCGCCTTGAGTTCGAGCACTTCGGCCTGCAGCAGGATTGCCTCCAACAGCTGGTCGATGCCCTCGCCGGTCTTGGCCGAGACGCTCCTGAACATGTTCTGGCCGCCCCACTCCTCGGCGATCACCTCGTGCTTGGCCAGCTCGGTGCGCACGCGCTCCGCATCGGCATCGGGCTTGTCGATCTTATTGACCGCCACCACGATCGGCACCCCGGCCGCCTTGGCGTGCTGGATGGCCTCGATGGTCTGCGGCATCACGCCGTCGTCGGCCGCCACCACCAGCACCACCACGTCGGTAGCCTTGGCGCCACGCGCACGCATGGCGGTGAACGCGGCGTGGCCCGGCGTATCCAGAAAGGTGATGGAACCGCGCGGAGTCTCCACGTGATAGGCACCGATGTGCTGCGTGATGCCGCCGGCCTCGCCGGCCGCCACCTTGGTGCGGCGCATGTAATCCAGCAGCGAAGTCTTGCCGTGGTCGACGTGCCCCATGATGGTCACCACCGGCGCGCGCACCTCCAGCTTCTCGGTCTCGCCTTCCGCGCCCTGCAGGCCTTCCTCGATCTGGTTCTCGCGCAGCAGCTTGGCGGTATGGCCGAATTCCTCCACCACCAGCACCGCGGTATCGCGCTCGATCGGCTGATTGATGGTGGCCATGACGCCGAGGTTCATCAGTACCTTGATGACTTCGGTGGCCTTGACCGCCATCTTCTGCGCCAGCTCGGCCACGGTGATGGTCTCGCCCAGCGCCACCTCGCGCTTGACCGGCGCGGTGGGCATCTCGAACGCGTGCTTGGCTTCGCCGCCGCCGACCGGCATGGCGCGGGTCTTGAGGCGCTTCTTTTTCTTATGGCGTGCGCTGACGTCGCCGGCGATGTGCAGTTCCTCGCGGCCATAGCGGGTACGCTTGTCGTCCACTTCCTCGCGCGCCGGCGCCACCGGGTGCACGTGCGGCGCATGCGCTTCGCGGGCCGCTTCGGCCGGCCGCCGCGTTCGTTCGCGCTCGGCTTCCTCCGCTGAGCGTTGCTCGGCCAGCCGCCGCGCCTCATCCAGCGCCTTTTTGCGGGTCTGCTCCTCCTCGATGCGACGGCGGTTCTCGGCCTCGAGGCGTTCGCGTTCGCGCCGCTCGACCTCGGCCTTCTCGCTCAGCGCGCGCTGTGCCTCTTCGGCGTCGCGCTTCTGCGCATCGAGCTGTTCCTGCTGCGCCCGCGCCTGGCCCTCCAGCACATCGCGCTTTATATAGGTGCGCTTGCGCCGCACCTCGACATTGACGGTGCGCGCCCGGCCCTGGTTGCTGGCGAGCTTGAGCTCGCTCTGGGTCTTGCGCTTGAGCGTGATGCGGCTCGGTGCCGAGCCCTCGCTGCCATGACCGTGGCTGCGGCGCAGGTGCGTCAGCAGCTCGAGCTTGGCTTCCTCGCTGATCAGTTCCTCCGGACTGGATACAGTGATACCGGCCTGATCGAGCTGTGCGATCAGGCGGTCCACCGGGACCTTCAGTACGTCGGCAAATTGGGCAATGGTCACGTCAGCCATGTGTCTTCACCACCGCGAGCATCAATGCTGCGCCTCGAACCAATGGGCGCGGGCCTTCATGATCAGGCTGCCGGCTTCGTCGGATGACAGGCCTTCGATATCGGCAATATCGTCGATCGCCTGGTCGGCTAGTTCCTCGCGCGTACGCACGCCGCGGCGCGCCAACGCCAGCGCCAGATCCGGCCGCATGCCCTCGAGCGTCAGCAGGTCATCGGCCGGCATCGACTGGTCGAGCGATTCCTCGCTCACGATCGCCTGGGTCAGCAGCACGTCGCGCGCGCGGTTACGCAACTCCTTGACGATGTCCTCGTCGAACTCCTCGATCGCGGCCAGCTCACCGGCCGGCACATAGGCCACTTCCTCCACGGTCGAGAAGCCCTCCTGTACCAGGATGTTGGCCACGTTCTCGTCCACGTCGAGCTGCTTCATGAAAGTTTCGACCAGGGCTCGCGCCTCAGTCTCGCTCTTGGCCTCGGCGTCCGACTCGGTCATGACATTGAGCTCCCAGCCGGTCAGCTGGCTGGCGAGACGGATATTCTGGCCGCCGCGCCCGATCGCCTGCGACAGCTTGTCCTCGGCGACCGCGATATCCATGCTGTGCGCGTCCTCATCGACCACGATCGACTGCACCTCGGCCGGCGACATGGCGTTGATGACGAACTGCGCCGGATTCTCGTCGTGCGGGATGATGTCCACGCGCTCCCCGGCGATCTCGTTCGACACCGCCTGCACGCGCGAACCGCGCATGCCGACGCAGGCGCCGACCGGATCGATGCGCGGGTCCTGGCTCTTGACCGCGATCTTGGCGCGAATACCGGGATCGCGCGCCGCTCCCAGGATGTGGATCAGGCCCTGGCCGACTTCCGGTACCTCGAGCTTGAACAGCTCGATCAGGAATTCGGGCGCGTTGCGAGTCAAAAACAGCTGCGGGCCGCGCGGCTCGGCGCGCACCTCGCGCAGGTAGGCCTTGACCCGATCCTGCGGCTTCAGCTGCTCGCGCGGGATCATGTCGCTGCGCGGTACGAAGCCTTCGGCGTTGCCACCCAGGTCCACGTAGATGCCGTTGCGGTCGATGCGCTTGACCACGCCGCTGACCAGGGTGTTGACGCGGTCTTTATATGCCTCCACCACCTGCGCGCGCTCAGCTTCGCGCACCTTCTGCACGATGACCTGCTTGGCCTGCTGCGCAGCGATGCGTCCGAAGGCCACCGACTCCATCGGTTGTTCGACGTAGCCGCCGGGTTCGGCATCCGGACTGACATCGCGGCCGTCTTCCAGCCGCAATTCGGCCGACGGATTTTCCAACTCCTTGGAATCGTCGGCGAACACCTTCCAGCGCCGGAAGGTCTCGTAGTCACCGGTCTTGCGATTGATCGCGACCCGCGCGTCCCAGTCCTCGCCATGCTTCTTACGGGTAGCCGAAGCCAGCGCCGCTTCCAGCGCTTCGAAGATGATCTCCTTATCGACGCCTTTCTCGTTCGAAACGGCATCGACGACCATCAGGATCTCTTTGTTCATCGACAGCTCCTGCAAATCCTCTACGACCACAGCGGCGCAAGCCGCGCGCGGGCAAGCTCCGCAAACGACACCGCTACCATGGCGCCGTCCACATTCAATTCAATACCCTCGTCGTGCAGCGCCGTGAGCTGCCCGGTGTAGCGCCGCCGCCCGTCACGCGGGTTACGCAACTCCACCCGCACCCGCTCGCCGACGAAGCGCTGGAAATGCGCCGGCGTGCGCAACACCCGATCCAGGCCAGGCGAGGACACCTCCAGCGTGTAACCCGTGGGCACCGGATCCTCGACATCAAACAGCGCCGAGATCTCGCGGCTGGCACGCTCGCAGTCATCGAGCCCGACGCCCTGCGGGCGATCGATAAAGATGCGCAGCAGCCCGCGCGCTCGACCCGGTGCATACTCCAAATCGACCAATTCGTAGCCCAACTGCCCGAGCAACGGCTCGGTAAGCGCAATCAGCTTCTCGCGCAACGGCGCTACCATCGTCAATGCCTGGTACTCGAAATACGGCCCGCAAAAAATAAAAGCCCCACGTGGGGCTTTAAGAATCAAGCACTTGGCCGCAGTACCTGCAGCTTTACGGCATGTTGGTGCACAACCAACACCGTCCACCGGCGGGCGCGATTCTAGTGCTTTAGGTCAAACAAATTCAACCATCTGCGGAAACTCAGCTATCGCTCGGACTGGAGCCGCCAGCCGCACGGGCCGCCGCCGCCTGGGCCGCCAGCCGCAGCGCCACGGTCAAGTCCTCGAAATCGCTCGCCTTCACTACCAGCGCGTCGGCGCCCGCCTGCATGCAATGCTGCTTCAGTAACTCGTTCTTGTGACCGGTAAAAACCACAATTACCGCCGCCGGCAAGCGTCCGCGCAGCACCCGGATCAGCGGTAAGCTCGGACCGTCATCCAGCGACATATCGAGGATAAAGGCATTGGGAGAGTGTTCGTCCACCGCGGCCAGCACCGCGTCGGCTGAAGCGGCGGTTGCGACGCAACTCATGTCCGATTCGGCATTGAGCAGCAGTGACAGCGTCAGCGCCAGGTCGGGGTTATTCTCGCCGATCACGATGCGCAGCGACAGCGAGCCGCCTTGGCGAACAGCAGCATCACCCAGTGGTTCAGCCATCTTGGCTGCAGTGCTCCCGGTGGCTATCGGCATCAGGGCGATGATGGGCCAGCGCGTCATTTCTGTAAACGCCCGCCCCCGGACCCCTCCGGCAACCGCCTGGATTGCGGTGCTGGTCGTCGGCTGGCCGCTGCTCGGCGCCACGCTCAGTGGCTGCGCGCACGTACCGAGTGTCCCGGAGCCCCTGGCGATCGATACCGGGGCCCAGATTCAGGTGCGCGGTGCCAGGGGCGCGCTCTCGCCCCGCGCCACCGCCGCGGTGCTCAGCCGGCTGAGCGCGCAGGCCCCCGATTCCAGCGCGCTGCAGCGCCACCTGGCCATTGAGCAGACGGTATCCGGCAGCCCGCTGTACACCGGCAACCGCGTCACCGTGCTGCGCGACGGCCCCGATACCTTCGCAGCCACATTCGCCGCCATTCACGCTGCCCAGCATTACCTGTATCTCGAGTACTACATCTTCGAGGACGTCAGCTTCAACGGTGAGCAGCTGTCCGACCTGCTCATCGCCCGTCAGCAGCAAGGCGTTCAGATCGACGTGATCTACGATGGCATCGGCTCGCTGTCCACTCCCGAGGCGCTGTTCGACCGGCTTCGCAGCGCCGGGATTCGCGTCCGGCAATTCAACCCGATCGGGACTTCGCCGTTCTCGATCAACGACCGCGATCATCGAAAGATCCTGATCGCCGACGGTCAGTCCGGCATCATCGGCGGGGTCAATCTGAGCGTCGACTATGAGAGTGGCAGCGGCGGCGGCAGTGCCCCGGACGCGGACCGCGCGCCGGTAACCCCGGCCGCACCCGCGCACGAGCCCTGGCATGACGTTGATCTGCGGATCGACGGCCCGGCGGTGCGCGAGCTCAAGCAGTTGTTCGAACAGCATTGGATCGGCCAGGGGGGCAGCGCTGCCGAGCTGATCGCCTCGGTTGAGGCGCTGACCGCGCGCGGTGATGAAGTGGTGCGCGTCATCGGCAGCCAGGGCGGCCAGCTCACTCCGCGTTACTACGCGACGCTGATCTCGGCGATCCGCAGTGCCGCCACCCACATCTGGGTCACCGCCGCTTATTTCGTACCGACCCATCAGGAATACCGCGCGCTGGCGCGTGCCGCGCGCCGCGGCGTCGATGTGCGGCTGCTGCTGCCATCGCACAGCGATTCGGGGCCGGCGCTGGCCGCGCAGCACTCGCACTACGCGGAATTGTTAAAGGCCGGAGTCAAGATCTACGAGCGCAGCGACGGCATCCTTCACTCCAAGACCGTGGTCGTGGATGGAGTCTGGTCGATTGTCGGCTCGTCGAACTTTGATCATCGCAGCGTGCTGTTCAACGACGAGGTCGACGCGGTGGTCATCAGCGCCGCGACCGGCGCGCAGCTGGAGAGCTATTTTCAGCAGGACCTGGAACACGCCGCCGGCATCGATCTGGCCAGTTGGGAACAGCGCCCGCTGGCGCAAAAGCTGCGCGAGCATTTCTGGCGCCTGTGGGAGCAGCTGCTGTAGATCAGGCGGCTTTGGCGGACGCGGCCTTGGGCGGCGCGCCCTTGGCCGGGGGCGCCGGGGCGAACACATCGAAGCTGAGGCGGAAGTTCGAACCACTCTCCTGGTGGGGCACGCAAGTCACCTGGCTGTCCAGATTGCGCGTAACAAACATCGGCAGCAGCGTGTCACGAAACTGCTCCACCAGCTCGCAATCGCCGGTCTGAAGCGCGAACGGGTGGCGCGGGGTAAGGTCCACGTGGCGCCACACCCCAGCGGCGCTCGGCGACGCGCCCGCGGGAGCGCCCGGGGCGCTGGCGTCCGCCAGCTGCAGCGTGGAAAACCTCAGGCTCGCCTCCGCCAGCTTGTCCGGCCTCCCGGTACCGCGGGCGCACAGCGGGATCACCTTGGCGTCCGGGCCTGCCCCGACCACGCGCAGCAGCAACTGCAGCTTGTCGGCCAGGCCGTCGCACGAATAGGTGGAGGTGAACCCCATGAAGTGAAACTCGAGGCTGTGCGGCTGCCAGCTGCCTGGCTGTTCAGCGACGGCACCGTCCGCGCCGTCTGCCGCGAGCGCGATGCTGCTGGTCAATAGTGCCGCACACACTAAAGGTATCGGCCATCGCCGCCGGCGTCGATTCAACATACTGCACCTCCGATATGAGCATAACGCTTGAGCGCCAGAGTCGCTGACACGCTGCCATACCCCCTTGAGCCCCGGCTCAGGTGCCCTTTGGTTGTAGCGGCGAAACGCTAGCCGCAGCGCGCCAGGCCGGCCGCCAGGTCGGAGCGCAGGTCCGCCACGGCCTCGATCCCGACTGAGAGTCGCAGCAAGCCATCGGTCAGGCCGGCGGCGCGGCGTGCCGGTTCCTGCATGGCGGCATGGGTCATCGATGCCGGGTGTGCCACCAGACTCTCCACGCCCCCGAGCGATTCGGCCAGAGAGAAATATTGCAGGCCGGCGACGAAGGCTTTGACGGCCGGGATTCCGCCCGAGAGCTCAAAGGTCACGATGGCGCCGAAGCCGGACTGCTGGCGCAGCGCGATCTCATGGCCGGGATGCGTGGGCAGGCCCGGATAATATACTTTCAGCACCTGGGGCTGCGTTGTCAGCCATTGCGCCACCTCCATGGCATTGCGGCCATGAACCGCCAGTCGCGCGTCCAGGGTGCGCAGGCCGCGCAGCGTCAGATAGCTGTCGAAGGCCGAGCCGGTCGACCCCAGGCAATTGGCCCACCAACATAGCTGTTCATTCAGCTCCTTGCGCGCCGCGATCACCGCCCCGCCCACCACGTCGCTGTGCCCGTTGATGTACTTGGTGGTCGAATGCACCACCAGGTCGGCACCAAGGCTCAGCGGCTGCTGCCAGCTGGGCGACAGGAAGGTGTTATCCACGACCACCAGCGCGCCCGCCGCCCGGGCGAGCTTCGATACCGCGGCGATGTCGGTCAGCCGCAGTAGCGGATTGCTCGGTGTCTCGATCCACAGCATGGCGGCCGGCTGCGACAGCGCGGCGTGCAACGCCGCCGGATCGCCGAAATCCACGAATTCGACCTGCAGGTCGCCGCGCCGATGCAGCGCGTCGAACAGCCGATAGGTACCGCCGTAGCAATCGTGCGGTGCCACCAGGCGCGCGCGCGCGGGCAGTACCTGCAGGCACAGCGTCACTGCCGCCATGCCGGTCGCGGTGATCACCGCCCCGGCGCCGCCCTCGAGATCGGCCAGCGCGGCACCGAGCAGATCGCGGGTCGGATTGCCGGAGCGCGAATAATCATAGCCGCGCTTCTGGCCGTAGCCGCGAAAGGCGTAGGTCGCGCTCAGATGAATCGGCGGCACCACCGCCCCGGTAACGTCGTCGGTTTCCAGGCCCGCGCGCACCGCGCGCGTGGTTGCATCGGCTTGATCACTCACGGGCTCACATCTCCGTACAGGGTCGCAAAGACCGGCCGCAGCGCTCCGGCCTCCTTAAGGAAGGTGTCGTGGCCGTACGGCGAGGACAGCTCATACAGGCGGGCATGGGGCAGCCGCGCGGCCAGCGCACGCATGTCACCGATCGGCACCAGCTGGTCCTCCCGCACCGCCAGCAGCGTGGTCGGCGTGGCGACGCGGGCTGCATCGATGGCATGCAGATCGATCGACTCGGACAGGCAAAGAAACGATTCCGCCCGATAGCGCGCGGCGTAGTCGCGCCCGCGGGCAAACAGGTATTCCTCGACCGGAAATACGAATCGACCGTCGACCTGCCGCGGCGGGCCGCTGAAGCGCGCGGCAAATTCCTCCGGGCTGCGATAGGTCGCCATGGCCAGCGCCCGCGCCAGCTCCATACCGTCGGCAGGGTGCCCGGCGGCCAGCGCGAAGCGCAGCGCGCGCCGCTGCACGCTGCGCCACGCCGTGGACATCGGATGGGTACGATCCGCGGCGCTGATCACCAGCAACTGCTCGACCCTGGTGGCGAAGCGCTCGGCGAATGCCAGCGCCACCATGCCGCCATAGGACGCCCCGACGATGGCGCGCAGCCGCACCACCTCCAGGTGATCGAGCAGCCGCAACAGCGCCTCGGCCTGGTCGTAGCTCGACAGGCTGGGAAACACGCCGCCGGCTGTCGGCGCGGTGGACTCCCCGCTGCCGCCCAGGTAATCGATGCCGAGTACGCGCACCTGCGTGCTATCGAGCGCGCGCCCCGGACCGGCGATCTCGCACCACCACCCGGCGCGCGGCTGCTCGATATCGAACACCCGGCGATGGGCGGAGATGCCGCCGAGCGCGACGACCACCGGGGCACCCGGCTTGCCCGCGAGTCGCCATGCCAGGCCGGGTTGGTCGAGACTGCCGCCGTGATGCAGCGACAGCCGGCCGGGCAACTGCAGCACGCCGGAAAGCGCCTCGGCTGAAGCAGCCTCGGATCTAGCGCCGGTCAGATTCTCTTGCTGTGGGGCCAAGCTCAACTAACGCTCCGCAGTGCCTGTCGTCATGCATCGTGGCACTCCTGCGGACCGCTCGCCTGGACAGCTTCGCGCCGGCGGATATGCATCGCGGCGCTCCCTTGTCGGCCCTCATCTATCGGCCACAGATTGCGCTGTGGGCCGCAGGAGTTGGCACCGTGTCGGAAGGTCCGACGGTTGCCCCGGCGTCTAAGGGCCTTTCCCTCAGCCGGTCTCGATGAGTGCGGATCAGTCTAGAGGCCGTACCTTTGAGGGTCAAGCGCCCACCGGCCGGCGCCGGCCGGCGGCGGCGCCCGCGGCACGCGCAGCCCTTCTTTGCTTGCCGGTTTCGTATCAATATGCTAGCGTACTAATACGTTAATACACTGGAAGCCAGTCCGTAGGCCGCAGGCAATGAAATCGCACCGGCAACTATCCGCGCGCCAGGAGGCCCTGGCCGAGCGCAACCTGGTGGCAGCTATCATCACGCTGCGCAGCGTCGAGGAATGCCGCGCCTTCCTGCGTGACCTGTGTACTCCGGCCGAACTGCAGGCGATGGCTGACCGATGGGCCGTGGTCGAGTGCCTGCGGCGCGGCCTGCCCTATCGCGAGATTCATCGTCAGACCGGCGTCAGCGTCACCACCATCGGCCGCGTGGCGCGCTATCTGGCCCAAGGCAATGGTGGCTATGCCCTGGCGGCGCAACGCATCGACGGGTCGCAGCATGGATAAAGAGACCCGCATCAAGCTTGCGGTGCAGAAGTCCGGCCGCCTCACCGACCCATCGGTGGATCTGCTGGCACGCTGCGGCCTGAAGCTCTCGCGCGGCAAGGACCAGCTCATGGGTTACGGCGAGAACATGCCGTTCGACGTGCTGTTCGTGCGCGACGACGACATTCCGGACCTGGTGCAGGAGGACGTGTGCGACCTGGGGCTGGTGGGGCTGAACGTACTGGAAGAAAAGCGCCTGGAACTCGCCGCCCGTGGCTCTCCAGCCCGCTTCGAGGCTTTGCGCACGCTCGACTTCGGTCGCTGCCGGCTGTCGCTCGCGGTGCCCGTGGAGCACGCCTACGACGGCCCGCAATCACTGCACGGCAAGCGCATCGCCACCACCTACCCGCACCTGCTCGGCGTTTTCCTGCAGCAGCGCCGCATCGACGCCGAGATCGTCATCCTGTCCGGCGCCGTGGAAATCGCCCCGCGTCTGGGCCGCGCCGATGCGATCTGCGACCTGGTCTCCACCGGCTCGACACTGCAGGCCAATCACCTGCGCGAGGTGGAGACGGTGCTGGAAAGCCATGCGGTACTGATCCGCACGCCGGTGCCGCTGTCGACCGAAAAGAACGAATGGGTCGAGCGGCTGCTGTTGCGCGTCGAGGGGGTGCAACAGGTCAAGGAGAGCAAGTACATCATGCTGCATGCGCCGCGCTCGGCGCTGCCGGCCATCCGGCGGCTGCTGCCCGGCAGCGAGTCGCCGACGATCATTCCGCTCGAGGGTTCGCCCGATCGGGTCGCGGTGCATGCGGTGTGCCGCGAGAACGTGTTCTGGGAGACGCTCGAGAGTCTGAAAAAGGCCGGCGCCAGTGCCCTGCTGGTGCTGCCGGTCGAGAAGATGCTGGCCTGAAGCCGATGCAGATACTCGACTGGCAACAGCTCGATGCCGCGGGCCGCCGCGCCGCCCTGGGCCGCCCCGCCGCTGCGCTGCAGCCACAGATACTGCAGCAGGCGCAGGCCATCATCGATGCGGTGCGCAGCGAAGGGGACGCCGCGATACGCCGCTGCGCACTTGAATTTGATGGTGTCGCGCCGGCTGAATTGCGGGTGAGTGCCGCCGAGTTCGATGCCGCGCGCGCGCAGCTGACGACCGATGAACTGGCGGCGCTGGAGAAGGCGATCGCCAATGTTGACTGCTTTCACCGCGCCGGCATGCCCACCGAGCTGTCGCTGGAAGTGCAGCCCGGGGTGCGCTGCGAGCGGCTCATCCGTCCGATCGGCGCCGTCGGGCTGTACGTGCCGGCCGGGGGCGCGCCGCTGCCGTCCACCGTCATCATGCTGGCAGTGCCGGCCCGTATCGCCGGCTGCGCCCTGCGCGTGCTGTGCACGCCGCCGCAGCGTAGTGGACTGGCCAGCCCCGCGGTGCTGGTGGCCGCGCAGCTGTGCGGCGTCGGGCAGGTGTTCAAGATCGGCGGCGCACAGGCCATCGCCGCCATGGCCTATGGCAGCGGCGGCGTTCCCAAGGTGGCCAAGATATTCGGTCCGGGCAACGCCTGGGTCACCGCCGCCAAACAGCTGGTGGCCGCCGACGCCGAAGGCGCAGCGTTCGACCTGCCTGCCGGCCCATCCGAAGTACTGGTGATCGCCGATGACAGCGCGCGCGCCGAATTCGTCGCCGCTGACCTTCTGGCCCAGGCCGAGCACGATGTCATGTCACAGGCGCTGCTGATCACCACCAGTGCGAAACTCGCGCTTCAGGTCGCCGAGGCGGTGCGCGCGCAGCTGCTGACCCTGTCACGACGCACGATCCTGCAACAGTCGATGGCGAACTCGCGCATCCTGATCGTGCCGAGCCTGGATGACGCGCTGGCGGTGTCGGACAGCTACGCACCCGAGCACCTGATCATCGAGACCCGTAACCCGCGCGCGCTGCTCGAGCGCGTACAGCATGCGGGCTCGGTATTTCTCGGCAGCTGGTCACCCGAACCTATGGGCGATTACTGTTCCGGCACCAATCACGTGCTGCCCACCTACGGTTACGCGCGTGCCTACAGCGGCTTGTCGGTCCAGGACTTCACGCGCCGCATGACGGTGCAGGAACTCACCGGCGACGGCCTGCGCGAACTGGGCCCGACCGCCAGCACGCTGGCGCGGCTGGAGGGACTGGATGCCCACGCCGCGGCGGTCGACCTGCGGCTCGCGGCGCTGCGCCGGGAATGCGCCGCTTGAGCTGGCTCACCGAAATTGCACGCCCGGAAATTCGTGCCCTGAAAGCCTACGAGCACGCCGTGTGGGAGCCGGGCCTGATCCGCCTGCATGCGAATGAACTTCCGTGGCGGGCTTGCGGCGACAGCTCGATCGCCGGCCTCAACCGCTATCCCGAGCCGCATCCGCACCAGCTGACCGCGGCGCTGGCGAGCTTCTACGGCGTGGGCCCTGACATGTTGCTCGCCGGCCGCGGCAGCGACGAACTGATCGATCTGTTGATCCGCAGTTACTGCCGCGGCGGCCAGGACGCCGTGATCATCTGTCCGCCGACGTTCGGCATGTATGCCGTGGCCGCGCGCATCCAGGGTGCGCGCGTACTCCAGGTGCCGCTGCAGCGCGACGCCGGCTATCGCTTCGACCCGGTGGTGCTGGGCGAGCAGCTCGATCCGGGCGTCAAGCTGGTGTTCCTGTGTTCCCCCAACAATCCCACCGGCAATTGTCTCGACCGCCCGGCCATCCTCGGATTGGCCCACGCACTGGAGGGGCGCGCGCTGGTGGTGGTGGACGAGGCCTATGTGGAATTCGCGGAAGCACCTTCACTCACAGCCGCCATCACCGACCATCCTGGTCTGGTGGTGCTGCGCACGCTGTCGAAGGCGCATGGCCTAGCCGGGGCGCGCTGTGGGGCATTGCTCGGACATGCGGCCGTGGTGGCGCTGCTGCGCAAGGTCATTCAACCCTATGCGGTCACGCAACTGACCATCGAGGCCGTGTTCCGCTCGCTCGAGCCAGCCGCGCTCCAGCAGTCGCGCGAGCGAGTCGCGACGCTTCGGGCCGAACGTGCGCGCGTCGCCGCGGCGCTGGCCGAGAGCGACGGCGTGCTCAAGGTCTGGCCCAGCGACGCCAATTTCCTGCTGGTGGAATTCCAGGATGCGGCCGCCGCCCTGCAGCGAACCCATGCCGCAGGTTTACTGGTGCGCGACCTGCGCGCCGCCGCCGGGCTGGCGCGTGCGCTGCGCATCAGCATCGGCAGCTGCGAACAGAACGATCGGCTGCTGTCCAGCCTGCGAAGCCCGCAATGAACGCAACTGCGATGCGCCCAGCTCCGGTGCTGTTCGTTGACCGCG
This sequence comes from Gammaproteobacteria bacterium, assembly GCA_003132025.1. GTDB lineage: Bacteria > Pseudomonadota > Gammaproteobacteria > Steroidobacterales > Steroidobacteraceae > FEN-1191. Next base: position 80,563 of record PKWJ01000018.1, read on the forward strand.
ACGGCACGCTGATCGAGGAGCCGCCTGACAATCAGGTGGATCGTCTCGACAAACTGCGCCTGCTGCCCGGGGTGTTCGCCGCACTGGGCGAGCTGCGGCGCGCCGGCTATCGGCTGGTGATGGTCAGCAATCAGGACGGGCTCGGAAGCCCGCGGTATCCCCGCGAGCGGTTCGAGCAGGTCCAGGCATTCCTGCTGCATCTGATGGCTTCCCAGGGCATTGAGTTCGACCAGGTGTTCATCTGTCCGCATCTGGAGCAGGAGCAATGCCTGTGCCGCAAGCCGCGCACCGGCCTGGTGACCGAGTACCTGCGCCAACAGCCGATCGACCGTGAGCGCAGCGCCATGATCGGCGATCGCGATACCGACCTGGAATTCGCGCAGCAACTGGGCATCCGCGGCCTGCGTGTCAGCGTCGATGCGGAGCCCGGCGCAGAGCACAGCTGGCCGGGCATCACGCGCACGCTGCTGGCACGCCGGGCACAGTTGTCGCGCAAGACACGCGAAACCGACATCGAACTCGCGCTCGAACTCGACAGCGGCGCCGACTGCCACATCGCCACCGGCATCGGATTCTTCGATCACATGCTGGAACAGCTCGCCCGGCACGCCGGCTTTGCACTGCAGCTGAGCTGTCGCGGCGATCTGCACATCGACGAGCACCACACGGTCGAGGATTGTGCTTTGAGCTTAGGGCAGGCGCTGCGCCAGGCGCTGGGCGCCAAGGCCGGCATCGGCCGCTACGGCTTCCTGCTGGCGATGGATGAGAGCGAAGCGCAGGTCGCGCTCGACCTGTCCGGCCGGCCGTATTTCGTGTTTGAAGGGCAGTTCGGCCGCCAGCAGGTCGGCGAGCTGCCGAGCGAACTGGTGCCGCATTTCTTTCGCTCGCTGTCGCACAGCCTCGGCGCGGCGCTGCACCTGTCGGTGCGCGGCGAGAACACGCATCACATGATCGAGGCGTGCTTCAAGGGCGTCGGCCGCGCGCTGCGGCCGGCGCTGCGCCGCGACGGCTACGACCTGCCGACGACCAAGGGCGCGTTGTGAGCGGCGGCGTGGATGTGGCGATCATCGACAGCGGCGGCGCCAATCTGGCCTCGCTGCAGTTCGCGCTCGACCGCCTGGGCGCGCGCTCGATCGTCAGCAGCGATGCGGCAGTGATTGCCGCCGCGCCGCGCGTACTGCTGCCGGGGGTCGGTGCCGCGGCCGACGCGATGCGCCGGCTGCGCGCCACCGGGCTGGACCGGCTGATTCCGCGGCTGCACGGCCCGCTGCTCGGTATCTGCCTCGGGATGCAACTGCTGTTCGAACATTCGACCGAGGGTCACACCGCCTGCCTCGGGGTGCTGCCCGGCCGGGTCGAACGCCTGACGGCCGCGCCGCACCTGCCGGTGCCGCACATGGGCTGGAATACGCTGGAGCAGATCGGCGATGACCCGCTGCTGCAGGGGATCGAGCCCGCCAGCCATCTCTATTTCGTGCACAGCTACGCCGCAGCGGTCGCCGACAGCACGCAGGCGACGGTCCGCTACGGTCGCGCGCTCGCTGCGGTGGTACGTCGGGACAACTTCCGTGGCGTGCAGTTTCATCCGGAACGCTCGGCCGCGGCCGGCGCGCGCATCCTGCGCAACTTTCTGGCGCTGTAGCGGGCGCATGCATGCTGTTGATTCCCTCGATCGATCTGCGCGGCGGGCATTGCGTACGGCTGCTCAAGGGTGACTTCACAGCCGAAACGCGCTACCAATTCGAGGCGCAGGAACTGCTGTCGCGTTACCAGCGGCTCGGCGCGCCCTGGCTGCACGTGGTCGACCTCGACGCCGCCCGTGACGGCATGGCGAGCAACCGCAGCCTGATCCACCAGCTTGCCACGCAGCGCGCGGTCGGACTGCAGGTGGGCGGCGGGCTGCGCGACCGCGCCGCCATCAACGACCTGCTCACGCACGGTGTCGCGCGCGTAGTCATCGGCAGCGCGGCGGTGGAGCAGCCCGGGCAGGTCGCGGACTGGATGCACAGCTTCGGTCCCGAGCGCATCTGCCTGGCGTTCGATGTGCGGCTGGACGTACAGGGGATACCGCTCCTGCACACGCGCGGCTGGCAGCATCGGACCGCGCTGTCGCTGTGGGACGCGGTTGCGACATTCACCGATGGCGGCCTGAAGCACGTGTTGTGTACCGACATCGATCGCGATGGCGCGCTCGGCGGCCCAAACCTGGCGTTGTACCAGGAAGCACTGCAGCGCTATCCGCACATCCAGTGGCAGGCCTCCGGCGGCATCGGCAGCGGCGCCGACCTTGCGGCGCTGGCCGCGCACGGCGTTCCGGCCGCGATCAGCGGCAAGGCGCTGCTCGAAGAGCGCATATCGGTCGAGGAGCTGCAGCCATACTTGCCAAACGCATAATTCCCTGCCTCGACGTGCGCGACGGCCAGGTGGTCAAGGGGGTGCGCTTTCGCGATCATCGCGTGGTCGGCGACATCCTCGAGCTTGCCGGCCGCTATCGCGACCAGGGCGCCGACGAGCTGGTGTTCTATGACATTACCGCCAGCCCCGAAGGCCGCTCGGTCGATCGCGCCTGGGTCAGCCGCGTCGCGCGGGTACTCGACATTCCATTCTGCGTTGCCGGCGGGATCAGCTCGGTGGAGGATGCCGAGCAGGTGCTGAACGCCGGGGCGGAGAAAATCTCGGTCAATTCACCCGCGCTGCACGACCCGCAGCTCATCAACCAGCTCAGCGAGCGCTTCGGATCACAGTGCGTGGTTGCCGGCATAGACAGTCAGACCACCGCTGACGGCTACCGGGTATATCAATTCACCGGCGACCCCGCCCGCAGCCGCGACAGCCAGCGCGACACGCTGGCCTGGGTGAGTGAGGTGCAGCAGCGCGGTGCCGGCGAGATCGTTCTCAACTGCATGGCGTCGGACGGTACCCGTCGCGGCTACGACATCGAACAGCTGCGCCGGGTGCGCGCGCTGTGCTCGGTGCCGTTGGTCGCCTCCGGCGGCGCCGGCGCCCCCGAGCATTTCGCCAGTGCGTTCAGCGAAGCGCAGGTGGATGCCGCTCTGGCTGCGAGCGTGTTCCACAGCGGCGCGATTCTCATTCCGGATTTGAAACGTGCCCTGCACGCCCAGGGCATCGAGGTACGACTGTGAAATTCACGCCGGATGAGATCGAACGCATCGACTGGGACAAGAACGATGGCCTGGTGCCCGCGATCGTGCAGCATGCCGGCAGTGGCCGCGTGCTGATGCTCGGCTATATGGACCGTGCGGCACTGGCGGCGACGCTGGCGCGCGATCGCGTGGTGTTCTTCAGTCGCTCCAAGCAGCGCCTGTGGGAGAAAGGCGAAACCTCGGGCAATTTCCTGCAGCTGATCGACATTCGTTACGACTGCGATGCCGACACGCTGCTGGTCATCGCCCGGCCCGAAGGGCCGGTATGTCACACCGGCAGCAGCAGCTGTTTCGGCGATGAGCCGCTCACCGCCGCGGCGCCGCTGAGTTTCCTGCCGGAGCTGGAACAGCTGATCGCCCAGCGCATCGCCGAAGCGCCCGAGGGCAGCTACACCGCGCGCCTGTATGCCCGCGGGCTACGCCGCGTCGCGCAGAAGGTCGGGGAGGAAGGTGTTGAAGTCGCGCTGGCGGGCGCCGGGGAATCCGATGAGGCCCTGATCGGGGAATGCGCCGACCTGGTGTATCACCTGCTGGTGCTGCTGCGCAGCCGTAACCTGCCGCTGGCGGCGGTGATCGAGGAACTGCGCCGGCGCCACGAAGCGGGCGGCAACGCCTAGGTCCGCGCGACCTTCAGAGCACGAACTCCTGCGCCGGTTGGCGCAGGTTGTAATGCGAGCTCATGGCGTAGCCGTAGGCGCCGGCATTGGCGATCAGCAGCACGTCGCCCTCGCGCGTCGGTGGCATCAGCCGATCGTGCCCGAGGTAGTCGGCGCTCTCACAGATGGGTCCGACCACGTTCACGATCTCGGTGGCCGGCTCGTCCAGCCGTGTCAGGTTGACGATCTCGTGCCAGGCTCCGTAGAGCGCCGGGCGGATCAGCGAGTTCATGCCGGTAGCGATGCCGACGTAACGCACATCGTCCTTGGACTTGGTCTGCGTCACGCGCGCTAACAGTGCACCGGCGGCGGCCACCAGGTAGCGCCCCGGCTCGATCCACACCGCGACCCCGGGCCGATTCTGGCGCACCGCGAGCAGCGCCGTATCGAGCTGTGCCAGGTCCAGTGCGAGCTGGTCGTGGCCGTCGGGCACTCCGAGCCCGCCGCCCACATCGATGGTGTGCAGCTGCGGGAATCGCTGTGCCAGGTCGAGCAGCCGCGTGGCCACCTCCGCCCAGTTGTCGGCATCGAAGATGCCGCTGCCGGAATGCGCGTGCAGCCCGACCACCGTCACGCCGTGGCGCTCGGCCAGTGCGCCAAGCTCATCGACCTGCCCCACCGGCACGCCAAACTTGGCGTGGGCGCCCGCGGTGCGCACGTGGTGGTGGTGCCCGCGGCCGGTGCCGGTATCGATGCGGACGAAGACCCGCTGGCCGCGAAACAGCTCGCCCCATTCGCGCAGGATGTACAGATTATCGATGGTGAGGCAGATTTTCTGTTCGAGCGCCCAGGCATATTCGGCGCGAGCGGCGAAGTTCGGCGTGAACTGGATGCGACCGCGATCCAGCCCCGGGACGCTCGCGAGCACGTGCTCGATCTCGCCGGGCGAGACGCACTCGAAGCCCAGTCCCTCGGACGCGAGCAACCGCAGGATGTGCGCGTTCGGATTGGCCTTGACCGCATATAGCACGCGATCGACCGACTCGAGGCGCCGCAGCGCCGCAGCGGCGGCGTGCAGCTCCTGCGGATCGTAGACGTAGGCACAATCATGACTGGCGGCCAGCGCCAGCAGCGCATCGCGCCGCCGCCGCCACCAGGCCGAGGCCGGCGTCGGCGTTGCGGCCGGTGGCGCGAACAGCTGTTGCCACGTGGGCCCAAGGATCGTGCCCTCGCGCACCGGCACGATCAGCCGATCGTGCAGTTCATTCACCAGCCGGTCGCCCTGGTCCTCATCCACCACGAAGGTGAAATTGAGGTCATTGGCCGCCTGGCTCACCAGATAGATGCGCTGCTCGGCGAACAGCTCGAACGCCTCGCCCAGTCGATGCAGGATGCCGCGGATATTGCGGCCGACCAGGCTCACCGAGGCGCAGGGGCCGATCACCTGTGCCCGGCACAGCAGTGACAGATCGGCCGACAGCTTGTCGATCACCTGCGGATCGAGCGAATTGGCCGCCGGATCGAGCGACACCGTGACATTGGTCTCCGAGGTCGAGATCAGATCCACCGACAGGCCATGGCGCTTGAACACCTGGAACGCATCGGCGAGAAAACCGACCTCGTGCCACATGCCGGGGCTGTCGAGCGATACCAGGGTGATGCCTTTCTTCATGCACACCGCCTTGACCTGCGCCACCCCATCGCCGCCGTCGGCGCTGATGTGCGTACCTTCGATCTGCGGGCACTGCGTTGCGTACACCACGATCGGGATGCGCTGCGACTTGGCCGGCAGGATGCAACGCGGGTGCAGCACCTTGGCGCCGCTGCTGGCGATTTCCTGCGCTTCGTCGTAGTGCAGCGAACGCAACAGTCGCGCCTGCGGCGTGTGGCGCGGATTGGCGCTGAACATTCCCGGCACGTCGGTCCAGATCTCGAGCTGACGCGCAGCGAGCTTGGCGGCAAGATACGCCGCCGACGTGTCCGAGCCGCCGCGACCGAGCAGCACGGTATCCCCGGCGGCGTCGCTGGCGATGAAACCCTGGGTCACGACCACGCCCGGGCATGCCGCCAGCTGGCGCTGCAGCGCCATGTCCGGCGCGAACTCGCAGGTCGCCGACAGGAAATTAGCGCGGGCCGAGGCGGCGGTGCGCGCCTGGGACGTCAGGCCGGTACGCACATCCCACCAACTGGCCTCGATCCCCTGCGCGTTGAGAAAGCGCGCACCGAGTTCGGTCGCCATCAGTTCGCCGCTGGCCAGCACGCGTGCACGCGTGCGGTCGCTGACTTCGCTCATCAGTGCGATTCCGGAAGCCATCTGGCGCAGCACCGCGAAGTGGTCCTCGAGTTCGGCGCTGACGCCGATCCCGAGTTCTTCGGCCAGTGCCCGATGGCGCTCCTCGATCGACGCCAGCACCGGTTCGTGGGCACCACCGAGCGCAGCGGCCAGCAATTTTTCCAGTCGGTCGGTGACGCCACTGACCGCGGAGTGCACCACCAGCACGCGCGCGCCGTCCGCCAGTCGCGCGCGCACCACGGCGGCGATATTGCGCCAGTTATCCAGACCGGAAACACTCGTGCCGCCGAACTTGAGCACGATCCAGGCAGAACCGCCGCGTGGCGCCATAAACTTTCCGTGTGTGAAGCAGCCGCCCTATCTACTGCCCGGGCGTGCAGGCGGCCAGGCCGCCGGGACAACCGCGGTCAAACGTCTTCGTCGTCGAACACGTCGCGCAGGTCTTTTTCGAGTTTTCGGTCCGCCAGCACTTCTTCCAGGCGGCTCCAGGCCGCCTTGCCGCGCTTACCCTGGGCGCGCACACGTTTGTCGACGCGGGCCAGCAGACCGTCGTAATCGGTGCTGTCCTCGGACTCGACAATGAATTCCTCGTCCAGATCGAAGCTCTCGTTATCGCGTTCAGACATCGTATTTTCGCTAACAAAATGTCAAAAATATCAAACGGTTACGCACTTATAGGCGCTATGCAGGCAGCGAACTATAGCTGATTTGCGCTGCGGTTCAACTCTGCACGGCGAATGCGAACGTGTATCACATAGACCGGCCGGCTGCAGCGAACGTTCAACTACGGGGGGGTGCCGCCGTCGCTGGTGAGGCCCGAAGCATCGGCTTCCAGGCCGACCGTTGCCAGCACGCCGTCGGCTTTTTGCAGCACTTCGCGCGCGTAGTCCCAATGAATGGCGACCGTGCTGTCGCCGACGGCGGCTCGCAGCAGTTCGGCAAATTGGTCGACATCCGGCTCGAAGCTCTGGCCTTCGGCGTCCACCGGCGGATGCGCCTCGAGCAGCAGCTCGCCGTCCACCCAGGCCACCTTGACCGGCTGGTTGATGATGCGCACCGGCGTGCCGACTGGAATCATCGGGAACAGCTGCTCGACATCCTCCGGGTACATGCGGATGCAGCCGTGGGTTACCGGCATGCCAACCGCTATCGGATTGTTGGTGCCGTGGATCATGTAGGTACCGTTGCCGGCGGCCAGGCGCATGGCGAACAGGCCGAGTGGATTATCCGGCCCGGACGGCACGCGTGTCGGCAGCGGATCGCCGGCGGCCGCGTGTTCCTTGCGCACCGATTCGGGCGGGTACCAGACCGGATTCTTTTCTTTGGCGATCACATGCGTCAGGCCGATGGGCGTGTGCCAGTCCATCTTGCCGATGCTGACAGGATAGGTGATGACTTCAGGCTGCTGGCCGCGCCGCGGCTTGGGATAGTAATAGAGCCGGTGCTCGGGCAGGTTGACCACGATGCCCTCGTGCGGCCCGGGCGGCAGAATATGTCGACCCGGAATGATGACCTGTTTGTCGGCCCCCGGCAGCCACGGGTCCACCCCAGGATTGACGCGGATCACCTCCTCGGAGCCGAGGCTGAATTTGCGCGCCAGATCGTACAGCGTGTCTTCGTACACGGTCTGCACCGTCTGATCCTCACCCACCACGGCGACGTCCGGCGTCGGCAGCGGGTAAGTGGTAGCACCCGCCGGCGCGGGGCCGGTGAGCAGCGGCAGCGACAGCGCCGCCAGCATCAGCAGCGCGGTCGCGCTGCTACGCCCGTTGCCGCTTTGACCATAACGGGCCAGGGCATCGCCAAATCCGACGTGATTCACGCTTTCAGGGTAACACGTCACGATACGATTCTCAGTCCGGGTTTTCCGAAGCGAATTGAGCACTTGCAGCGCCCGGGGCAGCTCGAAATGCTCAAGTCCGGCCTGCCAAGGCCGATATCTACCGCATGCAGTATGAGGCAGCTGGAAGCATGCAGGCAGTGTCCTACAGCGGGCCGGCTACGTGGTGCCTGGATCTGCGCACCGGCGAACTGCATTCCAGCCCGGCGCGCGCGCGCATGATGGGTTACGCGCCCGAGGCCCCGGGCACCAGCGCCGAGTTCTGGGACGCGCTGCTGCATCCCGACGAGCGCGTCGCCGTGCACACCGCGCGCGCGCGCCATATCCAGGGGCTGGGCAGCGGCTACCGCAGCGAATATCGCGCGCGCCGCCGCGACGGCAGCTGGGCCTGGCTGCTGGAGATCGGCTGCATCGAACGTGACGGCAACGATGCCGCCATCCGCGTCAGCGGCGTGTTGCTCGACATTTCGGTCGAGCGCGAAGAACAGTTCCGGCTGCAGCAGCGCCTCGAGCGGCTGCGCACCGTATTTGATTACACCTATCAGTTCGCCGGACTGCTCTCGAGCGACGGCGTACTGCTCGAGAGCAATCGCACCGCGCTCAAGGCCGCCGGCGTCACGCTCAACGACGCGGTCGGCAAACTGTTCTGGGACACGCCGTTCTGGGCCCAGCAGCCGGCGGCGGAGATCGCACGCCTGCGCGACGGTATCGAGCGCGCCGGTCGCGGCGAGTTCGTGCGCTTCCAGTACCAGACCGAACACACGCGCGGCTCGGTCCGTATCGTGGATTTCTCGTTGCTGCCGGTGTTCGACGATGAGGGTGAGGTGGTGTGGATCCTGTCGGAGGGACGCGACGTCACCGACATCGTCAACGCGCACAAGGCGCTGCGCACGCTCGAGGACCGGCTGGCAGTGGCCACCAGCAGCGCCAATCTGGGCCTGTGGGACGTGAATCTGCAGACCGGCGACGCCTGGCTCAACGACCGCTGGTGGACGATGCTCGGCTATGAGCCCAACGAGCTCAATCGCAGCTACGATGTGTGGCGCGAGCTGCTGCACCCGGACGACCTGCTGCCCGCGCTCGCGGTGCTGCAAAACCGCAGCGGTGCGCAGACCGAATTTCGCATCGAGTACCGCATGCGCAGCAAGGACGGCGGCTGGCGCTGGATCCACTGCTGCGGCCGCACCGTCGCGACCAATGAGCTGGGCGAGCCGCAGCGTGTCGCCGGCGTGCATCTGGACGTGACCGAGCGCAAAGAGGCGGAGATCCGGCTAGCCGCGGCGGAACGGCTCGAATCGGTCGGCAAACTCGCCGCCGGTGTGGCGCACGAAATCAACACGCCGATCCAGTTCGTCAATGACAGCGTCTATTTCATCCGGGACGCGGTGCATGAGCTGCTGCAGGTGACCGACCGCCTGCGCGGGCTGGCCGCGGCTGACGCCGGCAACGCCGGCGCCGTAGCGGCGATGAGTGCCGAGCTGCCCTATCTTGCGCAGCAGCTGCCGAAAGCGCTCGAGCGCTCGCTCGACGGTTTGAAGCGCGTCGCCGAAATCGTCCGCTCGATGCGCGAGCTGGCGCACCCCGATCGGCCCGAGATGTCCGAGGTCGATCTGAATCACGTGATCCGCAACGCGCTGGTGGTAGCACGCGCGGAATACAAATACATCGCCGAGGTCGAGACCGATCTGGCGCCGTTGCCCCCGGTGCGCTGCCATGCCGGCGAACTGAACCAGGTGATGCTGAATCTGCTGGTCAACGCCTCGCATGCGATCGCCGATGTCGTGGGCGGCACCGGCAACAAGGGGGTGATTAGCGTGTCCACCCGCATCGATGGCGATGCCGTCGTGATTACGGTGGGCGATACCGGCGGCGGCATCGCTGAGAACATTCGCCATCGCATCTTCGAGCCGTTCTTTACCACCAAGGAAGTCGGTCGCGGCACCGGCCAGGGGCTGGCGATCTCGCACAACATCATCGTCAAGCGCCACGGCGGCGCCATCGAGTGCGACAGCGAGGTCGGCCGGGGCACGGCATTTCATCTGCGCCTGCCGTTCGATTGCCGACGCGAAGCCGCGCAGGAGCGCGCCGCATGAGACGGGTGTTGTTGGTGGACTCCGTGCCGGCGGCGCTGGCGCAGCTGCATCAGGGGCTGCAGCAGCTGCGGCCGCAGTGGGAGACAGCGGCGGCGGCCTCGCCGGCGGCGGCACTGTCGCTACTGGCGCAACATCGCTACGACGCCATCGTCAGCGACATCGGCGTGCCGGCGATGGACGGACCGCAGCTGCTGGGAGAGGTGCGCGACCGCCATCCGAACGTGGTGCGCCTGTGCCTGTCGGCCAGCCCGGACGACGACGCCTTCCTGCGCGCCCAGCCGGTCACGCATCAGTTCCTGAACAAGCCCTGCAATGTCGAGAATCTGTGCGAAGTACTGGAACGCATCTGCTCGCTGCGCGATATCCTGCAGCATCCGGCCATCCACGAACTGATCGGCAACCTCAAGGCGCTGCCGGCCACGCCGCAGACGTTCCAGGCGCTGTCGGCGGCGATCGCGCGGCCCAACGTCCACGCCGCCGACGTCGCCCAGATCGTCAGCACCGACACCGCGCTGTCGGTCAAGGTACTGCAGCTCGCCAATTCCGCGTTCTATCGGCGCGGGGTGCCGGTGACATCGATACAGACTGCCATCAGCTACGCCGGGCTGGAGATGATCAAGTCGCTGGCGCTCTCGGCCTGTGTCTTCAGCGCCCTCGACGCCTCGCCGGCCGCCATCAAGCGCCTGCAGGACCTGCAGGGACGCTCGCTGCGCAAGGCGCATTTCGCCCGCATGCTGCTGCGCGAATCGCGCCACGCCGAAGAGGCCTTCACCGCCGCGCTGCTGCTCGACATCGGCCAGGCGGTGCTGGCACTGAGCGCGCCGGAGAAATTCGAACACATGATCGAACTGGCGCGCTCCAGCGGCCGCGCCTGGCATGAGGTCGAGCTGGAGGTGTTCGGTGCCGCGCACCCGGAGGTCGGAGCCTATCTGCTCGGCCTGTGGGGCCTGCCGCTGACCCTGATCGAAGCCGTCGCCTATCACCACACGCCCAGCCGCGTGCAGCACGCGCACACCAGCGTGCTCGCGGCGGTGCACGTGGCCGACGCGATCGTCGACGCGACCGCCGACCGTCCGGCAAAGCTGCTCGACCGTTTGGACGCGAGCTTCGTCGCGCGCAGCGAAGTGTCGCGCTGCCTGACCGCCTGGAACATCCACATCAACGCCGATGACCCGCAGGCGCAACAGAAGCTGGGAGCGGCATAGCCATGGCGATCGAACTGCGCGCCCTGTCAGACGCCCCACGCTACAAGATCCTGTGCGTGGACGACGAGACCCAGGTGCTCGAGGGCCTGAGCCTGCAGCTCGGCCGCCGCTACGAAGTGCTGACCGCGCTCAGCGGCGCCGAGGCGCTGCAAATACTGCAGAGGGAGGATCGCATCTCGGTGCTGATCTCCGACATGCGCATGCCGCGCATGGACGGGGCAACGTTCCTGGCGCGCGCACGCACCATTGCGCCGAATGCCGGCCGCATTCTGCTGACCGGCCAGACCGACCTGCGTTCGGCAATTGCTGCAGTCAACGAGGCGCAGGTGCTGAAGTTCCTGAGCAAACCATGCCCGCCGCCGGAACTACATGCCGCGGTGGAAACCGCGATCGAGCACTATCGCCAGGCCAGCACCACCAGCACCGGGCTGCGACGCACGCTGACCGCGCAGATCATCAGCCAGGATCCGGTCACCGGACTCGCCAGCCGCAGCTATTTCAATGCCGCCCTGAGCGAGATCTGCGCCGATGCCGGTGGCGCCGAGCCGGCGCGCTCGTGCGCGGTACTGTTCATCAATATCGAAAACCTGGGCGACATCAACGCCGTGCAGGGTCATTCGGTCGGCGATCAGGTGTTGCAGGTGCTGGCGCGCCGCCTGCGCGAGCACTGCGCGAGCGCCCTGTGCATCGGACGCTGGGGCGACGAGGAGTTCGCGGTACTGCAGTCGAGCGATTTCGCCGATGAAGCGGCGGTGCTGGCCGACGCCGATGCGGTGATTGCGAAACTCGCGGCCCCGATCGCGCTACAGCACACCACCCAGCGCATCCGTGCCTGCATTGGGGTCGCCGGGGTGCCGGCACATACCAAGGATGCCAAGACCGCGATCAAGTTCGCGGCGCTGGCGGCGCGCCAGGCCAAGCTGCAGGGCGGCGCCATGTCCTGCCTGTTCCGCTCCGATTGGGCGGACCGCGTGGAATATCGCTATCAGCTGCTGGTGGCGCTGCGCGAGGCCATGGACACCGATGCGCTGCACCTGAACTACCAGCCGGTGATCGACATCAAGCAAGGCTGCGTGCGCAAGCTCGAGGCCCTGGCGCGCTGGCAGCACCCCACACTCGGCCCGATATCGCCCGGGCAGTTCATCAATCTGGCCGAGGAGAGCGGCGACATGCCGCGGCTCGGTCAATGGATCCTGCGGCGCGCGTGCCGCGAGGCACGCCAGCTGGCGGGTCGTTGCTGCGCCCGAGTGGCGGTCAACGTGTCGATGCAGCAGCTGCTGCACGACAATTTCCTGGCGCAGCTGGGCGAAACCCTGCAGCTGGCACAGCTGCATCCGCAGGAGCTGGAACTGGAGCTCACCGAATCGGTGTTTTCGCATGACGCCGATCGGGTACTGGCGCTGGTCACCGAGCTGCATAAGCTCGGCATCACCGTGGCGATCGACGACTTCGGCAGCGGCTACTCCTCATTAGCCTACCTGCAGCGCTTTCCGGCCGATACCATCAAGGTCGATCGCTCGTTTGCCTCAACGCTCGGCCAGGGCGGCGAGACCATCATCGCCGCCGCGCTGTCGATCGGCCGCAGCTTCGGCATGGAAGTGGTGATCGAGGGGGTCGAGACCGAAATGCAGCGCCGACAGCTCACCGCGCTGGGCGCAACGCTGTTCCAGGGCTATCTGTACGGCAAGCCGATGCCGCTGGCCGAGGTCGATCCGTGGTTCCTGAGTTCCGCGTTTGCCGCCGCCCCGAGCGAGGTGCCGGAGTCAGCGTCGAGCACACCGCCGATCGCCAGTCGCTAGGCATCGCGCCGCGACCTTCAGTTGGCGGCGCCCGGGTCGATTACCGCCCCGATGGGCACCCACCCCCGGCCGTCGAATTTCATCAGGAACAGTTGATGTACCGGCTGATAGTCGCCGGGACTGGTGTTGAGTCTGATTCCGGGACGCAGCATCCCGAGCTCCATATCCAGGTGCGCGGCCTGCTGCATGACGTTGGCGCGCGTCAGATTGTCGCCGCATCGTCGCAGCACCTCGACCAGCGCCTCGGCGCGCTCGTAGCCGGCGACATTGTTCTGATCGCGCAAGCTGGCGTCCCGGTTGTACTGCTGCATCCAGTCCACGAACTCGCGCACCGCCGGATCGCTTCGGGCCTGCGGTTCCAGCCAGCCTTTGGAGCGCGCATTGGTGATGATGCCCACGGCCTTGGCAAGTCCGGCCGGTTCCAGAAACGCGGCGGTCGATAGCGATGCGTTGGCGATGAACTGCAGCGGATGCCAGTCGAGATCGTAGGCCTTGCGAATCGCCTGCGTAGCAAACGGCCCGATGGCAAAGTTGAGAAACACATCGGCGCCGGAAGCCTTGAGCGCGGTGAGCTGCGGATCGACACTGCCGTCCGCGGCCCGGTACGACATCCGGCTGACCACCATGGAGGACGAGCGCGGCCCCAGCCCATCGAGCACTCCCGCCAGATATTCTCTCCCGGCATCGTCGTCGGCATACAGGATCGCGATCCTGGCATTGGGTTTGCTTTGCAGGATGTAGCTTGCGTACGCCAGCCCCTCGGTGCGGAAGCTGGCAAAAAAACCCATGGTCCACGGGAAATGCGCCGGATCGTTGAACACCGTGGAACTGGAGTCGACGAACAGTTGCGGCACGTGCTGCTCATTCAGATAAGGGCGGATCGCAAGATTGGTCTCGGTCCCCAGTGAACCGAAGATCAGCAGCACACCATCGTGCTGCACCAGGCCGCGCGCCAGCTCGAGGGAATTGGCCGCCTCGGAGCCGTTATCGACGCTGATGAACGTGATCTTGCGGCCGTTGACGCCGCCATGATCGTTGATCATCCGAAAGTAGGCGGCCTCGGCGCGGCCGATGGCGCCATAAGCTTGCGCCCAGCCGCTGTAGGTCATGATGTTGCCGATTTTCAGTTCGGTGTCGGACGCGCCAGGGTCGTACGACTTCTGCGCCTGCGCGCTGAAGGATAGCGCCAGGCTGGCCACCAGACTTAAGGCGATGAGGCGCCGGAATTGATTAACTGATTGTTTAGTAAACATTTTAATCTGTGAGGATATCGCGGCTGATTTTCCGGATGCAAACCGATACCATACAAACGTATGGTATTCGACTCCCTGCCCTCCTTGAGCCCGCGCCAGCAGCAGATCCTGCGGCTCATCAGCCAGTTCATGCTGCGTCATGGCCTGCCGCCCACGCGCGCCGATCTGGCGCGCGCACTGCGGCTGCGTAATCGCCAGGGCATCGACCAGCATCTGCGCGCCATCGAGCGCAAGGGCTACCTGCAGCTCGAGCCGGGCATCGCGCGCGGCATTCGCCTGCTGCACGGCGCCTCCACTGCTACCACCGCGGCCGCCACCACCGCGGCCGCCACCGCCGCGGCCAACACGTTGTTGCTGCCGCTGTATGGCCGCGTTGCCGCCGGCGGTCCCACACTGGCACAGAGCAATATCGAGGAGACGATCGCGATCGATCGCGCCCTGTTTCGTCCGCGCGCGGACTTTCTGCTGCGCGTCCATGGCCAGAGCATGCGCGATGCCGGCATCGCGCATCGCGACATTCTCGCCGTGCATCGCACACCGCAGGCCATCAATGGCCAGATCGTGGTCGCACGCCTGGGCGATGAGGCCACGGTCAAGTACTACCACCGTCGCGGACCGCTGCTGCGGCTGGAGCCCGCCAATCCCGAATTCGCACCGCTCGAGATCGATCTGCGCCGCGAGCCCTGTGAGATCGAAGGCATCGTCGTCGGCAGCGTGCGCACCGAACTGCCGAGCCGCAGCTGACGGAAAGCCGCCGTGAGCATTCCCCTGCCCATTGGCTCACAGCGCACGCAGACGCTCGAGCAACTCGCGCGACTGTGCCGCAACGCCGAGTCAGGCCGCGCTCCCTGGCTGGCCGCGCCTTCGGGCTTCACTGAACTCGATGCCAGTCTGCCCGGAGGCGGCTGGCCGATCGGCGCCATCGCCGAGCTGATGAGCGATGCGATCGGCATCGGGGAGCTGAGTTTATTAGTGCCGGTCTTGTCCAGGCTGGCGCGCGCCGGTCGTTATATCGCGTGCATCGCCCCGCCTTACCTGCCGTATGCGCCGGCGCTGGCGCAACGGGGCGTGCCGCTCGAGCGCGTGCTGCTGATCCAGACCTGCAGCCTGCAGCAATCCTTGTGGGCCACCGAGCAGGCACTGCGCTGCCCGGCGGTCGGCGCCGTGCTCGGCTGGCCGGCGTATATCGTCGACAAGAACGTGCGCCGCCTGCAGCTTGCGGCCGAGGCCGGCGGCAGCCTCGGCATCCTTTATCGGCCGCCCGAGGCCGCGCTCGAATCTTCGCCGGCCGCCTTGCGGCTGCGACTGCACGCCATGCCCGAGGGCCTCGCGGTCGAGATCCAGAAGTCGCGCGGCGGTCGTGCCGGCCTGACGCTGCGGGTAGGAGTCGCACCCACGGTTGTGGCATGAACGCCGGGCTGTGGCTCTGCATACGCTTACCGCGGCTGGCGCATGAAGTCGGCATCGCGGCCGCCGCCGAGCAGGCGGCTATGGAACGGCTGGCGGCCTGGGCCTATCAATGGAGCAGCCTGGTCAGCTATCGCCTGGCCGACGGGCCGCTGCTGTGGCTCGAGCTCGCCGCCAGCCGCACCCTGTTTGGCGGTCATGCGGCATTGCTGGCGAACATCGAAGCCGGACTCACGCAGCTGGGTTACAGCCATGCATGCGCGCTCGCGCCCTCGCCCGCCGGCGCGGCGCTGTTGACCCAGGTCGGGCAGCAGCGCTGCGTGATCACGCACTCGCAGCTGCGCTCGCGGCTCGATTCGCTGCCGCTGGCGCTGCTGGCGCTGCCGCCGGATGTGCTGGCCGCGCTGCAGTCGGCGGGATTGCGCCGCATCGGCCAGCTGCTGGAGCTGCCGGCCGCGGCGATCGCGCGCCGTTTTGGACCTGCGGCCAGTCTCTACCTGCAGCGGCTGTGCGGCGCGGCGAGCGATCCGCGGCCGGCCTGGCGCATGCCCGCGACCTATAGCGCGCGATTCGAATTCGCCGGTGAAGTGCACGATACGACCGCGATGCTGTTTCCGCTGCGGCGGCTGCTGCTGGAATTCCAGGGTTACCTGCGCGGCCGCGACTGCGCGGTGCTGCGTTTCACGCTTGAATTCGAGCACTATCGCCATGCCGCGAGTAGCGTGACCATCGGCATGTCCGCGCCGGCGCGCGATGCGGCACAGTTCCTGCTGCTGGCGCGTGAGCGCCTGCAGAGCCTGGCACTGCCGGCCGCGGTGAGCGCGCTGCGCCTGCAGGCACTCGAATTCACCGCGGCATCCGTCGTGCAGGCGGATTTCTTCGGCAGCGATGCGCAGCAGCTGCAGCAACTGCAGTTGCTGCTCGATCGGCTGCAGGCTCGTCTTGGCGACCAGCAGGTGCGCGGCCTTAGCTCTGCCGCCGATCACCGGCCGGAGCGCGGCTGGCATTTCGTCACGCCGCAGCAGTCGACGCCGGGCCCGGATACACGGTCACCGGCGCGGCCCTGCACGCTGCTGCACAATCCGCGGCGCATCGAGCCGCCGGCAACGCTGCTGAGCGGACCGGAGCGCATCGAGAGCGGCTGGTGGGACGGCGGCGATGCGAGCCGCGACTACTATGTCGCGCGCGCCGCGGACGGCGCACGCTGGTGGGTGTTTCAGGACCTGGCCGGGGGTGGCTGGTATCTGCAGGGACTGTGGACTTGAGCCGGGCAGCCGCCATGAGCGCCTACGCCGAGCTGCATGCCCTGAGTAACTTCAGCTTCCTGCGCGGCGCCTCGCATCCGGCCGAGCTCATCACGCAGGCGCACGCGCTCGGCTATCGCGCGCTGGCACTGACCGACGAATGCTCGCTCGCCGGCGTGGTGCGCGCCCACGAGGCGCTGCGCGATCTGCGCGGCGCCGCCTTCAGACTCATCATCGGCACCGAGTTTCGCGCCTCCTGTGGCCTGAAACTGGTGCTGCTGGCGCCGTCGCAGCGTGCCTATGGGCAGATTTGCCAGCTCATCACGCTCGGCCGACGGCGCTCGAAGAAAGGCGAGTATCGCCTGGCGCGATCGGATTTCGAATCCGGACTGGAAGACTGCCTGGCGCTGTGGATTGCGCCGCGCGAGCCGGAACCGAAGCAGGCCGCGTGGCTGCGCGAATTCTTTCCGGCGCGCGGCTGGCTGGCGGTGGAGCTGCATCGCGCCGCCGATGATGCCGGGCGGCTCGCCGCCGCGCTGGCGCTGGCGCGCACCAGCGGCCTGCCCGCGATCGCCAGCGGCGACGTGCACATGCATGCACGCGGCCGGCGCGCATTGCAGGACGTGCTGACCGCGGTACGCCATGGCTGCACCATCGATCAGACCGGCTGGCGGCTGTACCCGAACGCCGAGCGGCGTCTGCGCTCGCTGCCGGAACTGCAGCAACTGTATCCGCCGGCGCTGCTCGATGAGAGCGTCGCCGTCGCCGAGCGCTGCAGCTTCTCACTGTCGCAGCTGCGCTATGAGTATCCGCCCGAACTGGTGCCGGAGGGACTTACGGCCGGCGAGCATCTGCGCGCCCTGACCGAGGCCGGTATCACGCGCCGCTGGCCGCGCGGCATTCCGGCTGCGATCCGTGAAACCATCGAGCGCGAGCTGGCGCTGATCGTGGAACTGCGCTACGAGCATTTTTTCCTGACCGTACACGATGTGGTCGAATACGCGCGGCGGGAAAACATCCTGTGCCAGGGGCGCGGCTCGGCCGCCAATTCCGCGGTCTGCTATGCGCTCGGCATCACCGAGATCGATCCGGCACGCATGCAGCTGCTGTTCGAGCGCTTCATCAGCCGCGAGCGCAACGAGCCGCCGGACATCGACGTCGACTTCGAGCACGAACGACGCGAAGAGGTGGTGCAGTACATCTACCGCAAGTACGGCCGCGAGCGCGCCGCACTGGCGGCGACCGTGATCTGCTATCGCACTCGCAGCGCGGTGCGCGATGTCGGCCGCGCGCTCGGCGTCGCCGACGCCGATATCGACCGCTTGACGCGGCTGCACGTGTGGTGGGATGAGCCGGGCGAGATACAGCGTAAATTTGCCGCCGATGAGCTCGGCATCGAGCCCGCGCGCCTGTACCGGCTGATGCGGCTGGTGCGCGAACTGATCGGCTTCCCGCGCCACCTGTCGCAGCACGTAGGCGGCTTCGTGATTTCCGGCGAGCCGCTCAGCGCCCTGGTGCCGGTGGAGAACGCCGCCATGCCGGACCGCACCGTCATCCAGTGGGACAAGGACGATCTGGAGTCGCTCGGCCTGCTCAAGGTCGACGTGCTCGCACTCGGCATGCTGACGGCGATGCACCGCTGCTTCGAGCTGATCGAGCGCTACCGCGGCGTGCGGCTGCGCATGCAGGACATTCCGTCGAAGGATAGCGCCACCTTCGACATGATCTGCCGCGCCGAGACCATAGGCGTGTTCCAGATCGAATCGCGCGCGCAGATGAGCATGCTGCCGCGCCTGCAGCCGCGCAATTTCTATGACCTGGTGATCGAAGTGGCGATCGTGCGGCCCGGCCCGATCCAGGGCGACATGGTGCATCCGTACCTGCAGCGCCGTGAAGATCCGCACAGCGTCAGCTACCCGAGCGAGGCGCTCAGAAGCGTGCTGCAGCGAACCCTCGGCGTGCCGATCTTCCAGGAGCAGGTAATGCAGATCGCGGTGGTGGCCGCGGATTTCACCCCCGGAGATGCCGACGGGCTGCGCCGTGCGATGGCCGCCTGGAAGCGGCGCGGCGGACTCGAACCCTACCGCGAGCGGCTGTTGTCCGGCATGGCCAGGAACGGTTACAGCAGTGAATTCGCCGAGCAGATCTACAAGCAGATCCTGGGCTTCGGCGAATACGGTTTTCCCGAGTCCCATGCCGCCTCGTTCGCGCTGCTGACCTACATCTCCTCCTGGCTCAAATGCCACGAACCGGCCGCCTTCGCCGCAGCGCTGATCAACAGCCAGCCGATGGGATTTTATTCCCCGGCGCAGATCACGCAGGATGTGCGCCGCAACGGCGTGGCGGTGCGGCCGGTCGATGTCGGCATCAGCGACTGGGACTGCACGCTCGAACCCGGCAGCGCTGCAGCGGGGGACGCTGCACCGGGACAGCAGCCGGCGCTGCGGCTGGGGCTACGGTTGGTGCGCGGCCTGCCGCGCACCGATGCCGAGCGCATCGTGGCCGAGCGCGCACGGCAACGCTTCGCCAGCATCGATGAACTCGCCGCGCGCGCCCAGCTGTCGCGGCGCTCGATCCAGGCGCTGGCGGCCGCCGGCGCGCTTGGGCCCTTAAGCTCGCACCGCCACGACGCCAGCTGGCAGGCGCTGGGCGTTGAACGGCTGCCTGGCCTCATCGCCGGCTTGTCGGCCAGTGAGCCGAAGGCTGCGCTGCCGGCACCGACCGAGAGCCAGAATATCCTCGCCGATTACCGGCACCTGGGCCTGACCACCGGCCGTCATCCGCTGGCGCTGCTGCGCCCGGCGCTGATCCGCAGGGGCTTTCGCAGCAGCAGCGATCTGCAGCGACTCGCCGACGGCAGCAGCGTGCGGGTCGGAGGCCTGGTGACGCACATGCAGCAGCCGGCCACCGCCTCGGGCGTGGTGTTCGCATCGCTGGAGGATGAGACCGGCATCGTCAATATCATCCTGTGGCCGAAGGTATTCATGGCGCAGCGCCGCTGCGCGCTCGAATCGAGCCTGCTGGTGGTCGAAGGCACGCTGCAGAGGCGCGATCGCGTCGCGCACGTGATCGCGCAGCGACTGCACAATCGCTCGGCGTGGCTGGGTGGAATACGCCGAGACTCACGGGATTTTCATTAGACCCGAATGACCTGCGATACACTTTCAGGACGGTACCCCGACTCTGCTGGAAAATGAATAACAACTCATTGCATTCAGTGCTCGCCGCCTGTTGCCTGGCCGCCTGCCGGATCGCATCGGCCCAGCAGGCAACCGACCACCCGCTCTACCTGGCAGGTCCGCAGATTCCGGTCGAGCAGCGCGTGGACAGCCTCATCGACAGCATGACGCTGGAGGAGAAGGCCTCGCAGCTGGGCAATGTCGCGCCCGCCATCCCGCGGCTGCAGGTGCCGCGCTACAACTGGTGGAATGAAGGCTTGCACGGCGTCGCGCGCGCCGGCGTCGCCACGGTATTTCCCCAGGCGATCGGCATGGCAGCGACCTTCGACGCGCCGCTGCTGCACCAGGTGGGCGATGTCATCAGCACCGAGTTTCGCGCCAAGTACTACCAGGCGCTTGAACCGGACGGCTCCGCCCAGTATTACGGCCTGACCGTATGGTCCCCCAACATCAACATCTTTCGCGACCCGCGCTGGGGCCGGGGCCAGGAAACCTACGGCGAGGATCCATACCTGACAGCGCGTCTTGGCGTGGCCTTCGTCACCGGCCTGCAGGGCGATGACCCGCGATACCTCAAAACCGTGGCGACGCCAAAGCATTTTGCCGTGCACAGCGGCCCTGAATCGACCCGTCACACGGTGGACGTGCATGCTTCCCGGCACGATATGGAAGACACCTACCTGCCCGCGTTTCGCGCCACCGTCATGGAAGCCAAAGCACAGTCCGTCATGTGCGCCTACAACTCCCTGAACGGCCAGCCGGCGTGCGCCAACACCGATCTGCTGCAACAGCACTTGCGTGATGATTGGGGCTTCCAGGGCTACGTGGTGTCGGACTGCGGCGCGGTAGCCGATGTGTTCAACGCCCACCACTACGCGGCCGCGCCGGAGCAAGGTGTGACGGCGGTATTCGAGGCCGGCACGGATCTGATCTGCGGCGACTACCGCAGACATATGACCACCGAGCCGGACGCGATAGTCAGCGCGGTGCGCAGCGGCATGCTGCCGCAAGCCGTCATCGATCGCGCGCTGCGCCGGCTGTTCAGCGCCCGCTTCCGGCTCGGCCTGTTCGATCCGGCCGCATCGGTGCCCTATTCCAGCCTGTCGGCCGCGGACAACGACACCGAAGCGCATCGCCAGCTGGCGCTGCGCATGGCGCGCGAATCGATAGTGCTGCTGAAGAACCGCGACCACCTGCTGCCGCTGACAGCGGCCCCGAAGTCGATCGCGGTCATCGGTCCGAATGCCGATAGCCTGGATGCGCTGCTGGGCAACTACCATGGCACCCCGTCACGGCCGGTCACCGTGCTGGCAGGAATCCGGCAGCGCTTTCCAGGCGCGAGCGTGAGCTACGTCGAAGGCACAGGCCTGATCGGTCCCGCAGCAACGCCCGGCCAGGACGATCGCAAGGCACTCGACGCGGCGCGCGCGGCAGATCTCGTGGTCGTGGTCCTGGGCCTGTCCGCCAACGTCGAAGGTGAAGAGATGAAGGTCGAAGCCGCCGGGTTCGCCGGCGGCGATCGCAGCTCCATCGACCTGCCGGCGCCGCAGCAACAGTTGCTGCAGCGGATCCACGCGCTGGGAAAGCCCACGGTGCTGGTGCTGATGAACGGCAGTGCGCTGGCGATCAATTGGGCCGACGCTCATGTGGCTGCGATCCTGGACGCCTGGTATCCCGGAGAGGAAGGCGGCACGGCGCTGGCCGAGGCGATCGCGGGCGATTTTTCCCCCGCCGGCCGTTTGCCGGTGACCTTTTACCGCTCGGTCGCGCAACTGCCGGCATTCGACGATTACTCGATGCGCGGCCGCACTTACCGCTATTTCGACGGCGAAGCGCTCTATCCGTTCGGCTATGGGCTGAGCTACACGACGTTCAGCTACCGCAACGCGCACGCCGATCGCAGTGAAATCTCCGCATCGCAATCGGTGACGATCTCGGCGCAGGTGACCAATGCCGGCGCGCTCGCCGGCGACGAGGTGGTACAGCTGTATCTGAGTCGTCCGGGCGTTGCCGGAGCGCCGCTGCGCGCGCTGCGCGGCTTCAGCCGTATCCACCTGGAACGCGGACAGACGCAGACGGTGCAGTTCGTGCTTCGTGACCGCGACCTGGATGTGGTCGATGCCGAAGGCGCGCATCGTATCGTTGCCGGCAAGGTCGAGGTTTGGATCGGCGGCGGTCAGCCGGCGGCGCGCGCGGGTCTAGCAGCAACCGCCGGTGCGCGGACCCGATTCACTATCACCAGCTCGGCGACGCTGCCGGACTGATCGGCGCCCCCTATCCTCTCCTTGGCTGGGTTCGCCCCTTTTTCTTCTGCAGGACCGAGCTCGAGCGCGTCGCGCGAAACGCCTCATAGCGCTGCCTCACCACCGCGTAACATTCGCATGACGCCTCCTCCAGACCGACGCGGTCAAGAACCCGCATCATTCCCCGTCGATAGGTGATCAGTCCCGCCGTTTGTATTGATTGAGCGGCAAGCGTCACCGATTTTCGGTTGGCACCCAGAATATGGGCCAGAAATTCATGCGTGTACTCCAGCGAGTCGCCTTCGACCCGGTCATGCATCATCAACAGCCAGCGGCAGATTCTCTGCCGCGTCGTATGCAAGGCATTGCAAGCGGCAGTTTGCTGGAGCTGCGACAACAGCGCCTCTGAATAATTCACGAACAGCGCACGCACCTGTTCGCTTTTCCTGAATTCGCCATGTAGCGCCTCTATCGGGCATCGGACCATGCGTCCTTCCATTTGTACGATGCATCGACTAAACGACACCCTGCTGTACATGGCCTCGAACAGTCCAAACGCCCCTTCGTACCCGATGTTTGCCGTCTCGATTTCGGCGCCGTTCATCAACACAGTCAGTAGCGACAGGACGCTGCCCTGCGGGAAGTAGGCGTGTTCGAGCACTGCGCCCGCCTCGCACACGACGGCACCGAGCTTAAGCGTGACGGGCTGGAGATGCGGCTCAATCCGCTTGCGCGAGCCAGGCTCCAAGGCACTGAGCAACTGGTTGCCCGGCGGATCGTCCTTTTGGGATTTCGGCATTCGAGTCGCTCCAGCGTTGCGCGCGCGCGCTCAAGATATCCGAACCGCCGACGATGCGCTGCTTAGGCCGCTCTGTGGCGTACACCACCGACGCTTCGAGCGTTCTGTGCAAGCATAAGCGACTACAACAAGTTTCCTTACGGCTCCGCGCCGGCGTGACGCGGACCCCGACAGGACCGTTCACGTTGCCAGCCCGGAAACCGAGAACATGAGATTGGCCGATTTTATTCTGCGTGACATGGAACCCATCCTCGCCGAATGGGAGACGTTCGCGGCATCTCATCTGCCTGCAGCGGCGACCATGGACTCGCTGGCGCTTCGGGATCATGCGCCCGAGATCCTTCGCGCAATTGTACTCGATCTGAATTCTTCCCAGAGCTCGTACGAGCAGGACCAGAAGGCAAAAGGGCGCGCTCCGGTATTACCTGATTCTTCCCACACTGCAGCCCAGACTCACGCCTTGCTCAGGGCGCAAGTGGGCTTCAGTGTGGTCCAGCTCGCATCGGAATACCGCGCATTGCGGGCCAGCGTCCTGAGGCTCTGGACCGCAGCGTCACGGGACTCGGATGTCGACTTTGTCGTCCTAATGGAGGACACGCGACGTTTCAACGAGGCGATTGATCAAGCCCTCGTGGAATCGGTAGCCTTTTTCACCGAAGCGGTTGAACGAACCCGAAATCTGCTGTTGGCGATCGTTGGGCACGATCTGCGTAATCCACTCGATACGATACTGATGACCGCGCATTACCTGTCGAGGCTGCGTATTGAGGGTGTCGGACCGGAGGTCATATCGCGCTTGTCTCGAAGTGGCGCCCGAATCAAGCACTTGCTGGATGACCTGTTGGACTACAACCGCGCGACGCTCGGTAAGGGAATACCCATTGCCGTTGCCGACATTGATCTGGCGGAGGTATGTGCGGTTGAAATCGATGGTCTCCAAACCGCGCATCCGGACAGAGTGATCAGCTTCAACGCCAACGGCATTCTGCGCGGACTCTGGGATGCCGCCCGCATCCAACAGGTATTGTCGAATCTATTGAAGAATGCGCTCGATTACGGCGCTCATGATAGCGCCATCGAAGTGCGGGCGATCGGATTGGATCAGCAAGTGCTGCTGTCGGTGAGCAATCAGGGTCCGCAGATCCCGCCGGCAACCCTGACCAATATCTTCGAGCCACTGCGACGGGGCAACTCCGGCCATGATCGACCTGAGACCGATACAAACCTGGGACTCGGTTTATTCATTGCCCAGCAGATTGCCCGTGCCCACGGCGGCGCCATCGATGTGACCTCCGATGAGCGAGAGACCGTCTTCACGGTGCATCTACCGCGAAGAACCTAGACTGGGACGATGCACCGCGACCGCCGGGGCGCCCGCATGATGCGGCCGAAACAGGCGCCACTGCTCCGCCAGCAACACGAACAGCAGGCTCGATAGCCCGCAGACGAAGGCGCCGGTGGCCAGCGGCAGAGTCGCGCCGTTGAATCGCCGTCCGATCAGCGCTCCCACCACCGCGCCGCCAAAGGTGCTGATGAAACCCTGCAACGAGGCGCCGATGCCGGCCACCGAACCCACCGGCTCCATCGCCATGGCGCCGAAGTTCGATGCCGTCAGGCCAATGCAGGCCAGGGTCGCCGATTGCAGCAGCACGAAGGTCCACAGGCGCTCGAGGCCGAGCCCCGCAATCACCACATGCAGGCCGGTGATTGTGATGAACGCCAGCAGACCCAGGTGCGAAATGATGCGCATGCCGACGCGCTCGACGATGCGCGAATTCAGAAATGCGGTGACGCCCATCGACGCCGCGCAAAGCGCGAACATGACCGGCATCAGGCCGGGACGGTGGAATGCGTATTCGAAGATCTGCTGCACCATGCCCACGTACGCCAGGATGGAACCGAACAGGACCGTCACTGCCAGCGTGTAGCACAGCGAGGTGCGATTGCCGAGCACCAGCGCCGCCGCGTGCACGATGTGATCCCGGGTCAGCGTCAGCCGGTATTCCGGGTGCAGCGTCTCCGGCAGCCGCAGCAGCACCCACAGAAACACCGCGGCGGCAAAGGCACCGAAGATCAGGAAGATGGAGCGCCACGGGGCCAGCCACAGGATCATCTGACCGAGACTGGGAGCGAGCACTGGCACCATCAGGAACACGATGAATGTCAGGGACATGACGCGCGCCATGTGGCGGCCGGAGTAAAGATCACGGATCACGGAGCGCGACACCACCATGCTGGCGGCGGCCAGGCCGTGCGCGCAGCGCCAGGCCAGCAGCGTGGCGAAACTGGTCGACAGGCCGGTGAGCACCGCTGCAACGGCATACACCGCCAGCCCGATGAGCAGCACCGGTCGCCTGCCATAGCGGTCGGAGAACTGGCCCCAGAACAGCTGGCCGCAGCCCACGCCCACAAGGTAAGCGGTCACGATCCACTGGCTGCGGTTCTCATTGAGTAGGTGCAGCGCTGCACCGATGGTGGGCAGCGCCGGCAACATGGTGTCCACGGCAATGGCCTGGGTCGCCATCAGGGCGGCCGCCAGGGCGACGAATTCACGGAATCCGATCGGCTTCGATTCGGAAGCGGAGAACTCAGATTGCATTGCCAAGTCCCGCCGATCTACAGCCTGGAAGGCTGCATCCTACCCGAAAGGCTTATCCGAGCTTAGCGGCTAATGCCCCAGGGCGGCGCGCAGCGCCGCCAGCTCCTCGGCCGACTCGCTGACCATCGCCTGGCAGATATCGGCATCGAGCCCCAGATGCGCGGCTGCCCTGCGGTTGGTCAGCCGGGTGCGGATCAGTTCCGGGGAATCCTTGCACATCGACAGCATGTCGGCGATTTCAAGCACGTCGGCCAGAGCGGCGCTGGAGCCGCGCAGTTCGCGCTCGCTGTCTTCGTAGCTGCTGACAGCGATGACGATGTCGTCGGCGAGGAACCAGCTCTCGAGCAGCGCTTTGGCGATGTTGCCATGCCAGTCGCGCACGATGCGCTGGTACATGGCCTGGTCGCCGAACAGCGCCGGATGGCGCATCGAGTGAGTGAGGATATACAGCTTGCCGACGCCGTGCACCAGGCCGGTGAGCATCGCCATGTCGGGACTGATTCTGTTCGACCGACGTGCCACCACGAAACACAGCGATGCTACCAGCACACTATGCTGCCACAGCACGTTGAGGTGACGCTCAATGCCGGCAAACGCCTTGGCGCGGCGCAGCTGCGCCACCGCGAAGCCGACCGCGGCCGAGCGCAGCGCGTCGAAGCCCAGGCGGGTGACCGCGGCACGCAGCTCCGTGACCGGCTTGCCGCCCGGATTGAGCGCCGCGGAGTTCGCCATCGACAGCACCCGCGTCGCCAGCACCGGCTCCGCGCCCAGCACCCGTACCACCCGCTCCGAGCTGGCGCCGTCTTCCGACAGCACCTTCTGCACCCGCAGCGCGACTTCCGGAAAGCTCGGCAGCTCGATCGTACTTGAGGACAGTTCGGAAGCGAGCTCGCGCACGAATTCGAACGCATCCATGCTTGCATCGCGCTGCATGGACGGGGTCGACTGTGTATCAGTGTTCTGCGCGGCCGTCATTGTTTGATCTCATGGGCAGCAATCTTAAAACTCGCTCCAGTCGTTGCCGGTCGCGGCGGCGGCCGTCCTCGATGCGGTGGCAACTGCGGTCGCGGGCTTCGACCACGGGCGCGCGCCGCTGCGTCGATCGGCGCGTGTCGCCGAATCGCTCCCGCGGCCGGCTGCCGCCGCTGTGGCCGGAGCGCGCGCACTCGGGGCGCCGGCTGCACTCACGGCAACGGGCGCGGCAATGAACTCGGCGTTAGTCGGCACCACAGTGTAGCCGTCGCGCAGCTTGAAAAACGCCGTCAGTTGCGATAGCCGTGCGGCCTGATCGTTCATCGATGCCGCCGCGGCACTGGCCTCCTCCACCATGGCGGCATTCTGTTGCGTGCTCTCGTCCATCTGCAGCACGGCGCGGCTGATTTCCTCGGCGCTCGCCGCCTGCTCCTGGCTGGCATTCGATATCTCACCCACCACGTCGCTGACCTTCTTCACTGAAGCCACGATTTCGCCCAGGTGCTGGCCGGACTCGCTTACCAGCCGGCTGCCCTCGCCGACCTTGCTGACGCTGTCGTGAATGAGGTCCTTGATCTCTTTGGCCGCCGAGGCACTGCGCTGGGCAAGGCTGCGCACTTCGCTGGCGACGACCGCAAACCCGCGTCCCTGATCGCCGGCGCGCGCCGCTTCCACCGCGGCGTTGAGCGCCAGCAGGTTGGTCTGGAACGCGATCTCGTCGATGACCGAAATGATATCTGCGATCTTCTTGCTGGCCACGTTAATGGCGCCCATGGCGCCCACCGCGCGCTCGACGATCAGGCCACCCTGCTCCGCCTGATCGCGTGCCGCCTGGGCAAGCTTGTTGGCCAATCGGGCGTTGTCAGCATTCTGCTTTACGGTGGAGGTCATCGCCTCCATCGAAGACGCGGTCTCCTCCAGGTTCGCGGCCTGCTGCTCGGTACGAGCCGACAGGTCCGACGTGCCGGCGTTGATCTGGCGCGCAGCGGTCGCCACGGCCATCGAGCTCTCCTTGACTCCGCTGAGCACGCCACTGAGCTTGCTCTGCATGACCTGCAGCGCGCGCATGGTGCGCGCTAGTTCGTCGCTGCCTTGCACGGTGATTTCGTTGGTGTAATCGCCCTCCGCCAGACGCGATACCACGCCCACCGCCTCGTTCATGCCACCCACCGTGGTACCGATGACCACGCTCAGCGCGGCGAGGCCGGCCAGCAGTGCGGCTGCGACCAGCAGCATCATCCGATTGCGCATCGCCCGCAGCTCATCGGAGATATATTGCACCCGCTTTTGCGCGACCTTTTGCATCGAGGTATGGAAGCTGCTGATCGCCGCGGTCAACTGCGAGGTATTGTTGACCACGTCGTCGAGCGGCTCGCTCTTGGCGCCGCCGGCCACGCTCTCCCTGACGTACTTTTTAAACGCCTCGAAATCACTCTGGATCTGCGGCATCGATTGCTCGGCGGCGCCCCGCACCTCGACGGCGGCCTGCATGGCCGCACCGGCCGCACCGCCTTCCAAGGCATGTCGGATGTCGGCATTAATGCTGTCGAGCGCGCTCTGCGCCAGGACCTCGGTGCGGGTGAGCTGCTGCAGATCGGCCATCGTCGGCTTGCCGGCCGCGCCGACCGCCGCGGCGCGCGAGCGCATCTCGGTCAGATACCCCTCATAGTCGGGAATCCGCATGACTGCGGCGTCGATGACGAACGAGGTCACCGCGTCGCCGTCGTGTGCCAGGCCCGAAGTGGTTGCAATGTAGTCGCGATAGTCGAGAATTTCCTGCCGGAGTGCACTGTGCATGTACTCGACGTCGGCGCTCGATGTGGGCTTGGTTGTGGCGAGTGCGTTCCAGGCCTGTTTGACGTCGTTCCAGCGCCGCGAGTTTTCCCCCGCCGGCGCGCCATAGTCATCGTTAGCGGCGTCCTGCATATCTATGGCGCGGGTCACTTCGGCGCCGGCGGCCTGCAGCTTGTCGGGCACGCCCTCGCCGGTCGCCGCCGCGATGCTCCAGATCTCGTGCATGCCCAGGGGCAGCAGCATCGCCTCGAGGTTCTGGGAGCGGTGCAGGCCCGCCAGCTCGCGCGCGCCGAGGTTGATGTTGTTCTGCTTGTCGGACAGGAAGAGCGCCGTCAGGACGATCACCGGTACCACGGCCGCGATGGCGATCGCCACCAGCTTGGTGGAGAAGTTCAGGTCGCGGATCCAACGGGTCATGGATTCATCTCCAGCTGAAAGTCGGTCACGTCGGTCTTGCGAACTGCGTCACATTGCTGCGTTGCGCGCGCTGCATTTGCCGCAATCCGGCGATTCCTGTCCAAAGTTTCGGCCGCGGCGCGCAAAACTTGATGCCGCGGCCCAGCTTTTGCTCAGCTTCCGGCTGCAAGTCTCTCTTCCCCTTCGTCCCGGTCGCCGCTGGGTCCTACCAGCCCCTGGGCGATCTGCTCGATCGGCAGGATCCGGTCGACCGCACCCAGCGCCACCGCGGCGCCAGGCATGCCCCAGACCACGCTGCTCTTCTCGTCCTGCGCGATGGTGAGCGCGCCCTTATCGCGCATGTCCTTCAACCCGCGGGCGCCGTCTGCCCCCATGCCGGTGAGGATGACTCCGACTGCGTTCTGGCCCACCTGCTCGGCCACCGAACGGAACAGCACGTCGACACTGGGGCGGTGGCGGTTGACCGGTGCATGGTCGCGCAGGCGGCAGCGATAACGCGCGCCATCGCGTTCGACCGCCAGATGCAGGTCCCCGGGAGCGATATAGGCCTGCCCCGGAAGGATCAGCACCCCGTCCCGCGCCTCCTGCACGCTCAGCCGCGAGCAGGCGTTCAGTCGCGCCGCGAACGGTGCGCTGAAGGCGCGCGGAATATGCTGGGTAATCACGATGCCCGGAGCATCCGGCGGCAGCCGGGCCAGTACCTGGCGGATGGCTTCGGTACCCCCGGTCGACGCGCCGATCGCGACGATCTGATCGGTGGTGCGAAAGTGCAGCTCCGGGCGCGGTTTTTGCGCGGCGCCGGCCTGATTCGCCGGCGGCGGCCGCGGAACCAGCGGCCGCACCCGCGCCACGGCGGCGACTTTGACCTTGCTGATCAATTCGGCGGCATACGCCTCGAGTGCATGAGCAACATCGACTTTCGGCTTGGTTACAAAATCGATCGCGCCAAGCTCCAGCGCGGCCAGCGTGACGTCGGCGCCGCGCTCGGTCAGCGAGGAGCACATGACCACCGGCATTGGCCGCAGCCGCATCAGGTTGCGCAGGAACTGCAACCCGTCCATGCGCGGCATTTCCACGTCGAGCGTCAGCACATCCGGATTGAGCAGCTTGATCTTCTCGCGCGCTATGAAGGCATCGGGCGCCGTGCCGACGACCTGCAGCGCCGGGTCGGCCCCGAGAATCTTGGTCAGCAGCGCGCGCACCAGTGCCGAATCGTCGATGATCAGCACCTTGATACGCTTGTCTGAATCAGATTGCGATTCCATAGATATCTTCCCTGTTATCCGTGGCTATCAGAACAGCTCGATGTCGCCGCCAACCGGGGTGCTATCGATAGCGCGCTTGTAGCGCGTCTCATCGGCGACCACGCGGCCGTCGCTGCGTGCCAGCCGCTTGACCTGAGCGCTGCCGCTCGCCGGGTCGTACAGCACCTTGCGCGGGTAGAGGTCGCCGAGATCCTCACCCACCACCGTGAAACCCTCGGCCTGTACGTATTCCTTCACGAAACGGATGTTGCGGGCACCGACATCGCTCAACGAATCCAGCACCTTGCCGCCGCCGACCAGCTTCACCTCGAGATCAGCCCGCCGGCCGCCCAGCTTGAGTATCTCGTTGATCAGCCGTTCCATGGCGACGTTGCCGAAGCGCGTGGCGGCGCTGGCGGTACTGCCCCAGGCGCCGCTACCGTCCGAGTGATCCACCGGCAGCATGAAATGATTCATGCCGCCGATGCGCAGGCGGCTGTCGCGAATGCAGGCCGACACGCACGAGCCCAGAATGGTGCCGATCAGCTCGCCGGTGGCGGCGACGTAGTAGTCGCCCGGATGCAGCGTGGCAACCACGGCATCGACGCGGGCATCGAAACGCCGCTGTATGTGACTGAACTGCCTCGGTGCCGGTGCCGGCGCAGTCGATGGCGAGGGCGATGGTGATGGTGATGGTGACGGCGGAGGTGGTGGCGAGTTCATCCGGCCAGCCTGCGGTGTATGGTGTCGCCCACCAGTTGATACTGCGAGCTGACCTGCAGCAGCGATTCGGAATGACCGAGGATCAGATGATCGTCGGAGCGCTGCAGAACCGCCATGCGACCGACGATCCTGCGCTGTATTTCACGGTCGAAATAGATCACGACATTGCGGCAGAAGATCACATCGATCGGCCCCTTCATCGGCCAGTCATCCATCAGATTCAGGGTTTTGAAGCTGATCAGTTGCCGCAGCTCGTCGCGCACCGTGTAGTGCTGCTGGTCCTGCGCCGGTTCGAACCAGCGCAGCAACCGACGGCTGTCCAGCTTCTCGAGCCGTTCGCCGCTGTACAGCCCGCAGCGCGCGTGGCTCAGTACGTTGGTATCGATATCGGTCGCCAGTATGCGGATATCCCAGCCGCGCAGATGGCGCACATTCTCCAGCAGCACCATCGCGATCGAGTACGGCTCCTCTCCGGTCGAGCATCCCGCCGACCAGAAACGCATGCGCCGCGACCTGCTATTGTTGCGCTCCAGCGCCGGCAACAACTGCTCGGCCAGGAAATCGAAATGATGGCTTTCGCGGAAAAACGACGTCAGGTGGGTGGTGATGGCGTTGCAGAAGTGCTGCAGTTCGCCGGCATCGTCGGCTTCGACGTGCTGCAGGTAGCTGCCAAAATCACGCAGTTTGAGCGCGCGCAGGCGGCGGCTCAGGCGGCCATAGACCAGCTCGCGCTTGGATTCCGCGAGCGAGATTCCGAGCCGTTCGCGTACCAGTCGCCGGATGCGTTGGAAGTCGTCGTCGGATAGGTCGTATTCGCGAAGCAGCGCGGTATCAGCGGCTGCGGCCGTGGCAAAGTTGTCTCCGGCCATGGCGGTCGGCTTCAGAATACTTCGAGTTCACCGGGCGCCGCCGCCGCCCGCAGACCGGTCAGGGCCTTTAGCATCTGATCGGCGCTCAGGCCGCGCATCATGAAGTCGAACAGCACGCGCTCTTCGACCATGCTGTAGCGGGAGCGTACCTGCTCCAGCATGGAGTTCCAGTCGGATCGAGCCGGATCCAGGGCGGTGACCGTGGAATCGGAAGGTATCGCCAAACCGTCGCGCACATGGGTCAGACGCTGAATGAGCTTGTCGTAGAACTGCAGCGAGGTAACTGTAGCCTGCACGTCGGTGTCGAGCTGCGCCGCCAGCTGCTTGATGCGCTCACGCGCCCGCTGCACCTCCGCAAGATCGGCGGATTCCAGCGCCTGCACCTGCATCTCCAGTTCGCGCGCGTCGGTGGCCACCGCGGTCACCGCGCCGGCGAGTTTGTCGACCCGCGAATCGCTCTCGCGCATGGCGGCGTCGAGTTGCGCCGCCCCCAGCTCCAGAAATCGTCGCAGTTCGCCGGCAAATTTGACGTTGGCGCTGGCCTCGGAATTCTCCGGCGGCACGGCCGCAGCGCTCGCCGGGTTTTCCCCCGCGCTCATGGCAGTATCTCCGCCGTGGCGGCCAGGTGATCTGCCAGGCCGAGTGCGCTGGCGGCACCGCTGTTCAGGCTTCCGGCGCCGTGCAGCCTCAGCGTCAGGCCACGGCGCCGCGCCGCAGCCGCCGCCGCCAGCAGTAACTGCAATCCGGCGGTGTCGATGCTCTCGAGCTTGCCGGCATCGACCTCGGCGGAACCCGCGGCGATCAGGGCCTGGAATTGCACCGCACGTTCGCCAACCTCACGGATCGACAGGGACGAACCCAGTGCCATCCGGGCGGCGCCGTCGGCGCTCGCCGCACCGCTAGCGGCTGCAGCACACTCGACCGTATTCGTCGCAGCCACAGGAGCGTTGATCCGCGGCGGCGCCGGTGCGCGCGCTGCAGACTTGATCGCCGCGCGAGCGCCAGCGGCGACCTTCTTCTTTTTTTGCGCCATATATCTGCCCATTTAGGCCGCTTTCGGCGCCGTCGCCGACTCGATCAGAGTGCGTGAAACCAGCTGCACCACATCCAGCAGCACCAGCATACCGTCGCCTACCATCGCCAGGCCGCGCACCAGGTCGGAGTCGATCGCGGAGCCTACTGCCGGCGGCGGCCGCAAATCCTCGGCACTGATGTTGCAGACCTCGCACACGGCATCGACCACGATGCCCGCGGTCAACTCGCCGTGATCGGTGCCAACCTTGACCACGATCACCACCGTGGTGCGCCCGTACTGAGTCTCCCCCAATCCGAATCGGCGCCGCAGGTCCAGGATCGGCACCACGGCACCACGCAGGTTGATCACTCCCTGCACGTGCTCAGGCGAATGCGGCAGCCGCGTGGGCTTTTCCCAGCCCTTGATTTCCTGTACCCGGAGTATCTCAACGCCGTAGGTCTGGCCCGCAAGCTGGAACGTCAGGTACTGATCGGAATCGGTGACGATGCTCGGCTTTGCGGCGGTGACATCCATCAGCGTTGCCCTCAGCTGCGTACGGCTGTCTGGTTGCCGAGCACGCGCTCGAGCGTCGCCAGCAACTGGTCGGGATTGAACGGCTTCACCATCCAGCCGGTGGCACCCGCCTGTTTGCCCTGAATCTTACGGTCTGGGCTCGACTCGGTGGTCAGCAGCAGCAACGGGGTCAGGTGGTAGTTCGGCAGCGTCCGCAATTGCGCAATCAAAGTGATGCCGTCCATGCGCGGCATATTGACGTCGGTAAGTACCAGATCGACCCGGTGCTTGCGCGCGTATTCCAGTGCTTCATCGCCGTCGGAGGCCTCTATCACTTCGTAGCCCGCCGCCCGCAGTGTCACACCGACCATCTGCCGCATCGAAGCCGAATCATCGACCGCGAGAATTGTCTTAGACATTTCCTGATGCTCCACCCGTCATTACGTCAAATCTGGGCAGCCGCCCGTAAGCCTGCAGATGGCGGCCGTTAACCGTGTATCGGCGCGCGGCGTCTATGATTAAACGCGCCCGGATGAACTGTCCTCGGAATGCGTCGCAATTCACGTTCTTGCCCCGCACACGTGGGGCTGCCGACAGCATCACGCCGCCAGGGACTCGGACACGGAACGGGTCAGGCCCGCAATGTCGAGAATCAGGGCAACCGAGCCATCGCCGAGGATGGTCGCGCCGGCAATGCCATCGACGTGTCCGTAGTTCGCCTCCAGCGTCTTGACCACCACCTGCTGCTGACCGAGCAGCTCATCGACACACAGGCCGACGCGCCTGCCATCGCCTTCCACCACCATGATCAGGCCGTCTTCAGGGTCGCGCGTGCCCTGGGAGCGGGCTGCGAACACCTTCTGCAGCCGTACCACCGGCAGGTATTCGCCGCGAAACGACAGTACTTCGCCGTGACCGACCACCTGTTTGACCGAAGCCGTACTCAGCTGCAGCGATTCCACGATCGCAGTAAGCGGCACAATGTATGACTCGTCACCAACCGCCACCGTCTGGCCGTCAACGATCGCCAGCGTCAGCGGCAAGGTAATGATGAAGCGTGACCCTATGCCGGCCTCGGACCGAACTTCGATGGTGCCGCCGAGTTCGTCAACATTGCGTTTGACCACATCCATGCCGACGCCGCGACCCGAGATATCCGTGGCCTGGTCGTGGGTCGAAAAGCCCGCCAGGAAGATCAGATTATTGACCGCCTCGTCCGACAACTGATCGTCGGTGCTGATCAGCCCGCGCTCGCGCGCCTTGGCGAGGATGCGCTCGCGCTTCAGGCCGCCGCCATCATCGCCGACTTCCACGGTAATACTGCTGCCGCGGTGATAGGCGTGCAGATGCACCGTGCCATGGGCGGCCTTGCCGCTCGCCTGGCGCTGTTCCTGCGATTCGATGCCGTGATCGATGCTGTTACGCACCAGATGCACCAACGGATCGCCGATCTTCTCCAGCACGGTCTTGTCGAGTTCGGTCTCCCCGCCGGTTATCTTGAGCTCGACCTTCTTGCCCAGACGCTGGCTGAGGTCGCGCACCATGCGCGGAAAGCGGCTGAAGACAAAGCTGATCGGCACCATGCGCACGCGCATGACGCTCTCCTGCAGCTCGCGCACGTTGCGCTCGAGCTGCGCCAGCCCGGTGCGCAGCCGCTCGCCCACGGCGCCATCGAGCAACGATCCGAACTGCCCGAGCATCGATTGCGTGATCACCAGCTCACCGACGCTGTTCATGAGGTCATCGATCTTCTCGACACTGACGCGGATCGAGCTGGCGTCGCTGCTCCTGGCGACATCGGCGACCTTGGCCGGCCGGTGCTCGTTATCCTCGGAATGCGGAGTTACTGGCGGCGCTTCGGATGAGACCGGGCGAGCGGCCGCCGGGGAGGTCGGCACGCATGTTGGTACGTTCCTGGCAACCGTGCCTGGCTCGGATTCGAGCACCTTGACTGCGAGCTCGCAGTCGCCTTCGGCCCAGTCAAATACTTCCACGATCGACTGGCGCGGTGCATCGGTACGCAGCCTCAGCTGCCACGACAGGTAGCAGTTCTCGGGATCGAACTCCTCGATTGGAGGCAGCGCCGAGACATCGGCCGTGACCTGCAGGTCGCCCAGCTCGCGCAGTTCGCGGAACATGCGCAGCGGATCGTTGCCACGTGCCAGCAGGTGCAGGTATGGCCGGAAGCTGATCTTATAGAGCGTACCACGCGCCGCTTCGCCACCGGCCGCCGCGGCACTGGTCGCCGCCGCGGCCACGGGCGCGGCCGCCGGTGCGGCTGCGGCCGCTGCCGGCGCTCTGCCCTTTTGCACCACCGCGAGCTCCAGGTCGAACTGCAGATCGGCAACACGCTGCGCGTCCACCGGCTGCTTGCCCTGTTGAGCCCGCAGCATCTCGCGCATCACGTCGACCGAGCGCAGCAACAGATCCGACAGCGCAGCGCTGACCTTCAGGCGCTGGCCGCGCAACTCGTCGAGCAAGGTTTCAAGCGTATGGGTGAAGGAGGTGATCTGGGCAAAGCCGAAAGTCGCCGCGCCACCCTTGATCGAGTGCGCGACGCGGAAGATGGTATTGATCAGCTCGAGATCAGGCGTCCCGACATCCAGGCGCAGCAGCGACTCCTCCATCTGCCCAATCGCCTCGAAGCTCTCTTCATAGAACGCATCGTGAAATTGTGTCAGATCGATCGTCATTGGCTACATACCCAGATCCGACAGCAGGGCGTCGACATCCTGCTGGCCGCTGACGGCGTGTCCGTGGTTGATGCCCGGCACTGCCGGACCATGGCCGCGAGCCACGCCGGCTTCAGCGGAGCAACCGGTGGCGGCGCCAACCGGGCCGGCGATGCGCACCAGTTCTCCCAGTGCCTCCTCCAGCTCAGCTACCAGCGTCATGACACTGCGAATGATCTGGCCGCTCAAATCCTGGTAGCCCTGCGCCAGCAGCACCTCGGCCAGATTGCTGCGCACCGCCGCCATGCTGGTGCCGGCCTGCTTCAGGAATGCCAGGAGCTGGGGCTTGAGCGTTGGCGCCGAGCCCTCGGCATCGTAGGCAAGGATCAGCTGCTCGGCCTGCTCGGCCAGCTGATCGGCCAGCGGACAGCACCGTTCGACCAGGTCCATAGTTCGGTGTGCGGCGTCGTCAGTCAGCCGCAGTACATGCGCCAGCCGATGGCGCGCATCCGGCACCTGGTGCTGGGCCAGATCAATCAGTTTGGATTCGATGCGAAAGCGCTCGAGCGCCCCGTGCAGGTCGATGGCAATCCGGCGCACCTGCTGCGTGACCTCGGCGTTGCGCGATTGGTCAAAGGCGGCCAGCGCGGTGCGAAAGCCGTCGCCGTCCCCGTCGTCCAGTGCACGCGACATGGCGGTGACCCACGGGGCGTACAGATCGAACTCCTGGGCTGGCGTAGTCATCAGTATTCACGCCGCGGCGCGAGCCGCCAGGATCTTGTCGATCTTTTCCTTCAGCGTCGCCGCTGTAAACGGCTTGATGACGTAACCACTGACGCCGGCCTGCGCCGCTTCCACGATCTGTTCGCGCTTGGCTTCGGCGGTGAGCATCAGCACTGGCAATTTGGCCAGGCGCGCGTCGGCGCGCACCTGCTTGAGCAGCTCCAGGCCCGGCATTCCGGGCATGTTCCAGTCGGTGATCAGGAAATCGAAGTTGCCATCCTTGAGCAGCGGTAGCGCGGTTTTGCCGTCATCGGCTTCGGTGACGTTGGCGTAGCCCAGATCGTGCAGCAGGTTCTTGATGATCCGGCGCATCGTCGAGAAATCGTCGACCACGAGAAAATTCAAGTTCGGCTGCACTCGCATTACTCCAATACGTCGCGATCGGATGCGACTCTATCTATCGGCTTGTATACCGCGATTCTTGAGTAAAGTCGTGGTGCCGGCGGGCCGATATCCAGCCCGCGCGACGCGGTTCACATATTGCACGGCGCGAGGACCGGCAGCGGCAATCAGTTGCCGTCGCTGATGAATGTGCCGCCATCCACGATCAGATTCTGACCGGTAACATAGGCGCCGGCAGGGCCGGCCAGCATCACCGCGACGCCGGCGACCTCGTGCGGTTCGCCGGCGCGGCGCAGCGGCGTCGACGCCAGTCGGCGTGACAGCAGCTCCGGATTATCGAGCAACGGACGGGCGAATTCCGTGGCGATGAGCCCAGGTGAGATCGAGTTCACACGCACGTTGGCCGGACCCCACTCGACCGCAAGATTGCGCGCCAGCTGCGCCAGTCCCGCCTTCGATAGGGCGTACAGCCCGATCGACTTGTTGCCGCGCATGCTCGACAGGCTGGCGGTGAGGATGACGCTGCCGTCGCGGCGCGCCGCCATAGCTGGGATCACGAGACTGGTGAGCCACAGCACGCTGCGCAAGTTGACCGTCATGGTCAAATCCCAATCGGCATCGCTGGCCGCCGCGATCGGCCCGAACGGCGGTGCCACGCCGGCGTTACACACCAGCACATCGATCCGGTCACGTAGCGCCAGACACTGCTGCACCAGGGCTTCGAGCTGCGCGCGCTGTGCGACGTCGCATGGCAGCCCGATAACATCCATGTCCTGATCGCGCAACGCCGCCGCGGCCTCGGTGCAGGCCGCGGGCACATCGCTCGACAGCACCACCCGCGCACCGGCGCGCGCCATTTCGGTGGCGATGGACAGACCGATGCCGCGGCTGGCGCCGGTGAGCAATGCCACTTTACCCTTGAGGCTAAAAAGCTCGGTCATCGTGAACCCCGCGGTGATTCTCTACGCGCCGCGATGCGACGCCCGCTGCGCGCGGCTGTAATGCGATTCGCTCAGCTGCGCGCTGATAGATGCGGCCACGCGGCACGCAGATACAGTGCCATCGAAAACAGCGTCAGCGCGGCGGCGATCACCGTGAGCCAGATCCCGATGCGATAGATCGGCAGGCCGAACAGATCGGCGCGGAACAGCAGCATCGTCAGCCCGACCATCTGCAGGATGGTCTTGTACTTGCCGATGCGCGATACCGCCACGGCGGTGCGCTGACCGATGCCGGCCATCCACTCGCGCAGCGCCGAGATCGCTATTTCGCGGCCGATGATCACCGCCGCGGTGAGCACGATGAGCGGACGCGGATCGCGGCTGACGATCAGCACCAGCGCAACCGCGACCATCAGCTTGTCGGCCACCGGGTCGAGAAAAGCGCCCAGGCGCGTAATCTGTCCTAACCGCCGTGCCAGATAGCCATCGAGCGAGTCGGTGATCGCGGCAACCGCAAACAGCAGACCGGCGATCGGGTACGCCACGCTGGCATGATTCCTGGCCCCGAACACAAACAGCAGCACCACCAGCGGTATGGCCAGAATACGCAGCCAGGTCAGGATATTGGGCAGGTTCCAGATCATCACGCCCCCGGGTGCAGATGATCATAGATCGAACGCGCCATCGCGGCGCCAACGCCGGTAACTTTTTCCAGATCCGCGGCGCCGGCACGCATCACCCCCTGCAGGCCGCCAAAATGCGTCAGGATCGCGCGCCGTCGCGCCGGACCCAGGCCCGGGACGGTCTCGAGGATCGACTCGCGGTAGCGCCGCGCTCGCCGCCGCCGGTGTCCCGTGATGGCGAAGCGGTGCGCCTCGTCGCGCACACGCTGGATGAAATGCAGTGCGGCGCTGTCGGCCTCCAGCACGATCGGAATCGGCTCGCCGGCGCGAAACAGTCGCTCCTGCCCGGGGCGTCGGTCGGCGCCCTTGGCCACACCGACCACCGCCAGATCCTGACAGCCAGCCTCGGTCAGCGCGCTGAGCGCGGCATCCACTTGGCCGGGGCCGCCGTCGATCAGCAGCAGATCCGGCCGCGGCCGCTCACCGCTGGCGATGCGAGCACCGTGGCGCAGCAGCGCTTGATGCATGGCGGCGTAGTCGTCCCCGGGCGTCACACCCTCGATGTTGTAGCGCCGATACTCGCGCTTGCGAGCGCCCTCAGTGGTAAACACCACGCACGATGCCACCGTGCCCTCGCCGGCGGTATGGCTGACATCGAAGCACTCGACGCGTTCGGGCGGCCGCGGCAGATCCAGTACCCGCGCCAGCAGCTGCATGCCCTCCAGTGCCAGCTCGGTGCGCAGTGCCCGCATGCGCAGGGCGTTGCGCGCGTTGTCGAGCGCCAGCTCCAGCCACTGGCGCTTGAGGCCACGCTGCGGCACGCGCAGCTCCAAAGAGCGGCCGGCGGCACGCTCCAACGCTTGGGCTACCGGCTCGTGATCCGGCAGAGCCATGTTGATCAGAATCTCCGGCGGTGCCGGCTCGCGGCTATAGTAGAGCAGCAGAAAATCCGCCAGCGTGTCGGCCGGCTCGCTCAGCGCGCTGCCAGGGAAATGGCTGGCGGACCCGAGATTCTGGCCCTCACGCACCGGCAGCACGCAGATCGCATACTGCCCCGGCTCCCCGACGATGGCGATCACGTCGGTATCGGCCCGGCGCTGCGCATTGGCGATCTGCTGCGAGCGGATTTCCTGCAGCTCGCGCAGCTGATCGCGCAGCCGCGCGGCGTCCTCGAACTTCAGTTGCTGCGCCGCCGCCTCCATGCGCCGCTGCAACTCGCCGATCACCTCGGCATTGCGCCCTTCGAGCACTCCGATCGCGCCCTCGAGATCATGCGCGTATGCCTCGCGCCCGATCAGGCCCACGCACGGCGCCGAGCAGCGCCCGATCTGGTGCTGCAGGCACGGCCGGCTGCGATTGGCGAAGAACGAGTCGCGGCAGTTTCGGATCTTGAATACCTTCTGCAGGTGTTGCAGCACTTCCTTGACGGCATGGGCACTGGCAAACGGCCCGTATTGCCGGCTGTTCTTCTGGCGCGGGCCGCGGTAGAACACCAGGCGCGGAAATTCGTGCCCGGCCGAACAAAGGATGTATGGAAATGACTTGTCGTCGCGCAGCATGATGTTGTAGCGCGGCCGGTGCGCCTTGATCAGATTGCATTCAAGCAGCAGCGCTTCCTGCTCGCTGTTGACGACCGTCACCTCCACACGCGCGATGCGCCGTACCATCGCCACAACTTTCGGCGACAGGTCATGATTGTTGAAGTAACTGCCGACGCGATCGCGCAGGCGCGCCGCCTTGCCGACATACAGCAGTTCACCGTCGGCGGCATGCATGCGGTACACACCGGGACGCTGTGGCAGCGTCGCCACGTAACTCTTGAGATCGAAGTCGCTGTCGCTCATGGCGGCCGGGCGCCGGCGCCCTCATCCGCGGCTGCGCTGCAAATCCGGCGCTTCTGGCTGCGATTGCTTGTATGCGGCAAGCTCGGCATCCGAAGTCATGCTCAGGCCCAGATGGCGCAGGATACCGTCATCAAGCCCGTAGATCAGGCCATGCACCGCCACCGCCTGCGCGCGACGCCAGGCGTCCTGTACTACCGTGGTCTCGGCCACGTGCACCGTCTGCGCCAACACGTGCAGTTCGCACAGGCGTCGCAATTGCGCCTCGACTCCACCGGCCGCCGCCAGCTCGGCCACGTGACGGTGCCGCACGTCCTGCACATGCCGCAGCCAGTTGTCGATCAGCCCGAGCTTCTGCTCGCGATAAGCCGCGCTCACCCCGCCGCAGCCGTAATGACCGCAGACGATGATATCGCGCACCTGCAGCACTTCGACCGCATATTGGATCACGGACAGGCAATTCAAGTCGCTGTGCACCACGACGTTGGCGACATTGCGATGCACGAAGATCTCCCCGGGCATCAGTCCGAGGATCTGGTTGGCCGGAACCCGGCTATCGGAGCAGCCGATCCACAGGTAACGCGGCAGCTGCTGGTGCGCCAGGCGCGAGAAGTATTGCGGGTCGCTGCCGGTCAGGCTCTCGGCCCATTGACGATTGCGCGCGAGCAGGGTTCCCAGGTCGTCGGTGCCGCTCACGACTTCTGTTTGCTGCGCTCGGCAATCAGCATTGCCAGCTCCAGCGCCTGTTCGTAGTTCAGGCGCGGGTCGACCTGCGAGCGATAGCTGCGCTGCAGATCGGCGTCGGTCAGCCCGCGCGCACCGCCGGTGCACTCGGTGACGTCCTCACCGGTAAGCTCGATGTGCGCACCGCCAAGATAGGTTCCCTGCTGCGCGTGAATGCGAAACGCCAGATCGAGTTCCTTCAGGATATTCTCGAAGCGGCGCGTCTTCAAACCGCCGGTACTGGTCTCGGTATTGCCGTGCATCGGATCGCAGCACCACAGTACCGTATGCCCGGTGCGGCGTACCGCCTCGATCACCCGCGGCAATGACTTTTCGATGTCCTTGGCTCCGAAACGGTGAATCAGAGTCAGCCGTCCGGGCTGATTCTGCGGGTTGAGCGTAGTCACCAGCTCCTGCAGCCACTGATCATCCATCGCCGCGCCGATCTTGACGCCGACCGGATTGGCGATGCCGCGGAAAAATTCCACGTGCGCGCCATCGACCTGCGCCGTGCGCATTCCGATCCACGGCATGTGCGTGGACAGGTTGTACCAGTGATTCTGGCGCGCGATGAAACGCGTCTGCGCCTGCTCGTACAGAAGGTGCAGGCCCTCGTGGCTGGCAAAAAAATCGACCCGGGTGGCGTCATGCACCGCGCGCCCGGTCAGCGATTGGAAGAAATCCAGCGCATCGCCGATCGAATCGGCAATGCGCTGATAGGCCTCGCGCAGCTCGGCATGGCGCACAAAGCCCAGATCCCAGTATTCCGGATGATGCAGGTCGGCAAATCCGCCATCCACCAGCGCGCGCACGAAGTTCAGCGTCAGCGCCGCGCGCTCGTAGCCGCGCAGCAGCAGCTGCGGGTCGGCGCGTCTGGCCTCGGGCGTGAACTCCACACGATTCACCAGATCACCGCGATACGCCGGCAGCGTCACGCCGTCGCGCGTTTCCATGTCGGCTGAACGCGGCTTGGCATACTGGCCGGCCATGCGGCCGATACGTACCACCGGCTTCTTCATGCCCGACAGCAGCACCAGGCTCATCTGCAGCAATACCTTGAGCTGCTTGGCAATGCGATCCGACTCGCATTCGGCAAAGCTCTCGGCGCAATCCCCACCCTGCAGCAGGAACCCCTCGCCGCGCTGCACGGCGGCCAGCCGTTCGCGCAGATTTTCGATTTCCCACGACACCACTATCGGCGGCAGTCGCGCCAGTTCGGCAACTACGCGGCTCAGTGCCGTCGGGTCATCGTACGCCGGCTGTTGCGAGGCCTTGCGTGACTGCCAGCTCGCCGGGTGCCAGGAGGTGCTGTCGGTGGATCGCATCCGGCGATGTTAACATGCGCGCTTTAACGGGGACTACGAATGAACAAGGTGCTGGTTCTGGGCGCCGGCAAGATTGGCGCGCTGATTTCCGGCCTATTGGCTGAATCCGGCGACTACCAGGTGCAGCTTGCCGATGTCGATGAGACGGCGGCGGCCGGCGTCGCGCGTGCGCACGGCCTGCAGACTATCCAGGCGGTGCGGCTCGATGCCACCGATGCCGCGGCCCTGCGCTCGCATCTGCAGGCACACCCGGTCCAGGCGGTAGTCTCCAGCCTGCCCTATCACTGCAATGCGCTGGTCGCAGCGGCGGCGCGCGACGGCGGCATCCACTACTTCGACCTGACCGAGGATGTGGAGGTCACGCGGCGCGTGAGTGCGCTCGCACAGGGTGCGGCGGCGGCGTTCGTGCCGCAGTGCGGGCTGGCGCCGGGATTCATCAGCATCGCCGGCGGCGAACTAATCCGGCACTTCGACAGCCTGCGCAGCGTGCGGTTGCGCGTCGGCGCACTGCCGCAGCACCCGCACAATGTCCTGAAATATTCGCTCACCTGGTCCACCGAGGGACTCATCAACGAATACGGGAATCCCTGCGAGGCGATCGTTGACGGCCGGACGGTGGAAGTGCGGCCACTGGAGGGCATGGAGGAAATCGAGATCGACGGTACCCTATACGAGGCCTTCAATACCTCCGGCGGCCTGGGGTCGCTGGCGCAAAGCTTCGGCAGCCACTGCGAGAGCATGGATTACAAGACCATCCGCTACCCGGGACATTGCGAGCAGATGCGACTGCTGATGAACGACCTGAAGCTCAATCAGGATCGCGGTACGCTCAAGCGCATCCTCGAGAACGCCGTGCCGCAGACGCTTCAGGACGTCGTGATCGTGTACGCCGCGGTCACCGGGATGCAGAACGGCGAGCTGCGCGAAGAGAACTACGTCAGCAAGATCTACCCGCAGATCATCGCCGGGCGCCTGTGGTCGGCGATC
Source organism: Gammaproteobacteria bacterium (assembly GCA_003132025.1). Taxonomy (GTDB): domain Bacteria; phylum Pseudomonadota; class Gammaproteobacteria; order Steroidobacterales; family Steroidobacteraceae; genus FEN-1191. The sequence goes on from PKWJ01000018.1 coordinate 124,061, forward strand.
CAGGTCAGTACCGCCTCGGGCTTGTGCTCCGTTCTCGACCTGGTGTTGACGCACCGGCAGCGCCGGGCGGGCCTTGTGACGCAGGAGTCATTCCGCTTGCCCGATATCCTCGCCAACCGCTTCGGCCGCCACCTGGCGGCCGGCGGCAGCAAGGACATCTCGGCCGACGTGGTGGTGAGCGGGGCGCCGGGTCGTCAGCGCTCGCGTGCGGGGTAAGTTGTGGCCAGAAGCAACGTCAGCGCACTGCTGAAGCATTTCGAATTGCCGCCGGGCGAGCCCGGTGGCGCGGTTGAGTGCCTGGAAAGCTTCAATCCCGGCGACGGCAGCCTGCTCGGCCGCGTGCCCACCACCGGCGCCACCGGCTATGACGAGGTGATGAACCAGGCAGTTGCGGCTGCGCGCAGCTGGGCCGACGTGCCCGCCCCGCAGCGCGGGGATCTGGTACGCCAGATCGGTGATGAGCTGCGGCGCCACAAACGCGAGCTCGGCGAACTGGTGTCGCTCGAAAACGGCAAGATCATCGCCGAGGGCCTGGGCGAGGTGCAAGAGATGATCGACATGGCCGATCTTGCCATCGGCCAGTCGCGCATGCTCTACGGTCACACCATGCACTCGGAGCGCAGTCAGCACCGCATGTACGAGCAGTGGCATCCGCTGGGCGTGGTCGGTGTCATCACCGCATTCAACTTTCCAGTCGCGGTGTGGTCGTGGAACGCATTGCTGGCGGCGGTGTGCGGCAACGCCACGGTATGGAAGCCCTCGCCTAAAACCCCGTTGTGCGCGCTGGCGGTTCAGCGCCTGTGTGACCAGGTCCTGAAACGCCATGCGGCGCCGGCGATTTTTCAGCTGCTGATCGACAGCGGCACTGAACTTGGGGCGCGCCTGGCCGCTGACCGGCGCGTCAACCTGTTGTCGTTCACCGGCTCCACCGCGGTCGGCCGCCAGATCGCGCAGACCGTGGCGGCGCGCCTGGGCCGCAGCCTGCTCGAGCTGGGCGGAAACAACGCCATCATCGTCGATGAGAGCGCCGACCTCGCGTTGGCCGCGCGCGCCATCGTATTCGGTGCGCTTGGCACCACCGGACAGCGATGCACCAGCACGCGTCGCGTGCTGGTGCATCGATCGCAGCTGCCCGAACTGCAGCGCCGGCTGATCCACGCCTACCGCCAGCTGCGCATCGGCGATCCACTCGACCCCACGACACTGGTCGGACCATTGATCGATCTCAATGCGGTGCGCAGTTTCGAGCGCGCCATCGGCACAGCCCAGGCCGCCGGCGGCACGCTGCTGGTCGGCGGCAAGGTGCTGGCGCGACCGGGTCACTTTGTCGAACCGGCGATCGTGCTGGCACGCAACGACTGGGACATCGTGCAACACGAGACCTTCGGGCCGATCCTGTACCTGATACCGGTGGCTTCAATCGACGAGGCGATACGGCAGCAGAATGAGTCGGCCTACGGCTTGTCCTCGAGTCTATTCACCCAGCGACTGCAGCACGCCGAGCTCTATCTGAGTCACCAGGGCAGCGACTGCGGCATCGCTAACGTCAACATCGGCACCTCCGGGGCCGAGATCGGCGGTGCTTTCGGCGGCGAGAAAGACACCGGCGGCGGCCGCGAGGCCGGCTCCGATGCCTGGAAGGCCTACATGCGCCGGCAGACCAATACCGTCAACTGGAGCTCGGCGCTGCCGCTGGCGCAGGGCATCGAATTCGATCTTGCGCCGTGAATCGGCGCGATGTCCGTCGCCTGGTGCCGCCGCAACCTACTTGTTTCGCCGCAACCTAGAAGGGAAACGCCTTGGAGAGCCGGGCGCGCACGCCGATGCCGTACAGCACGTTGCCGGATGCGATCGTGATCGGCAGGAACTGCGTGAGGTACGGACCTGAGTAGTGCGCGATCATGAGGCCCGCATACACGTCAAAGTGCTGGCTGAATTTGTAATCCGGCAGGATGGCAAACTGCTGGATCGTGTACTGGTCATTGTGATTGTTGCCGCCATTGTTCACGTTGTAATAGCCGACATTGACAGAGAAAGCCGGTGTGAACTGATAGTCGGCGCCCACCCAAAATACCGTAATCGGCGCGGCACCCCAACTGGGATCGAACGCTTTTGCCGTTACCAGACCGGCTATCGGCATGTTGTAGTACGAAGTGATCTGCGTGCTCCAGTTATTCGAACTGGAGGGCACCGTCTGATCGGTGTGCTCCACGCCGGCGTAGAGCCCCGCGCTACTGGTCAGGTCATACTTGCCCCCGAGCATGAACCCGGATGAGTCCGATACCCTTAGGCCCACGTCATTCGTAAACAGCTTGTACGACAGGGCGGGCGTATTCCTGGTCTCAGAACCGGCCAGCTCCAGACTCAATGGGCCGCGGCGGTACCCCACCATGCCCTCGAGTGCCGTGCCAACATCGGCCGCCTCGGAGCTATCGGTCTGACCAAATTTGTACTGTACGCCGAAGCTCACGTCGCCGATCTTGTCTTCGTATCTGACACTGTTGTCCAACCGGCCATTCTCGGTAATGCCAAGACCGCCGCCGATGGTGCCGGAGTAACCGATCGGCGAATACAGGCCGGACGCATGCAGCGGATCGAATTCCGATATCTGTTCGGTCGAGAAGGCTATGGTGCGCCCCAGCTCGATGGAGCCAAATAGCGGCGCCCCGACACCGACGTACTGGGCACGCGAAAATGCCTGGCCGTTGATGGACGACGCGCTGCTGATCGTGGTCAGGTCATTCGCATTGTTCAGCACCGACCGACCGTTGTTGGCGATCTCACCCGAGGCGGTGTTGATCGCGCCTTCCAGCTTGGCGAAGGCGCTGAATCCGTTGCTGAATGTTTCGTTGCCTTGCAGGCCATAGCGCGACATCTGTTCCGCACCGGAAACCACCGCCCATCTTGAGCCCTGGTCCTGGCCGGGGACGTTGTAGGAATTGAAACCAAAGGTATGAACGTCGCTGGTCGGCAGCGAGTGCTCGATATGGGCAATGCTGTCATCGAGGATGACATACAGCTCCAACGAGCCATCCGCCTGTGCGACGCCGGCGGTCGCGCTCATCAGGGCCAAGGCCAGAACTGACTTCTTCACGGGTGCTCCTGGTAACGCATATGCAGCGCGCCGCAAAAATGCGTGCGTCAACGTGACAATGATCGTGGGCAACCTGGCGTTGTAGGTCGCGCCCTCGACGCGATGCTTCTTAAAGCCGCCCGATCTGCCATCGAGGGCTTCTCGCCAGCGTTATATGCCTCTGTATATATCGTGGCATGCGACCACGCATTATGCAATGAGGAACCAGCCGTGGCGTGGCCGAAACAACCCGGCGACAAATCATTCGACAGTCGACGTGGAGCAGCCGCGTCGCCGCCCTCTCAGAGAATCATTCTGTCATTTCGAGCACTGGCCGATCACTCGCCCCGCCGCGCCGCCTCGATTGCAGCGATGTCTATCTTCTTCATTGGCATCATGGCTTCGAAAGCGCGCTTTGCCGCTGCTGGATCGCGGTCGGAGAGCGCGGCAATCAGGGCGCGCGGGGTGACCTGCCATGACACACCCCACTTGTCCTTGCACCAGCCGCACTGACTTTCCTGGCCGCCATTTCGCACGACCGCGTTCCATAAGCGGTCGGTTTCGGCCTGATCGTCGGTCGCGATCTGAAACGAGAACGCCTCGTTGTGCTTGATCTGCGGCCCGCCGTTAAGCCCAACGCAGGGTATGCCAATCACAGTAAACTCGACCATCAGGACATCGCCCTGCTTGCCGCCGGGATAGTCGCCCGGCGCGCGGTGGACCGTGCCCACAGTGCTGTCCGGGAAGGTATCGGCATAAAAGCGAGCAGCGTCCAACGCCGTACCGTCATACCACAGAAATATCGTGTTCTTGTTGACCATCGTCGGGCTCCAGCGAGAGTCGATGTAAGCTCCATAAGGTTGACGCTGGCGCAAGTCGAACGGTATCGCCATCCACCCGCCCTCGCGTTGAGCCGTAGGAAGCCGCCGACCAACGCGACTAGCGCGCGTGTCGAAGTGTTTGCCGGAGAAATCTCCACTGCGGTGGAAACTTCAACTCCCGCTCAATCGCCTGAAAGCGCGGCTCCTTGCGCAAGGGATCCAAGAGCGGGTCAGTCTTCAGAGCAGCACCAATGCTCCCGCAATATTCAACCGGCGATAGCTCACTGACCGTCCCAAATAGCTGTGACAGCGCGCATCATACTGCGCGCCAAACTCAGTCGATGACGGCCAGCGACGGACCCTGTGACCCGCCCGGCGGGACGAGCGGTACCGGCTGCCCGCCGGTGAGGTTCGGCAGCAATTGACCGGCCGTCTCCGGGTCGGTGCTGATCGAATAGACCCACAGGTTGAGCGTGGCGGAATCGAAGCTGACGGAAGTGATGTAGACAAACTGTCCGGACGGATCACAGACGATGGCATATGGCTGGCCATCGATCTGCAACGCCGTTCCAATCTGCGCAACCGAACCGGACGTCTGATCAACGGCCAGGGCTTGCACGCTGTCATCGGCCGGCGTGAAATTAAAGTATTGAGGAAGTAGAGGTACCTGCCGGACCGATCCGCGGCCAGTGCACCCGCGTTGCTGGCAACGGCAACGCCTGTCCCCGCGGGCGTGAGCGCCCCCGTGTTCGAATCGATCGTGTACGGCAGCACGGTGGGTGCCGCTTGCCACGGGATGGTCTGATCGCTCGTGAGGTAGAGAAACCTCCCCAACCGATCAATAGCCATGGTTACTGAGATGTTGTCTGGCGAAATCGCCGGCCCCGCGGTCAGCTGACCGGTCGCGCCATTGATTCCATAGGCTGTCACCGTGGCTGGGGAAGGACCGACCACCCCGGTATCGTCCGCGGTCAACACGTACAGAAACTTTCCGTCCGGCGTGGCGGCGAGACGGACCGCGGTATTACCGTCAAATGTCAGCGCCGTACCCGCCGGGCTCAAGGCGCCACTAACTGCATTGACCGCGTAGCCGCTGAGCGTCGCTTCCGGGGGATTGAGAGGAACCCCCGGAACCGGGCCCGGAATCTGGCCGTAGACGAACAGGAACCCGGATGCGGACATTACCATCTGGTACGGAGATACTGTGAGGGGCATAGCCGGACCGATCGATGTCAAGGCTCCCGTGCCGGCATCCACGGCATAGGCCGAAATACTGTTGGACGCAAGATTACCTGCGTAGAGAAACTGTCCGCCCCGTGCGGTGACCATGTTCAACGGGTCCGAGCCGGTCGCCACCGGCGCGCCGGTTGGTAGCAGCGTGCCTGTGCCCGCGCTGATGCCGAAGGTCAGGATCTGGTTGTTGGGCCCCGCGGCCGAGTACAGAAAGCCGGCCACAATCGAACAGCCGACCGAGATATCGGTGACCGCCGCCTGGCCGATGGTGCCAGATGTGTTGCTGACTGAGCACACCTCACGCTCTGTCGACGGCTGATTGCTCACGGTCACGGCATAGGCCGAGCCAGTCGTCATTGCTGCCGGAAAAACAAAGGTGCCGTTCGCCGCAACCAACAGCGGCGGACCGCCGTTGAGTTGCAGCGTAAGACCTGCGCCCTGCAGACCGCTGACCGTGCCGCCTACGGTCAATCCATTGGCGGCGCTGGTTGCGGTCTGTGCGGATGGGCGCTTTGACCAACCGCGTCGTCGCCCACAGAGGGAATTTCCAGCTGCTGGTTGCCGCAGGCACTCAGCAGCAGCAATGCTGGAGCAAGGGTGCGACTTCGATTGCGCATGGTAGCGGCCCTGTCGGCGGGCGGCGTAGCTCCGGACTCGAACGGTCAGGTCGCCCGCTTCGAAGATTATCCCGCACTCGGCCGAATTTGGCACGAAGCCTTTGCCATAACCCTACGAGCGGCCCGGCAGGCGCAGCTCCACGCGCGCACCGCCGAGCGCCTGCGAGGCGTCGATGAACAACTGGCCGCCGTACAGCCTGACGGTTTCGCGCACCATCGCCAGTCCCAGTCCATGACCGGGCACATGCTCATCGGCGCGAACGCCGCGCTCAACCACGCGCGTACGCAGTTCCTCGGGAATTCCTGGCCCATCGTCTTCCACCACGATCGCCAGGCGCCGCGGCAGTCCGCGATCGGGGTCGAAGCGCGCGCTTACCAGTACGCGCGAGCGGCACCATTTGCAGGCGTTGTCCACCACGTTGCCCAGCAACTCGAGGATATCGCCGCTGTCGCCGAGAAAGCCCAGCTCCGGCGATGCATCGATCTCGATCCGCAGATCCTTGCGCGCGTGCACCTTCATCAGCGCGGCGCGCAGATCGGTCAGCAGCGCCAGCACCGGCACCGGCGCCTGACCGAACGTGGCGCCCCCGCCGGCTGCAGCACGCTTCAGCTGGTGTTCGACGATCTGCGCGATGCGATCGATTTCCAGCTGGATGACCGCCTCCGATCGACGCTCGTCGCTGTCGGCACTGCCGAGACTGGCGCGGATCACGGCCAATGGGGTTTTCAGGCTGTGCGCCAGATTCCCGAGCGTATCGCGGTAGCGCACGATCCGGTTGCGCTCCGATTCAAGCAGCGCATTCAGGCCCGAGGCCACGCCGGCGAGCTCGCGCGGATAACCCTCGCCCAGCTGCGACGCAGTACCGCTTTCCAGCGCCGTAATCTCCTGCTCGAGGCGCCGCACCGGCGCCAGTGCGCGCCGCATCATCCACGCCATGGTACCCAGCAGGACCAGATCCAGCGCCCCAAACCAGCCAGCCATGCGCTGCCGGAACAGCCACAGCTCGCGCATCTGTGGCGCCGTGCTGTCGGCCGCCGTAAACACCAGTTTCTTGGAAAGACCCGAGCCATAGGCCCACTGCAGGCCGCGGCTGAGCTCAGCGATGGTGCTGCCATCGCGCGCGAGTTGATAACGAAAATCCACTCCGCCGACGGGCAATTTGCTGCCGAGCACGAGATCGGTACCGGCCAGCGACGGCGAGCTCCACAGCAGCTTGCCGGTATCGTCGCGCAGCGCCGCGTACTGGCCAGAACCCGGCACGTCCAGTCGCGACTCCGGGTCGAGCAGGTTGACCACCAGCTTGCCGTCAAAATCGAGATCCACCGCGGTGACCAGTGCCACCACCTGTTCCTCGAGCCGATCGCGCAGTGCCGCGGTACTCTGCTGGCGAAACACGTAATCGATGGCTGACGCGGTCAACACGAAGAACAGCAGCAGCGGCAATGCGACCGCGATCAGCAGTCGGCGGCTGACCGACGGCGGTCCACGCATCATCGGCCGATACCTGCGATCAACCCGGCCGTCGCGGCAGGCTCAGGCGGTAGCCGCGGCCGCGCAGTGTCTCGATCGGCTTGATGATCTCGTCGGGGTCGAGCTTGCGGCGCAGGCGGCCGACCAGCACCTCGACCACGTTGCTGTCGCGATCGAAATCCTGTTCATACAACCGTTCGGTGAGCTCACTCTTGGAGATCACCTCGCCGGCGCGCAGCATCAGGTGCTCGAGAATCCGATATTCGAAACTCGTCAGCTCCACCGCCGCGCCGCTGACGCTCACCGCCTGGGTGCGCGTGTCGAGTTCGACCGGCCCGCAGGCGAGCTTGGCGCTGGCCCAGCCGCCGGTGCGTCGCAGTAGCGCTGACAGGCGCGCCTGCACTTCGGCGAAATGAAACGGTTTGGCGACGTAGTCGTCGGCACCTGCGCTCAGGCCCTCGACCTTGTCCTGCCAGCGGTCGCGCGCGGTGAGTATCAGTACGCCGTAGGTCTTGCCGCGCGCGCGCAGTTCGCGTATCAGGTCGAAACCCGACAGCTTCGGCAGACCGAGGTCGATGATCGCGACGTCGATCGGAAATTCGGTAGCCGCGTACAGCCCTTCTTCCCCGTCCGCGGCCAGGTCGACGCTGTAACCGGCCGCCGACAGATCGGCTTTCAGCACTTCGCGGATCGACGCCTCGTCTTCCACCACGAGCACGCGCACTCACGTCCCCCGAACGTCGTTGTCGGTCAAGGCACTTCGGCGCCGGTGCGGGCATCGACACGCACGATCCATACCTTGCTGGCGCTGGACAGCAGTCGGAACACGTACAACCGGCGACCGTCCTGATCGGCTATATCGGTGCGTACCACGCGCGCCCCATAGCGTTTCTGCACCAGCGCCGTGGCCTCCTCGCGCGACAGTTCGTGGTCGATGCGGGACTGGGGCGCCGGTGCCTGCGCCTGCGGACTGGCGGCACACAGCCCCGCCGCTCCAAGCATTGCGGCCGCAAAAAGCAGGCGGCAGCCCCGCCGCGCCAATCGCGCTGTGCTCATGTCCACAGTCATCAAATCGCCGCCCCGTGCGCCCGCGGGCACAATGTAATGAACGGGGCGAGCCTAGTCGGAGCGCTCTGAACCGGGCCTGAATCAATATTTATCCCCTTTAGTCAACGACTTGGCGTCATGCCAGAGTTCATCCCACTGTGCCGCGGTCAGCTTGTCGAGCGACAGCCCACGCGTCGCGGCAGCCTGCTCCATGCACTCGAAGCGCCGTTCGAATTTTAGCGCCGACCGACGCAGCGCGTCTTCTGCGTCCACCTCCAGATGGCGCGCCCAATTGGCGACGGTGAACAGCAGATCGCCAATCTCTTCCGCGACCTGATCGTGCTCCGCGGCCGCGACCGCGGCGTCGGCTTCGGCGAGTTCTTCGTTGATCTTGCTGCGCACGCCGCTCGCCGCCGGCCAGTCGAAGCCGACGCGGCGTGCACGGCGGCCGAGCTTGGCGGCGCGCGCCAGCGCCGGCAGCGCCCGCGGAACATCCGACAGTACGCCAGACATTCCCGCGGCCGCGCGCTCGCGCGCCTTCTGCATCTCCCAGGACACGTGCAGTTGCGACACCTCGAGCGCCTGGGGTTCAAGAAAGATATGCGGATGGCGCCGGATGAGTTTGTCGCGGATGCCACGCGCCACCGAGGCAAAATCGAAACTGCCGGCCTCCTCGGCCATGCGCGCGTGGAACACCACTTGGAACAGCAGGTCGCCCAGCTCATCGCGCAGGCGTGCCAGATCGCCACGCCCGATGGCGTCGGCGACCTCGTAGGCCTCTTCGATCGTGAACGGCGCGATGCTGACGAAATTCTGCTGCCGATCCCATGCGCAGCCGGTTTCGGGGTCGCGCAGGGTGCGCATCAGGGCCAGCAGTGCCTCGAGTTCGTCACCGGCGGCGCTCACGCCGTGGCCCCGGCGAATGCCTGGCGCAGATTCGCCAGGATGCCCGCAGTCGCGCCCCAGATGTTGTATGGCCCGAAGGACAGCTCCCAGGTGTCGACTTCGACGTCGCGAATGGTGCGGCGTCCGACGCGGTAGTTCGCCGCGGCCAGGGCCAAGCCCAGCGGCAGCTCGAACACTTCAGCCACTTCGGTGCCATCGGGCTCGGGAGTAACACCGGGTTGCACCAATGCCACCACCGGCGTGATGCGATACCCGGTCTGCACCACATGGTCGGACAGGAATCCGATCGGGTCGATGGCGCTGGGGGCAATGCCGATCTCCTCGCCGGTCTCACGCACCGCCGCGGCAGCGATATCCGCATCCTGCTCTTCGAGCCGGCCGCCCGGAAAGCTGATCTGGCCCGCGTGCCGACGCAGATGGCTTGCCCGTACCGTCATCAGCAGTGTCGGCGCCTGAACCCGATCGATGATCGGCACCAGAACGGCGGCGACCTTCAGCGACGCTGGCCAGGTCGCGCGCAGCCGCGCCCGCACGGCGGCGGATTCCATCGCCAGGCCGGCCGGCCGGCAGTGCTCGGGCCGATGATCGGGGGCGGGCATCAGGCCACGTCGCAGGCGCGCCTGCCAGTCGGCCGGCAGCTCATGCGCAACGGTCGGCGCCGGCGCAGCCATGGGTCTCCTCCGCCATCGATGCTCAGCCCCCGCCGCCGCCTTTAACGCCCGCGCCTTTGATGCCGCCACCCTTGATGCCGCCACCCGTCAGCTCGGTCGGATCGAGCAGCTTATCGAGCTGCTCGCGCGGCAGCTCGGTCATCCCAGCCGCGACCTCGCGGATCGGCTTGCCTTCGGCGTAGGCTCGCTTGGCGATCGCCGCGCCTTTCTCATAGCCGATGACGGAATTGAGTGCGGTGACCAGGATCGGGTTGCGCTCCAGCGCCTCCTCCATTCGCGCCCGATTGACCGTGAAACCCTTGATCGCCCGGTCGGCCAGCGCGCGCGACACATTGGCGAGCAGTGCGATGCTCTCGAGCAGGTTGTAGGCAATCAGCGGCAGCATCACGTTGAGCTGAAAGTTACCCGACTGTCCGGCGAGCGTGATGGCGGCATCGTTCCCGATCACCTGCGCGGCCACCATGCTGGTGGCCTCGGGAATCACCGGATTGACCTTGCCGGGCATGATGCTGCTGCCAGGCTGCAGTGCCGGCAATGCGATCTCGCCCAGCCCCGCCAGCGGCCCGCTGTTCATCCAGCGCAGGTCATTGGCGATCTTCATCAGGCTCACGGCGATGACTTTGAGCTGTCCGGACAGTTCCACCGCGGCATCCTGGGCCGACATCGACTCGAAGAAGTTGCGGTTCGGCTCGAACTCGATCCCGGTCAGGCGCCGCAGTTCAGCGCAGAAAGTGGCGCCAAAATCAGGATGCGCATTGATGCCGGTGCCCACCGCGGTCCCGCCCTGCGCCAGGCACAACAGCCTGGGCTCGGTGGACCGCAGGCGCGCCGCGCCGTTCTCGATCTGGGTGCGCCAGCCGGACAGCTCCTGCGCCAGCGTGACCGGCATGGCATCCATCAGGTGCGTGCGGCCGGTGGTGACGACGCCCTCGACCTCGATCTCCTTGGCGGCAATCACCGCCGCCAGGTGCACCAGTGCCGGCAGCAACTGCTCGCGCAGCAGCAGCGCGGCACTGACGTGAATCGCGGTCGGTATCGAATCGTTACTGCTCTGGCACATGTTGACGTCATCGTTGGCGTGCACCGGCACACCCGCTTTCGCGGCCAGGTGCGCGATCACCTCGTTGGCGTTCATGTTGCTGCTGGTGCCCGAGCCAGTCTGGAAAACGTCGATCGGAAACTGACTGTCGTGTGCACCGCTGGCCACCGCGGCTGCGGCCGCTTCGATGGCAGCGGCCTTGCGCTGGTCGAGCAGCCCGAGGCGGGCATTGGCGGCGGCGGCGGCCTGCTTGATCAGCGCCAGGGCGCGAATGAAGGCGCGCGGCAGACGCAGCCCGCTGATCGGGAAATTATCCACCGCGCGCTGCGTGTGCGCGCCCCAGAGCGCGTCTGCCGGCACTTTCAGCTCGCCCATGCTGTCACGTTCGATGCGAAACGATGCTGAGGTCATGATCGGTGTAGCTCCGGCACGGCACGGCCAATGCGCTATCATGAGTAGTCTAGCATTTCGATGAATCGCGGCATCCACATGGACCCTTCAGCTCTGACCGCCCTCTCGCCTGTGGACGGGCGTTACGCCGCCATCGCGGCGCCGCTGCGCGATTACTTTTCCGAAGCCGCGCTGATCCGCGAACGCATCCGTGTCGAAGCGCTGTGGTTCGAACAGCTGACTGATCCGCGGCTGCACCTCCTCGCCGGCGCATTGCCGGCGGCGGTGCTCGAGCGCAGCGCCGCCCTGGCGCGCGATCCGGGCGCCGGCGCCGCCGAGGCGGTCAAGACCATCGACCAGCGCATCAATCACGATGTCAAGGCGGTGGAGTATTTCGTGCGCGAGCAGCTGGCCACCGCCGGCGCGACGGACGCGGCACTGGAGCTGGTGCATTTCGGTTGCACCTCGGAAGACATCAACAACCTGTGCTATGCACGCCTGCTCAAGGACGCGCGCGCCAAGGTAATGCTGCCCGAGCTCGGCGCGCTGCTGGCACTGCTGCGCACGCTGGCGCGAACGCATGCCGATCTGCCGATGCTCGCGCGCACCCACGGCCAGAGCGCAAGTCCAACCACTTTCGGCAAGGAGATGGCCAATGTCGGTGCGCGCCTGAAGCGCGCGCGGCGCCGGCTCGAAGCGGTGGAGATCCTAGCCAAATGGAACGGCGCGGTCGGCAACTACAATGCGCACCACGGCGCACGCTCCGACATCGACTGGATTACATTGAGTCGCGAATTCATCGTTGCACAGCAGCTGAACTGGAATGCCTACAGCACGCAGATCGAACCGCATGACTGGATCGCCGAGTTCTGCGATGCCTGCGCCTCGGTCAATGTCATTCTGATCGACCTGTGCCGCGACCTGTGGGGTTACATTTCTCTCGGCTACCTGCGCCAGCGCTCGATGCCCGGTGAAGTGGGCTCATCCACCATGCCGCACAAGGTCAATCCGATCGACTTCGAGAATGCCGAAGGCAACTTCGGCATGGCCAACGCCATGCTGCGCTTCTTCGCCGACAAACTGCCGATCTCGCGCTGGCAGCGCGACCTTACCGACTCGACGGTGCTGCGTAATCTCGGCGTCGCGCTGGCGCACGGCCTGGTTGGCTGCCAGGCGCTGCAGCGTGGCCTTGCGAAGATCAGTCCCGATGCGGCGCGCATGGCGCACGACCTGAACGGTGCTTATGAAACCCTCGCGGAGGCGATCCAGAGTGTGCTGCGAGCCGCCGGTGTCGCCAACGGCTACGAGCTGCTGAAGGACTTCACCCGCGGGCAGAACGTGGATGCCGCCGCGCTGCGGACGTTCGTCGCCACGTTGCCGTTGCCGGAAGCCGATCGCAACCGGCTCGCGGCGCTGTCGCCGCCGCAATATCTGGGTCTGGCGGCCAGCCTGGCACGCCGCTTTGCCGACGAGGACGCGTAAAAACGCAAGTTACATAATCCTGTTTTCAGCGAGTTAGCTAACAAATCGGTAGCCGTCTCACAAAGCGCTGCGGCGCAACTGTGACCCGGTTGGCGATCGATCCAGTGCCGCTGTCTCTACCATCGCCCTGCATAGAGCCCGTAAAGCTTAAACAACGCAGGCGAGCGAGTGACCGGCACCAGGGAAAGCAGCGCGACGACTTCGGCGCGTCTGTCGAGCTTCGGGCTCGAGGACGGTCCGATCATGCCCGCCGTGCTCGCCGAAAGGCGGCCGACGACCGAAACCCTGCACGTGCTCACCAGCTTCGACGAGGTACGCGCGGCCACCGAAACGGTTGCCGCCAGCGGCCAGCGCCTGATCTCCATCATGACGCCGGATCTGGAGCCGGAGATCTACGATCAGGCCGCGCTGCTCGAGATCATCAAACGTTTCGTACTCGGCCACAGTTTTGCCAAGGTGCGGGTGCTGATGCGCGATCAGGCGCGCTTGAGCAGCGGCGCCAATCGCTTCATCGCCATGGCACACCGGCTCACCAGTTATCTGGAGATCCGGATTCGCGCTCCACAATATCGCGAGCTCACCGCCGCGTACTGCATCGCCGATGACCGCGCGATCGTCTACCGGCTGCGAGCCGACCGTGCCGAGGGCATCGCCGGTTTCAATAATCCCCCGATCGCGCGCCAGTACCTGCAGGAATTCGATGCCGTCTGGCAGGCGAGCATGATCGAAGAGCGCGAAGTCCGGATCGCACGCAGCTGATCTGAAAGTCCGCTCCGTGCTCCATGCGCCTGCCACTGACGTCTGGCGCGCGGTATCCTTCGCCATGGTCTGGAAACCCGACGTCACGGTTGCGGCGCTGATCGAGCGCGACCGGCGCTTCCTGCTGGTCGAGGAGCGCATCCGCGGCCGCCTGGTGCTGAACCAGCCGGCCGGTCATCTGGAGGATGGCGAATCGCTGGTCGAGGCGGTGGTGCGCGAAACGCTGGAGGAGACCGCCTGGCACTTCAGCCCCGAGGCGCTGCTGGGTATCTACCAGTGGCGCAGCCCGCGCGGGCACAGCACGCTGCGAATTGCCTTCATCGGCAGTGTGCACGACCACGAGGCGGCGCGAGTCCTCGATCCGCCGATCGTCACGACGCACTGGCTCACGCGCGAAGAAATCGCCCGCGAGGCGCCACGCCTGCGCACGCCGCTGGTGCTCCGGTGCATCGAGGACTACCTCGCCGGGCGGCGCCTGCCGCTGGACGCGCTGTCGTCGAACGTCGCTGGAACCATCTGACGACTGGTATCGCATAGGAGTGATCGGCATATAGGGCGGACTTTCAATAACGAAAGTCCGCCCTATATGCCGATTACTCCCATGTGGCATCAGCCGCCAAATGACTCCCGTACGCTCTACAATAGGGGCATGAACCAGAGTTCCACCATGACAGCGCGCTCCAGCGAGCGCGTCGTCGTTGGCCTGTCCGGCGGCGTCGACTCCGCCGTCGCGGCGCTGCTGCTGCGCGATGCCGGCTACGATGTGCAGGGCCTGTTCATGAGCAACTGGGAGGAGGACGATGGGTACTGCACCACCGCCCAGGACTACCAGGACGCACGCAGTGTCGCCGCCGAGCTGGGCATCGTCCTGCACCGCGTGAATTTTTCCGATCAGTACCGCCACCAGGTATTTGCCCATTTCCTGGCGGAATATCGTTCCGGCCGTACTCCGAATCCCGACGTGCTGTGCAATCGCGAGATCAAGTTCGGCCTGTGCCTGGACTACACGCTGCGGCTCGGCGCGCGACTGTTCGCCACCGGCCACTATGCGCGCCTGGCGACTCTGGACGATGGTCCGGGGCTCTATCAGGCGCGCGATGCCGCCAAGGATCAGTCCTACTTCCTGCATGCGGTCGTGCGCCAGCGCTACGCTCGCGTGCTGTTCCCGCTGGGCGAGCTACACAAGGAACAGGTGCGCGAACTGGCGCGCACCGCCGGCCTGCCGGTGCACGACAAACCCGACAGCACCGGTATCTGCTTCATCGGCGAGCGGCCATTCGCGGATTTCCTGGGCCGCTACGTGCAAGCCATACCCGGGCCGATCGAAGCACTCGACGGTCGCGTGCTCGGACAGCACCGCGGCCTGCCGTTCTACACTCTCGGGCAGCGCGCCGGGCTCGCAATCGGCGGCGCGCGCGGCTTTGCCCAGGAGCCGTGGTACGTCGCGCACAAGGACGGCGCGCGCAACGCACTGACTGTAGTGCAGCGGCACGAGCAGCATCGGCTCGAGGCCGATGCTGTGGCGACCGGACCGCTCAACTGGTTGTGTGCCGCCCGCGTCGGCAGTTTCGAGGCCAGCGTCAAGCTGCGCTACCGCCAGCCGGGCCAGCCGGCCAGCGTCTCGGTACGTGCCGATGGCAGCGCCTGGATCGAATTCCAGACGCCGCAGCGCGCCGCCACGCCCGGCCAGTCCGCCGTGTTCTACCAGCACGGCCGTTGCCTCGGCGGCGGGGTGGTCGAACAGGTTCGCCTACGAGCCGGGTATAAGCTCAGTGCCACGGCGCATAACGATGCGTCGATGGCGTCGATGGCGAACTCTTCACACCTGTCGCCGCCTGTGCCCGATATAATTCCGCACTTCTGACGCGCCGCCGCTGCGGCGAGTCGCAGCCGGAGACATCATGACCGATAGCTTCAAAGCGCGCACGACCCTCAAGTCGGGCGCTCAGTCGTATGAGATCTGGAGTCTGCCGGCGCTGGGAGCGGGCAAGGTCGCGCGCCTGCCGTACTCGCTCAAGATCCTGCTCGAGAACCTGCTGCGCTTCGAGGACGGTACCAACGTCACGCGCGACGATATCGAGGCGCTGCTGAACTGGAATCCGAAGGCAGCCCCGTCGTACGAGATCTCGTTCACGCCGGCGCGCGTCATCATGCAGGACTTCACCGGTGTGCCCGCCATTGTCGATCTGGCGGCGATGCGCGAAGCCATGACGCGCCTCGGCGGCAACGCCGATGAGATCAACCCGCTGGCACCGGCCGAGCTGGTCATCGACCACTCGGTGCAGGTCGACAGCTACGGCAGCGCTCATTCGCTCGCCGACAACAACCGCATCGAGTTCGAGCGCAACGGCGAACGCTACTCTTTCCTGCGCTGGGGTCAGTCCGCGTTCCGCAATTTCAAGGTGGTGCCGCCCAATACCGGCATCGTGCACCAGGTCAATCTCGAGTACCTGGGGCGGGTGGTGTTCGAGAAAAGCGACGCGGGTAAGCGCCAGGCCTACCCGGACACACTGGTCGGCACCGACTCCCATACCACGATGATCAACGGTCTTGGCGTGCTCGGGTGGGGTGTCGGCGGCATCGAGGCCGAGGCCGCCATGCTCGGCCAGCCGGTGACCATGCTGATCCCGCAGGTCGTCGGCTTCAAGCTGGTCGGCAGCCTCTCGCCCGGCGCCACCGCGACCGATCTGGTGCTCACCGTGACCGAGAAACTGCGTAAGCACGGCGTGGTGGACAAATTTGTCGAATTCTTCGGCGACGGTCTGGCAAACCTGCCGCTGGCTGATCGCGCCACGATCGGCAACATGTCGCCCGAATTCGGCAGTACCTGCGCGATCTTTCCCATCGACGAAGAGACGTTGCGCTACCTGCGGCTGTCAGGCCGCCCAGCGGAACTGATCCAACTGGTCGAGGACTACGCGCGCGCCCAGGGCCTGTGGCGAGTCAACGGCGCCCAGCCTGCCGACTACACCAACGTGCTCGAGCTCGACCTGGGAAGTGTCGAGCCCAGCCTCGCCGGCCCCAGCCGGCCGCAGGACCGGGTGCCGCTGCGCATCGCCAAGGACACTTACCGCACGCACCACGCGCGCATGGCCGAGGAACGCAGCCGCAAGAATCCCGCCGCCACCGGCACGGCGCCGGTCAGCGTCGACGGCAATTCCTTCGAATTGCGCGACGGCGCGGTGCTGATCGCTGCCATCACCAGTTGCACCAACACTTCCAACCCGTATGTGCTGATCGCCGCCGGACTGCTGGCGCGCAATGCGCATCGCCTCGGCCTGAATTCCAAACCCTGGGTCAAGACCAGCCTTGCGCCCGGCTCGCGCGTGGTCACCGACTATCTCGAGAAAGCCAAGCTGCTCGACCAGCTGGCCAGCGTCGGTTTCGATCTGGTGGGCTACGGCTGTACCACCTGCATCGGCAATTCCGGGCCGCTCAAGCCCGAAATTTCCGCCGGCGTCAAAGCCGGCGACATCATCGGCTGCTCGGTGCTGTCCGGCAATCGCAACTTCGACGGCCGCGTGCACCCCGAGGTCAAGATGAACTTCCTGGCCTCACCGCCGCTGGTGGTCGCCTACGCGCTCGCCGGCTCGCTCGATGTCGATCTCAACAACGACCCGCTCGGCACCGGCGCCAACGGCCAACCGGTGTATCTGCGCGATGTCTGGCCGGCGCCGACCGAGGTGGCCGACTACGTGCAACGCAATATCAACTCCGACATGTTTCGCCGCAGCTACGGCAGCGTGTTTACCGGCGACGAGCGCTGGCAGGCGATCAAGGTGCCCGCGGAAAAGATCTACGCCTGGGATCCGAAGTCGACCTACGTCAAGAACCCGCCCTACTTCGACGGCATGACCATGCAGCCGGCGGCCGTCGGCGCAATCGTCGGCGCGCGTGTGCTGGCCCTGCTCGGAGACTCGGTGACCACCGACCATATCTCGCCGGCCGGCAACATCGCCAATAGCAGCCCGGCGGCGCGCTACCTGATGGATCAGGGAGTACAACCGCGGGATTTTAATCAGTACGGTGCGCGGCGCGGCAACCATGAAGTCATGATGCGCGGTACCTTCGCCAATATCCGGCTGCGTAACCTGCTGTTACCCGGCACCGAGGGCGGAATCACCGAATACCTGCCTACCGGCGAGCAGATGAGTATCTTCGATGCCGCGATGCGCTATAAGGCGGATCGCACGCCGCTGATCATCCTCGCCGGCAAGGAATACGGCACCGGCTCGTCGCGCGACTGGGCCGCCAAGGGCACCTTGCTGCTGGGCGTGCGCGCCGTAATCGCCGAAAGCTTTGAGCGCATCCACCGCTCCAACCTGATCGGCATGGGCGTGCTGCCGCTGCAGTTCATCGACGGCCGCAACAGCCAGGCGCTCGCCCTCACCGGCCGCGAGCGCTATGAAATCACCGGTTTCAACGGCGTCGACGCCCGCAGCGCCATCGTGGTCGCGACCCCGGCCAGCGGCACTCCGATCCGCTTCGAAGTGCGCGTGCGTATAGATACGCCCAAGGAGCGCGAATACTTCCGCCATGGGGGCATCCTGCCGTTCGTGCTGCGACAACTCGCCGGCCAAAACCGCGCCGCCTGAAGACGCTCGCCGGAAACGCGTGCCTTGAACAGCGGCGGCCTGGCGGTATTTGATCTCGACGGTACCATCGCGCGCCACGATACCTTCGGGCCGTACCTCTGGGGTTATCTGTGGCTCCGCCCCTGGCGGCTGCCGCGGGCACCGCTGGCGCTACCCGCAGCCGCGCGGTTCCTGGTCAATCGTGATCGCGGCGCCTTCAAGGGTGCGGTGATTCACGCCCTGCTCGGCGGCGCGAAGCGTGCCAGCCTCGATAACTGGGCCGCGCGTTATGTGGCCGCGCTGATGGATCAGGGCCTGTTTGCCGAGGCACTCAGCGCAATCGCGATGCATCGCGCGCGCGGCGATCGGCTACTGCTGATGTCCGCCAGCCCCGATCTGTATGTGCCTCGCATCGCCCAGGCGCTCGCCTTTGACGAGACCATTTGTACCGAGGTGCGCTGGCGCGCCGATGGCCGGCTCGACGGCCGGTTGGCGACGGCCAACTGCCGCGGCGAGGAGAAGCGCCGCTGCCTGGCGGCGGTGATCGCGCGCGACGCGCCCGGCCGCGTCTATGCCTACGGCGACAGCCGCGCCGATCTCGATCACATGCAGCTGGCGCAGGAAGCGTACCTGATCAACGTTTCGCCGCGGCAGGCCGCACGGCTAGCTCCTCACGTGCAGGCGATTCAATGGAACCAGCCAGCCGGAATCTGAGTTCCCGGCAACAGCCCTGGGCCCGAAACACCAGGTGCTATGCGGAGAGCACTGCCGCCAGATCAGTCAGGCGCTTCAGACGAAAATCCGGCTGGTAGCCAAGCTGCTCGGCACCGCCGCGGATCAACCGGTAGAACGCCGCTGGCCCGACCTGGGAGTCCTGCGGCGGCGGGACATCGCCCGTGCGTTCAATCCAGGCGACCTGGAAGCCGTAGCGCTTGGCTCCGGCCACATCGAAGCCGTTTGACGAGATGAACAGGACCTCTTGCTTCGATATCTGCAGGGCCGGCTCCACGAGCGCGTAGCAGGCCGGCTCCGGCTTGTAGCGCTTCACCTGATCGCAACTGACCACGGCCGTGAAGCGCTCCGCAATGCCCGCTGAACGCACCAGCGCCTCGAGCATTCGAGGGCTGCCGTTCGATAGAATGGCGAGCTTGTGGTCGCGCAGCGATTCCAGCGCCTGCGGCGCCTCGGCATATAGGTCCAGATGCAAGTACCCGTCCATGAGTTCGTCACATAGCGAGGAAGTCGGCGCGATTCCGACGCTCGACAAAGCAAATTCCAGCGCCGCTCGGGTCACCGACCAGAAATCCTCATAGGAGCGCATCAGAGTGCGCAGCCAGGTGTACTCAAGCTGCTTCAGACGCCACAGGTGGGTAATGATCTCGCCCTTATCCCCGCACAGATCAATGGCGAGACTTCGCACTGACTGCACATCGTAGAGCGTGCCATAGGCATCGAACACCAATGCACGAATGACCATGATCAGTTCCTTATCAAGCAGAATATCTTGGGACCGCTGCGGCGCGCCACAATTGCGGCGATCGACTACACGCCCGCATACTGTCGGCGACGAACTCTGGCATACGAACCTAAGGAGCAGGGATGTACAGGATATTCATGGCATTGGCCGCAGGCATTTTGCTGGCCGGACCGGCAGCGGCGGAGGACAAAACCGATGTGATGTCGGTTGTTCATCACTGGGTGGCTGCCTTCAACAAGGGCGACATGAAAGCCATGGCGGCAACGTGCAGCGATCAAGCGTCGATCATCGACGACTTTCCGCCGCACGTGTGGACCGGTGCCGGCGCATGCACCAAGTGGGCCAGCGACTTCCAGGACTTCGTCAAGACAACCGGAAGTTCGGATGCGGCGGTCACCGTCGGCAAGCCGTGGCACCTCGACATTACCGCCGATCTGGCCTATGTCGTCGCTCCCACGAACTACTCGTTCAAGCACAAGGGAAAACCAGTCCAGCAGGGCGGCGTGGTAACGATTGCCCTGCAGAAGGGCACCGCCGGTTGGCACGTGATCGGATGGGCGTGGGCCGACCATTAGACGCGCGACGCAGCTGCACGCTACATCGAAGTGCGCGCTTCCCACAGTTCCGGAAACAATCGTAAGCGCAGCGCCTTGGCAAGATAGCTGACCCCCGCGGTACCGCCGGTGCCGGGCTTGTAGCCGATGATGCGCTCCACGGTCTTCATGTGCTGAAAGCGCCACACCTGGAATCGATGATCCAGGTCCACCAGGCGCTCGGCGAGTTCGTACAGATCCCAATCCTTGACGGCGTTGTGATAGACGCCGAGCCAGGCTCCCGTGACCTGCTTCGAGGGCTCATAGGGCTGGGTAAAATCGCGCACCAGCGACGTGGCCGGTACGCCGTAACCGCGCTGCGACAGCAACCGCAGCACCTCGTCGTAAAGGCTGGGCGCCGCCAGCGCGCGCGCCAGCGCCGCGTAGGCTTCGGTATCGTGCCGGTGCACTTCGATGACGTCGGCGTGCTTGTTGCCCAGCGTGAATTCGAGCAGCCGGTACTGCACCGACTGGAATCCCGATGAGCGCCCCAGAAGATTTCGAAACGACGAGTAATCCGCCGGTGTCATCGTCGACAGCACCTCCCACACCGCCAGCAGCTGTGCCTGCACGCGACCGATGCGGTCGAGCATCTTGAAGGATGGATCGAGCTTGTCGCGGCGCACGCACTCGATCACGGCCCGCAGCTCGTGCAGTATCAGCCGCATCCACAGCTCGGATACCTGGTGCACGATGATGAACAGCATTTCGTCGTGCTCGGTGGACAGCGGCTTCTGTGCGTCGAGCAGGCGATCGAGTCGCAGATACTGGCTGTAGGACAGTGAGCTGCCCAGATCCCAATGCACCGCCTCATCCGACAGATCGACGCTGGTGGCAGCGTCATCGGCGTTGGCATCGGTCGGTGTGGCAGGCGGTAGGTTCACCGGAACATCCACGACGGTGCGCGCCGCCAGCCCTGCAGCAGCTCGCGATCCAGCGCTTTCCAGTCGGGCTGAAAACGCGCCACCTCGGTCCAGAAGCGTGCCGAATGGTTCATGTAGCGCAGGTGCACCAGCTCATGGATGATCAGATAGCGCAGTACCTCGGGGCGCTGGAACAGCAGGCACACGTTCAGGCTGATGGTGCGGCGGCGCGAACAGCTGCCCCAGCGCGAGCGCTGGCAGCGCACCTGCAGGCGCGCGGGTACCACCGCCATCTGCGCCGCGAGCGCTCGCAGCAACGGCTCGAGCCGCTGCCGGGCGTGTTCAACCAGCCAGTTCACCAGCACCAGGCGCAGCCGCGAGCGATCCTCCAGCCGACCGCTGAGCTGCAGCTCGCAGCCGGGCAACTCGCGCAGGCGGACCGGGCCGGGACCCGCAACGCGCGTGCAACGCCACTCCTCGCCGATCGCCGTCAGCGCCAGTGCCTCGGGCGGCAGCGGCCAGCTGGCCACAGGCAGCGCACGGCGGCGGTGCAGCTCGATCCATTCGCGCTGTTGGCTGACAAATTCACTCACGCGCCGTGGCGAGGTGCGCGGCGGCACGACGATCTCCACCCCGCCGGTGCGAAACACGCGCACGCTCAGGCGCCGCGCGCGCGCACTCTGGCGCACCGACCAGCCGTGTTCGCTGCCGTCGGCGTCCCAGAGTTGCAATTGTCGCAACATGCGGTTCTGCCCGGTCATGCGGCTTCGATCATATCAGGCAGCGCCGCCTCGCATTACAGTAGCGCTATGCAGTGGATCGACATCGGCGCCAACCTGACCCACGATAGTTTCGACCGCGACCGCGAGGCGGTGATCGAACGCGCGCGCCATCAGGGCGTGGTGCAGATGATCGTAACCGGGGCCAGCCTGGCAGGCAGTGCCGCTGCGATCGATCTCGCGCGCGACCATGAAGGCACGCTGTTTGCCACCGCCGGCGTACATCCGCATGACGCCGCGCAACTGAGCGCCGCCGACCTGCCGCAATTGCGATCGCTGCTGGCGCGGCCGCAGGTAGTGGCCGCCGGCGAGTGCGGGCTCGATTACTACCGCGACCTGTCGCCACGCGACGCGCAGCTGCGCGCCTTCGAATGGCAGCTGCAGCTCGCGGCCGAAAGCGGCAAACCGGTATTCCTGCACCAGCGTGACGCGCACCGGGACTTCGTCGCCATGCTACGCGAGCACCGCGGCCAACTGGTCGGCGGCGTGGCGCATTGCTTCACCGGCGCGGCGAGCGAACTCGAGGACTACCTGACGCTGGAACTGTCGATCGGCATCACCGGCTGGTTGTGCGACGAACGCCGCGGCGCACACCTGCCGGCACTGGTGGCGCGCATCCCGGCCGAGCGGCTGCTGCTCGAGACCGATGCACCGTACCTGCTGCCGCGGGACATCAAGCCGAAGCCGAAATCGCGCCGCAATGAGCCGATGTACCTGCCGCACGTGGCAGCGGCGGTCGCGGCCGCGCGCGGGGAGAGCCTCGAGCAGTGCGCCGCCCGCACCAGCGCGAATGCGCGCGGCCTGTTCACGCTACCCGCGGCACATTAATCCCCATAGGGTCTGCCGCCGGCCGGTCACGGCGCCATGCGCCTGGCACTCCAGGTGTAGTAATCGGGCGCCACCTCCCCGCCATGTCCGGCAAATGCACTGCCGTTGACGCCCTGAGGCTGCGCCGTGCCCTCGATCCGATCCGCCTGCGCAACACCCGAAAACAGGACTCGATAGCCTGGAGGACCCGGAAAATCCACCGTGAACGACAGCTTGGTACCATCGAGTGAACCCGACAGCGGCAAACCTCCGTGCGCGCCGCCAAAGCTGCCGCTGAGGGCCCGACCGCGCTGCTGCAACACCACGGTCGCCTGCTCGGTACCGATGCGGCCGCGCCAGGAGAGCTGCCACCGACCCGCGACCCCGTGCCCCGGGGGAGCGCAGCCGGCCAGCACCGCCAGCAACGCGCTGCTAATGCTCCGGCGGACGTTGCGGGAAGTGAAACGCATCCCACAGGTCGCTCAGCGCCGGACTGTTGGCCGGCACATAGGGATTATCGCGGCGCATCCTCGGATTCGGGAAGTTGTCGCGGCTGCGTGCCGTAATCGGCTTCAGCCGCCAATTACGTTCGATGAATTTGATGATCGACACGTGATCGGCGTATCCGTGGTTGACCTCACCGCCCTCGCTGTAGGGCGACACGATCAGCAGCGGAATGCGCGGGCCATCACCGAAGAAGTCGAGCGGCTGGATGTAGCCGGAGTCGTAGTAGCCGCCGC
>PKWJ01000018.1:147428-229959 GCA_003132025.1 Gammaproteobacteria bacterium
ACCGCCGGCAGCGTCTCGTCGGCCACGTCCCGGTAAAACGCATCGGTATCGTGAATGTGCGCCTGGCGCAGCCGCGGGTTGGTCATGATGTCGGCAGCGTACTGGAATGGGTTGCAGACGATGCAGTACGCGTTGTAGGGATTGGAGCCCGCCGGATCGGTCAGGTAGATATTCCAGCCGCCGCCGAAGTAGCCGAACGAGACGTCGGCCTGCATCAGTACGTCGCCGATATGGCGCACCGAACTGGGCGGAATCGTGAACTCGGAATACTTGCTGGCCGGTGTGCCGTCGGCGTTGAAGGGCGGATTCATGTTGTTCACCAGATAATAATGCCCGGGCTCACAGTGCGGATTGATGGGCCGCGGCAGCGACTGCAGGTAAGTCACCACTGCCGCTACTCCTGGCTGTCGGAGGTCCGCACAGGCGCTGTAGCTGCCGCCGGTATAGCCATCCTCGTCATACCAGTTGTCGGTGCCGGCCTGCGGATCCGGATCCTCGATCTGGTTGGCTGGCGGCATCGCGGGGTGGCCGTGCCCATCGCTGTACCAGAGGGCGTCGGCGAAGCCCAGCATGATCTCGTTGGCGCCGGTGCCGCCCTGGACCGGCTGATGCATGTTGTCACTCAAGGTATAGCGATCGGCCAGTTGCTTCAGGTACGGGGCATCGCCATGCTGGATGTTGTAGAACTCCAGCGCCGTCGAACCTTCGCCGGTGGAGATATTGGTGACCGGCAATGGCTGCGGATTGCCGTTGCCGCCTTCACCTACGCTCACCTCCACCCACGCGAACAAGTCGCTGCGGCAGCCGCTTGGATTCGACGCGCTGGCGTGCTCCACGCTGCAGTCGCTCTGCTGCCACATCTGGTAGAAGCGGTGCACGGGACTTGCGGTGTAGTCGTCGTACTTGACCGCCGGGGTGAGTGGAAACACCCCCGGACCCAGATGCTCGTAGTTTGCGATGCGCGTATCGATCACGTCGGGCGGCAGACCGGTGGCGCCGGTCAGCAGCAACGGATAGTCACCGTCCGCCAGATCGTGCTCCACCGCCCTGGCGGCCGCCAGGGTGGCGAACGGCGCCGGCTTACTGTCGCTGGCGGCCTCAGGGGCATCATGGGTACCGGGCGGCGGGATATTCAGGTAGGCGTAAGCCCTGCCAGGGCTGATCGAGTAGCGCCGCGTGTCGGTCGCCGCGCGCTGCGCGGAGGCTGCGTGGTTGCGCCCGGGCGTGCCGTCGACGTTGATGATGCCGCGCGACAGCAGGTTCGATACATGTTGTCCCGGGCGCGGCACATAGGTGGCAAACACGTGGTCGAAGCCCCGATTCTCGCCGACGATCACGATGACGTGCCTGATCGGAGATGCGGTATCCCTGTCATGCAGTCCCGCCGCGCCGCCGCGGCTGCCGGCATCGCCCGCTGGCTGCTGCGCATGCAGCGGGGTGATTGCCAGCAGCGACAGCGCGGCAGCAACTGCGGCCGGCGGCGAGCGATGTGCCATGCCCGGCCTGCTAGATCGCCGCCTTGGGCGAGGCGAGCTTGCTGGGGCTGACCGCCTTCTGGATTACTTTCCAGGCCGGCATCCAGCGCTCGAGCATGACGCTCATGGCCTGACGGTCCGAGGCTGGAAATTCCGCGCGCAGTGAATCGAGCATCAGCGTGTGGCGCGGCAGACCCTTGGGAAAGCGGCCGCTCGGGGTGAATACGGCATGGCCCTCGATCGGCAAGTCGGGCGCCAGTGCCCGCACCGCCGCGACCCGGTCGTACAGCCCGGTCTGCGGGTTGGGGAATGTGTAGCGCAGAGCGCGATGCATCACGGTCCACTCGGTCATCTGGTCGCCGCCGAAGATGTTGCCTTCCACGTCGCGCAGATCAACCACCACCAGCCCGCGTGCGGTCAGCAGCAGAAAATCCACATGCAGAGTGCTGCCCTGGCCATCCGGCACCAGCACATCGCGCAAGTACTCGAAGCCGCAGCTGGTGACCGCCAATGTGCGTGCCATGCGCAGGCGCCGGCGCCGGATCCAGCGCCACAGCAGGAACAGGCCGGCGATCGCCCCCGCGGCGGCAACGACGGTCGCGGCGAATTCCAGAGTGACGGGCGGCAGGGAGTCCATGGCTTAGAGACGTTAGCTTATAGATAGTCGTTAGCTTATGGACGTTATAGCGAGCTATTCAGGGCATCCAGCGTCGGCTCGATCTCGCTGTGGCTCGAGGGCCGCTCGAACAGTCGCGCCAGATTGTGCGGCATCGGAAGCGTAGCGCCAATCAGCGGCTCGATGGTCTCACGGAACTTGGCCGGATGCGCCGTAGCCACCACCACCCAGCGGCCGCGCGCGCGCTCATTCGCAGCCAGCCGCGCGTAGGCCTCGGCCGCGACCGCGCTGTGCGGGCACCACACGCGGCCGTAGCGCTCGAAGTCGATTCGGATCCGCAGCCGCGTGGCTTCATCGTCGATCGATACCGCACGCAACGCGGTACGCATCGCGGCCGGGTCCGGAAACAGCGCCACCAGCCGCTCCAGGTTACTTGGATTGCCGACATCCATGGCCGACGACATGGTCGCCACGCTGGCACGCGGCCGCAGTACGCCCTGGTCGAAGTAATCCGGCACCGTGCGGTTGGCATTGTGCGCCAGCACGATCGAATCGATCGGCGCCCCAAGACGACGTGCCCAGACACAGGCGGTCGCATTGCCGAGATTGCCGCTCGGAATCACGAACGACGCCGGTTCGCCGTGCAGGCGCCAGATCGCAAGGCTTGCCGCCCAGTAATACACCGTCTGCGGCAGCAGCCTGCCGAGATTGATGCTGTTGGCGGACGACAGTTCGAAGCGCCGGCGCAGGCCCGGATCGCCGAGCGCCTGCTTTACCAGCCGCTGGCAGTCATCGAAGCGCCCGCGCACCGCCAGACTGACCACATTCTGGCCCCAGCAGGTCAGCTGCTGTTCCTGCGTGGGGGAAACCAGGCCCTTGGGATACAGCACCGCGACCTCGATGCCGTCGCGCCGGTGGAATGCCGCCGCCACCGCCCCGCCGGTATCCCCGGACGTAGCCACCAGGATCTTCAGCGGCCGGATGGCGTCGCGGCGTGCCTGCGTCAGCGTGGCCGCCAGAAACTGCGCGCCGAAGTCCTTGAACGCGGCGGTCGGGCCGTGAAACAGTTCCAGCACCTGCAGGCGCGCGTTATCACCGAGCATGAGCAGCGGCGCGGGAAAATTGAAGGCCTCACGGGTGATGCCAGCCAGGTCGACCGCCAGCGCATCGCCGGCTACGAACGGCCGCAGCAGCTCCAGCGCCAGTGCCGCCAGGTCATCGGCATCCGCGTTGGGCGTCAGTTGTGGCCAGTCGGTCGGCACATACAGGCCGCCATCGTCGGCCAGACCCTGCGTCAGCGCGGTGCTGAATCCGACCCGGTGCAGCGGGTTGCGTGTGCTGGCGAATAACATCAGTCGATGACGCGGGCGCCGGAAGCTTCGACCGCGATGATCCAATGGTCGCTCTGCAGCTGGTGCTGGGAGAATTCGAGCACCATGGCCTTGGCAACCGCTTGCGCGTGCTGCTCCAGGCACCATGCGAACACCGTGGGACCGGCGCCCGAGATGGAGCAGCCGAGCGCGCCGGCGGACAGCGCGGCGCGGCGCACCTCCCCGAAACCGGGGATCAGGGCGGCGCGCTGCCGCTCGATCACGACGTCCTCGAATGATTCACGCAGCATATCCAGGTCGTTGGTGTAGCAGCCGGAGATGAAACCGGCAAGATTGGCCGTTTGCCAGACGAAATCCGCCATCTCGACGCTGCCCTTGAGAATTGCGCGCGCCTGCCGTGTCGATAGGAACATATGCGGGTGCACGATTACCGCGCGGATCGCGCCCGGCACCGGAATCTGTTTCACCCGGGGGTGGTCGATGCCCACCGTGAGCACCAGCCCGCCATACAGTGATGGCGCAATATTGTCCACGTGCATCGAGCCGCTGGCCACCGCCTCGCCGTGCATGGCGTATTGCAGCAGTTGCAGCTGGGTACGCGGCTGCGGCAGCAGCGCGTTGGCCGCCACAACGGCGGCGACCGCCGAGGCTGCCGAACCGCCCAGCCCGGAGGCCAGCGGAATGCCCTTGTCGATCGTAAGCTCGAAGCCGAAACCGGGCGGCTGCGCATCGTGCAGCGCGATGACCGCGCGGCCGGCGGTGTTCTTCGCAGCCTCCAGCGGCAGATCCTGCACCACGCCGCGAATGGCCTTGATGGTCACCCCGGCCGCCGCGCTGCGCCGCGCCGTCACGCGATCGCCGATCGCGTCGACCGAAAAGCCCAGAATATCGAAGCCAATGGCGACGTTGCCGACCGATGCGGGCGCGAACGCGGTGGCGACGCTGCGCCCTGGCCCCGCTGCGGCACCGCTCACAGGCGTGCTCCAAGATAGGTGGTCAGGCGCAGCAGGTCGGCGAACACACCGCCGGCGGTCACGGCAGGACCGGCGCCCGGTCCCTGCACGATCAGTGGATTATCGCAGTAGCGCGCGGTCGCGAAGCGCACCACGTTGTCGGTGAGCGCGATGTTGGCGAACGCGTGCCGCGCTTCGAGCTCGACCAGGCCGACGGTGGCGCGACCATTGGCCGCGACCGCGCCGACATAGCGCAATACTTTGCCGCGCACGCGCGCTTCCTCGTAGCGCTGCTTCATCGGCGCGTCGTAGTGCGACAAGCCTGCCAGGAACTCCTCGCTGCTGCCGGTGACCAGATCCTGCGGCACCAGGCTGGCGGTTTCCACATCGCTCATCTCGAGCGGCAAGCCCATCTCGCGCCCCAGGATGATCAATTTGCGCGCCACATCGGTGCCCGAGAGGTCATCGCGCGGATCGGGCTCGGTGTAGCCGCGATTTTTGGCCTCGCGCACGATGGACGAGAACGGCGTCGTGCCGTCATACACGTTGAACAGATAGGCGAGCGTGCCGGAAAGAATGCCTTCAATGCGCGTGATGTCATCGCCGGTTTCGCGCAAGTCACGCAGCGTCTGGATCACCGGCAAGCCGGCGCCGACGGTGGTTTCGTACAGGTAATTGGCACCGCTCTCGCGGCGCGCAAGCTTGAGGCTCTCGTAGTACGCCAGCGTGCCGCTGTTGGCCTTCTTGTTCGGCGTGACGATATGGATGCCCGCCGCCAGCCAGTCGCGGTAATGCAAGGCCACCTCGGCGTCGGCGCTGCAGTCGATCAGCACCGTATGCGGCAGATAGTCCACGCGCACATGTTCGACGAAGCGCGCCAGATCGGCCGGCTGCGCGTGCTGCTCCAGCTCCTCGCGCCAGCGCGACAGCTCCAGACCGAAATCCGCGAGGCGCATTTGCCGCGCGCGCAGAATGCCGCGTACGCGCAGGTCGATCTTGAATTCCCGCGCCAGCCGCTCGCGCTGGCTGGCGAGCTGATCAAGCAGCACCCGGCCGACGGTACCCGGACCAATGACGCCGATCGACAGCGTATGCGGCGACAGGTAGAAGCTCGCGTGCGTCGCCCGCAGTGCCCGCGTTGCGTTGCGGCCGTCGACCACCACCGAAATATTGCGCTCCGAAGCGCCCTGCGCTATCGCGCGCACGTTGATATGCGCGTTGCCCAGCGCGCCGAACACCTTGCCCGCGGCGCCGGGCATGCCCGCCATGCCATCGCCGACCACGGCCAGGATGGCCAGGTCAGGCGTCACGTCGACATTTTGAATCTGACCTTCGGCCAGTTCGCGTGCGAACGCGGCCTCCAGCACGCTCTGGGCGCGCGCCGCCTGTGCCTGCGGGATCGCGCAGCAGATCGAATGCTCGGAGCTGCCCTGCGAGATCAGGATCACCGAGATGCCCTCCTCGCGCAGCGCACCGAACAGCCGATGCGCCGTGCCCGGCACCCCGATCATGCCGGCGCCCTCGAGATTGACCAGTGCCACGTTCTCGATGCTGGTGATGCCTTTGACCGGCAGGCTCGAGACCGGGCGCGCGCAGATCAGCGTGCCGGGCTTGTCGGGCGCAAAGGTGTTACGAATCCAGATCGGGATATCGCGCCCCACGGCCGGCGCCATGGTCTGCGGATGAATGACCTTGGCGCCGAAGTACGCCAGCTCCATGGCCTCGTTGTAGGACAGTGAATCGATGACCTGGGCGTCGGGCACGCGGCGCGGATCGGCCGAAAGCACGCCGTCGACGTCGGTCCAGATGTGGATCTGCTCCGCATCCAGCAGCGCGCCGAAGATGGAGGCGGAAAAATCGCTGCCGTTGCGGCCGAGTGTGGTCTGAACGCCGCGCGGGTCGCTGGCGATGAAACCGGTGATGACCAGCGTTGCGCGCGCCTCGGGCGGCAGCAGGGGCTCGAGCCGCAGCTTCGATTGCTGCCACTGCACCGCAGGGCCGAGCGGACCCCACTCCACCGTGACGCAGCGCCGCGCGTCCAGCCATTGCACGCCGCCGCGCACGCCGCGGCGCTGCAGGTAACGGCGAAACAGCTGAGTCGACCAGATCTCGCCGTAGCCCGAGCACAGGTCGCGCACCGTCTGCGCCGCCGAGCGCATGATGCTCGTGGTCTGCAGCACACCGGTCAGGTCCGCGACATCACGATCGAATGCTGCCAGGTATTCGTCGGCGTCGGCTGCGTCGAGTAGTGCCGCGGCAATACCCGCGTGCCGGGCGCGCAGCTCCCCTAAACGCTGCTGCCATTCGGGCTGCTGCCCCTCCGCCAGCGATACCAGTTCGAGCAGTGCGTCGGTCACGCCTTTGCACGCGGACAGCACGATCGCCAGGCGCGGACGCGGTTGCCGCACGCCCGCCGCCGTCTCCGCCGTTTGTGACTCCACGATGGCCGCCACGCGTTCGAAGCACGGCGCATCGGCGACGCTCGAGCCGCCGAATTTATGCACCACCCAAGCCTGGGCGTCAGTCGTAGTCATCGGGCATTTCCGGGAGCTTTGCGCCTGCGGGCCGTGGCGGGAAAAAAACCTTGGCACACTACTGCAGCGCGCGCCATTACCGCAATATGCCAGATCGCGTACCGCAAGCCGCCGCCGCAGGGCAGAATTGGCCGCCCATCCACCTTCCTCATTACCTTAGGGCACACATCGATGCGCTGGCCGACTCGCTGGTCCCTGGCTGCCGCGGCCCTGCTGGCCGTCGCCGCCTGCGCGTTGTGCGTGAGCACCTATCGCTTCTTCGGCAACTTCTGGGATGAGCCGGAGCATATCGCCGCCGGGCTGGTGCTGATCGATCGCGGCGAGTATCGCTACGACACGCAGCATCCACCGCTGGCGCGCCTGGCCGCCGCGATCGGTCCGTACCTGGCCGGCGCGCGATTCCACGGCGAGCCGAACCCGATCGGCGAGGCTGCGGGCCGCGACCTGCTATACAACTCTCCGGCCAGTTACGACCAGCTGCTGACACTGGCGCGGCTCGGAATGCTGCCGTTTCTCCTGCTGCTGCTGGCCGCCAGCTGGTTGTGGATGCGGCGCTGGTATGGCGAGGCCGCGGCACTGATGACGCTGGTGTTCCTGGTGAGTACGCCGGTCATCCTGGGCCACGCCGCCGTGGTCGCGCTCGACGTGCCGGTGACCGCCATGACCGTGCTGGCGCTGTACCTGTTGCTGCGCTGGTTCAAGTCGCCGGGCGTGCGCTCGGGACTGCGCTTCGGCCTGGCGGCGGGGCTGGCGGTGGCCACCAAAATGTCGGCGGTACCGTTCATCGGCGTGTCGCTGCTCACGCTGGTCGCACTGAGATTGATGTTGGCGCGCCGCGCGCCGCTGGCATGGATGGCGCCGCAGCGAATGGGAAGCGCGGCACTGGCGCTGCTGCTGGCCGTAGTGGTGATGATCGGCGTCTACGGACCCACGCTGGTCTACCTGACGACTCCCGATCTGGCGCCGAGCCCGGCGCTGGACTTTCTCTCCGGGCAGCATGGCGCACTGCATGATCTGGCCTACCGGTTCGCGGCACGTGTGCGACTGCCACTCGGCTTTCTGATGCTGCCGACGAATTTTCTCGGCGTCGAGTGGCATAACCAGCACGGCCACCTGTCGTACCTGTTGGGTCGAACCGATCTGGATGGCTGGTGGTATTTCTATCCGGTGGCACTCGCGGTGAAGACACCACTGCCGTTGCTGCTGCTCGGACTGACGGGACTTGGGCTGCTGGCGCTGCGCGGCTGGCGCGAAGCCAACGTCTATACCATGGCTCCGGCCGCCTGCTTCGTATCGATCCTGGTGTTCTGCTGCCTCTACAGCCACATCAACATTGGCGTGCGGCACGTACTGATTGCGTATCCGTTGCTTGCGATCGGCGCCGGCTACGCGGTCTGCGCCGGCTGGGAGCGCTGCCGGGCAGCGCCGCTGCTGCGGGCCGGAATCGCCGGCCTGCTGCTGTGGCAGATCGCGATACCCGCCATCGCCTATCCGGACTATCTGGCTTATTTCAATCCGCTCGCCGGCAATCATCCGGAACGCATCCTGGTGGACTCGGATCTTGACTGGGGCGGCCAGGACCTGCGGCGCCTGGAGCAGGTGCTCGCCGCGCGCGGCATCCGGCAACTATGGCTCGGCTACCAAGGCACCGCGGATCTGTCGCGCGAGGCGCTGCCACCGTACACGCTGCTGGCGCCCAATCAACCCGTCAGCGGCTGGGTCGCCATCACCATGCTGACGCTGCAGGAGAACCAGGCGGGCTTTAGCTGGCTGAAGCGCTACCAGCCGGTGCAGCGGGTCGGCCAATCGTTCGAGCTGTACTACATTCCCTAGCGCGGCTGTGGATGGACGATAGGTGTTTGCTTTTAACGAGTTAGCTCACCTTTCGAAGCCACTGCATGATGCGGCATACACGACGTGACGGCGTGCCGCCGTCAGTCGGCAGCCGCATAGCGCAGCCCGTAGCCGGGCGCGAATCTGGATCGGGGCGCCGCCGCGCTCGCCGGCCAGGTATTGGATCGAGTGCAGATCGCCGGCGCCTTCGGCGTAGGGGCGTTCGCCGAACACCACGATCGCAACGTCGGGTTTCTCGCGGTAGCGGCCGGAGATGCTCAGCTGCGCGCTGCCGCCGCCGGCCGCGCGCGCCGCGCGCAGGCCGGCATAGATCGATTCGCCGTGCGGAAAATCGCCGTTGCCATGGCCGCTGCCCTGCCATCCGAGCGTCCAGCCGCCGCACTGGCGAGCAATATCGTCGGCACCATCGCCCGCCACCAGCGCCCGCACGGTGGCGCGCAGCGGCAGCAGGC
This sequence comes from Gammaproteobacteria bacterium, assembly GCA_003132025.1. Classification (GTDB taxonomy): domain Bacteria; phylum Pseudomonadota; class Gammaproteobacteria; order Steroidobacterales; family Steroidobacteraceae; genus FEN-1191. Next base: position 156,644 of record PKWJ01000018.1, read on the forward strand.
CGCCAGCGTTCTTCAGCAGCACCAGCGACTCGCGTGCCGCGGTACGCGCCAGCGCACGGTGCGCGTTCGAGGCCAGCACGCCACCGCGCCCTTCCCAGGGCCGAGCGGCATCGAATAATCCCAGCTTCGCCTTCACACGCAGGATACGGCGCACCGCGTCGTCCAGCCGTGCGGGCGGAATAATCCCCGCGCGCAGCTGCGCCAGCGTATTGTCGAACAACTCCTTCCAGCCCTCGGGCGCCATGAACATGTCGATACCGGCGATCAGCGCGGCTGCGCAGCTGGTATTGGTGCAGCCGGCAACCTCCCCGTGGCCGTTCCAGTCACCGACCACGAAGCCGTCGAAACCCAGGCGCTCCTTGGGCACGCCGCGGAGCAGACTGGCATTGCCGTGCAGCTTGCCGCCCTGCCAGCTCGAGTACGACGCCATCACTGTCATCGCACCGGCGTCGATCGCCGCCAGATAGCCCTGCGCATGCACGCGGATCAACTCCGGCTCACTGGCCGCGGTATCGCCCTCGTCGACGCCGTCGCGGGTGCCGCCGTCGGCCAGAAAATGCTTGTCCGTGGCGGCCACGTGCCCGCTCTGCACGTCGTGGCTGCCGTCCGGTGCGCCTTGCAGCCCCTGCACCATTTCACCCGCATAGCGCCGCACCAGCGCCTGATCCTGCGAGTAGCTCTCATAGCTGCGGCCCCAGCGCAGATCCTGCGGCACCGACAGCGTCCGGCGCGAACGCCCAGTCGAACCCGACCACGGCCATCTCCTGCGCCGTGGCGACACCGATGCGCCCCATCAGCGCCGCATCGTGTGCCGCCCCCAGTCCGATGTTGTGCGGGAAGATGGTGGCGCCCTGCACCGCGTTATTGCCGTGCACGGCGTCGATGCCGAACAGGATCGGTATCGGAGAAGCTGCCCGCAGTGCTGGTGTAAGCCCGAGCCAGGTCGCCGGACTGCGATCACTGCCGCCAGCGGGTGCGGAGTCGCCGCCGGCGAACACCGCGCCCAGTTGATAGCGGCGCAGTTCCTCGGGCGTGAGGTGGCCGATATCCGCCTGGATGATCTGGCCGACCTTCTGCTCCGGGCTCATGCGGCTCATGAGCTCGGTTACCAGGCTCTCGGTGGCCGCATCGAGCAACCCGACGCTGTGCGCGCGCGGCCCGCGAGCCGGGTGCGCCACACCGGGCGCCGTATCGGCCGACGCTGCGACTGCGGGCGGCATCACGGCCGCACAGCACAGCAGGGCAATGAGCGATTGCCGGGTTGATTTTTTAAGCGGTACCATGACCGCAAGGATATGCGATGGCGACGGAACGGCAGCGACGAAAGTCGAATCAGAGCGTGACGATACGCGACGTGGCGGCGCACGTCGGCGTCTCGCCGATGACGGTGTCGCGCGTCATCAACCGCGAGAGCAACGTCAAGCCGGAGACGCGCGAGCTGGTGCATGCCGCGATCCGCACGCTCAACTACGCTCCCAGTCCGGCGGCGCGTAGTCTTGCCGGCTCGGTGCCGTGTCGCATCGGGCTGCTGTACGACAATCCATCCACCGGTTACCTGGGCGAGTTCATGCTCGGCGCGCTCGATGAGAGTAGCCGCACCGGCGCGCAGGTGCTGGTCGAGCGTTGCGGCGAGCCCGAGATGGCGGCGGCGGCGCTGGGCAAGCTGCTGAAGGCCGGCATCGACGGCCTGATCCTGACGCCGCCGTTGTGCGAGGCCGAGCGCGTCCTGGCCGAAGTGAAGCGCGCCGGGGTGGTGGCGGTGGCGGTGGCCTCGGGTCACCCTTCGGAACGGATGGCGACTATACGGATCGATAACGAGGCCGCGGCGCGCGACCTGACCGAATACCTGCTGTCGCTCGGCCATCGCCACTTCGGCTTCATCAAGGGCCATCCGAATCACGTGGTCAGCCAGCAGCGGCAGCAGGGCTTTCTGGCAGCGCTGGCAGCGGCCGGCATTGCGCCCGAGAGCGTGCGCCAGGAGCAGGGCTACTTCAGCTATCGCTCCGGGCTGGAGGCAGCCGAACGGCTGCTGGCCGAGGAGCCGTATCCGACCGCGATCTTCGCCGCCAACGACGACATGGCCGCAGCCGCCGTGTCGCTGGCACACCGCATCGGCTTCGAGGTGCCTGAGGACCTGTCGATCGCCGGCTTCGACGATACACCGATCGCCGCCAGTGTCTGGCCGGCGCTGACCACGATTCACCAGCCGGTGGCCGCCATGGCGCGTGCCGCGATCGATCTGGTGCTGGAGGAGGTGCGCCGCCATCGGGAGGGCACCGGCGCTCCGCGTCAGCTGTTGCACCCGCATACGCTGATAGTGCGCGAATCCACCGGCATCGCGCCGCCCGAACCGGTAGGCGGCTGAGCGAGCGCCCCGGCGCCGTCACTGCGGCGGCAGCGTCATCACTTCCTCGTGCGGCGTCAACTGCACCGTCACCGGCCTGGCGCCCCAGATATCGCTGCAGTATTGGCGAATGCTGCGATCGGAAGAAAACTTGCCGGAACGAGCGGTATTGAGGATCGACATGCGCGTCCAGCGATCCGGGTCGCGGTAGGCTGCATCCACCAGCTGCTGGCATTGGGCATAGGCCTGGTAGTCGGCCAGCACCATGTAAGGGTCGTGATGCAGCAGATTGCCCACCAGGCCCAGAAACTGCTCGCTGTTGCCGCGTGAAAAGTAGCCGTCGCGGATCAGGGTGAGGACCTCGCGCAGCTCCGGCTGCTCGTGGTACAGCTGCATCGGCTGATAGCCGGCGGCGCGGCGCGCCTGCACCTCGGCCGCCGTGAGGCCGAACAGGAAGAAGTTCTCCGGCCCGACCTCCTCGCGAATCTCGATGTTGGCGCCGTCCATGGTGCCGATCGTCAGCGCCCCGTTCATCTGGAACTTCATATTGCCGGTGCCGGACGCCTCCTTGCCCGCGGTTGAGATCTGCTCGGACAGATCCGCTGCCGGATAGATGCGCTGGCTGTTGGTCACGTTGAAGTTCGGCAGGAACACGACCTTGATCAGCTCGCGCACACCCGGATCGCGATTGATGATGTCGCCCACCGCCGTGATCAGGCGGATCATCAATTTCGCCAGGTGATAGCCCGGTGCGGCCTTGCCGCCGAAGATGAATACCCGTGGATGCATCGTCAGCCCGGGATCGGTTTTCAGGCGGTGATACAAGCCGATGACGTGCAGGATGTTCAGGTGCTGGCGCTTGTATTCGTGGATGCGCTTGACGTGCACGTCGAACATGGCGTCGGGGTTGACAGTAACGCCGGTGCGCTCACGAATGATCGCGGCCAGCGCGATCTTGTTCGAACGCTTGATGTCGCGCCACTCGGCGCGAAACTGCGCATCCTCGATCATCGGCTCCAGGCGCCGCAATTCATCAAGATTGCGGATCCAGTTATCACCGATGACCCGTGAAATGAATTGCGACAGGCGCGGATTGCACAGCACCATCCAGCGTCGCGGCGTCACGCCATTGGTCTTGTTGCTGAATTTCTGCGGCCACAGGTCGTGAAAATCGCGCAGCACGTCGCTCTTGAGCAGTTCGGTGTGCAGCTCGGCGACGCCGTTGACCGCGTGACTGCCGGCGGTGGCCAGGTGCGCCATGCGCACGTAGCGCGCCCCGTGCTCGTCGATCAGCGACATGCGCGCCAGGCGCTCGTCGTCGCCGAAGAAAGCGATCCGCACCTCGTCCAGGAACCGGGCGTTGATCTCGTAGATGATTTCCAGGTGCCGCGGCAGCATGCGGCCGAACAGGTCGAGCGGCCAGCGCTCCAGCGCCTCGGGCAGCAGCGTGTGGTTGGTATAGGCAAAGGTCTTGCGCGTGATGCTCCAGGCCAGGTCCCAGTCGAGCGCCATGTCATCGACCAGCAGCCGCATCAGTTCGGCCACCGCGATCGACGGATGGGTGTCGTTGAGCTGCACCGCAAATTTCTCGTGGAAGCGCTCCGGCGGGATCTTCTGCACCCGGTTGATGCGCAGCATGTCCTGCAGCGAACAGGCGACGAAGAAGTACTGCTGCTCCAGGCGCAGCTCCTTGCCCTTGACCTGCTCGTCATTCGGATACAGCACCTTGGTGATGTTCTCCGAGGTGACCTTCTGGTTCACCGCACCCCAATAGTCACCGCGATTGAACACCGAGAAATCGAACGACTCGGGTGCCTCGGCGCGCCACAGCCGCAGCGTATTGGCAGTGTTGACGCGGTAGCCGAGTATCGGCGTGTCGTACGGCACGCCGTTGACTACCCGCGCCGGCACCCAGCGCACCCGCACGCGGCCGAGCTCATCGGAATACCGCTCGGTGTGGCCGCCGAACTTGACCTCGGCCGCCCATTCGGGACGCACGATTTCCCAGGGATTGCCAAAGCGCAGCCACTTGTCGGTGCGCTCGACCTGCCAGCCATCGACGATTTCCTGCTGAAAAATCCCGTATTCATAGCGGATGCCGTAGCCCATGCACGGCACCTGCAGCGTCGCCAGCGAATCGATGAAGCAGGCCGCCAGCCGGCCCAGGCCGCCGTTGCCCAGGCCCGGCTCATCCTCCTGGCGCAGCAGCTCATCCAGATCCAGCCCCAGTTCAGCCACCGCCTGGCGCGCGGCGTCGTGGATGCCAAGATTGATCAGGTTGTTGCCGAGGTACGGCCCCATCAGGAACTCTGCCGACAGATACGACACCGTGCGCGAGCCCTGCTGCGTGTAGGCTGCGGCGGTGCTGTTCCAGCGCTGCAGCATGCGGTCCCGCACCGCGTACGCCAGCGCCATGTAATAGTCGTAGGCGGTGGCCAGCACCGGGAACTTGCCCTGCATGTAGAACAGGTTGTCGAGAAAGGAGCGCTTGAGCGCGTCCTTGGTCAGCGCGACGCGGTCATCTTGTGCCAGCCGCTGTTCCGCCAGTTGGGTCGAGACTGCGTGAGTCATCATCGTTGGCCTTTGTTGTTCAATCGCCCCCCAGACCCGCGGCCCGGCATGCGTTCGGGGTTGCAAGATTCATGCAGGGCATTGTGCGGCACTCCGTGCATGCGGGCGCACCATCGACGCGCATCGCGGCCGGCCGCGTGCGCCTGAAAGGGGCGAGCGCGGCTAGCGCAGCGCCCGATTCAGCACTGCAGCCAGCCGCACGCCGGCGCGGCTGAGCTGCAGTTGCACGGCATCGACGGCGTCCCGGACATAGCCGGCCGATAGCCGGTAACGGCCGCGATCCCCAGGCGCTGGCAGCGCACCGTAAGCCACCGCCTGCGCCAGCGCGAACGACTCACGCGCCCAATCCGCCGTGCTGCCGCGCTGCCAGGCCTTGATGTCCGCGGCGCTGATGCGGGCCAGCAGCTTCTGGCTGACCGGTTGCGGCTGCTCGCCAAGCCGTCGCACGAACTCGACATCCCAGTAGTGATGCAGGCTGCCGGCCCGCATACCGCGCGCCGCGACCCGCTTGAGGTTGCCGCCCTCGTCGGCATCATCGCTGGCGTGCAGCGGCTGATGCAGGTCGCCGATCAGGTGCAGCAGAAATTGCAACGCCAGGCGCTGCTCGTCGCCGCTGGTGCGCGGGTCAACAAGCTCCGCTTCGAACTGATCGATCTTGTCGACCACGCAGTCCGCGGCCGGACCGGCACTCGCCGGCGTGCCCGCAGGCAAAGCCGGGTGCGCGAAACACGCCCGATCCATATCGGGCGCATCAAGCGCGAGGTCCACGTAGTGCCATTGCCGCGTCTGCCGATAGCGCAGCGCGCCGGCGTCGCGATCCGAATCACGATAGCGATCGGCCCAGGTCGCCTCGGTGGCCATCGAGCTATCGGGTACCAGCCCACTGGCATCAGTCGCAAGCAGTCGCTGCACCCGCAGCTGCACCTCCGGGTCGAGATAGTGTTGCGCGATCAATGCCACGATCTGGTGGCCCTCGTCACCCCAGGCGTATACCGACGGCGGCCACAGCGTCATGACGCAAATCAACGACACTATCATCGAGCGTTGCAACATTCGGTCCCCGCCGCGATGCCCGCGCGCACCGCGGCGCGAGTATTCCACAGCGCCGTGCACACGCCCATGCGGCCTTTCGCGCCGTGTGCGAACTCTGGCGTGCCCTGTGGTCTAATGGTGCAATTCGACCGCAGGAGCTGTGAATCGATGCGGAAAGCAAGGGTCGCTGCGCGGAAGCTCGGGGTTGCCGCCGTCAGCATGTCCGCGCTGCTGCTGGTCGGCTTCGCGCCGCTGGCATCGCAGGCGGCCGACAGCGTGGTATTCCGGCATCATGCGGTCGACCAGTCGCTGACCGACCGCATCATCGTCAAGTGGCGCACCAGCGGCGTGGCCGCGGTACAGATCGACGGCGTGCAGGAGCGCGCGGCGCGCCTGAGCGCCGTGAACGGCATCCAGGTCAGCCCGGTACACAATCTGTTTGGCAGCACCGACGTCGTGCGGCTGGACCATATCCCGAACCACAGCGAGATGCAGGGCATCCTGGCGCGCCTCAACGCCGATCCCGGCATCGAGTACGCGGAGCCCGACGGCTACCGCTATGTCGAGCAGCTTTATACCGGCCTGCCGAATGACCCGCACTTTCTTGCCAGCACCGATCCGAGCAACGCCAGCAACCCGGACCTGAATTTCGGCAGCTGGCAGGGCCAGTGGTACCTGCTGCCCAGTTCATCCACCACGCCCTCGGCTATCTCGGCCACCACCGCGTGGGAGCAGTCGACCACCGGCTTGGCCAGCACCCTGATCGCCGTGATCGATACCGGCGTCATCGAAGGGCACCCGGATCTGGCCGGCAAGCTCGAGCCAGGCTACGATTTCGTCAGCTGCGATCAGGGTAACTTCACCACCGACAGCGGCAGCGATACCACTGCCGATTGCAGCGCCTCGGGTTCGGCCGCGACCTATTACTTCGCCAATGATGGCGAAGGCTGGCACGACGATGCCTCCGATCCGGGCGACTGGATNNACCAGTTCCTGGCATGGCACCAAGGTGGCCGGACTGATCGGCGCGCTCACCAACAACGGTATCGGCATCGCCGGCGTTGCACCGCAGGCGATGCTGTTGCCAGTACGCGCGGTCGGCGTATGTTCGGGGCGGGTATCCGACATCGCTGCGGCCATCATGTGGGCCGCTGGCCAGCAGGTCACGGTCGATGCCGGCACCATCGCGGCCAGTCCGGCCGCCAACATCATCAATCTGAGCCTGGGCGCCAACACCAGCTGCTCCGCAACCGAACAGAGCGTCATCACCACCGCGATTGCCGCCGGCATCCTCGTGGTCGCGGCGGCCGGCAATGAGGGCGGTGCGATCGATGCGCCGGCCAATTGCAGCGGCGTGGTGTCGGTCGTGGGTCTGCGCGAAACCGGCACCAAGGTGCCGTTCAGCAATCTGAGCGGCAACGGCGGGGCAGCCGCGACGATTGCCGCGCCGGGCGGCAACTGCGTCAATACGGTCGCCGGCGAGCCGTGCCTGTTCGACATCGAGACCACGACCGATGCCGGCAGCACCACGCCATCGCCCACGCCCGGCTTCTACACCTACTCGCAGCTCACGCAGAGCTACCTAGACAGCGGCGGCAACCCGAGCAACGCCGCCAACGTTGGTACCAGCTTCGCCGCGCCTATGGTCTCGGGTGTAGCGGCCCTGATGCTGGCAGAAAACGCCGCTCTCACACCGGCGCAAATCATCGCCCGCCTGGAGTCGAGCGCGCTGACGTTCCCAACCTCTTCGCCCACCAGCAACACCCAGTGCCAGCTGGCCGACATGACGGCGGATGCGAACGGCAATTTCACCGAACCGAGCGCGCCCGCCGAGTGCGTGTGCACCACGGCCACCTGCGGCGCCGGCATGCTCAACGCCGCCAGCGCGGTACTGGCGGCCGCCGGCATGTTCGTGCAGATCACGCCCTCGAGCACTACCGGGTATCCGGGCCAGCGCATCAGCCTCAACGGCAGCGCCAGCACGGCGGCCACCGGCTATACCATCGTCAGCTACCAATGGGCCACGATCCCCGCCACCAGCGACCAGCTGATCAACGCCAACCAGGCGGTCGCCGCACTGATAGTGCCTTCGTTCCGTTCCATCCAGGTGGTCCTGACCATCACCGATAATGCCGGCCGTACTGCGTCGGCCACAGCCACCATCAGGTCGGCTCTAGGCGAGGCCAGCGGCGCCGGCGGCTTTGAGTGGCAATGGCTGTGGCCCCTGGCCGCCGTTGCATTGTGGCAGCTGCGGCGGCGCCGGCCGACCAAAGGCCGGCGGCCAGCCAACGCGGCTGCGTTTTGAACTGAATCCCCGCCCGACTGTCGCTATGCTAGGCGGCCCGGATAACGGGCGGGGAAGTGCCTGCGTGCGTGCCCGCCGCAGGTACCGGAATTCCCGGGATTGAGGAGAAGCTGTTGACCGTGATTTGTCCTGGAATGCCATGGCGCCCCAGCGCCGTGGCCAGAGTGATGTTGTTGCCGCTGGTCGCGGCCATGACACTGGTCGCCTGCAGCAGTGCCAGCAATCGCGGGGTCACTGGCAACGTCGGCATTGGTACTGGCGTCGCCCTGTCCACACCCGGCAGCGTCACCCAGATCCAGCAGGCCACCACGATCGTGGTGACTGCCAGCGTGACCGCCGACGTCAACAACGCCGGAGTCACCTGGAGCCTGTCTGGCGACGCGGTCGCCCTGGGCGCCACGCTGAGCGACCAGACGGCGACAACCGTCACCTTCAACGCCCCGCCTTCGGTGCTCGGCGCGGCCGATGCGACCGTCACCGCAACCTCGGTGGTCAACACGGCCACCGCCGCCGCGGTCACGCTGATCGTGCTCGGCAAACCGCAGATGAACCCGGTGCAGCTGTTTCCAGGCAACGTAAACGTGCCCTACGCGGCCCCGATCACGGTGGCAGGCGGCCTGCCCGATTTCGCCTGGACCCAGCCCTCGGGCGCATTGCCGCCCGGGATCATTCTGAACGGCAGCACCAGCTCCATTACCGCCATTTCCGGAACGCCCACGACGGCCGGCAGCTACACATTCACCGTGGAGGCACGCGACGCCAACAGTATCGTCACCTCGCAAACCGTCACCATGACGGTACTGCCGCAGGACACCTGCCTGCTGCTCGGCAGCTTCACCTATCTGTTCTCTGGATTCCGGGGCGGCGGCCCGGCAACCGATGCCGGCAGCATCACGGTCGATGCCAGCGGCAACATCACCGGCGAGCACGACTACAAAGACGGTCACCGCACGACCACCGACGAGATCCTGACCTCCGGACAGTGCATCAACCGGCAGACCAATTCCGGACAGATCACGCTGACTGGACCGAGCGGTTCGTTGCTGTATAACTTCTCGGTCACGCCACCCGACAGCACCGGCAGCATCAACTCCGCGCGTCTGGAACTGGTCGGTTCCGGCTCCGATTCCGGATCCGGTCAGCTAGCCCGCCTGGACACGACGGCGATCACGGCAGTGCCGCCCATCGGCAACTTCGCCTACGGCCTGCTTACGGTTGCCAACCAGGAACCGATCACGGTGCATAGCGGCAGCGCCGGGCGCTTCACCACCGACAGCACCGGCACCATCAGCGCCGGGCTCACCGACTCGAACGCCTCCCCGGGACTGTCCGCGGCACCCCTCACCGGCACGCTGTCGGCACCGGACGCCAGTGGCCGCGGCACCGCCACCTTCACCGCGGGCGGGACCAGCACCACACTGGTCTATTACATCGTCAACGCCGCCAGGATGTATCTGGAGGATATGAACCCCACGGTGGCCACGCCGCGCTCCACCGGCTTCCTGACCCCGCAGGTCGGCGATGTCGCCGACGGCACGTTCGATAACGGAGCCCTGGCCAGCTCGCCGTCGATCATCAGCGTCTGGGGAGCGGCCGGCTCCGATGAACCGATCAGCGTGATGACGCTGGGGCGGCTCTCCAACGGCGATGCCGTCGCCGCCACCGTCTCGGCGGTACTCGATACCTCGGACCATGACACCGATGCCGCCAATGTTAACTACACCGCGCAGCCGTATACGGTCGCCAGCACCGGCCGCGGCACGCTGTCGATCAGCGGACCAGGCGTCAACCGCAATTTCGTGTTCTATCTCGACGGCATCGCCGATGGCTACGTAATCGAGGAAGGCACGACTTCCGGCAACGCCGGGCTGCTCGAAGCCCAATACACGCCGCCCGGCGAGTCCTACCCCGATACGTTGCTGGGCTTCTTCGTCGCCGGTACCCAGTTCGCCCAGACGGCAGGGCCGATCACCCTGGTGCCCTCCTACACCCTGAGCTACGGCACGCTCTCGGGCACCTACAGCAGCGGCCAGTTCGATGTCGCCTCCGCCACCGGTCGCGGCTTCGGCACGATCCAGCAGACCGGTGTCCCCATTCAATCCGCAACGCTGTACGTGGTGTCGCCCAGCAAGATGGATATCATGACCTTCGGCACCTTTACGACCGACGGCGCCATCAGCTGGCTGATAGGAAACTGATCGCAGCCGCGACCGACCGCACGGTGCGCCACTATCTAAGGCCGCGGTCTCTAGACCGCCAGCCCGGCGCCGATTCTCAGCACCCGCAGCCGGCTTTCCACGTCCTCCCGGTTCAGATAGGCGCCGGCGAGTCGGCGGTAGCCGACGTATGCCTCGCGCGCGTGCAGCAGCCTCCAGTTATCAAACAGCAGCACCGATCCGGGCAGCAGGCGACGCCGGTAGTGCAACTCGGGCTGCGCGCACAGGTCGGCAAACGTGGACAGCGCGCGATAGAAGCGCCGGTGCTGCTCGACCGGCAGCACGAATGGGGCGCGGTCGTGATTGTTGTAGCTGACCTGCACCAGAGCGCCCGACCGATCGTGACGAAACAGCGGCCGGCGTGCCATCAGCTGAATACCGCGCGCGTGATCCAGGTAACGGCCGGGAATCTCGACCGTGCTGAGCACCCGGTAGTCCTCGGCGTATTCACTCTGCATGATCTGGCCAACCTTGAAGCCGTCGATCAGCAGGTTGTCGCCGCCGCTGCAGTCGGCGGCCAGGCAATGAAAGATCTGGTAACCCGGCGCGTCCAGGCTATAAGTGCCATCGGTATGCGGCCCGATGGCCATCGACGTGTAGGCCGTGTCCTTGTGCGCCAGGTCGGCGGTGAAATCGTAATAGCCGCCGAAGATGGTCATGCGGATATACGCCACGCGTTCCGCCACGGCGCGGGTGGCATCGGGCGTGCCCGGCACCCCCTCCACCATGCAAAAGCCGTAGCGCGCGACCTGTTCCAGCAGCGCCATGAGCACGCCGTCCTCGCGCATCAGGCCTGCGTAGTCAACCTGCGGGACTTCGGCCGCGATGCTCGCGCCGTCCCACAGCGAGCGCTCCGCCGGCAGGACTTCCGGATCGGCGCGCAGACCGGCCAGGAACTGCGCCTCGTAGCGGCTCACGCGCCCGTCCGGCAACCATTGGACGCGCAGCGCAGCGCCATCTTCGATCACCCCGACCGACTGCGCTGCGATATCGACTGGAATCCTGCAGGTATCGATCAGCCGCTGCTGCGTCTCCGGATGCAGCGTATCCGCGCCGCTGTCGTGATCGCGCAGCCAGAACAGCGACAGCGTCAGTTCGGGCCGACCGTCGGCAAAGCCCAGCACCACGTCACCCCCGGTAAGCACCGCGGTTCGCAGCAGCCCCGACATCAGATGCTCCGGATCCAGGAGCGACCGAACAGCCAATATACCGGCAGCGTCAACAGCATCATGGCGGCAGTCAGCAGCAGCAGCTTGGGCTCGGCATATCCGATCACCACCAGGCAGAACAGCAGCGCCACCGCAGCGATCGGCCGATAGCGCGCCAGCGAGCCGGCGGATGCAATCCAGCGTGGATACAACAGCACCGCGATACAGGCGTAGACGTACAGCATCATGCAAAAGATCACCGATACCTCGATCAGTTCGCCGAACTGCTCACCCAGCGTCGGCGAGATGGTCGCGACCACCACGGCGCTCATCACTGCTGCCATCAGCAGCAGGCTGGTGGTCGGCACGCCGTAGCGATCAACGCGTCCGAACAGGCCCGGGAACAGGCCGTGATCGGCGCCGGCTTTGCCGGTCTGCGCGGTCAGCAGGATCCAGCCGCCGAGCGTCCCGGTCGCCTTGGTCAGGGCTGACAGCGCGATGAAGCCCGCAGCCACCGGCCCCCATACCAGCCTGACCGCATCGGCGAATGGCGCGCTCGAGCGCACCAGTTGGTCCGCCGGAATCAGGCCCATCAGCACCGTGCAGGAGGAGATATACACCACTGCTGCGATCAGCACGCCGCCCAGCGTGGCGATCGCGACGTTGCGGCCCGGGTTCTCCACCACGGCACTGGCGACCGAGGCACTCTCCAGTCCGGTAAACGCCCAGAACAGCAGCACCAGGGATTGCGGAATGACCTGCATCGCCGGCTCATGGCGCACGTTCCACGAGGCCATGAACAGTCTCCCATCGAAATACCACCAGCCGCCAATGGCCACCAGCAGTATCGGCACCAGGCCGATCACGATCGCCAGCGATTCGAGCTGGCACACCAGCCGTGGTCCCAGAATGTTGACTGCGGTCAGCACCCAGATGAACGCGATGGTGGCAAACGCACCGGGTACGGGCTGGTCCAGACCCGGCGCGAAGCTCGCAAGATAGCCCATCGCCGCCACCGCAATAGCGATGTTGCCGATCCAGCACGACAGCCAGTAGAGCGCATTGGCCTGGAAGCCGAAATACGGCCCCAGCGCTTCGCCGGCATAGGCGCACGGACCGCCGGGCTGCGGTGCCACCTGGCTGAGCTTGGCCAGGATGAGGGCGATCAGCACCGCGCCCGCGGTGCCGATCGCCCAGCCGATCACGGTGATGCTGCCCACGGAGGCCAGCGTCGCCGGCAACAGGAAGATGCCCGAGCCGATCATGTTGCTTGCGACCAGCGCGGTAGCGAGCACCGGGCCAACCTTACGATTGCGGATATGAGTTCCCTTGCTGCCCCGACTGCGCTGCTTTACGATCGATCGAGAAGAGTGAATGACTGTTCGGAGGCGCGTCAAGAGCGCCGGCATCGCAAATTCTCGAGGGCCCGCGGCCTTGCCTGCACATCATAGCGATGCCCTGATCATCGGCGGCGGCCATAACGGCCTGGTATGTGCCGCGTATCTGGCCGCAGCCGGAGTTGCCGTCACGCTGCTCGAGCGACGCGCGGTGGTGGGCGGCGCCGCGGTCACCGAGGAATTTCATCCGGGCTTTCGAAATTCGGTGGCCGCCTACACTGTGTCACTGCTGAATCCGAAAGTCATCCGCGAGCTGGAACTGGCGGCACACGGCCTCACCGTGATCGAGCGCCGGCTGTCGAATTTCCTGCCGACCGAGGATGGGCGCTACCTCGCCGTCGGCGGCGGCCGCACCGCGGCCGAGGTAGCCAGGTTCTCGCCATCTGACGCAGCGCGCCTTACGGCCTACAGCTTAAGGCTCGATCGCATCGCCGACGTTTTGCGCGAGCTGGTGCTGCAGACGCCGCCGAACGTCGTCGCGGGAGGCTGGCGCCACGCGCTGCCCGAACTGCTGCGCGCGGCGCGCGTCGGCAAGCGCATCGCCGGGCTCGACATGACGCTGCGGCGCGAGCTGTTGCAGCTGTTCGCCTGTTCCGCCGGCGATTACCTGGACGGCTGGTTCGAAAGCGATCCGATCAAGGCGGTCTACGGCTTCGACGGCATCGTCGGTAACTACGCCAGCCCATTCAGCCCCGGCTCGGCTTACGTACTGCTGCATCATGTGTTCGGCGAAGTCAACGGCCGCAAGGGCGCCTGGGGCCACGCCGTCGGCGGCATGGGTGCCATCACCCAGGCGATGGCGCGTTCGGCCAGCGCGCGGGGCGCCAACATCCGCGTCAGCGCGCCGGTGCGTGAAGTGTTGGTCGAGCGCGGTCGTGCGGTCGGCGCCGTCACCGAGGCCGGCGAGGAATTTCGCGCTGCGGCCGTGATCTCCAATCTCAACCCCAAGCTGCTGTACCTCAAACTGCTCGACGCCGCAGTGCTGCCGCCGGACTTTCGGCAACGCATCGAGCACTGGCGCTGCGGCTCGGGTACGTTTCGCATGAATGTCGCGCTGTCGGAGTTGCCGGATTTTCGCTGCCTGCCCGGCAAGACGCCGGCGGATCATCACACCGCGGGCATCATCATCGCGCCCACCCTGGCCTACATGGAGCGCGCCTACTTCGATGCCCGGCTGCGCGGCTGGTCGGCACAACCGATCATCGAGCTGCTCATTCCCTCGACGCTGGACGCGAGCCTTGCGCCCCCCGGTCGACACGTCGCCAGCCTGTTCTGCCAGCACGTCGCCCCGCAGCTGCCGCGCGGCGAGTCCTGGGACCAGCATCGCGACACGGTCGCCGACCTGATGATCGATACCGTCAACGCGCATGCGCCCAACTTCAAGGCTGCGGTGCTCGCACGGCAGATCATGAGCCCGCTGGATCTGGAGCGCACCTTCGGCCTGGTCGGCGGCGATATCTTTCACGGCGCGCTGAGCCTGGATCAGATGTTTTCCGCCCGTCCGGTGCTCGGTCACGGCGACTATCGCGGTCCGCTGCCGGGGCTGTACATGTGCGGCGCCGGCACGCATCCGGGCGGCGGTGTCACCGGCGCGCCGGGCCACAACGCGGCGCGCGAGGTGCTGGCCGATTTCCGGCGCCGGCGTCTGCCGGCACGCCGTCGAATCGGCCACTGACCGCACTAGCCGCCGCTGCCGGGCGACAGATCGAACAGTCGGGCCGCATTGCCGCCCAGGATGGCGGCGCGCTCCTCGCCGCTCAATCCCGGCACCGCAGCGAGCAGTCCGTGCATGTCGTAGTGCGCCATGTCATACGGATAGTCGGTGCCGACCACCACCTGGCTGGCGCCGACCTCGGCAATCAGGTGCCGCAGCTGTTCCGGGCGATAGACGATGGTGTCGAAGTAGATCTGCCGCAGATAGGCACTCGGCGGCCGCTGGCAGCCGCGCGCGTCGGGACGCATATGCCAGGCATGATCCGAGCGGCCGATGTAGGAGGCGGCATAGCCGCCGCCGTGCGCGGCGAGGATCTTGACGCCCGGATAGCGATCCAGCGTGCCGCCGAAGATCAGGTATGACAGGGCCACCGCGGTCTCCAGCGGCTGGCCGATGATGTTCGACAGGTAGTGCCGGTTCAGCCGCTCGCCGAGCGAGCTGCCGAGCGGATGCAGGAACACGATGCAGCCGAGTTGCTCGACGCGGGCCCAGAAGCGCTCGAACTTCGGGTCCGCCAGTTCCAGCCCGTTGACCATCGACGACAGTTCCACGCCACGCAATCCGAGCGTCTGCACCGCGTAGTCGAGCTGCTCGATCGCCAGTTCGGGATGCTGCAGCGCTACGCTGCCAAGACCCAGCAGCCGGTCCGGATGCTGCGCCACCAGCAATGCGATGTGGTCGTTGATCAGGCGGCAGATCTGGCGCGCCAGATCGGGATCGGCCCAGTAGTAATACTGGTTCGGTGCCGGGCTCAACAGCTGCATGTCCACACCCATGGCGTCCATGTCGGCCAGGCGCAGCGCAAGATTGGTCAGCTTGGGAAAAGCTGCCTTGAGCATCACGTTGACGGTGAGGTCGAAACTCTCGCGGCCCATCATGCGCGGCTGGATTTCCCGTTCCGCTAGCTTCTGCGGCAGCGTGGCCACGAGCCGCTCGGCGGCCTCGGTCAGTGCGTGGCAATGCAGATCGACGGTGAACGAGCGCTGCCGTCCGCGCACGCTACCCGCTGCGCGTGCCGGCGCATCATGCGCCGCGCGCGCGCCGGTGCCGGTGCCGCAGCCGTGCAGGATGAGCGTTGACATTCAGGCGCGCCGACTCACGTGGGCTCCCATCATGCGGGCTCCAGCGCGCGTACCACCAGCTCATCCACGCTGCCATCGTTGCGAAAGCCGGCGGCCTCGGAGCTCGGGCACAGCAGCGGAGGGTAGCTGGCGAATTGCGCCTGCAGCGCGGGGTCGGGCGCATAGCTCACGTGGCCCATGACCTCGTTGCCGTAGCGCCGCGCGATCGCGGCCACCACCTGCGCGATCGACAGGTGCAGGACCGGCAGCAGCCAGGTGCGCTGGCGCGCCAGCGACGCGCCGCCAAGCTGCGCGGCATGCAGCAGGTTGTCCACGACGCAGGGTCGCGACATGAACCAGCTCAGGCCTTCCGGCCCCACCGGGCAGACAAACGGCCGTCCAGCGGACAGCTCCCGAATGAGATCGCTCAGGAACAATGACAGCATGCCTTTGGACGGCGGCCGCGCCACGATGCCCGGAATACGCACCGAGCGCCCGTCCACCAGGCCGCGCCGGCCGTAGTCCGCCACCAGGTACTCGCCGATCAGCTTCTGCGTGCCATAGCTCAAGGTGGGCAGCGCGATGGTGCGCTCATCGATCACGCCCGGCAGCGGCACGCCGTACACACCGATGCTGCTCGCAAACACCAGTTTTGGCAGCCCGGCGCCGAGACGCAGCACTTCCAGCAGCGCCAGCGTCGAGTGCAGGTTCACCTTCATTCCGAGATCGAAATCCCGTTCGGCCGCGCCGCCGGGGATGCTGGCGAGGTGGAACACACAGTCCACGCCGCCTTGTATGCCCTGCTCGAGCGCGGCGGGTTCACTGATGTCGGCCTCGATATAGCGCATGCGCGCATCATCGAGGCGCGCGGGCAGGCGCTGATCGAGCACTGTGATTCGGGAAACCGGCCGGCCACCGATAGTCGCGCCGCGTCGCAGGCGCGCCACGAGTGCCTGGCCGATGAAACCCTGGCCGCCGACCACCAGCACTTTCACGAGGTTTTCACAGCGCTTTCGCCGCCACCACGCGCTGATCGATGGCGCCGAAGATGGAATTGCCGGCGGCATCGAGCAGCTCCATGCGCACCCGATCCCCGAATTTCATGTACTCGGTTCGCGGCTTACCGTGATCGACCAGCTCGATGCCGCGCCGCTCGGCAATGCATGCCGATCCAACCGCGCGATACTCCGGGTTGGAGATCGTGCCCGAGCCGATGATCGTGCCGGCGCTCAGATTGCGGGTGCGCGCGGCGTGCTCGATCAGTTGCTCGAAACTGAAACCCATGCGCCCGCAGTCCGGGTGGCCGAATTCCTGGCCGTTCCAATACACGCGAATCGGCAGCTGCACCCGGCCATCGCGCCACTGGGCACCAAGTTCGTCGGGCGTCACCGCGACCGGTCCGAAGCTGGTGGCAGGCTTGGACTGCATGAATCCGAACCCGGTCTTGATGTCCTTGCCGGCCAGCACCCGCAGGCTCCAGTCGTTGATCAGCACCAGCAGCTTGATATGCGCGCCAGCGCGCGCGGCTAGCGTGCCCATCGGCACGCGATCGACGATGATGCCGACCTCCCCCTCGAAATCCATGCCGTCCGCTTCCGACGGCAGCGGTACATCGGCGGCGGCTCCGAGGAAATCGTCGCTTGCGCCCTGATACATCAGCGGCCGGGTGTGCTTTTCGGGCGGCGGCGTCAGGTTGAATACCTGTTCCATCAGATCGCCATGGCTGTGAAACGCCGAGGCATCAAGCCACTGCCACGCCCGCGGCAGTGGCGCCGCGAGTTGCGACACCTCGAGCGCGAACGCGCCGGGGGCATTGCCGGCATCGATGTGGGCCGATAGCGCGCGCAGCTTCGGCTCGCTGACCGGCCAGGTCTCGAGCGCCTGCTGCAGCGTCGGGGCCACGGATACCGCCACCACCGCGCGCCTCAGATCCTTGGAAACGACCAGCAGCTTGCCGTCCATGCTGCCGCCCTGCAGCGTCGCGAGTTTCATCCACCGTCCCCCTTGCTGTTCATCTGCCTTAGCTACCATCAACCCAGTGGACGCCCGCCGTCCACTGGGATGACGGCGCCGGTGGTAAAGGTCAGCTCAGTCACCGCGGCGACCACCGCTCTGGCGACTTCTACCGGCTGCGCCAGACGGCGCAGCGGCGTACGCGCCGCCTGCTGGTCGCGCCAGGCCTGATCCAACGCCCGCACGAAATCCGTGTCCACCAGTCCCGGCGATACCGAGATCACACGGATACGAGGCGCCAACGCCCGCGCCAGCGAGCGCGTCATATTGTCGAGCGCGGCCTTGGAGGCGCAGTAAGCGACGTTGCTGCCCTGCGCCGTGACCGCGGCAATGGATGAGATGTTGATCACCACGCCGCCGCCGGCCAGTGTGCCGCGTTCGAGCAGGCGCTGCAGCGCCCGCACCGTTGCGAACGCTCCGCGCACGTTGACCGCATAGATGGCATCGAACAATGCATCGTCGAGCCCGGTGAGATCGGCGTGCGGCACGAACTGCGTGGTACCGGCGCAATTGACCAGCACATCGCAGCGGCCGCAGCGCCGTTCGAGTTCGGCCGCCATCGCCGCCAGTGCGGCACTGTCGGTTACCGGCGCCGCGACGGCAAAATGACCGCTTCCCGGCAGCTGGCCGGCAAGGCTTGCGGCCGCATCGGCCGAGCGGTGGTAGCCGATCGCGATCCGGAAACCGGCGCCGGCCAGTGCGGCGCCGATGGCCGCGCCAAGGCCCCCGGTGCCACCGGTAATCAGCGCCACCGGGAGTGGCGCCGGGGCAGCGCCGGCGGTCATGCCGCCTTGTACTTGCCGTAGCGCCGCACCCGCAGATCGGCCTGCTCCTTGTGGCCGGCAAAGCCCTCAAGCTCGCACAAGCGTGAGCAGTAGCCGCCAATGAGCGCGCTGGCCTCATCGGTCAGCACCCGCTGATAGGTGCAGGTCTTGATGAATTTTCCGACCCACAGCCCGCCGGTGTAGCGCGCCGTCTTCATCGTCGGCAGCGTGTGGTTGGTACCGATCACCTTGTCCCCGAACGCGACGTTGGTTCTCGGTCCCAGGAACAGTGCTCCGTAGTTGCTCAGCCGCTCCAGGAAGTAGTCCGGATCACGCGTGAGCACCTGCACGTGCTCGCTGGCAATCCGTTCCGCCTGTGACACCATCTCCTCGAGCGAATCGGTCAGGATGATCTCACCGCAGTTCTGCCATGCGACCCGCGCCACATCTGCAGTCGGCAGCCAGGACAGCTCCTGCTCGATCGCCGCCGGCAGCTCCTGCGCCAGCCGCTCCGAGTTGGTCAGCAGCACCGCCGGGCTGCTGGGCCCGTGCTCGGCCTGCCCCAGCAGATCCACCGCCGCCATCTGCGCATCGCAGGAATCGTCGGCGATCACCAGGGTCTCGGTCGGGCCGGCCAGCAGATCGATGCCCACGCGCCCGAACAGCTGCCGCTTCGCCTCCGCCACATAGGCGTTGCCAGGTCCGACGATCATGTCCACCGCGGCGATGTGCTCCGTGCCCAGCGCCATCGCCGCCACCGCCTGCACGCCGCCAAAGGCGTAGATCTCGTCGGCGCCACCCAGGTGCATCGCGGTCACGATCGCCGCGTGCGGCTGGCCGCCAAACGGTGGCGCGCTGGCGACGATGCGCCTGACGCCGGCAGCCTTGGCCGTCACCACGCTCATGTGCGCGCTCGCCACCATCGGGTAGCGGCCGCCCGGCACGTAGCAGCCCACGCTGGTGACCGCGATATTCTTGTGCCCCAGCACCACGCCGGGCAGCGTCTGTACTTCGATGTCGCGCAGCGCCGATCGCTGCGCCAGCGCAAAGTTTCGAATCTGCGCCTGCGCAAACTCGATATCACGCTTGACCGGATCAGGCACCGCCGCAAGGCACGCATCGATCTGCGCCTCGCTTAAGCGGAAGCTCGCCGGCGACCAGTGATCGAACTTCTCCGAATACTCGCGCACCGCCCGCTCGCCGTTGCGGGCGATATTCTCCAGGATCGCTTCCACAGTCTTTCTGACCTCGGCCTGCTTCTCGGCCGTGGCCTCTGCCGTCTGACCCCTCTTCAGGTAACGAATCATGATGCTTCCCCTCGGCTCACAGACTGGTAGTGCTCGACCGCGGGCGCGGCCGCGAAGAACGGCCCCAGCAGTGCCCGCCACTGCGCGAACTGCGGCGACTGACGAAAGCCCACCGTGTGGTGCTCCACGGTAAGCCACTGCACCAGCAGCAGATAGCGGCCGTCGATCTCTATGCTTCGATGCAACTGGTGCGACACGAAACCGGGCATGGCCGAGATGATGCGGCGTGCCTCGGCAAATGCCGCCTCGAACTGCGCCCGGTCCTCGGGAGCGATGGTCAGCGTCGCGACTTCCAGAATCATGAGGCACCTCGCCGGTAGCTCTCGTTCCAATGCACCATCGACAGACCGGCCACCGGCGAGCGCAGGTACGGAATCGTGGTGCCGCGCAGACTGCCGATGTAGAGCGTGCACAGATCCGGGCCGCCAAAGGTCAGGCTGGCGGTCCAGGGCGCGAGCGTGCCGCCGCAGCCCATCATCACCTCCGGGGTGACCGTACCGCCGAAGAAGTGCTGGTCGAACGCCTGCACCTTGGCCGCATCGCAATCCTCGAACAGGATCAGCTCATCGCCCTGCGGCGTGATGGCGGCGATCCGATCGGAGATCACGTAGGTCATCCACAGGTTGCCGATGACATCAAAGGCGAAGCCGTCCGGAATTCCCTTGAGCTGCGATGGGCCGTACACCTCGCGGCTGGTCAGCCGGCCATCGCCGTGCACCCGCAGGCGCGAAATGCGCCGCGCATTGCTCTCCACCACATACAGCCAGTCCTCGTTCGCATCCATGCGTATCTCGTTGGTGCCGACGAATCCGTCGGCTGCAATCCGGATGCCACGTTCATCGATCAGCGCGACATAACCGTCGGCGAGTTTTTCGTTGATCGACCTGGTCCACGGCCTGGCGCGCGTCGTGACGGTGAGCCAGACCCGGTGCCTGGAATCACGCAGCACGAAATTGACCTTGCCCAGCGGCACACCGTCGATCTCGGTGTACAGCACGCGGCTCACCCCATCGCGCGTCATGCGCTCCAGTGCATCGGTACCGAAGTTCGCAATCAGAAAGTCGCCGTTGTCCGCAAAGGCCAGCCCGTTCGGCAGCGTGCCCTGCAGCATGTAGCGCTCGGTAGTCGCCGCCGCGGCGCTGAACCGGGTGTCGACCTGCTGCGCAATCAGCTGCTGCGCGCCGTCGGGGTTGATGCGCATGACACCGCCGCGCGCGTCCGCGCTCCATAGGGTACCGTCACGTTCCGCCAGGATGCACTCCGGGCGCTGCAGATCGTGGCCGATGGTGCGCACATTGGCGCGGTCGAGCCGCCAGTGCTTCAGCGGGTTGGGAATCATGCGGCCTCGGCGGCGCAGGGGTTGCGCTGCGTCCCCAGGCTCTCGCGCGCTCCGGTGATGGTGCCCTCGATCAGGTCGCCCGGCTTGAGTAGCACGCCGTGATGAATACCGTTGCCCGACGGTGAGCCGGTGCAGATCAGATCTCCCGGCTGCAGCACCATGAATGTCGACAAGGCTTCGATCAGCTGCGCGCACGGAAAGATCATGTCGTCGGTGCCCTCGTCCTGCATCAGGCGGCCGTTGTGGCGCAAACTGATGCGCAATCGCTGCGGATCGCCGACGAACTCGGCCGGAACCAGAAAGGGTCCGGTCGGCAATGCGCCCGGCGCGCATTTCGAACCCACCCAGTCCATGCCCATCTCCTGCATGTCGGTGCGGTTCACGCGCTCACGGATCGTCAGATCATTGACCACCATGTAGCCCGCGACGTATTGCAGCGCCGTGTCGCGTTTGACGAAGCGCGCACGCCGGCCGATCACCACCCCCAGTTCGAGCTCCCAGTCCATGCTGGAGACATCGGGCGGCAGCGTCACCGTGTCGTAAGGCCCGATCATGGTCGAATTGGCCTTGATGAAAAAATACGGTGTTCCGTGCAGCCGCCGGTCGGTCATCTTCCTGACGCCAAACTCGCGCCGCTGCTCCGGCGTCATGCCCTGGGTCTCGGGCCGCACCTGGGCCACCACGATGTCGACCACGTGCTTGAAGTAGTTGGCGCCGGAACAGATGATATTGCGCGAACGCACCGGCGCATGCAGCGCCAGCGCCTCGAGCGGCGCCGCCCGTCGCAGCAGCGCCTGGTCGGCGGCCGGCTCGAGGGCCTCGGCGACACGCTGCAGCGTCGGGAAATTACGCTCCCATTCATCCAGCACCGACAGCGTGCTGCCGTCGCTATGGAAATCCAGCCGCTCGCGCGCCACGAAATCCTGCAGCGCGCCGAACGCGATGACGCGCCCGGCGGCCACCAGCCCGCCAAACGGTGCACAGCCGGCGGCGGAAAACGTCCCCAGTTTAAAGGTGGTTGCCATAGGAACCTAGAGGCTCTTGGTGCGCGCTCCGGCGGCAGCGGCGCCGATATTAGCGCAGCCGGTAATTATAGTTATGGGGTAGCGGCGCTCGCCAGAAGGAACAACAAGTATCCCTAAGCGCTAGACGTGCCCTTCGCCGCCGTCCACCAGCATGGTCTGTCCGCTCATGAATCCGGCGTCGTCCGATACCATGAACGAAATCGCCGCCGCCTGATCCTGCGGCTCGCCGCTGCGCTTGATCGACTGACGATTCCTGACTTCGTCGAAATGCGCCTGCGGCACGCCCGCGATCGCCTTACTGGTGCGCGTGAGTCCGGGTGCCAGCGCATTTACCGTAATGCCGAACTCCCCGACCTCGGCCGCCAGTCCGCGCACCAGGCCGAGCAAGGCACCCTTGCTTGCGATGTAGTGCGTCATGCGTGGCGGCGGGGCGAAGAAGCTCGAAGAGGCCACCATGACGATGCGGCCCCAGCGCTCGGCTTTCATCGCCGGCAGAAACGCCTTCGCCAGATGGAAGCCGCCCAGCACGTTGACCTCATGCGTCGCGCGCCATTGCTCGCTGCTGAGTTCATCGAAGGCACTCATGAACTGCAGCGCCGCGCAATGCACGGCGATCAGGGCAACGCCATAGCGGGCGCGCACCTGATCGGCGAAGCCGCACACCTGTTCCCAGCTGCTGATATCGATCACGAAACCGCTGGCTTCGCCGCCTGCCTGCCGCACCAGCTCCACCGTTTGGGCGCAATCGGCGACGTCCGCGATCGCCACGCGTGCGCCCTCCCGGGCCAGGCGCCGGACGATCGCCTGCCCGATACCGCTGGCCCCGCCGCTGATAGCGACGATTTTCCCCGCGTGCTTTGCGCTCATCGGTGTTGTTTTCGCGCCTGCCGTCACCGCCGCAAGGGTATAGAAATCGCGCGGTCGCAACCAGCCGGCGCCCGGCGTTGACATATGACCGATGTTACCGCTCATCATGCCTCCGCTACCGGCGCGGCACCCTGCCGCGCCGTCCGTCTTGCCCGCCCTTATGGGGTAAAGGTGGGCGCAAACACCGCTAGAGACGACGGCGGGTACCCGTGGTAGGCTATGCGCCGATCGTCAACGTCCGTATCGCCCCGTGCGCCGTCCTAGGCGCGATGAGTCCGAGCCGAACTGCCTGCGATCAGGTGACAGGACTCCGTTCGATGGCCGGCGAGAACACACTCTCTCTAGACCTGGTGAACGTGCCTGCCGAGTGGAGTGTTTAGGGCACAAACTTATTCCCGCCCGAAACCTCCTTAGTATTTTCGAGAGAGTCAATCATGGCCAAGATCTATGTTGGAAACCTTCCCTTCACTGCCAGCGAGGCGGATATCCGCGCGCTGTTTTCACAGCACGGCACCGTCGAGTCGGTGTCACTTCCGACCGACCGAGAGACCGGGCGCCCACGCGGCTTCGGATTCGTCGAGATGAGTCAGTCGGATGCCTCACGCGCGATCCAGAATCTCAATGGTCAGGATATGGGCGGTCGCCCGCTTCGTGTGAACGAAGCTCAGGACAAGCCCCGCAGCGGCGGCGGTCGTCCGGGCGGCGGCGGCGGCGGCGGCGGCTACCGGGGTAACTCCGGCGGCGGCGGCGGCGGTCGCTGGTAAGCACCGCATTGGCGGATGAAAAAGGCCCGGAGTGATCCGGGCCTTTTTTTTCTGTCGGGTCAGGCCATTTGACGCCTGCTCTGACGTTCCGGTGAAATCCGGCCCACGATGCTCCGCAAGCACCTCATCTCGAGCCAAACCAGCGGCGAACCCGGCTTCCACTGGCGGGGCTCCGAGGTCACACGCCTCGAAGGCTTCACCGACGCCGTTTTCGCCTTCGCCGTCACGCTGCTGGTCGTGTCGCTCGAGGTGCCGAAGACCTTTCCGGAACTGTTTGCGGCCATGCATGGCTTCCTTGCCTTTGGTGTCTGTTTCGCGTTGTTGACCAACGTCTGGTACGAGCACTACCGTTTCTTTCGCCGCTACGCGCTGGAAACTCCGTGGGTGGTGTTCCTCAATTGCGCGCTGCTGTTCTTTGTGCTGTTTTACGTCTACCCGCTCAAGTTTCTCTTCACGGCGGCGTTCGACAACTCCGACATCGAGCCGTCCGGGGCTCGGGCGTTATTCACGATCTGGAGTCTCGGCTACGCGGCCGTATTCAGCGTTTTCACTCTGCTATATCTGCACGCCTGGCGCATTCGCGCACAGCTGCAGTTGACGCCATTGGAAGCCATGCGCACTCGGGTGAGCCTGTCGGACCAGCTCAGCATGGTCGTCATTGCTCTGCTGTCGACGCTGCTGGCGCGCACCTTGCCCGATCGCTACCTCGGGATCGCGGGCTATATCTATGCTCTGGTGCCGATCTATTTCACGATCGCCCATTCGATCTACGGCCGCCGGGAACGACAGCTTCAATTACATCCGTCATCGGTCATTCCTGGTGACGGTAAGTCTTGAAGCCTTCGCGCGCCACCAGCGCGTCGCGGCGGGCGATTTCCAGGTCCGACTCGACCATGTCCTGCACCAGCCGGTCGAAAGAAATCTCCGCCTTCCATCCCAGCCTGGCGCGCGCCTTGGAGGCATCCCCCAACAGGCTGTCCACCTCCGTGGGCCGGAAGTAGCGCGGATCGATCTTCACGATGGTGCGCCCGCTGTTGACGTCCACACCCTGCTCGTCGATGCCCGACCCACGCCATCCGATGCGCATGCCGATATGGCCGGCGGTGCGCTCGACGAACTCGCGCACCGAGTGCTGTTCGCCGGTCGCTATGACATAGTCCTCCGGCGCATCCTGTTGCAGCATGAGCCATTGGGCGCGCACGTAATCCCTGGCATGGCCCCAGTCGCGCAGCGAATCGAGATTTCCCAGGTACAGGCATTCGTCAAACCCTTCGCGGATGCGCGCCAGGCCGCGCGTGATCTTGCGCGTCACGAAGGTCTCACCGCGAATCGGTGACTCATGATTGAACAGGATGCCGTTGCAGGCGTACATGCCGTATGCCTCGCGGTAGTTCACGGTGATCCAGTACGCATACAGCTTGGCTACGCCGTATGGCGAGCGCGGATAGAACGGTGTCGTCTCGCGCTGCGGCGTTTCCTGCACCTTGCCGTACATTTCCGAGGTCGAGGCCTGGTAGAAGCGCGTCTTGTTGCCAAGCCCCAGCAGGCGCACGGCCTCCAGGATGCGCAGCGTCCCGAGGGCATCCGCATTGGCGGTGTACTCCGGGGTTTCGAAGGAAACCTGGACGTGGCTCTGCGCCGCGAGGTTGTAGATTTCGTCGGGCTGGGTCTGCTGGACGATGCGAATCAGGTTGGTCGCATCGGTCAGGTCGCCGTAATGCAGATAGAGCTTGATGCCGGCCGCGTGCGGATCATGATAGAGATGGTCGATGCGGTCGGTGTTGAACGACGACGCTCGACGTTTCACGCCGTGCACCGTGTAGCCCTTGTCGAGCAGGTACTCGGCCAGGTAGGCGCCGTCCTGGCCGGTAATGCCGGTGATCAATGCACACTTTCCCACGAAATCCTCGCGCTCAGGCCGGTAACGAAAGCCAGCGATTATGGCGCCTGTGACCGTGCTCGACCAGCAGCCTCGGGCGACCGCCTCAGGCCGACAGATGGCGCACGCACGCGGCCAGGTCCTCGAACACGCCGTCGGCGAGCTCGATATCCGCCTGGCTCAGCGGCATCCCGCTGCGTACCAGCCAGCAGCGCCCCACACCGGCGCTGCGTCCGGCCTGGATATCGGTCGCGCGATCGCCGACCAGCATAGATGCCGGTAAGTCGACACCGAGCGCGACGGCGGCCCGTCGCAGCATCCCTGGCCGCGGTTTACGACAGTCGCAGTCCAGGCGAAATTCGGGCAGCTGCGCATCGGCCAGGTGCGGGCAGTACTCCACCGCGCTGAGCTGCACCCCCGCGGACAGCAGGCGCTGTTGCATATAAGCCGTGAGCCGCAGGTAATCGGCCTCGGTATACAGGCCGCGCGCTATTCCCGATTGATTGGTAATCACCACCAGCAGATAACCCGCGGCCTGCAGCCATCGCAGGCTGTCGACCGCGCCGGGAAGAAAGACGAACTCCTCCACCCGGTGCAGAAAGCCGCGCTCGACGTTGATGACACCGTCCCGATCGATGAACGCCGCCTTGCGGCGCAATTGCGGCGCAGCTGTTCCCACCGCGGTCATCGCTTCAGCAACGCTCAGTCATGGCCGCGAATACGTTGCACCAGCGCGGTGCTCGAGTAGCCCTCGAGCAGTGGAATCGCCAGTGAGCGCCCGCCCCAGCTTCTTACCAGCCGGGTCTCCTCCAGCAGCTCGATATCGTAGTCCCCGCCCTTGACGTAGACGTCGGGACGACAGCGGCGGATCAATTCGCATGGGGTGCTCTCTTCGAACAAGGTGACGTACGACACGCTCTGCAGCGCCGCGATCACCAGGGCGCGGTCGCGCTCGCTGTTGATTGGACGCCCCACGCCTTTGCCCAGTTGCCGCGCCGAAGTGTCGGTGTTCAGCCCAACCAGCAGCGCGGCACCCAGGGCCCGGGCAGCGGCCAGGTACACCACGTGGCCCGGATGCAGCACGTCGAACACACCGTTGCTGAAGACCAGCGGCCGGCTGCCCTGCCAGTCGCGCCGCGCGATCTCCGACGGCACGAGAATCTTGTCGAGCAGCGACTGCGGGATGACGCCCATGCGGGGACCTGCGGCCCTTCAGGCCGAGGTGCCGGCGCTCAGCCAGTCGACGTAACGGCGAACCCCGGTGGCGACATCCAGGAACTGATGATCGACACCTGCGGCGCGCAGTGCGCCCAGGTCCGCCTGGGTGCGGCACTGGTACTTGCCGATCAGTGCCTCCGGAATCGGAATGTATTCGACCATGCCCTGGCTGACCTGATGCTCCAGGGTCAGTGCCGGCTCGCCGCGCTGGGCACGGCAGGCGTTCACGATCGCGTGCGCGACATCGTTGAATGGCTGCGCGCGGCCGGTACCCAGATTGAACACGCCATTGCATTGGGGATGTTCCAGGAACCACAGGTTCACCGCCACCACATCGTCGACATGGATGAAATCGCGCACCTGTTGCCCCGGTCCGTAGCCGCCATACTCGCCGAACAGCCGCACCTTGCCGCTGTCGCGAAACTGGTTGAAATGGTGGAACGCGACCGATGCCATCCGGCCCTTGTGCTGCTCACGCGGACCATAGACGTTGAAGTAGCGCAAGCCGACCACTTGCGAGGTTGCGCTGGGCAGGACGCGCCGTACGACATCGTCGAACAGCAGCTTGGAATAGCCATACACGTTCAGCGGCCGCTCGCACTGCGGCTGCTCGGAAAAAGTGCTGCTGTTGCCGTAGATCGCCGCCGACGACGCGTACATCAACCGCACGCCCTGCAGCTGACAGGCATCGAGCAGATCCTTCGAGCAGCGGTAGTTGGTCCGCAGCATCAACCGCCCGTCGTGCTCCATGGTGTCCGAACAGGCCCCCTGGTGGAACACCGCCGCTATCTTTCCCAGTTCGCGGCGGGCGAAGCGTGCGTAGAATTCCTCCTGATCGAAATAGTCGCTGATGCGCGCACCCTGCAGATTGCGGAATTTATCGCCGTGTCGAAGATCGTCGACCGCGATGATGGCGTCAACGCCAGCTGCAGTCAGCGCGTGCGCTATGTTGCTGCCGATCATGCCAGCGGCTCCAGTCACCACCACTTTCATCCGAACAGCTCCTGGTAGGTGACGCTGGCGGTGCCAAATTTGCCCACCACGATGCCGCCGGCGCGGTTCGCCACCGGCAACGCGTCACGCACGCTGACCCCGGCCGCCAGCATCGCCGCCAGCGTGGCGATGACGGTATCGCCGGCGCCGGTGACATCGAATACCTCACGCGTCTGTGCTGCAACGTGCAGGTATCCGGCAGCATCGAACAGCGACATCCCCTGTTCGCTGCGCGTCAGCACCAGGCTATCCACCTTCAGGCGCTCGCGCGGCGCTTGCGCCCGCTCGACCAACTGCTGCTCGCTGCTCCGGCCGCCAATCACTTCGGCGAGTTCGGCCAGATCTGGCGTCAGTACGCTCGCCCCGGCGTAGCGGTCGTAGTCGCTGCCTTTCGGGTCCACCAGTACCGTCTTTCCGGCCGCTCGCGCACCGGCGATCATGCGTGCAATGTGTGTCAGGCCGCCCTTGCCGTAGTCGGAGAACAGTACCGCGCCGTAGCTGGCCACCACGCGCTCGAAATCGGCCAACATATTCGACAGCACCTCATGGTCCGGCGGGTCCTCGAAATCGACCCGCAACAATTGCTGGGCGCGCCCGATGACGCGCAGCTTGACGCTGGTGTGCAGCTTGGCGTCGCGTCCGCGTAGCACCTCGATACCCTGGGCGTGCAACAGTTGCTGCCGGCGCTGCGCTGGTTCGTCCTCGCCTACGACCGTGATCAGGGTGGCTTGCGAGCCTAGCGACTTGATATTCACCGCCACGTTGGCAGCGCCACCCAGGCGTTCCTCCTGGCGCGTCACCGTACCACCGGTACCGGCGCCTCGGGCGAGATCCGATCCACGGTCCCATGCAGGTAACGGTCGAGCATCGCATCCCCAACGACGAGAACGCGGGCGCTCTGCAGCCGCGCCTTCATCTGATCCATATCGCTTCCCATGCGTGGCCCGGGCCGGGCCCGGCAATCATATCTGCCATCGACCGGGGCCACGTGGGGAGCCGCCCGGGAATCGAGCCGGTCTACCTCGGGCTGGTTGGAAGAAGCCTAGGGGCCGGATCGACGCGTATGCTGCGTCGCAGCATAACTCCTCCTGAGCCGCTGCGCCGACGCTCGCGCTCGGCACTACAGGATGCGCGGATTGTTCTCGGAAGCACGCGCCCCGCTCTCGGGCGAACGTCGCTTAGATGCGAATTCGGTGACCTTGCGATCGTCATCCGGGAAGGCCACCGGAGTCTTGCTGGCCCACACGTAATCGCGAATATTGCGCCGGCGCGAATACTCGACCACGGCGTCGGAAAGGAGTGCCATGCTTCGCGGGCAGTCGAAGCTGGCCAGCGCGACCAACAGCTCATCCAGAATCTGCTTGGTCCTCTCCCATGGGAGGCAATGTTCAATAGCGCGCATGATCTTCGGGTGCTCGGTGCCGGCGACATTGGCGCCGATCAACAGTTCCTCGAACAGCTTTTCTGCCGGTCTGAGACCCATATAGTTGATCTCAATGTCGCCGTCCGGATTGCTTTGGTCGCGCACCGTCAGTCCCATCAAGCTGACCAGCCGACGTGCCAGATCGTCGATCCGCACCGGCTGTCCCATGTCGAGCACGAAAACATCGCCGCCGGTTGCCATGGCCCCGGCCTGGATCACCAGCTGTGCGGCCTCGGGGATGGTCATAAAATATCGCATGACGTCCGGGTGGGTCACGGTGACCGGTCCGCCGCCCCGGATTTGCTCCTGAAATAGCGGCACGACCGAACCGGAGGAAGCCAGCACATTGCCGAAGCGCACCATACAGAAGCGCGTGTGCCTGGAGCGCTGCTGCAGCGCCTGCAGCACCAGTTCCGCAAAGCGCTTGGTCGCGCCCATGACATTGGCCGGATTAACCGCCTTGTCGGTGGAAATGAGCACGAACGTGTCGACGTTGGTCTCGAGCGCCGCCTCCGCCGCATACCAGGTGCTGATCACATTGTTGTGAATGCCCTCGACGATGTTGTGCTCCACGATCGGTACATGCTTGTACGCCGCGGCGTGATACACCGTCTGCACACCAAAGGCCGAGAGGACTTCGCGCAGTCGCGGGCGGTGATGCGCATTTCCGAGCAGCGGCACGATCTCGGTCGCGCTTTTGGTGAGGCGCGCCGTGTCGGCGAGTTCGCGCTCGATCTGATACAGCGCAATCTCCGACATCTCGAACAGCACCAGGCGGTGCGGCGAACAGCGGAGGATCTGCCGACACAGCTCCGATCCAATGGAGCCGCCGGCTCCGGTGACCATGACCGACCGGCCGCGAATGGAGCGATCGTAAAGCGCCGGATCGGGGGGCACCGGGTCGCGCCCCAGAAGATCCCCGGCGTCAACTTCCCGTAGATCGTCGATACGCGCGTTACCCGAAATGATTTCCGACAGATCGGGCAGGGACTGCACGTGCACGCCAAGGGGCTCGAGCTTCTCCAGGATCTCGCGCCGGCGCCTGCGGCTGGCTGCCGGCATGGCCAGCAACACGCGCCCGATCTGCAATTCCTTGATGAGTGCCGGCAGTTCGGCCGGGTCGAACACTTTGATGCCGTTGATGCGGCTGCCGCGCAACGCTCGCTTGTCGTCAATGAACACCACCGGCTCGAAATCCGGACCGCCGCGCAACACCGACGATAGCTTCGCGCCGGCATCTCCGGCGCCGTAGATTGCTACGCGCGTGGTCTCAGCGTGGCCGTTGAGACCGTAGTAAAACATATAGCGCACGATGAAACGGCTCGCGGCCAGGTACAGCAGCGCCAGGGCGGAATAGATCGCCAGCGCCGACAACGGGATCTGGCTCTGGTCGTGCATGCGGTCGTAGCCTGCGAGCGTCGCCGCCGATAACACAATGCCGACCACCACCACGACCATGGCCTGCGGGCCGATGAAACGGATGATCGCCCGATACAGCCCAAGAATTGAGAAGATCAGTATCGCGGCGGCGGTGCCGATGAAGAACAGATCCCAGTGATCTGCGAGTGAAAAGCTCAGGCGATCGAATTTGAGCACCAAGGCCGCCCAGAGCGCGGCCGGTAGCATGACAGCGTCGGCGCTTATCATGATCAGGCGCTTGGTTCGGCGGGAAAGCGAGAAAATGGCTCCCGACATCGTGGAGACCAGGGTGCCGTTGGTTTCTTTCACTAGCCGCCTCTGTTGGACCAAGCGCTCAAACCAGGGGCGCTACACGCCGAACGCCACGGTCGCCACTGTACTCGCGGCGCGTCGAGCCGCCCGCGATGTTGCTAACATTATGAATGGTACAGCACATTGAAATATATGGGTATTGCGTCAGACACAATTCCGCGATGGGAACACTACGCGCGACTATTCGCACAGTAGGATCTCTCGTTAGTGCCACTGAACGGCCCAAAGCGCTGGGCGTTGACGCGATCTAGTCTCCGGATGGCGCGTTGGGACCAGCCCCGGCAATTTGATATCATTCTTAGGCCGCAAATCATCCGCCAAAAGGATACATTTTCACTTCCATTTGTCTCACGTTTCGGCGCCGCCGGCACCTGTAAAAAGTACCAGTAGAATTAGCGGCGCCAATGCGCCGATCGTGCTCCACAGCGCAAACTGCGGATGAGCGTTCGCGTACAGCGCACACGGCAGCAGCCAGCAGACATTGATCGCCATGACGACGATCGTCACCCGGCTGTGGCTGTGCCAGCGCCGCGCCAACCTTTGGTAGGCGTGGCTTCGATGAGCCTCGTACACGCGATCCCTGCGAATCAGGCGGCGGATCAGTGTCACGGTCGCGTCGCAGAAGAATACGCCCCCGAGAATCAGCCACGACAGCAGCGTCGCCGGATTGTCGCGCGCGCTGGCGATCGCCAGCACCGCGATGACGTAGCCCAGGTAGCCGCTGCCAACGTCTCCCATGAAGATTCTTGCGGGTGCCCAGTTCCAGATCAAAAAGCCCAGACACGCCGCGCCAAACACGATCGCGCCATACGATGCAGTGACGCCCGTCGCCGAGACACTGGACAGTAACGTGCCCGCTCCGACCATGAACAGCGCCTCCGCGGCCGCAATCCCATCGATGCCGTCCATGAAATTGAATAGATTAAGCACCCACACTATTGCCAGCGTCCCGAGCAGATATCCGCCCCATCCGAAGCGCATCAGATGATTGCCAATCTCGATGGCCGGCAGACCACCGAGCGTCACCAATGCCACGAGCGCGGAGAATATATGCACCAGCAACCTGGTGGTCGCCGATAGCCTGCGGTGGTCATCGATGAATCCGGCAATTGCCACGGCCAGGCCCCCGCCCAGCAGTGCCACGATCAGCGCGGGTTCGACCGCTCCACGTATCCCCAGCAGGAGCAGCGCCACTGCTGAGGCAATTACTACAGCGATGCCACCCCCCCTGGCAGTTGGCGCCGTGTGAGAACTGCGCTCATTGGGAACATCGAGCAGGCCGTGTCGCGAGGCGAGCCGAAGCACGACACCGGTCAGCACGGCGGAAAGCGCCAGTGCCCCGGACGCAATCACAATCACGTCAATTCGCATTGAACCGCTTTCGGCCGCGTGACAGTCAATGATGTTACCGCTACGTTACTTAAAGAGGGTTGGAACTATCACGCCCTGTGCTCAATGTACCAACGCGCCGTGCGGATCAATGCTTCGTCCGTGGATACCGATGGTCTCCAGTCAAACGAATGACATGTCGGTGTGATATCGACCGTAAGGGAATCACAAAGTCGGTCAATGCTGGGGCCCGTACCGGTGAGCGTTCCCGCTGCCTTGAGCAGAGTCGCCGGAACCGGCACAAGCCTGGCAGAGCGGCTCATTGCCGCCGCGACACGCCTTATCAGCTCGGGTGTCGACAGTTCCACTCCATCCGATACCAGAAATACCCCGGAATTGATCGCGGGAATCTCAACCATGCGCGCTATTAGTCCACACAGATTCCACACGTTCAGCATGGATCGCGCATTGACAATCGATCTCAATGGCAGCGGCACGCCCTTATAGACCCAGGATAGCAATTTCAGGAAGTTTCCTCCGACTCCTGGCCCATAGACCAAAGTGGGCCGCACAACGACGGCTTCCATATTGGCGTCCGCGGCTACGCGGAATAGTCGCTGCTCCGCCTCCCACTTCGAAATGCCGTAGGCATCCACCGGGTGCGGTACGTCGATGGCCCTGAATGGTCGATCCGTGGTCGATTCGCCGTTCACCTTTATGCTGCTGACAAAAATGAAGCGCCTGACCCCGGCGGCCGCGGCTGCGAGAGCCAGGCGCTCAGTTCCCAGGGTGTTGACCTCATGAAATGACTGGCGATCATCGGCGGTCTGCTTCATCGCGTGCACGTGTGCCGCCATATGCACGACGCAGCGGACACCGGCCAGCGCGTCGGCCCATTCGGTTCGTCCGTTTACTTCCCCTACATAGATGCGATCCGCACGCGCTCCTGCGTTCCGCCCGGCACTCCTCAGCGCCACCCTGACAGGTTTGCCGGACAGACTTGGTAGCAGATGCCCACCGATAAAACCGGTCGCGCCGGTGACCAGAACTACCCGATCGGTTGTCATCTCCGCCTGTTCATCGCCATGCGAATCAAGGATTATTACTCCGCGCACATGCTACCGGGTCAGGACGAGCAGCGAGTAACCCCCAAGAACCCGTGCCGCAAATGGCACGCTGAGCTTTGAAAATAACCATCTTGGCACATTAGCCACCGCTCTCTTTAGCGACGGATGCTCCTTGAAGAGGCCAAAGGCCACGTTCGTGTAGACGCAGTCCAGGATTTCATGGCCCGCATCCCTGAGCGTAGCAACGGCCGATTCGGCGGTGAAATAGTGGACGTGTCCGATGGTATAGCGATTTTTTATGAAAGCATTTCGCAAAACCGAAGAAACATGGATGTCCAAAGGTATGTGGAATATCTTGAACTCCGCCTTGCTTTTGCACTTTTCGACGAACCCCATGTAGTCAGGCACATGTTCGAACACGTCGACAACCAGGAGAATGTCGAAGTATTTACGATCGTCCGTGGCAAGCAAGTCCTGCTGGAAGAATCGAATTCTATCATTCACTGATTGACGGGCCAATTCGATGGCCTGCGGCGAAATATCGTACCCCTCGAGTCGCACATCCCGCAGCCCCGCGAGCGCCGACAGTTCGTGAATCACTGCGCCGGATCCGCATCCTATCTCAGCGATGGTTTTCGGACGTAGGTGGTGCGCGTCCATCATCGCCTTGATTTGTGCCGCCTTCCAGCGAGCATCCTCCGCATGCCACGATTCGGTGACTTCCAGGTATTTGCCGCTTGTATATATGTTTTCCAATTTCTTATGCGATCCGGTGAGCTTCGGTGCGGTGGCTGGATTTTGCCCGATTGAATGCAATGCCGATGCCGCATCCTGGGTACCAATGATCGCGCGGTATTTCGCGAAAGTGCAGAAACTGCATGCCGCACTCTGCCGCAAACTTAGCGAGCATCGGCGTCACGTGCGAATTGTCGCCCAAGACAACGGCACGATCCGACAGTTTTTCCGCGACTGTTCTGTATTCCCGGTACTCGTAGTCAGCCGAATGATCGCTGTCATTGATGAACAGGTCGATGTTTTGAGTAAGCCTGCTTAAACTCTCTATGGAATCACCGACCAATATGCTGCCTACTTCCGAATACGGAGGCCGCAGCAACCAACCGGCCTCTGGATTGATATCCGTACCGAAGTATATTCCGCCTGCGCCATCGGTACGATTCCTCAGCAGTGCCGCGCACAGCAATATTGCTCCATGGCCTTTGTCGACGCCCGTCTCGACTACCACACGCGGTTTCAGTATGCGGACGAATGCATACCAACCCAGTCTGCGACCGAACTCGCAACGAGCATCGCTAAGGTACCTGAACTTGGAATCCCGGATCGCGCCTATGACAGTTTCCCGGAGCTTCGTGTCGGTTCGCGCTTCGGCGATATAACCGCGGACGACGTCCAACTCGGCTCCGGTCACAACGGCAATGGTATGCATCAGATAGAACAGACTGTCATCAGAAAGATCATAGGTGTAGTTAGTGGTTTCTCGTGAGCCAAATCCCCAGGCAATAATCCTTCCCAGGCTCGGAACGTAGTAGCTCAGCGCGTAAATTATGCGTCTCGGTATGTTGATGACTACCGCCGCCGGAGTGCAATTCAGCACCTGGAGAAGCCTTCTAACGGGGTTGCTTGCGTTCATTGCGGTAGCAGTCGCGGTGAAATGCTCCGGGGTCCACCGGTCAGGCCAAATAATGCTGGCGAACGCTGCTTCAGCGAACGACACATCTAACCGATGCATTGCGCCCACGGCGTGTCTGACGGGATGCCGGTGCTCATTATAATCCCTTCAACGGGCATTGATCTTCCATTTGGCATCCATCACACGGCTCTCGGGTCGGCGCACCCAAGTGCCGCCCCGATCAGCATACTTGCATTGCCATCTTGGGAGATGTCAAGGTATCTGTATGCCGCGCCGCAGATTGCCGACCACGCATCCTGGTTGAATTAGAGGCTCCTACGTGCAAATCAGAACTGCGTATAGACGGGTGCGTGTCCTGTGGCGCCAGCTCAAGGGATCCGAGCCGGTGTTGCGTCGTAAGCGGCGCGTTCCTCTGGAGTTCCACGGGACCGATTACGGCGGCTGGCCCATCGTGCCCAATAGTCTCGATAACGAGTCGGTGGTCGTCGACATCGGACTTGGGGAGGATATTTCCTTTTCCGAGTCATTGATGCGTAAATATGGATGCAGTGTCTATGGATTCGACCCGACGCCAAAATCCATCGAGTACGTGCGCAAGCGCCATGAATCGCGGTTTCACCTGTTCGAAGTCGGCGTCGCGGCCAAGGGCGGCGAAGCTACTTTTTATCTGCCGAACAATGACAATCACGTTTCCGGATCGTTGTTCAGGTCGACTCACCTGGGCAGTCGGGAGATCAAGGTCCCGCTGGTACCGATTGGCAGTGTTCCGGAATTGATCGGCACCAGGAAACTCGACCTGATCAAGATCGACATTGAGGGCGCGGAGTTTGATCTGCTTGAATCGCCGGCGTTCGCGGCGGCGGCCGTAGGCACCAATCAGATCTGCGTCGAATTTCATCATCGCTGGCCGGAATTCGGCAAGACAAGGACTGACAGCGCTGTGCAGCGACTGGAAGAACTCGGTTTTGCTGTCGCGTGGGTTTCCTCATCGAACGAAGAAGTCCTGTTTGTTCGGAATGGCGCTTTTGAATGACCTAGTCGCTGTCTCAGATGCGCATTTTCGGCGCCGGGTACTCGCAGTCGGCCCTGGGGAGGGGTTCGTCACCGGCCAGTCGGTGGCGTTCCTGACGTATACCGGAAAGTCCCGGCATGCTGTCTCGATCGTCAATACCAACGACGAAGGCCGCTCGTTCCTGCTCCACGTTGCATCGTCTATTCGGGTGATAGTCCTGGCGGCATGGGCACTTTTGTTCCGCACGCCGCAATGCGTCTACCTCTCCACGTCGAGAAGTAAGCTCGGGGCAATCAAGGATATCGCTGTCATCGCACTTGCCCGTCTGGGTAAAGTGCCTGTAGTCAATCACCTTCATGGAATTACATTTGCGAGCTTCCGCGAATCCCTGGGACCGATTTATGGTTCGGTTGTGGATTGGGCGTACGGATATATTGCCGCCTCCATTGTGTTGCACCAGAAGCTGATAGCTCAATACGCCAGATATCCAGGCATGAAGATTTCGGTCGTCAATAACTTCGTGGACACAGACATTTCGAATTCGAGCGCCAACCGCAACCGAGATGATGGATCGATCAATGTCCTGTTTCTTTCCAACCTGGTTCCGGAAAAGGGCTTATTTGAGCTCATTGATTCGGTAAAGGCCCTGCTCACGGAATATCCACGAGGCATCTCTTTGAAGCTGGCCGGCCGTTACCTTCCCGGTGCTGGAATGTCGTCCCGGGAAGTCGAAGCAAGATTTTTGCAGAGTATCGCGGGTCTTCCGGCTATCCAGTATTGCGGATTTGCGAATGCGAACGAAAAGAAGCGATTGCTTGCATGGGCCCATGTCCTTGCGCTGCCATCGTACATGAAGGAGGAGGCTGCGCCCCTGGCCGTCCTGGAGGGAATGGCCGCAGGTTGTTACTTGATCGTTTCAGATTTCGGTGTTTTACCGGACTTGGTGGAAGACGCCACCGCGGCTGTGGTCCCGGCCAGGGACACGGTCGCCCTGCAAAAAGCGCTCACTATGTTGAAGGAGAACCCCGATCTCCTGCGTACTGCAGGTTTGGTCAACCCGAAGATCGCTTACGAGAGATTCTCGGTGGCGCGATATGTTTCCGCTATCGATGGCATTCTTGATGCAGTCAGCGGGGAAGTAACGCGTTGACAATTCACATTGTTCAACCAGTTCTTCCGAGCTATCGGGTCGCGTTCTTCAGGCAATTGCGGTGCGACCTATCCCAGCGCAATGCAACGCTGCGTATCTACGCATCGCCGCATGATCATCGCGATTCCGCATCGGTCGCCCCGGCTGGTTTCGACGCGAAGCTCGATTGTCCAATGTCCGCGCATCTCGGAGGCCGCTTATTCTGGCAGTCGAACCTCAATGTCCCGCTTGCGCGAGGCGATATTCTGATCATCAATGGAAATCCCCGTTTCCTGAGCAATTATCCTCTGTGGGCGCGCGCCCGGATGATGGGCATCCCAGTCGTTTGGTGGGGACATGGATGGTCGGGTGGCTCCTTTGGCACGCGTTCAAAGCTGCGGCAGCGCCTCATGAGATTTGCCGATGCGGTCGTGCTGTACACGGACAAGGAGCGAGACGACTACATTGCCCTGGGCTTTGCACCGGACCGAACGTTCGCCCTGAATAACGGCCTCGACGTTCAATCAATAGACAGGGCGATCGCACGATGGGATCCGGCCCGAATCCAGGACTTTCGGAAAGCTAAGGGCCTCGGATCATGCGGCCAGTGGTGCATCTTTCCTGGCAGATTGTCCAGTAAATCGGGAATTGGGTTGCTAATCGAGTGCTTGCCAGCAATCCGGAACGATGTTGGCTTGATAATACTGGGCGATGGCCCGGTTGCCGAAAGAGCGAGGGAACGCGCGCGGCAACTCGGCGTCTTGTCGCGTATCGTTTGGGTCGGCCAGGAATTCGAGGAAGATGCGGTCGCTCCATGGATGTTGTCGGCAAGTGTTCTGGCATATCCGGGGGCAGTGGGGCTCTCGTTGATTCACGGTTTCGCCTATGGGTTACCCGCTGTTGTTCACGGCGACAGGCTTAAGCAAATGCCGGAGTTTGCAGCATTTGAAGATCACGGCAATGGGCTGTCGTTTGAATATGGATCGGCGACTTCGCTCGCCATTACAATCAACAACATGCTCGAGGATCGTCCACGGGCGCAGGCTATGTCGAGAAAGGCAATCGAACTCGTTCATCGGACGTTCAACGTCGAAGACATGTCGAGGCGCCTTGTGACCGTCATCGACGGGTTGAATTCCGGACCGAAATAATGTCTTGCGGTACTCCCTCTGCAGCTTCGCGATCGGCGACCACTTGAAAGTCTCCATAATAACCGCGGTCTATAACGGCGAGTCATCGATCCTGGAGACCTTGGATTCGGTCGCAACTCAGGGCTATTCGGCGATAGAGCACATTGTCATTGATGGTGCCTCGCGTGATTCAACGGCTGCCCTCGTCATGAAGAGCGCAACCCGAGTTGCGCAGTTCGTATCGGAGCCGGACGCTGGAGTCTATGATGCATTCAACAAGGGCCTGCGGCTCGCCAGCGGCGATGTGATCGCATTTCTAAATTGCGGGGATACCTACGTTTCCACGAACGTCGTATCGCGTATGGTGGACGTTCTGTCCTTGGACGGCGTTGAAGCAGCGTTCGCCGACGTACTGATCGCGGATGCCAGCGATCACAACCGGGTGATAAGGCGTTACAGTTCCAAAAGGTTTTCGCCGAAACGCATGGTCTACGGCATGATGCCGGCGCACCCGAGCCTTTTCCTGCGCCGCGAGGTCTATGAGCGTGTTGGCGAATATGGCACGCGCTTCCGAATCGCGGGCGATTTTGAATTGTGCTTGCGTGTCTTCTATAAAGCCTCGACGCCCTACCGCTATCTGAACGAGGCCATCGTCAGAATGCCCGCGGGGGGACTCAGTAATCGCGGATGGCGCAGCAAATTGACAATTACGCGGGAGATGGCCGAGGCTTGCGCAATAAACGAAGTCGGCACCAGCTATGCGAAGCTTTGTCTGCGCTTTCCGCTCAAGCTTCTGGAGATGCTGTGACCATGCGACAGCAATCGAGCATGCTGCGTAAGCGCATTATTGCAGTTGCAGCGGTCGCCATTTGCTCCGGCGCCGCGATGGCGGCCGCGCCAGGCAGTCAAACGTTCAAGGTTTTCGACGGGCTCCTGTACCAAGGCAAGCCGGACCCCAGTGTGCTGGGCATGACACCGATAATACAGGTCAATTCGCCGGCCGCAGCCAACCCAACGCCCCACCGCGTCGACGACGACGCAGTTCGAGCGACTTTAAGCGGATTGCACGGCTACAGCGGTCTCGTATTCCTGGACTACGAACTATGGCCGCTGAATCCAGCCTCCCCCGGCGAATTGTCCAACAACATCGATATGTTGAATCGCGTCTTGCGGTTGGCGCGCGAAGTCGTGCCGGATGCGACCTTTGGTTACTACGCCCTGCTGCCATGCCCGGAGTACTGGAGCGTAGTTGGCGGCGATCCGGCGACATTCAAGGCATGGCAGACATGCAACTCAGCCCTCGACCGGATTGCCGAACACGTCGATGTAATCTTGCCGTCCCTTTACACGTATTACAACGACCAGCAGGGCTGGGACAAATTCGCGGCCGCACAGCTTGCGGCGGCACGCCGCTACCACAAGCCGGTGTACGCATTCCTGTGGCCCGAATTTCACGTCAGTAATGCGACCTTGAGGGGTACGAATATTCCGGCGGACTTCTGGCGACATGAGCTGGAATTCTGCAAGGCGCACGCGGACGGAATCGTCATCTGGGGTGGTTGGCAGGAACGATGGAACGAGCAAGCGGCCTGGTGGCAGGTCACCAAGGCGTTTCTTGCCGGCCTAAGAGCGGGATGAAACCGTTCGCTCCGGTAAAGGGAACTGAAATTGCGACTTCTGAATTCGGACATCGTGTATCGAGCGGCCTACAAAGTCAGGCGAGTCCTGCTCCCCCCGAAATCGTTCCTGAAAAAGGTGCCCGGAGTAATTCATGTCGGCGCAAATACGGGGCAGGAACGTTCGGAATATGCTTCACTGGAATTGAAAGTGCTCTGGGTCGAGCCGATACCGGCCGTGTTTGAAGTGCTGCGCTCGAACATCGCGAACTTCCCCAACCAGCGTGCTTGCTGCTCCTTACTGGCCGCCGAACACGGTGTGAAATATACCCTTCACATCGCCAATAACGGCGGTGCGTCGTCATCGATTCTGGATTTCTCCAAGCACGGCGCAATCTGGCCGGAGGTTCAATTTACCCATGACGTCCAAATTAAGGCCACGACGCTCGCCCGCTTGGTCGACACTGAGCAGATCGATCTTCGTAGCTATGGAGCGCTGATCCTTGATACTCAGGGATCGGAGCTACTGGTGCTGAAAGGTGCGGTTCCGATTCTTGATAGATTTCAATTCGTACAGGCTGAAGTTCCTGATTTCGAGTCCTATGCCGGTTGCTGCCAGCTCGCTGAGCTTACCGATTTCATGCGCCGACACGGGTTTAAGCTGGCCCGCAAAAGTCCGTTTGCCAGCCGGCGTGGGATTGGTACTTATTACGATGCATTGTACAGTCGACTTTGATTCCGACATGTCCTTCGTTTTAGCGGAACCCTGCGGAATTCGAATTGATCCAGCAAGCGGGTAATTGCAAAGGCGCATTGCCGGTGCTGTCTCGATCAAGCGGGTGAGGAAAGAGCATCGCGGGCGATGAATTGACAATCCGGTCGCGTCGAAGAAACGTGAATTCGGCTACTCTCGGAATCTCAATGCCATCTATCGAGACTGAGCCGCCGACGTTATTCGGATGAATGTGAACACACGAATGAGTTTGAATCAATTTCTCGAACGCACGCGAGGCAAGCGCAAACCGTGGCCCGTCCCAAAGCTGATGTAAATCGTGAAACTCGGCAACGATAATGCGGAACCGGCGTAACAGCGCATCTGACATGCCTAGCAAGACCTCGTATTCGTAGCCTTCGACGTCCATTTGCAACAGCAGCTCCGATGTCGAATCAGGAAGCGATTCATTCACCCAATCGTCCATTGTCACGAAGACGTCGTTGCTGGTTACGCCTACAAAGTTCTTTCTAAACTTGAACCCCGGGTGTGATACAGCGGGCCCATCAACAGACGCGTCAGCAAGAAAAACAACCATACCTCTGTCCGCACATTGCTGCTCGAATCCCGACACGAGGCTCACGCCTGGCGAGAAGCACGCCTCGATACCATCAAGGTCATCTGGAATCAGATACCCACCATCCCCGAGGGGTCCATACCGAACCAGTTTTTTGTCTGTCGAGACAGGAGACAGCGCGGCTATCAGTCTCGTTATTCTGGCGGCGTCGGTCCTGGGCGCCAGCCAAACGCCAGTGTGGCCGATTAAACGCCTCGCGATCGCCGTTAGCATGTTTCGACTACGCACTCTTAGACCTCGGCCCGCCCTCGCGAACCACGCAGACCTTGATTACCCTGAGCGGCCATGAACGATGGGTGTCGCCTGTGGGAGCAGCCCTGCCTCGCGCGGGCGGGTCCGCGGTCCACCCCTCGGCAGCAACACAAGGATTGTCCAGAGATCGATGGCCCCAAATAACGCACCCGATACCGAAGCGGCCAATATCGCCTGATAGAACAGCAAGCCAAGTAGATCCGCGTCGCTACGAAGTGTGCGCCACGCTCTCACGGCGGCAACCACCATTAAAGCTGTAAACACGATGGCCATGGGAATCCCCATCGCCATCGGTGCCTCGAGAAACACGTTGTGCGGATAGAAGCCCGAATTACGCTCCACAAACGCACTCCCGATCAGGGGGGATTCAGAAATCTGATTCACCGTATCCGCAATCAGCGTCACGCGATCCAGAGTCGACAGATCCTGTCCCGCGCCTTCGACGCGTTGCGCGAGTACGTTGCTATCCGAAGACAGCAACAGGATGACGAACGGAACCACTAGTATCGCGTATCGGAGCAGGTACGCTCTGCGAATCGACCACAGTCCGATGCAGATCGCGAGCGCCAGCATCGGGCCTTTGGAACCCGTCTGCACCAGCGTCCAGACCAACAGCAGCAGCGCAGCCGTCAACCATAGGCGCTTAATGCCGGTAGCGCCGCGCCACAATACGAGCACGCAGAACGCGCCGCTAACGGCGAGATGTCCGATCGATACCGGATTTACCGCCGTAGTGGACAGCCTCCCACCTTCGGTCAGGTCCTGGTAGCCTTCCAGCTGGAGTAGCGACCCGATCAGACTCAGCGAGCAGCCGAGCATCGCGACCCAGAATACCGCACGCGCGTATTTTTTTGGGTTGTAGCCGCGCGCGGACATCATCGCCACGGCAGGTAGCACACAAGTTATCAGGAAATATTGTAGTGCGTAGTCGGCGCCATCAAGATCCGTCCACACGATGTCGTGAACCAGTCGCAAGCAGTAAGCGAACCAAACCGCAAACAGCGTAAGTCGAAATGCATCCAATCGGATGCGGCCAGATGTGGCAATAACCCCGAGGCTCAATAAGCCCACCAGGATCCTGAATGGAACCGAGACAACTCGACTGTCGACCTGTATCAGAGCGACGAGGTTACCGGCAATCGGATACCCATACAGCGCCAGAGCGAACAACAGCGGGTATTTGTAAGTATCGGCTTGTCGGATCAAGTCAACTCCGGCCGAGCGTTCATGCAGGTTCTCTCTGATCGATGCAACGGTTGATCCAGGTCTGAGTCGAGATCAGCTTGTAAAGCTGATGGTCTGCGGCCAATGCCCCGCTGCGATGACGTTGGAATAACCGCGCCAATTTCTTTGGATCAATCCACTCGGTCAAAGGA
Source organism: Gammaproteobacteria bacterium (assembly GCA_003132025.1). Classification (GTDB taxonomy): domain Bacteria; phylum Pseudomonadota; class Gammaproteobacteria; order Steroidobacterales; family Steroidobacteraceae; genus FEN-1191. The sequence goes on from PKWJ01000018.1 coordinate 199,663, forward strand.
CTGGCGCCGCTGACCAGGCCACGCTCGACGTCCCTGTTCTCGTCGGATGCCAGCCACTCGGCGATTGGCGTCGCATAGCCCTGCTTATCACGGCGATCGCCGATCACTCGCATGCCGTGCGAGCGCAAGTACTCTCGAAGCACCCACTTGGACTCGCCGTTCCTTATTTTGAAGCGGGTCGGCAACCTGAACATCCATTCCACCAACCTGTAGTCCATGTACGGCTGTCGTGTTTCTATGGAGTGGGCCATGCTTACCGCGTCGCCATAGTGCAGCAATCCAGGCAGAATGGAGCTCGAATGCTCCTGCAACAAGCGTTGTCGCACGCTGTCACCCTGTGGCGTTACCGGCTTCCTCGTCGGCATTGGCAGACGAATCCCCTCCCGCAGCAGTGACTTGAACCCAACGCGCGAGCGGTGCCATTGCAGCATTGAAGGGGAAGTCTCCCGAATGAGCCAGGCAATTGCCCACCGAAAAGAGAATGTGCCGTGCAAGCCCGAGATGCGCGACCAGATAGCCGACGGCGTTCGTGCCGGACCCCGCCCCCGCAGAAATTCCAATAGGCTCAGGACAGAATATTGGGGATATCCCGCGAGAGCCTCGTCTGCGCCTTGGCCTTCCAGTATTACGGGCACACCTTCGGCACGGGCGCGCTTCATCAGACACCACAATGGAAATACCGCCGGCGAATAGCCGGGTCCGTCCATATGCCACACGACATCACGAAGTACCGACATCCATTGCTCGCGAAACGCAGGCACCTGCGTTAGCTTGGCGCCGACGACCGCGCTGGCTCGCTGGGCCCAATTTAACTCGCCGAGTTCACCATCGCCGAAGGTGGAGGTAAAGCACGTCGGCCTGGCTAAGCCCGCGGCCGAGGAACTTGCAAGAATCGCGCTGGAATCCAGCCCGCCGCTCAGCGTGAGCCCGACAGGCACGTCGCTTCGTAGCCGAATGCGGACCGAGTCCTCAAAGAGCGACTGGAACTCGCCAACCGCCTGCTCGGCCGACATCGATTCATCTATACCCAGCGGGTAGTCCCAATATAGCTCGATCCGCAGCGTGTGGCGATCCGGCTCATAGATCGCGCAGTGCCCCGGCGGCACCATCTGGATACCTTCGTAGAACGAGTTATTGCTTACCAGCAGATCGTTATTCGCAAGGAAATCGAACAGCACATCGCGCGCTATACGGCGATTCTGCGGGTACATTGCCAGCAGTGCCTTTGGCTCCGAAGCAAAGGCCATGCCGTCGTCGCCCATCCTGTAATACAAGGGCTTAACGCCGAAGCGGTCGCGGCAAAGAATCATCCGACGACGCATCGAATCCCAAGCCGCGAATGCCCACATCCCATTGAGACGCTGAAGGGCGTCCAGGTCCCAGGTCTCTATCGCTTCCAGCAGCACCCCGGTATCCGAGCCGCCCGCAATCACTACGCCGGCATTGATCAATTCCGCGCGTAACTCAACGTAGTTGTAGATCTCGCCATTGAAAACGATGCATGTGCGTCGACTAGTGGAATGCATCGGCTGATGCCCCGCCGAGCTTAGATCAATGATCGACAGCCGGCGATGCCCCAGCGTTATGCCGTCCGACGTCCAGATCCCCTGATCATCTGGTCCTCGGTGCACCAGTTGGCGTAGCGCAAGCTCAAATTGCGCCGCGCTGAACGGCCTTGCGCCAGGACCAGCCCATCCGACAATCCCGCACACTCAGGACGCCCCTTGTCCGCGACCGTCGAAGTTGCCCTCGCCGCTCGGCAACTGATTCAAATAATCACAAATCATTCTCGGTGGATGCATTATACCTTTTCTTGCCATGTGACCCAGACGCAGCATGCTTTGCACGAAACGCAATATTTAGCCGGATAGCTGCTTGACATGCTCGCGTGCCAATCGGGTCAATGGGATTCCGACCAGCGCAAGGTATGCAATCAGTGCGGTGGCGGAAATAACGACTTGAACGCGCGTCGGGATTGCGGCGAGCGCAACGGCGTACACACCGGTGGACACGAGCAATCCGAGCGCCGCAATCCAGGCATCGGCAGTGTTGAAAACGAAGTGCATATCGGCCAATCCGCGGCCGCGACTGAGAACGTTTACCATCGACCCACCGCAGATCGCGAGCGCTGCGCCTGCAACCACACCCAGACCGCCCCACAACAAGCCCCCCGGAAACCCAAGCAGTGGAACCGCCAACAGGATCACAAGATGGGCGAAGCGGTTGCGGTGCAATTTTCCTTCAATGAAATTGCCGTAGTACGCGGGGACGGTGACGACATTGATCAGCCACGCGACGGCGAGCATCAATCCATAGGCGAGCAGTTCCGGCTCTACCTTTCCCAGCACGGCAGCTGACAGCAGGGGAAGAAGTAACAGCGTAAGCCACAGGGCTGGCGACGCAATGCGAATAGATGATTGCGTAAGCGCCGATATAGCCAAAGCTTCATCATATTCACCGCGCGTTCGCGCCTGGACTAGACGCGGCACCATTACCTGGGTTACCGCCACCAGGACACCTCTCAACTGCACCACTAGTCGACTCGCGAGTTCGTAAAACACCGATGCCGCCGTGCCCCCGAATCGCAGAATCAGAAAACGGATGACCGGGTCCAACCCAAGATTCGCCAATCCGGCGACGCGCGCCGGCACCCCGATGCGCACCATATCCTTCAGTTCTGAAAACCGCGGGGCAACCGCGCTGCCTGGGAAACGCCGAAACAGCACCAGCAGCGCAATCAGTAGCGCGGCCATGTTGACGATCGCGGCGCCGACTAAACCGATTACGAGAGCCGCCTGCGGCATAACGCGCGAAACCCCCCATGCGACAACAATCGCTACCGAACTGCCGATGAATGCCGCCAGCGCCTTGAGGTCATAGCGGCCAAATGCCTCGAGCACGCCGCTGGTGCCGGTCACGAGTGTCGTGAGCCAGACCAGCGCCGCCGCACCGCCGGCCAGCATCACGGCCGATGCCTTCGGCAGCGTCGGAGTGAGCGCATGCAGCAGATTAGCCACCGGGAGGATCGCCAACAAAGCGGCCAAGCCAACCGAGACGGCGACAAGTAGCAACACGGCGCCACAAAGCCCTTTAAGTCGCCGCCATTCCGCCGCGGCCACGGCTTTGGACACCTGGCGTACCATGATGTCGGTGAGACCGGCATCGGCGAACGTAACCAGGCTCATCACAGCGACGCCCGTAGACCAGAGGCCAAGTATTGCGGAATTTGCGCCATGGGCAGCGATTCTGTAGACCGCAAACATCGCGAGGGATTGCCAGACAATCTGGGCGGCGGCAATGACCCCGTTATTGCGCATGTGAACCGCGCATTTATCAGCACATCTGTGCGGCGCGGCCGGTACTTTCAATCCAGCCGATCAAGTCACCGCCTCCATCGATCGCGCGCACCGCGCATCACGTAACCAGGATGTCCATTGATGATCGTCTTTAGCGCGCGACGGATCTGGAAGTAGCGCCGCTCAAGCATACTCGGACGCCCCCAGCGCTCAATGACGGACTGGTACTCCCTGGCGTGCTGTGGTGCGAGAGTTACAGTCTTGGTGGCAGCGTGCATGCGAAGTCCACCCAACGCCCTGTCTATGTAGGCCGCCTTGGTATGCCTCAGCAAACGCAGAAACCAATCGTAATCAAATGAGCAGACAAGACTCTCGTCGAGCAACCCTACGGCCTGGTGAAGTTCTCGGCGCCACCAGCTGCTTTGGTTCGCGATGACCATGCCTTCCGCGCGCATCGACCGCCACGTCGGTGTCACGTACCGCAATTCCCTCAACAGTCGTCCCGACGAATCGATCATATTCAAACCGCCGGCGACCACGCCGCGCGCCGGTTGTCGGCTCATGGTTTGCGCCGCGAGTTGCAGTGCACCGGATAAATAGATGTCATCCGAGTTCTGCCATCCCACCCAATCTCCGGTGGCACGCATCAGCCCCTTGTTGATCGCGTGCGCCTGGCCGCGATCCGGCTCGCTAACCCACCAGGCGAGATGTTTTTCGTACTTTCGTATTATTTCGACCGAGCCATCCGTTGAGCCGCCGTCGACCACTATGTATTCCAGGTTCGGATAAGATTGCGACAAAACCGAATCCAGAGTGCGTTCGATAAACTCCGCCTGGTTGAAAGACGGGGTCACGATCGAGATTGAAGGCAAAAAGTTGTCGCTTCCTGTTGTCGCTGCCACGCACTCCCTGAACGACAGGGCCAAAGCCCTAAGTGTTCGGCCTCGTGGCAGGCGGCACTCCCGCAAGCGCGTCCCATAACAGGATCAGTGCGATTCCGACTCCCAGCCCCAGCAGCGGGCCGCACAGGAAGAACAGGGATTTGGCCGGCCAAACCGGATCGTCGGCGTCCGCCACCATGGCGCGGTCCACCACGCGAAATGCGTACTCGCGCGTGGTATTGGCGACCATGCGTGTCTTTATCTGACTTTCGATGAGACGATTGATCGCATCGCGGGTTTCTACCACGGAGGATGCCGCCAGCTCTTTTTCCAGATAACCGAGCGATGCGTTCGCCTTTGCGAGCGCCCTGGCCTGCATTTCGGCATTGAGTCGCTCTACCAACTCGTTGGCCCACGCGGCCGCTTCGACCCGGTCTCTCCAGTCGATCTGAAGCGATACCAACGAGTTCCTCTTGTCCACGGATACCGCACGAATCTTTGAGTTGAACAGCTTGAACGCCTTGGCCGGGGTTGGCTGCTTGTCTTCCGGAACGCGCCATTGCCTGGTAGCGGCATTCCACTTTCCGGGAAACAGCTCCGGCATGAGATTCTTGTCGAGAATGAATGCTTCCGTGAATTCCATTGACTTCAAGACGGCAATCGCCTCGTCGGCACCGGGATCTGACGCTCCAATGCTGACGCCGGTGAGTGCCGCAATCCCACCGCCCAGGGACCCGAGCGCCGAACCCAGGGAATTGCTGATGCTGTTTCGGTCCGAACTGGCCGAAATCAACAGCACTTGGGAACGATATGTGGGGGTGGTGGTGTACGCCGCGGCGACAAAGAGCGCTGTAAACAGGCAGACACTGATCATCAGCCACCAGCGCTTTGCAGCAAGCTGGCTTAACAGCGCACGCAGATCCAGTTTTCCATCGCCGTCCCACTGCTCCGTCGTCACACTCATTAGCTACATGGCCTTTCTGTCGCGCGCGTCATTGGCGCCGGGCATCATTGTATGGTCGCATGTACTTCTGCCGCGGCGATCGCAATGTTGTACAAAATGGTCGTGACCGCCGTCCAGACAGTGAGGGCGGGAAGCCGCTCGGTGTCGAGCGGCACAACGATCGCATCGCCAGGATGAATGTCCACGCTGTCGCCGCTATGGAACCAGCCCCGGGATCCGGAATCGACGCTGCCGTCCGCGCGCACCACGTAGATGCGCCCGCGGTCGGCCTGGCGGGTCGGGCCGCCGCTCTGGCTGATATAGTCGTCGCGCGTCATGCGGCGCTTATACAGGTGCGACGTTGGATCCTGCACCTCTCCCAGCACCATGACTTCCTGGCGCTGCTTGGGCACGATGAGTTCGTCGCCGTTGCGCAGAATGACGTCGTCACTCGAGCCCGGATTGGTGCGCAGCACCGCCTTCAGGTCGATAACCAGTCGACCGACGGCTTTAGCATTCGTCAGTTGGCGCAGCAGCGTGTCACCAACGCTGATGGCCGAGGGCGCCGAGCCCTGCTGCGCCCGCACTCCCATTAGAGCCACTTCGGCGATCTCGGTGCGCAGCCGCGATGCCAGCCGGTCGAGTTGCTCCTGCTCCCGCTCCTTGAGTTCTCTGCGCGTGAACACGCTGCCCTCGACGAAAGCGAACTGGGTCAGGCCACCGGCGCGGTTGATCACTGAGTGCAGCGTCTCACCGGGTTGAATGGTATAGGTGCCGGGGAATCGCACTTCACCCTTGAGCGTCACCTGGTCCTGTTCCGTCCATCCCGATACCTGCTTGATCGACAACCGATCGAAGGCCTGCAAGGGAATGTCGGCGCTCTCGTCACCGGCACGAATTGCCGCCAGATCGACCGAAATGACGCGCGTGTCGCGCTGCCCGCCACTCTCCACCGTGTAGCGCGACAGCTCCGCGTGCGCGCCATACGCGGCCGGATCCAGGCCGCCGCCCGCACGCAGCAGATCGCTGACGCGCATGCTGGTCTCGAGCGGGTAGTCACCCGGTACCTTCACCCTGCCGTCGATGTGCACGATTTCCGTTGGCTGGCCAAGATTGGACTGCAGGCGCAACTCGCTCATCAGTGACTGGATGACGAATTCGCGACTGGTCTGCAGGTCGAATACCGTGATGGTGTCACGCGGCATCAGCGGGGTATCAGCGGGCGACCCTGGAGCGCGCAGTGCCGCCGCAAGATCGGTCGACAGCACGGCGACGATGCGATTTGGCGGCAGCTCGCGTCGAATCATCAGATAGTGTTGATCGGCGTCCCGCTTGAGCTCATCGATCGAGGGAATGACCTCGCTGATACGCAGCCCCTCGTGCCACGCGACGTACTTCGAACGGTAGACGTATCCCTGGAGTATCACGCCCGAATCCAGCTGCGGACGCAGGCGCGCGACGTGCAGCGCATCGCCGTTGCGCAGCGGCAGCGACGCGCCCGGGGCAGCCACGGGATTCACGTCGAGTACCACACGCCGCTGTCGGGCATCGACGCGTATCAGGGCGGCACTGCCGTCGTCGGCGGTGGGCGTCAGGCCGCCCCCCATCTGGATCAGACTCGCGACGGTATCGCGCTCCTTGAGTTCGTAGATCGCCGGACGCTGCACTTCGCCGTCAAGCGCCGCGGTCGGCCCGACCGAGGGTATGAATACCACGTCACCGGGCAACAGCTTGATGTCGTTGCTGCTATCACCGCGCATCAGCAGGTCGTACAGATCAAACCTGCGCACCATTTCGCCGCCGCGTTTGACCTGCACCGAGCGCAGCGATCCGATCGCCTGAACGCCGCCGGCCGCAAACAGCGCCGTAGTCACAGTGGCAAGGCCACTGACGGCATACGCTCCGGGATATTTTGCGGCGCCCAGCACGAACACCGTGATGGTGCGCATCTCGCCCATTGAGACGTTTGCTCGCACGCCGATCATCTGGCGTGCCACGCGCGACTCGATTTCGCTCTTGACGGCGCTGTAACGCTGGCCGCCGACCACGATCGGTCCGATCTGCGGAAAACTCACGTGCCCATCGCGCCCGACCGTCAGGTTCAGGGTCTGGTTCTGGGTTCCGAACAGTTGCACCTGCAGGACATCGCCGGGCCCGATCACGTAGTCGCTCGGCACCGGGGCGTTCAGTGTCGGCAACAGGCTCAGCAGCGAGTTGTCGAACAGGTCGTACCCGAAGGGCTTGAGCGCGTCCTGCCCGGTTTTGTCGAGCGGCAGGCGCGTCAGCTTGATGTGCAGCTTCTCGAATGCAGGCTCCGCGGAGACCCGCCGGGTTGCCAGGTCCTCGGTCAGGCCAGCAAGCTCCATGGGTGGCATGCCTGGCAGCAGCAATTGACCATTGTGGTCGAGAAGATACGGATTGCGCGCCCGAATCTGCTCGATCATGTCCTGCAGTTTCTGTTTTTCCTCGGCCTGCAGCTCTTCAATGGTGCGCTGCGGCCGCTCCTGTATGCGCTGGGCATTCATTCCGCTATCGAGACCGAGCAGCGACAGCTGCGGATTGTTGAGCAGCGCCGGGTTCAGCCCCGCCGAATTCTGCGGGTTATTCTGGTTGTTCTGGTTGTTCTGATCGTTCTGATCGTTCTGGTCGTTCTGATCGTTTTGGTTGTTCTGGTTGTTCTGGTTCTGGTTGTCGCTGTTGCGCGCCTTCTCCTTCAGAAGGTTGACTTCGACCAATACCGTATCGCCAGGCTTGAACACCTGAATCTCGCTCTGACCCTGCAGGAGGATTGCCAGGCGGCGCTGCTGCTGTAGCTGCATCTGTTGCAGCAACAGGGCCTGAGAACTGTTGACGCCGCCGCCACTCGATCCACCGAGGCCGCCACCGAGGCTGCCGTTGAGGCCGGTGAGGCCATTCACCGAGCCCTGGCCACCCAGTCGCTGCAGGATCGACTGCTGCTGATCCGGCGTCATGTTGTTGAACAGCTGCATCTGCTGACTCAGATCAGCCTGCTGTGTCTGACCGTATCGTGGAACCGCCAGTAGCGCGATCGCCAGGACCGCAATCCCAACCAGAGCACTGAATCCTTTTCGGGCTCGCATGCCAGTCACTCGCTGTTCCCCGTGCGACGGAAAGCCGCGCATTGTACTGTTATCCGAGCGGCTTGCCGATGCATCTTTACTGTGCTTCCCACCGCCGCCGGGGTGAGAACCGCGCTTGCCGGCCTCAGTCACGCCACCGTTTGACGTAGCCCAGGGCTCCCGTCAGTGAACTCGACTGGCCGCTGACCTCTTCGGGTTTCTGCACCAGCGGGATAAAGCTCTCGGTCAGTGTCTTGCCGAGCTCAACACCCCATTGATCGAACGCGTTGTCGCCCCAGACCACGCTCTGAACGAACACCTTGTGCTCGTACAATGCAATGATCCGGCCGAGCGTCGCGGGATCCAGACGCTCGAACAGCAGCAGGCTCAACGGTCGGCTGCCTTCGTCAATCTTGTGCGGTAGCAGCGCGGCGATTTGCTCCGCCGACAGCTTTTGTCGCGTCAGTTCCGCGCGCACCTGTTCCGCATCCTTGCCCAGCGCCAGCGCCTCGGCCTGCGCCAGGCAACTGGCGATCGCCAGATCCTGCTGCGGCTGGCTGCCGCAGGATGAGTTGATCGGTAGTAGAAAATCGATCGCCGCGCGCTGCGTACCCTGATGCAGCAACTGGAAGAACGAATGCTGCGCATTGTTGCCCGGCTCGCCCCAGATCACCGCACAGGTTGGCAGTGTGGTCGGCGTGCCATCGAGCTTCACGTGCTTGCCGTTGCTCTCCATCTCCAGTTGCTGCAGGTAGGCCGGCAGGCGCGCCAGCCGCGAGTCGTACGGCAATACCGCCAGCGTCGGCAGCCCGAGCAGATCGATGTTCCATACGCCCAGCATGCCGGCGATCACCGGCAGGTTCTCGTGCCATGGCGCGGTCCGGAAATGCTCATCGATCTCGCGTCCGCCCGACAGGAAGGATTCAAAGCCGGCACGGCCGATTGCGATCGCAAGACTCACGCCAATCGCCGACCACACCGAGTAGCGCCCGCCGACCCAGTCCCACATCGCAAAGCGATACTCCGGGTGCACGCCGAACTCGTCCATCGCGCGGGCATTGACCGATACCGCCGCGAAGTGCTGCGGCAGCCGCTTTGCGCCGAGCCGCTGCAGGATCCAGGCGCGCGCGGCGCGCGCATTGGTCAGTGTTTCCAGCGTGGTGAACGTCTTGGAACAGATGATGAACAACGTGCGCTCCGGGTCCGCGTGTTCGAGCACATCTGCGAGCTGGCAGCCATCGATGTTGGAGACGAACGCAACGCTGGGCGCGCCAGTGGTGAACTGCTTCAGCGCCAGCACTGCCATGGCCGGTCCCAGGTCGGAGCCACCGATGCCGATGTTCACTACCAGCGTGAAATTCTGGTCACTGCTCGAGCGAATGCTTCCGGAGCGGACGCCCTCGGCAAACGTCAGCATGCGTTCACGTTCGGAGCGCACCAGGGCGCCGATGTCCTCGCCCGCGACCACCAGCGGCGTGTCGCCCGAGCGACGCAGTGCCGTGTGCAGTACCGCGCGATGCTCGGTGCTATTGATGAGGTCGCCGCGAAACATGGCCTCGATGCGCGATCGCAGGCCGAGCTGGTCGGCCAGCGCCACGAAACCGTTCACCACGCGCGCGTCTGCACGCTGGCGCGAGTAGTCCAGCGCCAGTCCGGCGCCCTCGACGCAGCAATGCGCGAAACGCTGCGCGTCCTGCGCGAACAATTCGCGCGTGGACATCGCTTTGAGGCTGCCTGCCAGCGACTCGAGTTCGCGCCAGGCTGCACAGTCGGTGCCGGAACGCAGCGGTGAGGGCATATCGGAAACTCCGCGCAGCTTCAGGAGCGGTGGATTCTAGCGGCCGATGGCGGCTCACGGGCAGGCGCCGGCTCCTGCTCCAGCTGCAGCCACAGACAGCCACCGCCGCTGGATTGGTCCAGCAGCGCGGCAAGTTCCGCATGCGCCGCGAGTTCCTCGGCCGTGGCAGCTACCACGCGCAAAGGCTCGGGCGGCCGTACCGTCGCTGGCGCCTGGCCCGGGCGCGCGATCCCGCTGCGCTCCCGTGCCGCCTCGTCAAGCGCCAACAGGCTCTGGCCGCCGGTCATCGCCAGGTAGACATCGACCAGGATCCGTGCATCGAGCAGCGCGCCGTGCAGCTCACGATGCGAATTGTCGACACCGTAGCGCTTGCACAGCGCATCGAGATTGTTGCGCTGGCCCGGGTGGCGCTCGCGCGCCAGCGATAACGTGTCGAGTACCATGCACACGCTGCGTACGGCGGCTGGCAGCGCGCCGCCGGCGCCGCGGACCTTTGCCAGCAGCGTGAGTTCCATGTCGAGGAATCCCAGGTCGAACGGCGCATTGTGAATGATCAGCTCGCAACCGCTGATGAAGCCGAACAGCTCCTCGGCGATCTCGCCGAACTTAGGCGCGCTCAGCAGCCGCTCGCGGTTGATGCCGTGCACTGCGCGCGCACCCTCATCGATATCGCGTTCCGGATTCAGGTAACGATGGAACTGCCGCCCGCTGGGGCGTCGGTTCAGCAGCTCGACACAGCCGATCTCGATGATGCGATGGCCACGCTCGGCTTCCAGTCCGGTGGTTTCGGTATCGAGAACGATCTGTCGCATGGGGTTCGGTGGCGCTGTCAGTTCACGCGCGAGTCTAGCGCAAGCAGGCCATCGATCGCGGCATTCGCAAGTGCATCGCAGCGTTCGTTGCCCGGGACCCCGGCGTGTCCCGGTACCCAATGCCACTCGATCCGGTGCTGCACGGCAGCCGTTTCGAGCTGCTGCCACAGGTCCTGGTTCTTGACCGGCTTGCGGTCGGCGGTTTTCCAGCCGCGTGCCTTCCACTGCGGCAGCCATTCGAGGATACCCCGGCGCACGTACTGCGAGTCGGTGTACAGACGCACCTGCAGCGGCCGCTTCAACGCGCTCAGCGCCTCGATCACGGCCTGCAGCTCCATGCGATTGTTGGTGGTCAACGGCTGCGCGCCGAAGATCTCCTTCTCGCGCCCGCCGGCCGAGAGCACCGCTGCCCAACCCCCGGGTCCTGGGTTACCGCGGCAGGCGCCGTCGGTGTAGATGTCGACGACGCCGCTCACGCACTGGGCTCCGCCAGTCCATCGAACACCTGTCGTCGCTCGCGCAGCCGCGGCCGAATCGGCGTCAGCGTGTAGACACGCTTGCGCGCTTTGATCACGTAGGCGGCCGACGGCCAGGGGTAAAACCAGCGCCGATGCAGCATGGCCGGTATCGCCGTGTCGATGCTGTTGCGAGGATCGCGCGGCAACCGGTACAGGTAGGCCCGCTCGCTGACGATTTCGTAACTCAGCAGCCCGAGCCAGTCGCTGACCCGCGAGGCCGAGAGCGTGCGGCGCAGCCCTGGCGGAAACCCTGCCGGGGAGGCGGCCGCGCGCACTCCCCACAGGCTCAGTGGCCGGAATCCAAGCACGATGAGCTGGCCCTCGGCCATCAGGACGCGGTCGGCCTCGCGCAGTACCGCGTACGGATCGGCGCTCAGCTCGAGCGTGTGCGGCAGCAGCACGGCATCGACCGAAGCGTTGTTGATCGGCAGATGCGCCAGGCGCGCCACGATATCGCCGCGTCCGCTCTCCTCGACCGAGTCCGCAATCACGCTCTGACGGCGAATGCGTGAGGGCGCGAGCAGCTCGCGTCCCGCACCCCAGGTGCCGAGCTGCAGCAGCTCCAGGCCGAACACATCGTCGAAGGTCGTTGCGAGCAGTTGCGCCTCGGCCCTGATCAGTGCTCGACCAAGCTGTCCTCGCTGCCATTGTTGCAGTACGGGATCCGGATCAGTCATAACGTGACATGCCAATGCTTCGGAGTGTGACCAGATGCTGGAAAAACACTAGCAATTTTGTGAGCTTACCTGTTAAATAGATTAGCCCTGCCGTCTAGGCTTCAGGCATACCGTAACACGTCCAAGAAACCCGCCAACGGGGTGCAGAAGTTGAGTCGCGCACAGCTGTTTAGCAAGTCTCTCGGCCCAATTCTGCTGCCGATTATCCTCCTGGCCGGTTGTGCCCATCGCCCGGTACAGGCCCCGGTAGCCACCAGCGCTCCAGTTGCGATTCCCCTGAGCCCCGCGTCAGATGTTCCGCCAGTCCCCGCCAGCGCCGAGACCTCGGCCGCACCCGCAGTGGCCGATACCAGCAGCATGGCTACAGCGCCCGATCCGGGCGCAAGCGCCGATGCGCTCGACAGCGGCACCACGACCGATTCGGAAGGGTTGCCCAGACCTCCGGTCGACAGCCTCGTAGTCGCCAAACAACCCGAGCTGTTCGCCCGCCTGCGGGCCGGGTTTCAGCTGGACGATGTCGACGAACCCGCGGTTGCCAGCCAGCTGAACTGGTTTGCCAATCACCCGGACTTTCTCGAGCGCACCTGGGGCCGCGCCGGCTTGTGGCTGTACTACATCGTCGGCCAGCTGGAACAGCGCAAGATGCCGGCCGAGCTGGCGTTGCTGCCGGTCATCGAAAGCGCCTTCGAGCCCTACGCCTACTCGCGCGCCCGTGCGGCCGGCCTGTGGCAGTTCATTTCCGACACCGGGCGCCGCTTCGGCCTGAAGCAGGACTGGTGGTACGACGGCCGGCGCGATCCGATCGAGGCCACGCGCGCGGCGCTGGACTACCTGCAGGCGCTGCATGATGAATTCGACGGCGACTGGCTGCTGGCGGTGGCCGCCTATAATTGCGGCGAACTGGCGGTCAGCCGCGCGATACAGCGCAACCAGCGCCTCGGCAAGCCGACCGATTTCTGGCACCTGAAATTGCCCACCGAAACCCGCGGCTACGTGCCCGAACTGCTGGCGATGCGCCGCCTGGTCGCCAATCCGGAGCGCTATGGCCTTGAGTTCAGCCGCATACCGAATGAGCCGTATTTCGTGCCGATTTCGACCGGCGGCCAGATCGATCTGAAGGTCGTGGCCGATATCGCCGGCATCAGCGTCGAGGATTTGTACGAGCTGAACCCGGCGTTCCACCGTTGGGCTACCGATCCGACCGGCCCGTACCGGCTGCTGGTGCCGACCGACGCCGCCGAAGGTCTGCAGGACCTGGTCCTGCATCTGACTCCCGAGCAGCGCATGCGCGTCGGTCACTACACGGTACGGCGCGGCGACACCATCGCGATCATCGCCAGCCGCTACGCCACCAAGCCCGACGTGATCCGTGAGCTCAACGATCTGGGCGCCAGTGACCTGCCGGTGATCGACAGTGAACTGCGCGTGCCTGCGCCCGACATCCAGCTGCCCGAGAAGGCCGCGCGTGCCGCGATGCTGGTCGATTCCCCGGGTCGGCGCCTGCGCCGCGGCGGTCGCAGGCCGAGCATCCATGTGGTGCGCCGTGGCGACACGCTGTACGCGCTCGCCCAGCGCCTCGGCACCGACGTGCAGACGCTGGCGCAGACCAACGGCATCCGGGCCGGCGACCGGCTACACGCCGGCCAGAAGCTGCGCGTCGGCGGCTCCAGTTCCTTTGTCGCTGACGCCTCGCCCGGCGCCGGCACCGCGAGGTCTCTTCCGGCAACCGGCGCACAGGCACAGGCGACATCCGACGGCGGCCGGCGCATGACCTACACCGTACGGCGCGGCGACACGCTCTATGGCATAGCGCGTCTGCTGCAGGTGACGGTCAGCGAACTCATGGGTTGGAACGGCATGTCGGGCGAGCGCAATCTCAAGCCGGGCCAGACCCTGGTCGCCTTCGTCAAGACCCGCAGCTCGGGCTGACGCGCGTGGCGATACTTGCGGGCAAGCGCGCGCTCATCGTGGGCGTTGCCACCGACCGCTCCATCGCCTGGGGCATCGCCCAGGCCATGCACGCTCACGGAGCACAGCTGGCCTTCTCGTACGCCAACGATGCCTTCAAGCAGCGGCTCGAACCGCTGGCGGCTTCCATTGGCTCGAAGCTGCTGATGCCGATCGACGTGCAGGTCGATGAGCAGATCGACGCGGCGTTCGAGCTGCTGGCGCGTGAGTGGGGTCAGATCGATATCCTGGTGCATGCGGTCGCCTTCGCGCCGCGCGAGGCACTCGCGGGCAGTTTCAGCGCCAACACCCCGCGCGAAGCCTTCCGCATCGCGCACGACGTGTCGAGCTACAGTTTCACGGCGCTGGCCCGCGGTGCGGCCCCTCTGATGGCTGGCCGCGCCGGCGCGATGCTGACCCTGTCGTACCTGGGCGCGGTGCGCTCCATCCCCAGCTACAACGTCATGGGCCTCGCCAAAGCGAGCCTCGAGGCCAACGTGCGTTTTCTCGCGGCCGACCTGGGTCCACGCAACATCCGCGTCAACGCGATATCCGCCGGCCCGATCAAGACGCTGGCCGCCGCCGGAATCGGCGGCTTTCGCAAGATGCTCGCCCACGTCGCGCAGATAGCGCCGCTGCGCCGCAACGTCAGCACCGAGGATGTCGGCAATGCCGCGACCTTCCTGTGCTCCGATATGGCCGCCGGCATCACCGGCGAGATCCTGTATGTGGACAGCGGCTTCAGCACCGTCGGCATGAGCTTCGCCGACGGCGAGACCTAGATCGGCACGGCGGCCGGTTACTGAAACACGGCCGGATTGGTCTTGACGGTCGCGCGGCGCTGCAGCTCGAGCACATAGGCCTGCATGTCGCCTTCGCGGTCGCGCCGCAGGTACGGATTGATGAGCTGCTCGTCGTTCTGCGGATTGGCGCCTGGCGTGCCGGGTTTGCTGGCGGTGATCGCCAGTACCGCGGCGCCGCCGTTGTCGAGTGCCACGGCCGTATACACCGCCTTGCCGTCCGGGCGCGGAGCCGCGAATGTCGCCTGGCGCACCTGCGCCGGCAGCTGCGGATCGCTACGGCCGATGTAGGCCGCCGGTGCGGCGCTGACGCCCAGGCTCTTCACTACCTCGTCGAACCCCGTGCCGGCCTGGAGCCGCTTGACCGCGTCGTCGGCCGCAGCCTTGGCCGCCAAGGTGCTCTCGCTCTTGCGAATGGCGGCGATGACCTGATCGCGCACATCAGCCAGCGGCAGCGGCGCAGGCGCATGGTGCTCGAGCACCTTGAACACCACCAGCTGATCGTCCGCCAGCGCTACCGGGCCGCCGATCTTGCCGCTGGACATGACGTCGTCGTTGAATACGGCACGGATCAGATCCTGCTTGCTGCCGAGCGGCGCTCCGCCGCTGGTGCGGGTGAACTCCTTGATCTCTCCGGTCTGCAGGCCAAACTGCTTGGCGAGCGCTTCCAAGTCGCCGCCGGCATTGCTTTCCAGCTTCTGCTGCAGCTGCTCCTCGCGATCGCCAAAGATCTCGCCCGCCTGATCGTGCCGGTATTCAGCCTCGATCTGGGCGTGCGCGTCAGCCAGCGTGCGCACATGGGCCGGCCGGATCTCATCCAGCCGGATGATGTGGTAGCCGTACTGCGTCTTGACCGGATCGCTGATCTGCCCGGGTTGCATGCCGAACAGCGCATCGGCGAACGACGCGACGTAGGTGCCCTTGTCGGCCCACCCCAGATCTCCGCCGCGCGTTGCCGAACCCGGGTCGGCAGAATACTTCTTCGACAACTCGGCGAAGTCCTTGCCCGACTTAAGCTCCGCGACCACCATCTGCGCCTTCGCCAACGCAGCGGCGTCCGCGTTTGCATCCGCACCCGCCGGCAGTGCAATCAGGATATGGTGCGCGTGGCGCTTCTCGGCCTCGCTGTAGCGACTCTGGTTCTTGTCGTAGTAGGCCTGCAGGTTCTCCGGGGTTACCGTCACCTGCGACGCAATCGGTTCCAGCTGCAGCTGCGCGTACTGCAGCCGCACTGACTCGGGACTCATGTAGTCGTTCAGGTGCCCGTCGTACCAGGACTTGATCTTGGCGTCGTCGATCTTGACCGCGGCCTGGAAGTGATCCGGGGGCAACAGCGCAAAGCGCAGCTCGCGCTGTTCATTCTCCAGCGCGTAGATGCGAGCCACCTCAGCCGGCGTCAGAAAATCCGACAGCTGGACGGCTTCGCCCAACTGGCCGATCTGCAGCGTCTGACGGCGCTCGGCCAGGAAGCCGTCTTCAGTCATGCCAAGCTGCGCCAGCATATTGCGCGCCACGCGTGGATCGTATTTGCCGTCCAGCTGAAATGCCGGCTCGCTCAGCACGGCCTGGCGCACCTGCGCGTCGGTGGCACGATAGCCCGCCTGCTCGGCCCGTTGGCGCAGCAGCGTCCGGCGTACATATTCGTCGATCAGCTCCTTTTGCAGCTGGCTCTTCTGCGCCTCGGTCATCTCGGCCCCATTGAGCGACTGCTGGTACTGCGCCAGGCGTTCCTGCCAGGCGCGGTTGAGCGTCTCGGCGCTGATACGCTCGTCGTTGACCTTGAGCCCGTAGTCGACGGCGCTGAAGCTGATGTTGACGACGCCATAGGCGCCCCACAGGGCGAAGATCACGCCCAGCAGCCCCAGCAGCACCGCGCCCAGCCAGCGCGTGCGCTTCAGTTTGTCGTTAATCGCTTGCAGCATGTAAATAGATGGCGGAGCGGACGGGACTCGAACCCGCGACCCCCGGCGTGACAGGCCGGTATTCTAACCAGCTGAACTACCGCTCCGTGTAAGGCTAGAAATCTAGGGATCCGGCCTGGATAGGACTTCGAACTGATAAATCATGGATTTGGATTGCTTTTTTGCTCAAATTGGTAAAGCAGTGACCTAAACGGTAATTATAAGCGCTAGCCGCGGCCGTCGCCAGACAGACTAGCCCTCAGCACGCCGCCGCCGGCGCCCCGACACCGGCGGTACGCACCGGGCGCCGGCCGGGCGGGACGGTATTAACTGTCCTTAGTTGTAGCAACCTACGGGTTTTCGGTATGGTTGAGCCCGGCGTCCTCGACACGGCTCCGCAACAGGGGCGACGCCGAAGCGCTCATCAAGAACTCTAATTCAGGTCATTCACATGGTTGACTTCGCTTCCCTCTCGCAGCTGCGCAGTGTGCGTGGCTACTTCCACCTGATCGTGGCGATGACAGGCCTGGCCCTGACATCCTGCGGTGGCGGCGGCAGTGCCGGCAGCAGCGCGCCGGCGTTTGGCCCGGCAGGCACCCAAGCCGCGATGAGCGACATAGTCGAGTACGCAAAGAAGCCCGGCGTTACGCCGTTTATCAGTTTCGTGTACTTCAATGGCAACAGCATAGGTCAGCTGGCGGCCGCCGAGTTCAGCATCGCACCCAAACCCGGCTCGGTATCCAAGCCGGTCGATGTCTGGTATTCGATCGCCGCTTTGACCGCGCGCGGTTACGTCAGCTCGAGTCTGATACTGCCGGTCTATGGACTCTATGCCGGCTACGCCAACCAGGTCACGGTGGCGCTGCATTTCAACGACGGTTCCACGCAGTCCCTGTCGTTGCCGATCACGACGGCCGCCTATGTGGATCCAACCGGCATCTACGATCATCCAGTCATTAACACCGCGCGTGCCGCCGGCAGTGCGCTGGGCTTCGATTTTTTCGTGATCAAGTCCGGGCTCGGCTCGCCGGTCATCGTCGATACCGATGGCGAGATGCGCTGGGTGGCCCCCGGTGTGGCCGCGAGCACGTCGAGTGCGCTCGAGGGTGATGAGTTCGTGATTGGGAGCCTTCTGACGCTGTATCGGCTGCGCCTGGATGGCACGCTGAGCCAGGCTGCCGTGCCTTCGTCCACCACCTACACCGATATGCATCACAACATCGATCACGGCAAGAGCGCGTTGCTGGCCGAGTTCGACATCGGCACCAAGAGCATCGAGTCCAACGTCGCCGAGATCGACGACAACGGCACGATTTACAATCGCTGGGATATGGCCGCCATCATCAGCGATTACATGACCAGTCAGGGAGACAATGCGAGCGCCTTCGTGCGGCCGGGCGTGGACTGGTTCCACAATAACGCCACCGCCTATGACCCGAACGATGACAGCCTGATCGTTTCAAGCCGGGAGAATTTCGTCATCAAGGTGGATTACAGGACCGGCAATATCATCTGGATCCTCGGCGATACGACCAAGTACTGGTATACCTTTCCATCGCTGCGGGCAAAGGCATTGACACTGACGGCCGGTTTTCCGCCAATCGGCCAGCACGGCATCTCGGTCAATTCCGACGGGAATCTGATGCTGTTCAATGACGGCCTCGGAAGCCGCAACCAACCTGTCGGCGAGCCGGCCGGGCTGACGCTGCCGTACAGCGCTGTCTCCGTTTACGCCATCGATATCGCATCGATGACGGCGCAGGAAGTGTACCGCTTCACTAACGGCGAGAGCATCGATTCGGAAATTTGCTCGAGCGCCTACGAAACGCTGGACCAATCCGTTCTGGTCGACTACGCGGTAGCCGCGGATTTCTTGCAGGCGCGATTGGTCGGACTGGATGCGAACCAGAACGTGATATTCGATTTCCAGTACGCGAATGCGTACGGCACGTGCAACACCAGCTGGAACGCCTTTCCGCTCGCGTTGGATAACCTGACGATCACCAACTAGGGCGACTCGCGGGCCGGGACGAATATCGCCAGCGCCTCCCCGGTCTTCCTGAACACGCCAAATGATCCGCTGGCCCCGACGCCGACCGCGGAGCTGCGCCCGTAGGATTCGGCACCTACGCCGGTACCCAGCGACGCCGTCTGCGCATCCGAAAAGCCTTGCAGTACCAGGCCATTGGCGCCCAGCTGTGCCGCCTGGAGTTTCAGACGCTGAACCACCTTGTCGATGGCGGCGGGGCCGCCCGGTGAAAACACACTGTGGCTCGAGGCATGGAGCACCGCGACATCCTGCGCGTTGGCCGGAAGTACATCGTAGATCACCACCTGCTCGACCGGGATCGGCGCCCGCGCCGGCCCCGCAAGCTTCGGTGGCGCAGGCGCGCAGCCGCTGATCGACACACACACTGCAACCACGAGCACGCGCAAGTATTTCATTGGCCGATCAACTCCCGTATTTTTCCGACGCCGAATCTCCATGCCTGCTCGATCTTGACGTGCGGCATGGCTGGTATTTCGCTCGGGTCGACAGCCACATCCACCACCACCGGGCCGGATGCGGCGAGCGCCCTGGCGATTGTATCGCGCAGCAGCTGCGGATTGCTGACGCGAAATCCCTGCGCGCCGCAGCTTTGAGCGAACATGGCGAAGTCGGGATTGCCGGTCTTGGCACCGGAAAATACCGGCAGTCCCGCCTCCTCCATCTCCAGATGCACCAGGCCCCAGCCGCCATTGTTGAATACGAACACCTTCACCGGTAGCGCGTGCTGTACCGATGTAAAGAACTCCTGCATCAGCATCGCGAAACCCCCGTCGCCGCACAGCACGATGACCTGCCGATGCTGGTCGATCGCCTGCGCGCCATTGGCCATTCCCAGTGCGACACCCACGGCCGCGTTGTTGTACGAGCCGATGATCTGCTGGCGACCCCGGGGGCGCAGCCAGTTGCCGCTCCACAGCGTGACTTCCCCGGTATCGACGCAGAACAGCGCGTCCTCTGCCGCCAGGTCGCTGATTGCTCGCGCCAGCCCCTGCGGGTGGATCAGCTCCTTGCTGCGGTTAAGGTCCGCTTTCTTGTCGAGCATCCGGGTCCAGGACGCCCAGTCGCGCTGATACGAGCCCAGGAAGCTGTCGTCGGTCCTGGGTTTCGCCCTGGCCAGTAGTCCGGCAACGCTCGGCCGCGCCGATCCCACGATCGATTGCGCGACCGGCAGGCGCCGGCCGATGGCAAACGCACGCTCGTCGATCTGGATCACCTGGGCCTTATGCGGCAGGAATTCCGTGTACGGATAGTCGCTGCCGATCATCAGCAGCAGCTCGCAACGGTGAATCGCATCGTAACCGGCCTTGGAGCCGATCAGCCCCAGGCCGCCAATCACGTAGGCGTCGTCGAAAGCAAACAGATCGAGCGCGCGATAGGTGTGGACGATCGGCGCCTGCAGCTTGCGCGCCAGCGCGGCGACTTCCGCTTTGGCCCCACGCGCCCCGTTACCGACGAACAGCACCACCGATTTGGCGCGATCGATCATCTGCGCCGCGCTGTCCAGGTCCGCATCAGCCGGTGAGATCTCCGGCCGCGGGCGCAAAGTCGCGAGGCTCCCGACGGCTATCGACGTTTTGGCGGCAAACACGTCCTGCGGGATATTGAGCAATGCCACGCCGCGCGAGCCGTAGGCGGCGGCGATCGCCTCGTGTATCTGAACGGCGGCGGCATCAGCCGAGTTGACCGATGCCGCATAGACGCAGGCGTCGCGGAACGACTGCACGTGATCCGCAGCCTGCAGATAGTCGATGCCGCCCAGGCGGGTGGGCACATCGCCGGCAATCGCCAGCACCGGTGCGTGGTCGTGGCTCGCTTCGTACAGACCGGCGATCAGGTGCGTCGCTCCAGGCCCGGTGGTCCCGGCGCATACCCCAAGCCGACCGGTCAGTTTGGCCTGACCGGCGGCGGCGAGCGCCGCCCCTTCCTCATGTCGCACCCCGAGCCAGGAGAGTCGCTTTTCGCGCCGGATCGCATCAGTGAACGGATTGAGCGCATCGCCCACGATACCGAACACCTGAGTGACGCCCAGTTCCGCCAGCGTCGAGGCCAGCAGCTCGCCCACTGTCTGTGACAAGGGTTACCCCGTGTTGGATTGCGCGGTCGAGGCCCGCGACGCCATTTAGGGCCGCAGGGGCAGCCGCAGCTGTAGGCCGGGGCCGCGCTGCGGTGCCGTCATTCTCCGACTGCGATGTCGTTGGGTGCTGCCAGGATCGAACCTGCGACATTCGCCGTGTAAAGGCGACGCTCTACCCGCTGAGCCAGGCACCCGCGATAGTCAGACAATGCGCGGCCGGGATGAAATCCGCGCTCGGATCCCCGGTGATCGTCGACACGGATGTCCAGACCCGCTGAATTGCCCCCAGAGTCGCCAATTCGAGTTCCGCCGCTTTTCAGAAGCAGGCCGGACGCAGACCGAATCCTGCGCGGTGCGGGTCAACCAACCCGCGCGCGGAACGTTGCGAGCAACTATCGTGAGGTCATTCTGTCGGTACTCACCGCCCCATCGGACTGTCCCCATACCGCAGGTTCGGGTAAGCTGCTTGTGCTCTTGGCGCAGGGGCGAAAGCCTGCGGCAAGAGCCTTGACGCCAGAGATCGGCCAGCGTTCCAAGAAAAAATAACCGCCCGTCATCCCAATGGTGAAATCCATGTCTGGCTTTATGCACTACAGTGCGCGAGGTGCGTGCCGCATAGCATTGTCGCTCACCACGATCGCATTATTCGGCTGCGGTAGCAGTGGCACCGGTAGTGCCAAACCGTCCGGACTGCAGCCGACGCAGGCCGCGACCAGCGACATCGTCATCTACGACGACGTACCCGGCGCATCACCGTTCATCAGTCTGCTTACTGTGCTCGGCCTGAGCATATCGGATCTCGCAGCGATTGAATTTACCATCGCGCCCAAACCCGGCTCGGTATCGAAGCCGGTCGATGTCTGGTACGCGATCGCAGCGCTCACGGAAAGCGGCAACCTGGCGAGCAACGACGCGCTGGTAACGGTGCCGATTGTCGGACTGTATGCGGGCTATGAGAATCAGGTATCGGTGCAGCTGCATTTCCAGGACGGCTCGACGCAGACTCTGGCCGCCAGCATATCCACGGCAACGTACGCCGACCCGACCGGCATCTACGATCATCCGAACATTATTATCAAACGCGCCACCGGCAGTGCGCTGGGCTTTGACTTCTTCGTCATGAAATCGGCCCTTGGATCGCCCATTGTCGTCGATACCGACGCCGAGATCCGCTGGGTTGCTCCCGGCATAACCAACGGACAGACGAGTGCCTTTCAGAACGGCGAGTTCGTAATCGGCGATCCGGCTTCGCCGACGGTGCACCGCCTGCAACTGGACGGTACGATCAGCAGCAGCCCAGTGGCTTCGCCCACCTATACGGAGTTTCACCACAACTTCGATCCGGGTAACCGCGGCATTCTTGGGGGCGTAAACACCAAGAGCGCAGGTGTGACCAACATCGAATCAACCGTAGTTGAAATCACCAGCGGCGGCGCCATTTTGAATCAGTGGGACATGGGCGCCATCCTGAGCGCTTATATGACCAGCGAGGGAGATGACGCAAGCGCCTTTGTGCGGCCGGGGGTGGACTGGTTCCACCACAACGCCACTGTGTATGACCCAGCGGACGACAGCATTATCGTGTCGAGCCGCGAGAACTTCCTCATCAAGCTCGACTACCAGACTGGCACCATCATCTGGATTTTCGGCGATCCGACCAAATACTGGTATACGTTCCCGTCACTACGTGCTAAGGCCCTCACGCTGGCGCCCGGCGGTCTGTATCCTATCGGTCAGCACGGCATCTCGATCACGTCCGACGGCCTACTCATGCTGTTCGATGACGGCGACCCCAGCGCCAACCAACCGGCTGGCGCTCCTGCGGGACAATCCCTGACCTACAGCCCTGTTGTCGCCTATTCTATCGATGCAGCATCGATGACGGCGCAGGAGGCCTGGAGTTTCGATTACGGGCAAACGCTCTTCTCGCCCGTTTGCTCAAGCGCCTACGAGGCACCGGGACAGTCAATTCTGGTCGACTACGCGGTGACTGACGGATTCCGGCAAGCGCGGCTGGTAGGGCTCGACCCGACCCATAACGTCGTGTTCGATTTCGAATATTCCAACCAAGTCGATACCTGCAATACCAGCTGGAATGCAACGCCGATTGCGTTCGATAATCTGACTGTCAACTGACAGGCTGGCGTGGTGGGTGCTGCAGGGATCGAACCTGCGACATTCGCCGTGTAAAGGCGACGCTCTACCAGCTGAGCTAAGCACCCGCGGCGGACGCGCACTGCAGGCGTAGGCAATCGCGGCTTTGCCGCCATTGCCGGCCCGGATCAGTGCGCCTGAACCTGCTTGTTACTGCGCTTGCCGCGCCGCGTCGACTTGGTCGATGTCACCGCGACCGGATCGGCCTCTTCCGGCGTCTCCGGCCGCGGCGTGGGCTGGCGTGTCAGCGCCACCTGCAGCACCTCATCGATCCAGCGCACGGTCTTGATCGTAAGCTTGCCCTTGATGTTGTCGGGGATTTCGACCAGATCCTTCTCATTCTCTTCCGGAATCAGAACCAGGTCGATGCCACCGCGCTGCGCAGCCAGCAGTTTCTCCTTCAACCCACCGATCGGCAGCACCTCGCCGCGCAGCGTGATCTCACCCGTCATCGCCACATCCGAGCGCACCGGAATGCGCGTCAGCGCCGACACCAGTGCGGTGCACATGCCGATGCCGGCGCTGGGGCCGTCCTTCGGCGTCGCACCCTCGGGCATATGCAGATGCACGTCGTGCTTCTGATAGAAGTCGACGTCGAGGCCGAGCACCGCTGCGCGACTGCGCACCACGGACATCGCGGCCTGAATCGACTCCTGCATCACTTCGCCGAGCTGGCCGGTATGCAGCAGCTTGCCCTTGCCCGGCACCACTGCGGCTTCGATCGTCAGCAGCTCGCCGCCCACCTCGGTCCAGGCGAGGCCCGTGACCTGGCCGACGCGGTCCATCTCCTCCGCCTTGCCGTAACGAAAGCGGCGCACGCCCAGATACTTATCCAGGTTGCGCGGCGAGACCGATATCGCGCCGTCCTGCTTGTCGGCCTTGTCGAGCAGTAGCTGCTTGACCGCCTTGCGGCTGATCTTCGCCAGCTCGCGCTCCAGGTTGCGCACTCCGGCCTCGCGCGTGTAGTAGCGCACGATGTCGAGCACGGCGCCATCGGAGATCTTGAGCTCGCGCTCCTTCAGGCCGTTCTGCTTGATCTGCTTGGGCACCAGGTAACGGCGCGCGATGTTGCGCTTCTCGTCCTCGGTGTAGCCCGGCAGCCGGATCACCTCCATGCGATCGAGCAGCGGCGGCGGAATATTGAGTGAATTCGCGGTGCACACGAACATGACCTCGGACAGGTCGAAATCGACCTCGAGATAGTGGTCGTTGAAGGTCGCGTTCTGCTCCGGGTCGAGCACCTCGAGCAGCGCCGATGACGGATCGCCGCGGAAATCCATCGCCATCTTGTCCACTTCGTCCAGCAGGAACAGTGGATTATGAACACCGGTCCTGGCCATGTTCTGCACGATCTTGCCCGGCATGGAACCGATGTAGGTACGCCGATGGCCGCGTATTTCGGCCTCGTCGCGCACGCCGCCGAGCGACATGCGCACGAACTTGCGATTGGTGGCGCGCGCCATGCTCTGGCCGAGCGAGGTCTTGCCGACGCCCGGCGGTCCCACCAGGCACAGGATCGGACCCTTGATCTTCTCCACCCGCTGCAGCACCGCCAGGTACTCGACGATGCGCTCCTTGACCTTGTCCAGGCCATAGTGGTCTTCGTCGAGCACCTTCTGCGCGTTGGCGATGTTCTTGTGCAGCCGGGTACGCTTCTTCCACGGCACCTTGACCAGCCAATCCACGTAGTTGCGCACCACGGTGGCCTCGGCCGACATCGGCGACATCATCTTGAGCTTGTTGATCTCCGCGGTGGCCTTGTCGCGTGCTTCCTTCGACATCCCGGCCTTGGCCACCTTGTGCTCGAGTTCGGCGATCTCGTTGGTGCCGTCCTCCATCTCCCCGAGCTCTTTCTGGATCGCCTTCATCTGCTCGTTGAGGTAATACTCGCGCTGGCTCTTCTCCATCTGCGCCTTGACGCGGCCGCGGATGCGCTTCTCGATCTGCAGCACATCCATCTCGCCCTCGATCGCCACCAGGATGTGCTCGAGGCGCTTGCGCACGTCGAGAATCTCCAGCACTTTCTGCTTCTCGGCCAGCTTGAGCGACATGTGCGCCGCGACCGTATCGGCGAGGCGCCCGGGCTGCTCGATGCCGGCCAGTGCGGTCAGTACCTCGGGCGGCACCTTTTTATTGAGCTTGACGTATTGCTCGAACTGCGACACGACCGAGCGCACCAGCACGTCCATCTCGCGCTCATCGTACTGATCGGCGTCGACCTCGACTGCAATCGAAGCCGAATAGAACTCGCCGGTGTGCAGTTCCTCGATGCGCGCACGATCCACGCCCTCGACCAGAACCTTGACCGTGCCGTCGGGCAGCTTGAGCATCTGCAGGATGGTCGCGACGGTTCCAAAACGGTGCAGGTCATCGAGCTTGGGATCGTCGACATCGGCCTGCTTCTGCGCCACCAGCATGATGCGCTTGTCGGCGCGCATGGCGGCGTCAAGCGCGTGAATCGACTTCTCGCGCCCCACGAACAGCGGTATCACCATGTGCGGGTACACCACTACATCGCGCAGCGGCAGCACGGGGACGGCGGACGGGGCGACGGTCTCGGTCACGGCGGTTGATTCAGTCACGGTTGCTCTTGGTGCCTCTTGATGACGGGTGCAGCGATACGGCCCTGGCAGAACCAATTGGGGCTGCCCAGCCCCATTTCAATGGCCGCTCTTTACGGACAGCGCCCAACGCCGGCTCAGCCGTGCAGCGAACCGCCCGCTCGCCTCGGCTCCTCGATGGCGGCGACCCGGCCCTCGTCGGCGCGATAGACGATGTAGGGCTTGGTCGTGCCCTCGATCACGCTGTCATCCACGACCACTTTGGCCACATTGCGCAGCGACGGCAGGTCGTACATGGTGTCGAGCAGCACAGTCTCAAGGATGGTGCGCAGCCCGCGCGCGCCGGTCTTGCGCAGCATGGCCTTGCGCGCCACGGCCCGCAGCGCCTCCTCGCGAAATTCGAGCTCCGAACCCTCCATATCGAACAGTTTGCGGTACTGTTTGGTGAGCGCGTTCTTGGGCTCGGTCAGAATCGACATCAGCGCCTGCTCGTCCAGCTCATCGAGCGTGGCGACCACCGGCAGGCGACCGACGAATTCCGGGATCAGGCCAAACCGGATCAGGTCCTCGGGTTCGACGTCGTGAAACAGGTCGGAGCCGTGCGGCTTGGAATCCGCGCCGCGCACTTCCGAGGTAAAGCCGATACCGCTCTTCTGGGTGCGGTTGAGAATGATCTTTTCCAGCCCGGCGAACGCCCCGCCGCAGATGAACAGGATATTCGAGGTATCGACCTGCAGGAACTCCTGCTGCGGNNTGCGCGAGATCTTGTCGATCTCATCGATATAGACGATGCCGGTCTGCGCCTTCTCGACGTCGTAGTCGCACTTCTGCAGCAGCTTCTGGATGATGTTTTCCACGTCCTCGCCGACATACCCGGCCTCGGTCAGCGTGGTGGCATCGGCGATCGTGAACGGCACATTCAGCAGGCGGGCAAGCGTCTCGGCCAGCAGCGTCTTGCCGCAGCCGGTCGGGCCGATCAGCAGGATGTTGCTTTTGGCGAGTTCGACTTCGTCCTTGGGACGGCCGCTGCCGCGGGTCTGCAGGCGTTTGTAGTGGTTGTAGACCGCGACTGACAGCACCTTCTTGGCGCGGTCCTGGCCGATGACGTACTCATCGAGCACCTTGCGAATCTCGTGTGGCTTGGGTAGCTTGTCGCGCGCCCGATCGGCCCGGTCCTCGAGTTCCTCGCGGATGATGTCGTTGCACAGCTCGACACATTCGTCGCAGACGAAAACCGACGGCCCCGCAATGAGCTTGCGGACCTCATGCTGACTCTTGCCGCAGAACGAGCAATAGAGCAGCTTGCCGTCATCGGTACGCCCGCGGGGGTCATCACTCATCGCTCAGGCACCTCGACCGGACAGGCCAGCCAATCAGGGCTTTGATTCATCTTCACCAATTATCTATATAGCATGGGGCCGACCGCCGACGCAAAGAACTGCGTCGCGCGCAAGACCTTGTTATTTCGCGAATTTGAGCGCCGTATCACGCCTTGACGGGCGCCGGCGGGGTGACCATGCGTTTTTCCAGCATGCCGTCAATCAGGCCGTAGGCGATGGCGTCGGCCCCGTCCATGAAATTATCGCGGTCGGTGTCTTTCTTGACCTTGTCGACGCTCTGGCCGGTGTGGTGCGCCAGGATCTTGTTAAGCCGGTCACGAGTTTCGAGCATTTCCTTGGCGTGGATTTCCATGTCCGCCGCCTGCCCCTGAAACCCGCCCAGCGGCTGATGAATCATAATGCGCGAATGCGGCAGCGCGTAGCGCTTCCCCTTGGTGCCGCCGGTCAGCAATATGGCCCCCATGCTCGCGGCCTGGCCGATGCAGATGGTACTGACGTCCGGCTTGATGAACTGCATCGTGTCATAAATCGCAAGTCCGGCGCTGACCACCCCTCCCGGGGAGTTTATGTACAGCGCCACGTCCTTGTCCGGGTTCTCGGACTCCAGGAACAGCAGCTGCGCCACCACGACGTTGGCCATGTAGTCGTCGACCGGACCGACGACGAACACCACGCGCTCCTTGAGCAGCCGCGAATATATGTCATACGAGCGCTCGCCGCGCGAGGTCTGCTCGACGACTATCGGTACCAGATTCAAACCACGTTCTTCCATAGGTGTTCAGTGTAAGTCGTTTCAGGTCGTTTGGCCAAAGCCGGTCAGCTCGCGGAACGTGGACGGCCGATCCACCACTTTGACCTGTGTCAGCGCCCAATCCAGCGCCTGATCCTCCAGCGCCGCGGACTCGAGCTGCTGCATCGCCTCGCGGCTGGCCAGATACTGGCGCCGCGCCTCCTGCGGATCGGCATGCGAGGCGACCGCCGCGTCCAGTCGCTGCTCCACGCGCTCGCGATCGACCTTGAGGGCCTGAGCGCGGACGATCTCGCCGAGCAGCAGGCCCAGGGCGACGCGCCGCCGCGCGCTCGCCTCGAACGCCTCGCGTGCCGGCAGCTGCTGCGGATCCTGCACGCCGGTGTGCCGCGCCGTCTGCAGCTGCAGCTCGCGAATCTGCTCCTCGAGCATGCTGTGCGGCACATCCAGCGGATTGTCGCGGTACAGCGCATTGAACAGCTGGTCGCGCAATTTGCTTCTGACCGCCTCGGTCAGCTCGCGTTCCATGCTCAACCGCACCTCGGTCCTAAGCCGCTCCAGATCCCCGTCCGGCACGCCGAACGCGCGCGCGAAGTCCGCATCCACCGGCGGCAGGCTGCGCTCCTCGACCTTGACCACTCTCAGGTCGAATTCCGCCGCCTTGCCGGCGACCGCCCGCGCGCGGTAATCCTGCGGGAACACCGCCGGGATAGTCTTGCTGGCGCCGGCCGCCATGCCGATCAGCGCCTGCTCGATCTCGGTGAGTATGCGGTGCGCGCCGATCGTCACCAGCATGCCCTCGCCCTTGCCGCCCGGAAACACGGCGCCGTCGATGCGACCTTCGTAGTCGATGGTCACGCGATCGCCGTCCTGCGCCGCGCGCTCCACCAGTGTGAAGACCGGTCGCTGCGCGCGCATGCTCTCGATCATGGCGGCGACATCTTCATCGGTCACCTGGGCGCTGGGCCGCTCCACGGCGATCGCATCGAGCGGCTTCAGCGTCACCTCGGGCAGCACTTCGAAGATCGCCGCGTAGCGCAGCTCGCTGCCGGGCTCGACCGCAATCGGCTCGATGCGTGGACCGCCGGCCGGCCGCAAGCGTTGCTGGCTGACGGCTTCGGCGAAAGTGCTCTGCATCAGATCGCTGACGGTCTGAGCATGCACCTGGCTGCCAAACTGCTGGCGCACGACCGCGTACGGCACCTTGCCGGGCCGGAAACCCTTGATGCGCGCGGTGCGCGTCAGGCGCTTGAGCCGTTGATCGACCTCGCCGGCGACCTGCTCGCCGGGCACGGCGATCTCCAGCCGCCGCTCAAGACCATGAGTTGTCGTCACCGATACTTGCATCTTGCCGCTTTCCATCGCTCGTTAATTCATCGCCCAGTCCGATCGAGCCCCGGTCGTGGTCCGCGCCGCTGGTGCGAAAGGAGAGACTCGAACTCTCACGGGTTGCCCCACTGGCTCCTAAGGCCAGCGCGTCTACCGTTCCGCCACTTTCGCGCATCGGCCGCCTGGGGATAGACGTTCAATTATAGCTGAGATTAGGAGTTGTCCGACGCGCGCTATGGCACTTGGTACCGCACGCGCCGCTGTTGTCCCGCCCCAGGCAGGGGGCGGCGCCTACAGCGAGTCGTCGGCGAGCTGCGCAAAGTGGCGTCCTCAGACACGAGGAGTTCGCCCATGTCGATGATAAGGCAGGTAGGTGTAGCGGCCGCGGCAACGCTACTGGTCGCGGCCGTGAGCTGCAGCAGTGGCCCCAAGCCGACCGCCGACCTGGCCGAGGCGCACACGCTGGTTTCCCAGGCGGAGCAAAGCGGCGCCCAGCAATTTGCCAGCATCAACCTTGAGGCCGCGCGCAGCGAGCTGCGGGAGGCGGACCAGGATGCAGCGACTGACAAACCGGTGCTGGCAACTCGCCTGGCGCAGGAAGCATCGGTCGACGCCGAACTTGCGCTGGCGCGTACGCGCTCGGCCAAGGCTGAACAGGCACTGCAGCAAGTCAATTCCGGCACCGCCACGCTACGCAGCGAGTCCGAGCGCCAAAGCAACACGCCGCCGCCGCCGATGCCGCCGCCCGCGGCGTCGCAGCCCCCGCAATTTCAATGAAAGGTTGAGCATCATGCGTAACACTGTCAACGCCGGCACCAAAGCCATCGCCGTGAGCAGCGCAGCTGAGGTCCGTCACCATGGCGCCGCGTCGCGCTGGACGCTGCCGGGGCTGGCAACGCCGGCGCTGGCAGCGCTGCTACTGGCGGCGTGCGCGACGACGTCGCCGCAAAGCGAGTCGGCTCTGGCGCAGGCGCAGTCTGAAGTGCGCACGCTTGAGGCCGATCCGCTCGCAGCACAAACCGCCGGCAAGCCACTGCAGGATGCGCGCGACGCGCTTGCGGCGGCCCTCAAGGCGCAGCAGGATCACAGGCCACCGGAAGAAGTGGTGCACCTGGCCTATCTGGCGCGGCGCCGTGCCGAGATCGGCGAGGCAATCATTGCCGAGACGCGCGCCCACGATCAGATGAACGAGGCCCAGGCCAGGCGCGACCAGGTATTGATGGCGACGCGCGAGCGCGAGGCGGCCGCGGCACGTGCGCAAGCCAGCAGCGCCGAGGCGCAGGCAGCGGCGGCGCAGAATCAGGCCGCGACGGCGAGGGATCAGGCCGCGGCTGCCAGGGATCAGGCCGCTGCGGCCAACGACCAGGCGGCGGCGGCGCAGGCGCAGC
>PKWJ01000018.1:230007-452397 GCA_003132025.1 Gammaproteobacteria bacterium
CAGGCGGTGGCCAGTGCGCTCATGGCTCGGGGGGTCGACGCGTCACGCGTACAACCCGTCGGACGCGGCATGGAGGTGCCGGTGGCGACCAACGATACCGCCGAGGGGCGGCAGCAGAATCGGCGCGTCGAACTGATCTTCTCCAACCTGCAGGGGCAGTTTGCCGGCGTTGGCTAGGCGCGGCGGGCCGCCGCGCCGCCCGCGCCTGGGGTTAAGTTAATTTAGCCTACCAGGCCCTAGCCCGCCGGCCCAAAGCGGCGCAATAATGATCGCGTTGCGCTTCCAAACCCAAACCTGCCGGGTTCGATCCGCGTCCTGGCGCATGCTCGACGCTGCGTTCATTGCCGCGACGTTGCTGACACTTTTGGGTTGCAGTGAAGGCTCGATTCCGGTGCTGCGCGGCAGCGAAGGCAGCTCGCCGCCGGAGGTTGCGGCGACCGCAGATGGTTCCGATCCGACCGCCGCGCAATGCGAGCAGCTGCGCTCACAGATTCGATCCAATCAGCAGGCATTGCGGGAGGCGCCCACCATCAGTACCTCGCCGGAGATCGTGGCCGCCGCCCAGGCGAAAGCCGACAAACGCATCGAAGACACCCGTTCGCGCCTGGACGAACTCGATTGTCCGAGCGACACTGACGCCTCGGTCAAGGGCCGGCCGCTCGCCCCCATGCCGCCGGCGCCGGGCGCGGGCAATCCCTGAAGGCACTGCCGGCAACCCGAACTGGCCCACTCCAGGAGCGGCAATCCGCCATGAGTAGTCCGCCGTGAGCCGAGCCTTCGTTCGCGAGGTGGGAGCGGATGCGGCCGATGCGGTGCCGGATCGGCCGATCAGCCCGCACCCGAATTTCGTCACCCGTAGCGGCGCGGCCAAGATCGATGCCCGCCTGAGCGAACTGGAGACGACGCGCAGCGCCGCGCTCGCAGCCGACGATCAGGCTTCGATCGCGGGCATCGAGCGCGAACTGCGCTATTGGAGGCAGCGGCGCAGCAGCGCTCGCATCATCGCGCCGCCGGCGGCCCCCGAAATAGTGCGCTTCGGCGTCACGGTACGGCTGCGCTTCGATCAGGGCGGGGAACGACGCTATCAGCTGGTGGGCGAGGATGAGGCCGATCCGACGGCGGGGTTGCTCAGTTGGACCTCGCCCGTCGGCAGCGCATTGATCGGCCGTCGGACCGGCGATGTGGTGGAGGTCTGCGGCCAGCAGGCGCAAATCCTCGCCATGCAGGCCTAGGAACGCGGCGGTCGCTGGCCTGGTTTTTCTTCTCAGGCTCGCATTGCGACCGGCTTCATCCGTCGCGGCAACTCGGCGTCGAGTAGCGTCCAGTCCGGGCAGGCGATCGCCGTTATCGAAGTGTCGAAGCCCAGCCAGCGTGCCGGCGCAATCACCTGTTTGTCGCGGCGTGGATCGAGCCACGCACCCCACCAGGAGTAGGCGCTGTTGGCGATGATGTGACGCCGGCACAGCGACATCAGCCGCAGGTCTTCGTGAGCCAGCGCCTCGCTGCTGTGATCCACGATGACGAATCTTGGGTCGCCACGCAGCCAGTCCCTGGCGAACGCCAGGTCCTCGGAGAATACGAAAAACGTACTCTGGCGCTCCTGACCCAGGATATTGCTGATGGCGTGCTGGTAATACGCGACCGGCAGCGACTTCGGCACGCCAAAAAAAGTGCCGTAGTCGCCACAACGCAGATGCAGCGAGACCGGATTGCGTGCGGCGGCAATGCGTTTTGCGAGCTCGAGATTTCTGCCGCGCAGGGGCTCGATCAGGGTCAGCTCGCGCCGCAATTCGCTCTCGATTTCGCGCACCATCGAATAGTCCTGCCACAGTCCCTGCAGGTAGACAATACGGGTCTCTGGCGCAACTCGAATCTGTTGGTGCAGCAGGCTGCGCTCCGGCAACTGCCTGACAATCTGGATTTTGCAGGCCGTTCGCACCAGTCGCCCAATGCCGCGCAATTGGGGCCGCCCGGACACCACCAGACGGTCGAACAGGTTCCACCGCCGCGCCGTTACCGGGATGGCGAAGTGCTGTAACGGCTCCGGTAGCACGTGGCCATGGGAGTCGAGCTCCGGCGGCAACTCGTGTGCCATATGAAGTGAGGCATCGTAGCGCTTCGCCAGGCACCTGCCGGCGGCATACTGGAAAAGCTGGTTACCCAGCCCACTGGACTGTTCGACCACTATCTGCATGTATCCCTCTGGGTTGTCGACTGCAGTGCTTGGTAGGGACCCGCAGCGCAGTCGCAACGTCATTTAAGAGCAGAGCGTCGCGTGCGGTCTAGGTAACAAAAGCTGAGTGGGGAGGCGAAACACTCCTACAGCTGCCGTGAATTCCGCAGCATCGCGCCAGCCCGGGCGTGGCGCCTATTGCGGATCGGCCGCTAGCGCTCGCCGCTCACTGCCGGGCGGCACGGCGCCGGCATCTTTCAGCTGTTGCATCTGCGTTCTGACGCGCATCGCACACAGCTTTGTCATAGTCCTGGTATTTGTCATAGTCCTCGTATCGTCCGACGCCGCCGTGCCGTTCTGCGAGCGCTCCTTATCGAGACATTCCTTCATCAGCTTGCCGCGAGTTGCATGCGCGTCTGGCATTGTCGGCGCAGTAGCGCTCTCATCGGCAACCACCTGCGCGCAGATCATGGCGCCGCTCAACAGTACCGACGCCGCCCATGCGTTCATGTGGGTCACCTCGCAGCTGTCGGCCTTGAGTATCCCCGCGCATCGATGTGCGCTCCATTACTGCGGCAGGCATGTGCATGTCAGCCGGATCCCACGCCGCGCCGGGCTCTATCCGGCCCGCCCTAAGGAGTCTTCGCCATCGCGCGCACCGTAGCGCGCCGCGACTTGCTTTGAGAATGCCGCCAGCAACTGTTCGACGTGATCCAGATCCACCGGCTTGGTGAGGTGATGATTGAAACCTGCCGTCTTCGATTTTTCCTTATCGTTCGGTTGACCCCAGCCGGTGACGGCCACCAGCAGTGCGTGCTCACCCCAGGGCTCGCGACGAACGCTCGCGGCAACCTCGTAGCCGCTCATATCCGGCATGCCGATGTCGAGAAACATTGCGTCGGGCTGCTCGCGCCTCGCCACCGCGAGCGCCTCGGAACCCGACATCGCCAGATGCACGTCGTAGCCCGACATCTTCAGGATCAGCCCCAGCGTGTGCGCGGCGTCGCCGTTATCGTCGGCCACCAGAACCTTGCAGCGCGGCCCGCTCACCGGGCGCTGCCCCGAGACCGCCGAGTACAGTCGGCGCTTCGGCGACGCCACCCCGGCCCGTGGCAGGCGGATGGTGAAAGTACTGCCCTGGCCGGGGCCGGCACTGGCCGCCTCGACGCTACCGCCGTGCAGGGCCACCAGACCCTTGACCAGTGCCAGCCCGATGCCCAGGCCGCCCTCGGCGCGATCGACCGGCGAATCGACCTGCGAGAACATCTCGAACAGTTTTGGGATTGCCTCGGCGCTGACTCCAATTCCGGAATCACTCACCGACATCGTCAGGTCACCCGAATTCAGGCTCACCGCCAGCCTGATGTGCCCCGACGGGTCGGTATATTTCGCGGCGTTGGTGAGCAGATTCGACAGCGCCTGAGACAGCCGCAGCGGATCGACCTCGAGCTCGATCGGCTCGGGCGGTAGCACGATATCCATGACATGCTGCTTGGAATCGATCAGCGGACGCGCCGTTTCGACCGCCGACGCCACCAGCGATGCGAGATCCACCGGCTCCTTGCGCAGCACCAGGCGTCCACTGGTGATACGCGATACATCGAGCAGATCATCCAGCAGCAACGCCATACGCTGCACCTGCCGTGCAATCACGTCACGACCCCATTGCCGCTGTCGTTCGTCGGCCCCCGGCGCCTCCAGCAGCTTCGCGGCGTTGCGGATCGGCGCCAGCGGGTTGCGCAGTTCGTGCGCCAGCGTGGCGAGGAACTCATCCTTGCGCCGGTCGGCTTCCCTTAATGCATCCTCGGTATGTTTCAGGCGGCTGATATCGAGATTGATGCCGGCCCAACCGGAGATGCTGCCGTTGTCGTCGTGAATCGGTACACCTTTGGCCAGTACCGCGTGGTATTGCCCGTCGGCGCCGCGAAATCGGTGCTCCCGATACCACACGCCGCCGGTTCGCACGCACTCGCCCCACGCCGCCATGGTGGCCTCGACATCGGACGGGTGCAGCAGCTGGCCCCAGCCATAGATCGAACACTGCTCCTGGGTGAGCCCCAGGAGCCGAAGAAATGGCTCGCTGGCATAGGTGTTGCGTCCCTCGGCATCGCACACCCACACGCCGTAATCGATCGACTCGCCGATCGCACGGTACAGCCGCTCGCTCTTTCGCAGGGCGTGTTCGGCCAGCTTCTGGGCGGTGACATCGATCAGCACACCGGCCATCAACACCGGCTTGCCGGCGGCATCGAAGTGCATCTTGCCGCGCCTGGCCACCCAGCGCAGTGAACCGTCGGGCTGCACGATGCGAAACTCCGTCGATGGCAACACGCCGGTACGCAGCGCCTGCGCCTCGGCGCCACCGACGGCGGCCAGGTCGTCAGGGTGAATCAACTGGCGCCGCAGCACCGGATCGTCATTGAGCTTCTTCTCGTCGTCGAAGCCGTACAGCGCCGCGAGATTGCGGTCGACCCGGGCCTCATCGGTTTGCAGATCCCACACCCAGCTGCCGATCTCGGCCGCCGCCATGGCGCTTTCGACCCGCGTGTTGGCACGCTCGAGCGCCGTCTCGGCGGCGTGGCGCACCAGAACCTCCGCTTGCAGTGCGGCGTTCGATTCCTCCAGCGCCTGGGTGCGGATGTGCACCTCGTCGAGCATGCTGTTGAAGGCGTCGACCACCAGGCCGATTTCATCATCGGTGGTTTTTTGTACCCGCAGCGAATAGTCGCGCTGGTGGACAATCTGTCGCGCCACATCACTCATGGCCTCGAGCGGTGCGGTGATGACCCGTTGCAGCGCCGTGGACAGGATCAATGCCGCGACCAGGCTCACCGCGATCACCAGCGCCAGGATGCCGAGGTAGGTAGCCACGCGCCCCATCACGTTGTAGCGGGCCTGCAGATAGATCGTTCCGAGCCACTCACCATTGCGCACGATGCGCTGCGTCAGCTCAATGTGCTCGCCGGAAGTATGCGCACCGGCAACCATGTTTGGCAGCAGCCGCGGCGGTGCAGGCGTGCCAGAGCGTACATAGTCGGCGTACAGTTCCCCGCCGGGCAGATAAAGCGCGGCTACCAGCACCTGCGGCCGCGCCTCCAGTGCCACCAGATTGCGCTCGGCGGCCGCCTGATCGTCAAACTCGAGCGCCGGCGCCATCGCGATCGAAAGGATAGCCGCTTCAGTCGTCAGATCGGAGGTCCAGGAATGCCGGTAAGCGGTCAGCTCATGCCACAGCAGCGCCGATCCGGCCACCAGCAACGCAATGACGGTGGTCAGCGACACTACGCGCATGAGCTTGCCGCGCACCGATTCACGGGTCCGTCGAGCCGCGGTGAGTTCGGCCACGAACGACTGCATGGCGCGCAGCACGTGTCGCGTCACACCACCCGCCCCGGATCGAGCTGCCATACTCATTGCCGCGCCGCCTCCCGGATGCACGGTGCCAGTTCGGGCGCGGTGCCGGCCGCATCGCAACCAGCCTCGGTAAACACGCGTCTGCCGCGTACCCGTATGGCGACCGCCAGCAATTCCGAAGCGACCCTCAGGCCGGAACCCTGTGCGGCATCCAGCGAGATTTCAAAACGCACCCGCTGGTCGATCAGCAGAAAGTTGACGCTGCTGCCGGCATCCAGGCCGCCGTCCGCGTTGGTCACGACCAGTACCGGGCGGCCGGCCACACTGCTGATCAGGCGACGCAGGTCGTCGCGATGCGAGCCGCCGATGTACAGCATGTGAGCACCATCGAGCTCCCTGATGTTCTTGATCGACCGGACCTGCGCGGGCCGATTCTGAATCTGGCGGTTCTGCAGCAGGCGTCCGAGTTCCGCGGCCACCCCATCGGCATCGAGCACCGCGATGATGAATTGCGGATCGGCGGCCGCCTGCGCCGGCCAGTCCACGTAGCCGGTAAATCGGTACAGAAACGCCGCCTTCACCGCATCCTCCGAGTACGACTCGGCCGCGCGCGCCGCCGGGCTCATCGCCCAAACGGCGGCGAGCAGCATCAGTGCCATTCGCTTGAGGCTGGCGCGTCTACACAGCGGCATCTCTCGCCACCACTAGTAGTTCCATTGAGCCTGGGCAATTACACTGCGGCTGATTTCCTCACCGTATGGTGCCGGAAACTCCAGGTGCCGCGCGTTGAGCAGATTGGATCCGGTCACCGATAATTCAAGGTTCCTCATCGCTCGCCAGCCGAGCCGCGCATTCATGTTGTAGTAGCCCGGCAGGGCCGGATCCGGCAGCGCCGACACGTAGCGCAGCATGGCATCGAAGGTCACATTGCGGCCAAGATCCATGGAAGACGTCAAGGAGGCATGGCCGCTAGCATCGTCTCCCGCCTGCGCGAGGCCCAACAGGCCGCTGGCACCGGGCTCGAAATGCAGTCTCTTGTGCACCGTACTGAAGCCCGGTGACAGGCGCCACCAGTCGGTCACCCGGTAGTTGCCCCACAGCTCGAGCCCGTAGGTATCACCACCCATCAGGTTGCCCCAGTGCAACGGAATGAATGTGGTGCTGGAATCGGGTTCGATGGTGCGCAAGTCATTATAGACGTTGTAGTACGCGGACACCGAGAACGACAACACCGGCACCGGCTGCGCGCGATAACCGACCTCATAGGCCCAGACTTTTTCCGGTTGAAAGCGGGAATTACCGGTCAGGAACACTTCCGGGCCGACCTTCTCCACGACATCGACGTCAAACGGGGTCGGAGAACGAATCGCGCGCGAAGCGGCCGCCCAGAGCTGGTTGGCATCGTTGAGTGTCCAGGCAAGTCGGCCATCCGGCAGGGCCGACCATCCCGAGTACGGATCGTCTTCCATTTTCATGCCCACGGTAGCACTCAGCGACCGGCTCAGGGCTATCGTGTCCTGTGCAAAGACGTTGCCCAGCGTCAACGCACGGTCCTCCGGCACGAACAGTAGCGTCGAGGTACTGGTGATGTCGTAGTCATTGATGCGCTCGCCGGCTCCCCAGACCAGCCGATGCGACGAACCCAGGGCTACACTCTGCTGGATCTGCAGATCGTAGGTGCGCAGTACGAAGGCGCCGTCGCCGGTGGGCGAAAAGCGCTCGGTCAGGTCGTAGTAAGCCTGCACCTGTAACTCCGACTGCGCGCCGAATCGATGCTCCCACCGGCCCAACAGATTGGCGCCATCGATCATGACCTCCGCCTGCTGCAGCTGGTTTTCCGTCGCCCGATACACGTCACCCTGCACGGTGGTGGTGTCATCGGTCGCGGTGCGGTCGACGCGAAACCCCGCCTGGCCTTTTGACCAGGCGTCGCTGGCAGTCGCGCCGCTGGGCAGATCCAGGGCCTCGCGGTGAAAACCCATGCCGTAGAACCGATAGGCGGTGTCATCATCGAGCCTGCCGCCGTAGCGTACGGCGGCATTTCTCTCCATGGTGCCGGCCGCAGCGCTGACCAGCGTGCCGTCGGTCACTTCGGCCGATCGGGTAATGATGTTGATGACGCCATTCATCGCATTGGCACCCCACAGCGTTGCGCCCGGGCCGCTGATCACCTCGATCCGATCCACATCCTGTAGCATCACGTCCTGGGCGTCGAGATAGACGCCGGAGTAGAGCGGCGAGTAAACACTGCGCCCATCAATCAGGACCAGCAGTTTGTCGGAAAAGTTCTGCGCTCCCGGGCTACCGCCGAATCCGCGCGCGCTGATCACGTAGTCGCTGGAACTCAGCTGGGTCACTTCCAGATTCGGTGCCAAGCGCAGGGCCTCCGGAATACTGGTCGCGCCGGAGCGCATGATGTCGTCGTGGGAAATGACGTAGATGGCCGCCGGCGCCGTGCGCAACGGTTCCACCGATTTGGACACCGAGGTCACCTGCACATTGGCCAGCTGCTCGAGCGACATGCCGCCCAGCTCCTCCGCGGGATTTGCCGGCAGCGGATCGGCCCAGCCGCAGCGCATGGCGCCGCCGAGGACCGCCGCGACTACCAGTGCCTGCGGCAGAGTGCTTTGGTGCCAGCCGCGCGTTGCGGCCGCAGCTCGGGGATTATGCTTATTCATTGAACATCCGTGTCCTCGTTGAAGCTGGTGCGCAGTGAGCGGTTGCAGGTGGCAGGTGCTACCGCACGCCCCTTCCTCAGGACTTCCAGCGCAATACTCAGGGCAATGTGCGATCGGGGCCCCTGACCGACCCGGGACGCGATGAATTCATGAGACGCTGCATGGAATGCTTTGCCCACCGCGACACACGGTGAGGTACGCACAGTTGTTCGCGCTTGTCAGCGCACCCGCCATGGTTGCTCCCTGCCGATGGCCGACTTACTGCGGCGTCAAGAGTGATTATTTCGGATTTCTCAACGACGGAAAGTAGGAATATTCCGGCATCAATGTCATTCACTCAGGCAGGACGGTGTCAGGGTCGAGCCTACACGCGAGAGTCTCGCAGCGAAGGGCGGTTCCAGTTTCGATCTCGGCATAACCACAGCTTTAATCTATAACATTTTGAATTATAAAGATATA
Source organism: Gammaproteobacteria bacterium (assembly GCA_003132025.1). Lineage (GTDB taxonomy): Bacteria > Pseudomonadota > Gammaproteobacteria > Steroidobacterales > Steroidobacteraceae > FEN-1191. The sequence continues at coordinate 238,672 of PKWJ01000018.1, forward strand.
ACTTCAATAACTTCTAGCTGAGCGGCTTCGCCCCGCGGTGACATCACAGACCGCGGATGCGCTCTCGCGAGTGTGAGCGACCGACTGGAAAAATAGCGCCTGGAAAAAAAAACCGCAGTGATGAACCAGCGTCGCGTGCAACTGGCGACGCGGCGGCAGGTAATTACTCTATATATCCGCTACGGTCCGGTAGTCCGCACTATGGACGAATACGTTAAGTCAATAGCGGATATGAACAATGACAGCGCCAACGGCACTGCCACGGATTTGGATCTCAACATGAGAGAAGTCCTTCAGCATAGTAGGCAGATCCGGCCGCTACTCGAGTGGCCTGGTATGTAAGACGACGCCTAGAGAGCTGAGGGCGGAGCGCGAGATCGAAATGCTGCAGTCGGAAGACGAGCAATCAGCGACGGTCGTGCCCGAAATGCAGATGGGAAGTAGACGTGCGCCTGGGCACCGAATTGAGCGATGAGCAGTGCCATCGCCGTCATCAAGGCGATACGCACAGTTAATGTCCTGCTCAATGTGTTCAAAGGATGGTTCCCGACAGCCGAGCGAGCTTAGCAATTAATTTCCGGCCAGCCGATCCAGCTACGGCCGTGCAGCCAATGCGCTGTTGCCGATGTAGCCGGAATGCACCTTGTTGAAATTGGTGGGCCGTGTAGGGATCGAACCTACGACCAAGAGATTAAGAGTCTCCTGCTCTACCAGCTGAGCTAACGGCCCAAAGAATGGGGTGGACGACGGGACTCCGTTGGCCACTATCTAAGCACTGATACTACAAGGCTTATTGCGACTATCGGCTTGGCCTGTGTAAGAGCTAGTGTATCAGAAGTACCCAAAAACTTTCTCGTGCGACTGGGGCGGGAGCTGGAGTCGCGCCGAGCGCATTTCGGAGTGGCGTCGACTCTGGAGATACAACCACTGCCTCATGAGGATCATCCGATTCGTCAGGCCACGCTTGCACCCCGTCGTCAGCAACTATCGACGCCGCCCAGCCGTAGTGCTGTCAACCAATAACGCACTCGCTCGCTTTAGCGCTAGACCACTTCGTCTATAGGACGTTTGACGGGAAGCTCTTGGAAGGGAATCAACGAGAGGAATGGCTATGCAATCCAACATGGTTCGACAGAGCGTTTGCTACGCCATCATGTTTGGCAACGGTTTGACACCTCGATGGCTGCTATTGGTGCCGGTCGCTTTGCTCCTGAACGCCTGCGGAGGCGGCGGCGCGGGGGACAACCAGGGCGGATCGTCGCAGGCTCCGATCCTCCAGGTGGGCATGCAGCGCCAATATACCGGCACCACCACGCGCGCCATCGTCTATGCCAACCCGACCACGACTTTGCCGGACAACACCCTGGTCTATACCTTCACCGAAACTCAGAATGTACTGCCGGCGGAGAACAACTCGAGTGCGACTTTCGATGTGCACACTGGCTATACATATAGCGTGGTCCAGGACCCCGGGGTCGGAACAGTGCCAATCTCCCAGTCGGTCGACAACTATGAGAACCTGCTGGTCTCCGGCAACTCGCAGATGACGACGACCGTCGCGCAGAACACAGTCGTCGCATCGAACGACGAGACATCAAACGCGCTCGGAGGCGGGCCATATACGGAGACCACGACGACGACCTCGACCTACCCGAGCCCCCGCAACAGCTTCAGCTATCCGCTTCAGACCGGCGCGACGATGAACGTGCCGCAGTCCTCGGTACAGAACATCACTTTCACAGACGTCGATGCGAGCGGTACTGCGCCGCCGAACGGATCGAACCTGGGCTACACCAAAACACGTACCGAGAATGATGACGGTTCCTTCTCGTATCAGACCGCCTACGTCAACGGCAACAGCCTGGATCTGACGCAGAATTCAGACGGCAGTGGAAACTCTACCTCGACCTCCGCCACGGCCACCACGACGACCACGCTGAGCCTTCCGGCCGCCGCAAATGGAGTAAGCACTCTCCCAGTCACGCGCAGCACCGTGTCCGCGGCAACGGGTGACACTACGACCACGAGCTACACGGCTGCCGATTGGTATCCGACCAGCGGCGCGCCGGATTCACCGTTGGTCCTGCAGGCGGAGACTGTCCTCGGCCCGGCGTCCAGCCTCCCGGCACAGTGCAACGGTGCAGTCCTGCGGCCCAACATCTACGAGATCGACACAACCACGACCAGCCAGGTGACGATCAGTCCGTCGTATTCGGTTACGACAACCCGGTCGTTCAATGCAAATGGCGTCACGGTCTGCTCGTTGTCGCAGGCAACAAGCTATGCCTACGACCTGCTGACGGGCGCACTGACCTCGACGACGACGACGGAGACCGCCACCCTGCTGAACGCGATCAACTATTGACTGTCAATCAGGCCCTAAGCCGCGGGGGGACGGCGCTGCGGGTGCTGGCGGCGGCGGTGGGGGCGCCGGTCGCGGAGGCGAGAGGGGCGACGAATCGGGCACCTGGACCGGCAGTTCGATGCGCTTCTGCTGACGCATGAGGTGCAGCTTGACGGTCTCGCCGCTCCGGTAAGAGCTCAGTATCTGAAACGCGTGCGACACACCGCTCGGCGTGCGCCCATCGATGTCGAGGATCACATCGCCATCCTGAAGTTTGAAGCGCTCGTCGTGCGGCGCGCGCACCACCAGCAGCCCCTTGTCGACCCCGAAGTACTTCCCGAGCTGCGGCGACAATTCAACCAGTTCGGCCGAGCCGAACCCATCCTCTTCGTGCGAGCCGAACGGCATCGGGCGCAACCTGGGCCAGTGCCTGGTATCCAGATCCGGCGGCGCGGGCATGTCGTCCATCGAGAACAGCCGCAAGTCGGCCAACGAATCGGCGACGCTCTTGGGCACGATCTGCGTCCTGGTGAGCTTGCCATCGCGCTGATATTCGATGGCCACCGATTGTCCGGCCTTTGCCTCTCGGATCCCGGCCAGGAGCTGCTTCTGCGGCGACGTCCCATCCGGGCCCGCCAGGGGCTTGCCCGCAAAGGCCACAATCACATCGTTAGCTTTGATGCCGGCTGCGTCTGCCGGTCCGCCCGGGCTCACACTCGTTACACGCACACCGTGACCGTCGGGCGCAGCGCCCTTCTCGTCCATGTCGATGCCGATGCCGAGCATCGGCCGCGAGCCCTGGTGTGCAAAGCGGCGAACCTCCGGCCCGACCTCATCGCTGATCGACACGCTGAGCTCAGCCACCTCCTGTGCCGCCTGCTCCAAACGCTCCTGCGCTTCGTGCAGCTTGTGTTCCAGCTGCTCGCGCGTCGCTGTGTCGGTATTGGGCGCATCGGCGGCGAGCACCGCACCGACCGGCACGCCGAGTGCGACGACGATGGCCAGCGCCTTGAGCGCCGAGCAAATCGCATTTGATGGTTGCATGTTCATTCAGATATCTCCGGTGGCGATGGATGGCCAGTTGTTGCCGCGCGCGGCCTGTTCCGCATAGCGCACGCTGACCAGTGAATTCAGCAGCTGCACGCGCTGGCTCCACAGCTGCTGGGCCTGCGGGCCGCTCAAACCGCTTTCATCGGCACTTGACAGCTGCAGATCCAGTACCTCGATGCGCGCCTGCAATTCATCGATGGCAGCGGACGTAGCCGCGCGCTCGACCCCAGGGCGCGGAAGACCGCTGAGAACGGCCTCGAGCTCCTGCGAGCGAGCGACCAGAGCGGCGACCGGCTCGAGGGCCTGCGCAGTATTGTTGCTCCGATGACTCTCGCTGCGGTCGGTGTCCCGGGAACTCCCATGCATGATCGGCCCAATCAGCAGCACGAATACAAGTGCACCCAGCCCGACTGCCGTCGCCGCTGCGGTCCCCGCGCGCCAAACAGTGGCACGCCAGCGCAAAGTGCGTCGCGGCGCAAGCGCAGGCGATCGCAGCTGCCGCTCGATGCCGGCCCAGCTGTGGCTGGGCGGCTCATAGTCGGGAAGCCGGCGCAGCTGCTTGCGTACCTCGGAAAGTGCAGCCAACGCAGCGCTGCATTGCTCGCAGCCGCCCACGTGCCCGGCGATATCGGCGCGGACCGGTTCGCCGTCGCGAACGCTGATCAGGTCCTTGAGAGTGGCGTGCATGCAAGTGCTCCGGATTGCGGTTCCAAAAGTTCTCTTAGCTCCTGGTGCGCGCGGGACAGCTGCGATTTCGAGAAACTGATCGTGCGCCCGAATAGCTGCGCGATCTCCCCATGCGTATAGCCCTCGACGTCGTGCAGCCAGACGACGCTGCGGGCGCTGGGAGTCAGCGCGTTCAACGCACGCTCGAGATCCCCATGCCATTCTTTCGCCGCGGCCGCATCTTCATGCTCAATCAAGACTCCGTCCGTATCCGATGCCGGCAGCCGACGGCTCCAGGGCGAACGCAGGTGCATGAGCGCCTTGGACACCGCAATGCTGCGGACCCAACCGGCGAATGAGCCGTCGCCCCGATACAAACCCATGTTCAGCAGCAGCTCGACAAAAACGTCCTGCAGCAGGTCCTCGGCTACGGCTGGACTCACGACCAGACGCCGGATCAGCGTGTAGACCGGTTTGCTGAGCGCCGCATACAGGAATTCACGGGCGGCACGATCACCCGATCGAGCCCGCTCAAGGACCTCGCTCGATACCTGGATTTCGAGGAAATGAGACATGTCCAGGTATTAGATGCGCCAGCTGCGCAAAAGGTCGCATTGATCGCAAGGGACGGAGTGTGGGGAGGATACTGGCGTTAAAGCCGGCAAATCGGGAATTGGGGTGGACGACGGGACTCGAACCCGCGACAACCGGAATCACAATCCGGGACTCTACCAGCTGAGCTACGTCCACCGACGATCGTGGCGCGCCCGGCAGGACTCGAACCTGCGACCACCGGCTTAGAAGGCCGGTGCTCTATCCAGCTGAGCTACGGGCGCACAGCAAGTTTGAGCTGGTCGGGGCAGAGGGATTTGAACCCCCGACCCTCTGCTCCCAAAGCAGATGCGCTACCAGACTGCGCCATGCCCCGCTCTCATCCTTCCGAGGCGCCCCTCCGTGTCCACTACACGGGGGCGCGCATCATACGGAGTTCGTCTTGGCAGCGTCAATTCACTTCCGCGCCGGCTGCGAGATGCGGCAGTATAAGTGGATGACATCGACACCCCCCATGCACGCCCGCCTGATCGACGGCAAGGCCATCGCCCAGAGCCTCAAACTGGAGGTTCGAGGCGCCATCGAGGCCCTGGTCGCCGCAGGCGCCCGCCGGCCAGGCCTGGCCGTCGTGCTGGTGGGAAACAACCCGGCCTCCGAGGTGTACGTGCGCAACAAGCGCCGCTCCTGCGAGGAGGTGGGCGTCGTCTCGGTGGCGCACGATCTGCCGGCCAGCGCCACCGAAGCCGAGTTGCTGGCGCTGCTGCGCAGACTCAATTATGAACCGACGATCGATGGCATTCTGGTGCAGTTGCCGCTACCCCCGCACATCAGCGGGCGCGCGGTGATCGAGGCCGTCGATCCGGCCAAGGATGTCGATGGGCTGCATCCGTACAACCTTGGCCGCCTGGCGCAGCGCGAGCCGCTGCTGCGGGCCTGCACGCCCTACGGTGTCATCAAGATGCTGCAGCACATCGGCGTTGCGCCCAGCGGTATGCGCGCGGTGGTGGTCGGCGCCTCGAGTATCGTCGGCCGGCCGATGGCGCTGGAGCTGCTGCTGGCCGGCGCCACCACCACCGTGTGTCACACGCGTACGCGCGACCTTGCGGCGGAAGTTGCCCGTGCCGAACTGCTCGTCGTAGCAGCCGGCAAACCGCAGATGGTGCTGGGTGCCTGGATTCGCCCTGAATCCGTGGTGATCGACATCGGCATCCACCGCACGGCGGACAACAAACTGGTGGGCGACGTGGAATTCGCCGCCGCCGCGGCACGTGCGGCCTGGATCACGCCGGTGCCCGGCGGTGTAGGACCGATGACGATCGCCACGCTGCTGAGCAACACACTCGAGGCGAGCGTGCGCCGACAGGGGCTCAAAAGCGCCGACTAAGGTACAGCGTGGGCGCCTGCATGGTGTACCACTCCACCGGATCGTTGTTCTGCGGATCGCTGGGCAGCAGCTTGTTGCGTTGCACGTGGTCCATGATGCGCGCATCCAGCGACAGGTCCCAGTGTGGCCACAGGTCGCGCCACTGCAGTCCCACACCCTCGTAGTAACCCAACGCCGGGGTCGGCGCGGAGTAATGCACAAAGCCGAAGAACGCGCCGACGGCAAAGTGCTCCTCGAGGCGATAGCGGTAGTCGAGCACACGCAGCCCCACCAACGCGCCATGAAAATCATCGAATTCGGCGCGTACGCCAAGATCACCGTTGGCGCTGACCGCCCGTCGCACCCCGAGCCCCAAATGCGGTGAGATCACGCTGCGGTATTGCACGGCGCTCGAGGCCTCCTCCGCAGGGGTAAAGCCGCCCAGATCGAGCCCGAGGCGGCCGCCGCTCACGCCGGCATCGACGAAACGCTCGAGTTTCGCCACCTTGGCATAATCCGCGATGTCCTGAGCATCGTTGGTCTGCTGCGTCTCGTCGTCATCGACTGTGGCGGCAGCGTGCTCCTGGTTGCCGCCGTCGAGGCGCACGAACGCCGCCAGGCGCGCGAAACCCTTGCCGTAGACGTCGTTCCCGACATCAAGCGTGAGGCCCCGGGTATAACCGTCGCGCGGCTGCGCGTATTCGGCCGTCAGCATGCTGGCGCGGCGATAGTCGACGTTGGGGAAACCCAGCTGCGCGGAATAACCCTGGTTCTGCAACGTCCGAACGCGCAGGTTGATCTCATCGCCGGAATGCAGCGCCCAGCCGAGCTGCGCCATCTCTGTCTGCGCACCAACGGCATCGCCGGGGGTACGCCAGTCGCCGCCCCAGGCGCCGGTGACGTAACCGTTTACCGTCATGCCTTCCAGCCACACGTAATCGGTATACCAGGAGTCCTGCCATTCCGAAGCCTCAAGCGTCAGATCGAAGCGCTTGAAGAACTGCGGGAAGTGCACCCCGCCCGACAGCGCCGCATCGCGAAAGCGAAACCGATTACCGTGCAGCGTGTCCCGGGCTGCGTACTCGAAGTAGGCCACGAACGGTTGCGGTGCGGGAAAGGTGTAGGCGCTGGTGATCGACAATTGGCGATTGGCAAACCTGCTGTCGGCATCGGTCGCGTTGGGACCGGTCGGCAGTTGAGTCCTGCTGAACAGCGAGCTGAAGAACTCGCCGATTCCACCCGGACGTGCGCCGCCACCAAACTGCCAGGTACCGTTGCCCGAAATTGCCCAGCCGTCCACCGGCTGGATACCCAGATGCATGCCGGCCAGTCGTGGATATCCTGCCGTGTCCTTGCCATTCCACAGGATCTGGTTGGTATAGCTCATGCGGGCGAGGAACAGTTCGTACTCCAGGCCCAGTGCCCCGATCGGGCGCAGGCTGGAGAAGGTGACCGAGGGCAGCGTCGGCGCCTCGGTACTGATCAGCATGCTGCTGTCGCTCAGCGGCGAGAACCAATGATCGCGATAGCCGACGTCGAGCTGCAGATAGTTACCGCCTGCGCTCATCATCGTGCCGGCAGGATTGAAGCGGCTGTCGGTGCCGCCGTAGCCGACGGCGCCCGCGGTGAACAGCAGGTAATCGCTCGGTCGGTAATAAGCCGCCGCTGAAGCGTCCCAGGGCGAATCGAGTCGCTCGCCGCGCTGATTGGGCAGCGTGGTGGTGTTGTGCGTGGCGGCGGCAGCCTCGGCGCTGGCGTGCGTGACGCCGCTACTCCTGAAGTAGCGATCCAGATAGCGCTCGACCTCGGCGCATAGCGCCCGATCGAGCCGGCGAGCCTTGGGCAGCGCCAGCATGACCTTGTCCACCGATACCGGACGGGTCAGCACCGGTTGGCCGCCCAGGATCAGCACGCGCTCGATCTTGCGCTCGATCCCGGGCGACAGGTTGAGCGGCAGATAGGGGCTTGCGCCGCTGGCGATCGCGGTACCGCTGGCACCAAGTCCCGCGGCTAGCACCAGCGTCGCCGTCCACGCGCGCCAACGGTCGGGCATCACGCCAGCGTCTCTGCAGGCGGCTGGGCCCGCGCCGCGCTCGATGCCGCGGCGTGCGTGCGATCGCAGTGACATCGGAGTGGGTCGACGGCGGTAGTCATGGCGCGCACGATTATAGTGGACGAAACAGGCAGCATGGCGCATTCAGCGGCGCGCAGCCGCCGACGTTCAGTCGATCATTCCCATCGGGCAGTGCAGCGCACCTGCCTCCACGGTGGCGTCTCGAGCGACACCGGCACGCTGTCGGCCGAGAATTCCGGTCGATCAGGTGCGCTGTGCATGGCTTCAATGTCGTAGATGGTCGCGCCGACCTCGCGGATGCGGTGCGATAGCGCGCGATTGATCGTCCCGCGCCGCGGGTAGCCGAAAAAGCCGGCATGGAACGCACGCGGCCGGTACGGATAGGCGATCGGGCGACGCGCCCCCTGCTCCTCCTGGATGCGCCGGATCAGCCCGTCATGCTCGACGTGGCCGGCGCCGACCAGGCTGCGACTCCAGAGTTGCTGGCAATACGCGCCTGGGTTCTCGAAATATTCGCGCCGGACATGGGGCGCAATGCGCCGCACGATCACCGAGCGCTCGAAGCACACGCCGAGCGAGCAGTAGTCCAGATTGGTGACGTAATAGGCCTCCGGGTCGGCTGCTTCCGGCACCGCGCGGTTGGTATTGCGCGCGGCGATCGAACAGAACAGTTGCGGCTGCGCCGCCTGCACCGCGTAGTGCCAGCGCAGGAAATCGCGCGCCACCATGACGTCCTCTTCCACCATGAACACGTAGCGGCGCGTGATGGCCGCAGCGCGCAGGTAGGCCCCGAGCACATTGGCGCTTTGCTTGCCGCGGCGATACGGGCAACGCGGCGGCACATCCACGTCGTAGCTTGCCAGCTGCGGCCCGAACTCATCGATGACATCATGGATGCGCGGGTCATGGCCGCGATCGGGGCGAAACAGCACGTGCAGATCGCCGATACCCTTGGCCCGCCGCAGATTATCGAGGCAGTGCCAGAGAAATTCGGGCCGGCGCCAGCACGGAATGATCAATACGTCGCGGTTCTGGGCCAGCGTATCTGTCACGGCGCCTCAGTGCTCCGGCCCGCGACGCGCCAGGACGCGGCTCGTCGGCGATGCCGACCCGGCCGCTGGCAGCTCGTCGACCTCATCAGGCATTGTGCCTGGTGTTGGAGTCGCCATGAACTTGACTGGTCCTTCGGCACTTGAGTGCCGCGGGCGAAAAATACAGCAATGCCAGTCGGGAAGATAGTGTGAAGTTGCCGGTCGGCACCGCGGCTCAGCCGCGTTTCCAGCTGCTGGCCCCTCCCGGCTGATCCTCGAGCACGACGCCCGCCTGCGACAGTTGCCCGCGGATACGATCGGCCTCGGCGAAGTCGCGCGCCTTGCGCGCCGCCTGGCGCGCAGCGATCAGCGCCTCGATCTGCGACTCGGTCAATTCCGTGGCGACACCTGTTGTGGCGGCCGCAGTCTCCAGCGGCATCGCCGGCGCCAGGCGAAACCACTGTTCCGGCGGCAGGCGCAGTAAACCCAGCACATTTGCCAGCCGGCGCAGCTCGTTAGCCAGCGCGCTGAGCTGCGGCGCTGGCCCGGCGGCGCGCGCGGCATTGAGTTCGCGCGCGAGCCCCTGCAGCGCCGCCAGTGCGTCGGGTGTGTTGAAGTCATCGTCCAGCGCCGCCTCGAAACTCGCGCTGTGCAGGCTGCACTTGGGCTCGCCGGCGCCGGCCTCGCGCTCCAGCTCGATGCCGCGCAGCGCGGTATACAACCGGGTCAGCGTGGCATCGGCCTGCAGCAACTGTACCTGGCTGTAGTTGATCGGACCGCGATAGTGGCTCGCCAGCAGGAACGCGCGCAGCACCTCCGGATGGCGCAGGTGCGGCAACACCCCGCGCACGGTAAAGAAGTTTCCCAGCGACTTCGACATCTTCTCGTTGTCGAGATTGACGAAGCCATTATGCGCCCAGACGTTCACAAACGGTCCGGCGTTCGCCGCGCACGACTGCGCGATCTCGTTCTCGTGGTGGGGAAAGACGAGGTCGATCCCGCCGCCGTGAATGTCGAACACATTGCGGTTCGGGTCGTCGCATTCGAGGCCGCCGCCGAACGGCTCGAGCAGCGTCGCCATCGACATCGCCGAGCACTCGATATGCCAGCCGGGACGCCCCGGCGCAGCGATGCCAGCCGGGCTCGGCCAGCTTGGCTCGTTCGGCTTCGAGGGCTTCCACAGCACGAAATCCATCGGGTCGCGTTTGTAAGGCGCGACGTCGACCCGTGCGCCGGCCAGCATCTCGTCGAGCGAACGGTGGGCGAGCGTCCCGTAGCGCGGCGCGCCGGGAAGCCTATCCATCGCCGAGGGCGAGAACAGCACGTGATCCTCGGCGACATAGGCGACGCCGCGGGCGACGAGCCGCTCGATCATCGCNNGCGATCTCGTTCTCGTGGTGCGGGAATTTCAGATCCATGCCCCCGCCGTGCAGGTCGAAGTGCGTGCCGAGTAATGCCGCCGCCATGGCAGAGCATTCGATGTGCCAGCCCGGCCGGCCCTCGCCCCAGGGCGAAGCCCAGGCCGGCTCACCCGGCTTGGCGTGCTTCCACAGCGCGAAATCCAGCGGATCGCGTTTGGCATCGTCCACTTCCACGCGGGCGCCGGCGCGCAGATCCGCCAACCGTTTCCCGGACAGCTGGCCGTAGTGCGGAAACTTCGCCACCGCGTACAGCACGTCACCCTGCGTGCCCACGTATGCGTAGCCGCGTTCGATCAGTCGCGCGATCATCGCGATCATGCCGGGAATGTATTCGGTGGCGCGCGGTTCATGGTCGGGCGGCTCGATGCCGAGCGCCGCAAAATCCTCGTGCATCGCGGTAATGAAGCGTTGCGTCAGGGCACCGATGGTTTCACCGTTCTCGGCCGCGCGGCTGATGATCCGATCGTCGATGTCGGTGATATTGCGCACGTAGGTGACGTCGAGGCCGCGGTATCGCAGCCAACGACGGATCACGTCGAACACCACATAGCAGCGCGCATGGCCGACATGGATATGGTCATACACCGTGACGCCACAGACGTACATTCCGGCCCGTCCGGCATGGATGGGCCGGAATTCCTCCTTCTGGCCGCTCATGGAATTGTGGATGCGCAGCATTCGGCTCGGATTGGCGATGTCAGGCGACAGTGAAATGCAGCAGACGGGCCCGTACCCGCTCGGCCGGCATGGCGGCCAGCAATGGAGCCAGCTCGGGGCCGTGCAGCCGACCGGTGAGTGCGGCTCTGAGCGGCATGAAAAACGCCGCGCCCTTGCGTCCCGTGGCAGTGCGCAATACGCCGATATCCGCTCGATCGCTGATCGCATTGGCCGCCGCAGTAAAGAACTCCGGGCCCGCCTCGCGCGCCGTGAGTAGGGCGGGCTCCTCGTAGGACAAAGCCTCGCCGAATATGATCTGCTGCCACAGGCGCGCGTCCTCGGCCAGCACGATGTTCGGCAGTACCGCGGCGACGAAGGCGGCGGCCTGCTCGGACGTCAGATCCGACGGCAGGATCGGCTTGAGCCAGTCGCGCGCCTGCCCGGCAGTCAGCCCATGTACCCAGTCGCTTTGCCAGTGCCGCAACTGCGCCAGTTCAAAGTGCGCCGGTGCGCGCTGCAGATGCGCAAGGTCGAACGCCGCCGCCATCTGCGGCGCCGACAGCATCTGATTCAGCGGCGTGGAATGCCCCAGGCGAAACAGGTGATTGCACACCGCCTGGCTCGAGTAGCCGGCTTCGCGCAATTCGCGCACGCCGGTCGCGCCATGGCGCTTGGACAACGGCGTACCGTCGTCACCCACCAGCAGCGACACGTGGCCGTACAGCGGCGGTCGCAGTGCCAGGGCTTCGAGCAGCAAGCGCTGGCGCGGGGTATTGCTCAGGTGATCCTCGCCGCGCAGCACGTGGGTGACGCCCATCAGCGCGTCATCGAGCGCATTGCTGAAGAAGAACGCGGCGCTGCCGTCCTCGCGCCGGATGATGAAATCGCCGATATCGTCCGACAGGTAGCTCTGTGTGCCATGTACCAGATCCTCGAATTCGATCCGGCGCCCACCCGGCACTCGAAAGCGCAGGCTGGGCTTGCGGCCCTGCGCCAGGCGGGCCGCACGCTCGTCGGCCGTGAGTTCGCGGCAGGTCCCGGCGTAGCGCGGCGGCCGACCGGCGGCCAACTGTGCGCGCCGCGCCAGGTCCAGCTCCAGGCTGCTGCAGAAGCACGGGTACGCCAGCTGTTCGCTCTCGAGCCGCTGGAAGTACTGCTGGTAGAGCGCGGTGCGCTGCGATTGGCGATAGGGCGAATGCGGACCTGGGCGATCGGGGCCCTCGTCCCAGTCGAGCCCCAGCCACGCAAGATCGGCGCACAGCGCGCCCACCATGGTTTCCTGGGTGCGCGATGCATCGGTATCCTCGATACGCACCACGAATCGACCGCCGTACCTTGCGGCCAGCAGGAAATTGAACAACGCGGTGCGCGCATTTCCCAGATGCAATGCGCCGCTGGGGCTCGGTGCAAAGCGCGTGACCACGATGTCCTGATTCATCCGTACAATGTAGCCTAACTACCAGCGCTGAGCGATCCGCCTTGGACACGCTGTTCATATCCGACCTACACCTGGATGCCGGCGAGCCGGCGGCCGGAGCACAGTTCGTGGACTTTCTGGCGACTCGGGCCGGCAACGCCGCGGCACTCTATATCCTCGGCGACCTGTTCGAAGCCTGGGTCGGCGATGATGATCGCGAACCGTATCGCGACCGGATCTGCGACGCGCTCGCCAGTCTGGCCGAGCGCGGGGTCGCCTGCTATGTGATGCATGGCAATCGCGATTTTCTGCTCCGGAGCGGTTTTGCGATCCGCAGTGGCGTGCGCCTGATCGATGACCCGATCATCATCGACCTGTACGGCGAGCAGGTGCTGCTCACCCATGGTGATGCCCTGTGCGTCGCCGATCGGCCCTACCAGCTGCTGCGCGGCGTGGTGCGCAGCGCGCGCTGGCAGCGGCGGTTCCTGCATCTGCCGCTCGGCCTGCGCCGCGGCCTGGCCGAACAGGCGCGCCAGGGCAGCCAGCGCCATACACGGCGTACCGCCAGCCAGATCATGGACGTCGATCAGGCCGCCGTCAGCGCCGCCATGCGTGCCTGCGCTGTGCGTACTCTGATTCACGGTCATACCCACAGGCCGGCGGTACACCGCTTCGAGTTCGACGGCCGGCCGGCGCGCCGTATCGTGCTTGGCGCCTGGCACGAGTGTGGCAGCGTGCTGGTGTGGGGACCGGATGGCTTCAGGCTGGAGGAACTTCCGCGCGGCACGGCGCAGCACTGCGCTTGAGTGGCGCGCCGGCGATTGCGGCGCGCTCCGGCAGGTAGGCCGCCGGCGGCCCGGAGTGAAATCGCAGCTGCTCATCGCTGCCGCTGATGAGCTCAGCTTCCACCGCGGCGAGCGCCCGCAATCGCGACTGCACGGCAGCGACATCGCCGTTCCCGATCGCGCGCTGCGCCAGGCGCAGATAGAGCTCGAAATGGCGCGCTTCAGCTTGCTGCAGACTGGCGTAGAAGGCGCCGAGCGGCTGCGGCAGCCGCGGCGCGAGCAGCGCGAAGCGCTCGCAGGAACGCGCCTCGATCAGCGCTCCGGCGAGCATCAGGTCGATTTTTCTGGCCGGCTCGTGCGCTCGCAGTGCCGCGCGCAGCCCGGCCGCATAACGCCCGGGCCGCTGGCGCTCGAAGGTCACCTGCAGCCGGCGCATCAGCTGCTGTACCTGCTCAAAGTGACGCAGCTCCTCGCGCGCCAGACGCGACAGCGCGGCACACAGCTCCTGATCCTCGGGATAGGCGAAGATCAGCGCCAACGCGCTCGAGGCGGCCTTCTTCTCGCAGTTGGCGTGATCGATCAGCAGCTCGCGCCAGTGCACGCAGGCGGCATCGACCCAGGCCGCCGGAGTCGGCGCCGCGAGGATCACACCAGCGCGCCTTTGAGCAGCCAGGCATTGCGCGCGGCATCGAGCGCGCGCACCGTATCCATGGCGTCGGTAAAGCGATCCTGCGGTCGCTTGCCGAGCATGCGCTCGAGCAGCGGCTGCAGGTCGCCGAGCGGCTCGGGCAGGCGCGGCAACGGCGCATTGCGGTGCATGTAGATGATGGCCATCGGGTTATCGGCGGTGAACGGCTTGTGCCCCGCCAGCATCTCGAACAGCATCACGCCCAGGCTGTACAGATCGCTGCGCGGATCGAGCTCCTGGCCATGCCCCTGCTCCGGACTCATGTAGTGCGGCGTGCCGAAGATCAGTCCGGTATCGGTGATCTCGAACTCCAGTGCCTCGTGCTTGGCGAGCCCAAAGTCGATCAGCGCCACCTGCTCATCGACCCGCAGCATCACGTTACCGGGCTTCAGGTCGCGGTGCAGGATGCCTGCCCCATGCAATGCGCCGAGCGCGCGCGCGACCTGCGAGGCGAAGTTCAGCGCCTCCGATGGCGAGATGCCGCTGCGCATGCGCCGGCGCAGGTCGCCATGCTGGAAGTACTCCATCGCCAGATACGCGTGATCGTCCGCCACGCCGAGTTCGTACAGCCGCACGATGTTCGGGTGATGCACGCGCTGGGCAATCTCGTACTCCTGCAAGAAACGCGCGAACGCCTGGTCGACCCCGGATTCGTCGCGGCGCGAGGGCGTGACCTTGAGCACCACCAGGATGCCCGCCTTTTCGCTCTCGGCGACGTACAGTTGCGACACCGAGCCGCGCGCCAGTAGGCGTGCGCGGCGATAACCCGGTATGCGCGCCTCGCCAAAGCGGCGCGATTCCTGCGCTTCGGTGGAAATGCGCCAGTCCGCCAGCGCCCGCCGATGCTCGCGTCCGGCGGCTTCGATCAGCTCGATGAAGCGATTGTGGTCCATGCGGCACTTGGACACGACGCCATAGGCGCCGGCGTCGATGGCATGCGCGCGCTGGCTTTCGTCTTCCTCCTCCAGCAGGAAGATCACCGGGCAGAATCCCGGGCGGCTGGTGAGTTCACGCAGCCACATCATCCCGTGGCCGTCGTTGGCGGAGGCTGACAGCAGCACGGCATCGTAGCCCTGGGCGAGGAATTCCACCGGCAGCGGTCCGCGCTGCAGCGGCGGGTGCGCGCTGATCTCCGCTTCCGCCCACTGGCAGCTCACGTGATGGCGGATCAGCGCCCTGACCTTCGGATCCTCCTCCACCAGCAGTAGTCGCATGCGCGCGCGCCCGTCCCCAGTTAGCGCGATTAAATCACGGGCGGCGCGCGGCGACCATGCATTGCGGGCGCTGACCGGGTCTGCCTTCAGGGGGAGCTGATCGCTTTCAGACCGGAGCGCGCGAGGCGGCGCAGGTTGCGCGCCTCATCCGAGCGCACGCGCTGCAGTCGATCGAGGTATTCGAACGTCACATCGCCGGTGACGTATTCACCCGAGAAGCAGGAGGTATCGAACTCCTCGATCTTGGCATTGTCGTGCTGGCAGGCGGCTACCAGGTCATCGAGTTCCTGGTACACCAGCCAGTCGGCGCCGATGAACTGGCCGACCTCGTCGGCACTGCGACCGGCGGCCACCAGCTCGCTGGTGGCCGGCATGTCGATGCCATAGACGTTCGGAAAGCGCACCGGGGGCGCCGCCGAGGCGAAGTAGACCTTCTTCGCGCCCGCCTCACGCGCCAGATCGATGATCTGCGCCGAGGTGGTGCCGCGCACGATCGAATCATCCACCAGCAGCACGTTCTTACCGCGAAACTCCAGGTCGATGGCATTTAGCTTGCGCCGCACCGAGCGTTCGCGCTGCTCCTGCCCCGGCATGATGAAGGTGCGAGCGATGTAGCGGTTCTTGTTGAAGCCTTCGCGGTACTTGATGCCCATGATCTGGGCCATCTGCAGCGCACTGGTACGGCTGGTGTCTGGAATCGGGATCACCACGTCGATGTCGTGATTGGGATGCTGCTGCAGGATTCTGGCTGCGAGCTTCTCGCCCATGCGCATGCGTGCGCGATACACCGAGATGTTATCGATGATCGAGTCGGGCCGGGCGAAATAGACATACTCGAAGATACACGGCGTATGGCGCACGGTGGCGATGCACTGCTGCGAATGCAACCGGCCCTGCTCGTCGATGAATACCGCCTCGCCCGGAGCGACGTCGCGCACCAGTTCGAACGACAGCATGTCCAGCGCCACGCTCTCGGAGGCCAGCATGTATTCGGTGCCGCGCGGCGTACGCCGCTGACCCAATACCAGCGGCCTGATGCCATTCGGATCGCGAAAACCCAGCACCCCATGACCGATGACCAGCACGACTGCGGCGTAACCGCCGCGGCAGCGCCGGTAGACCGCGCTGGCGGCAGCGAAAATGTCGGCCGGTGTCATGCGTGGGGTACCCACACGCTGCAGTTCCGAGGCAAACACGTTCAGCAATACCTCGGAATCGGATTCGCTGTTCAGGTGGCGCCGATCCTCGCGGATCAGCACTTCGGCCAGCTCGGCGGCGTTGGTCAGGTTGCCGTTGTGCGCCAGGCAGATGCCGTACGGCGCATTCACGTAGAACGGTTGCGCCTCGGAAGCGCTGTCGCAGCCGGCGGTGGGATAGCGTACGTGGCCGATACCCTCGTTGCCCTGCAGCGCCAGCATGTGCTGCTGCTCGAACACATCGCGTACCAGCCCCGCTCCCTTGCGCGAGCACAGGCGACCTTCGTGCGCGGTCATGATACCGGCGGCATCCTGGCCGCGATGTTGCAGCACTGTCAGCGCATCGTACAGACGCTGGTTGACGGGACTGGTGCCGACGATACCGACGATGCCGCACATGATTGGTCCCTAGATCCGTGGATCCGACGACGTGCCGGAGGGTTCGATGAGCATTTTACGCTCGCCGACCATGCCACGCAGCACATTCGCGGCGCGTTCCCCGTAAGGCATCAGGGTCGAACCGCGCCACCAGGGCTCGCCGTTCAGGCGCAGCGCATGACACAGCATGACAAACAGGCCGATCATCACCAGTCCGCGCAGAAATCCGAAGATGCCGCCGAAAAAGCGGTCGGTACCGCTGAAGAGCGACAGCCGCACCAAATGGCTGACGATGGCGCCGATGCCGGTGCCGATCAGTACGACCCCCAGGAAGATGATGGTGCGCGCCGCCCAGACACGCACGCCTTCGTTCGCCAGCGCTCCGCCCAGGTGCGGCTCGAGCACGCCAGCATAGTGCCATGCGATCAGGACCGCCGCGACCCAGGTCACCAGCGCGATCACTTCACGCAGCAGCCCACGCATCACACCGGCCACGCAGGAAAATGCAACCAGCGCGATCAACAGATAGTCGATCCAGTTCATAGCTAAGATGACCTGCGTGGACGCGTCATTCTATCTTGCGGTCAGGCGCATGAGTGGTCGACCGGTCACGGTGATGCAACCACCGCCGCGGTCAGCCCATGATCCTTGAGCCGCTGCGCGTAGGCTTCCGCCGCGCTGCGCTCGCTCATGCCGCCGGCATAGACGCGGTACAGGCCCTTGGCGTCGGCATTGGAAACGCTCACGGCGAACCCCTGGGCCTGTGCGTTATGCGCGAGCCGCTCGGCGTTGTCGCGCTTGGCAAATAGCCCGAGCTGCACCACCCAGCCAGTCGCTGACGCGCTGTGCGAGGGTGTCGCGGCCGCTGCCTGACGGCTGCTGGCACTGGAGGACGGCGTGGCCACCTTGGGTGCTGCAGTGGCCGGCGCAGTAGTCGACGGCACCGTGGCCGCCGGCACAGAGGTCGCCGGTGTAGCAACCACAGGCGCCGCGCTCGCCTGCGTCCCGGGCCGGCTGGCGCCGGCGCTGTCCTGCACAGTCGGGCCGGCCGATGGCGTGGGTTGCTCTGAGTGCGGCGCGCTCGCCGGCTGCTCATCATTGCCGCTACTGGCGCCCGTGCCCGCCGGAGTCGACTGGAACGGACTGGCGCGCGTGGGACTGTTGGACAGGTCGATAGTGTAGGAGCGCACCGGCGGCCCCTCGCCGCTGCTGCCCGCATTGGCCGCGACATTGCCACGCTGCCCATGAAACATCTCCGGCACCAGCATCACTATCAGTGCCACCAGGATCGCCGCGCCGGTCAGTCGCTGTTTTAGGCGGTTTTCCATACCTATCAGCCTTCAGTATAGCCCAAGCCACTGCAACGCCGGCCCGACTACGTAGAACGAACCGAACACGATGACGCGATCGCGCGGCGAGCTGAGCGCGCGTGCGCGTGCGCACGCCGCCGCCGTGTCGGTCGCAAGTTCGATGGTACCGCGCAGCGGCGGCAGCCGCGCCTGCAGCGCACGCGCGTCCAGACCGCGCGGCTCATCATCAATGCCGGCGAGCAGCCAATGATCGACCAGCGGATCGAGGGTACTGGCGACCGCAGCCACGTCCTTGTCGGCCAGCATGCCCGCGACCGCGAAGCTTTTGCCCTCGCAGGGCCGGGCGGCGAGCGCCCCGGCCAGCACTGCCGCCGCCGGCTCGTTGTGCGCCACGTCCAGGATCCACTCCACGTCGCCCGGCACGACCTGAAAGCGCCCTGGCAGGGCAACGCTGGTCAGACCGCGCGCGATGCGGCGCTGATCGCAGGCGCCGGCGACCGCCAGCAGCTGCATCGCGGTCAATGCACTGGACGAATTGCGGTATTGCACCGCTCCGGCCAACGCCGGCGCTGGCAAATCCAGTAGCGTGCACGGCTCGCTGCGATAGTCCCATGACTCGGCGCCCGAGCCGTCGCCGTGAATGCGCCAGCTGAAGTCCCGCTCCGCGGTCCAGACCCGGCATCCGAGCTCGCGCGCGGCACGCCACACGCTGGCAGGCATGGCGGCGTTGCCGAGTACCACGTTCTGGCCGCGGCGAAAGATGCCGGCTTTCTCGGCGCCGATCTGTTCCAGCGTCGATCCCAGCCATTCGCGGTGATCAATGCCGATTGAACACAGCACCGCAAGGTCGGCGTCGATGATATTGACCGCATCGAGCCTGCCGCCCAGACCGACTTCGAGCACCATCGCGCCCAGCGCTGCGTGTCGGAACAGCTCCAGCGCCGCCAGCGTGTTGTATTCGAAGAACGTCAGCGTGACCGCGCCGCGCGCGGCCTCGATGCGCTCGAAGGCCGCCACCAGAGCCGCATCGCTGGCTGCCGCGCCGTCGATCTGCACCCGCTCGTTGTAGCGCACCAGGTGCGGGGAGGTGAACAGACCGACGCGCAGACCGCAGGATTGAAGCAGAGCCGCCAGCGTGGCGGCGGTCGAGCCCTTGCCGTTGGTGCCGGCGACGACTACCACCGGGCAGCGCTTCTCGAGCAATCCGAGCCGGGCGGCCACCTCGCGCACGCGCTCGAGCGACAGATCGATGCTCAGGCCGTGCGTGCCCTGCTGGTAGGCGAGCCACTGCTCGAGCGACCTGCTCAAGCGGCTGGCAGCGGCGGGCGCTTTTGCAGCAATCGCAGCAGCTGCGAAATGCGATCACGCATGTCGCGCCGGTCGACGATCAGATCCAGCACGCCATGCTCGAGCAGGAACTCGCTGCGCTGGAATCCTTCCGGCAGCGTCTCGCGCACGGTCTGCTGGATCACGCGCGGGCCCGCGAATCCGATCAAGGCGCGCGGCTCCGCGATATTGAGATCTCCCAGCATCGCGAGGCTAGCCGATACGCCGCCGGTGGTCGGGTCGGTCATCACCGAAATGAATGGCAGCCGCGCCCGGGCCAGCCGCGCCAACGCTGCGCTGGTCTTCGCCATCTGCATCAGCGACAGCAGCGCCTCCTGCATGCGCGCGCCGCCGGTGGCCGAGAAGCACACCAGCCCGCAACGCTGTTCGATGCAGAAGTCCACCGAGCGCTTGAAACGTTCACCGACCACCGAGCCCATCGAGCCGCCAAGGAACTGAAACTCGAACGCGCAGGCGACCACCGGCTCGCCGTGCAGTTGTCCGGCGAGCGCCACGAGCGCATCGCTTTCACCGGTCGCCTTCTGCGCCTGCGCCAGGCGGTCGCGATAGCGCCTGCTGTCCTTGAATTTCAACGGGTCGTCCGGCATGACGGCAGCTCCGATCTCGCTGATCGGCTCCGGATCGAGCAACGCGCGCAGCCGCTCGCGCGCACCGATGCGCATGTGGTGACTGCACTTGGGGCAGACGTTGAGATTGCGCTCGAGTTCGGCGCGATACAGCACCGCGTCGCAGGCCGGGCACTTGATCCACAGTCCTTCGGGCACCGAACGCGAGCGCCGTTCGGTTTTAATTCGCGAAGGTACGATCTTTTCGAACCACGTCATCGAAGCGAATCCTTGCGGCGGGCGCTAGGGCCAGCCAAGAATCGGAGCGTCGATGATAGCTGAATCCGCCGGGAGGCCGAACTGCGCGGCGTAGTCGATGCGCCACAGATACAGCCCATGCGCGGCGGCAGTGGCCTCACCGGTGCTGCGCGCACGCGACGCCAGCTGTTCGCGAGCGCGCTCGGGCGCCGCCTTTTGCTGCCCGATCGCCAGCAATAACCCGACGATATTGCGCACCATATGATGCAGGAACGCATTGGCGGTCACGTCGATGACAATCCAGTCGCCGCGGCGCTCGATGCTGAGCGAGCGCAGTTGCCGCACCGGCGACTGCGCCTGGCACTCGGAGGAGCGAAAAGCACTGAAGTCATGCTCGCCGATCAGCCACTGGGCGCCGGCCTGCATCGCCGGCACATCCAGTCGCCGGTGCACTACCAGTGCACGGCCGTGGGCGAGCGCCGAGCGCGTGACGCGGTTGAGCATCAGGTAGCGGTAGCTGCGCGCCAACGCGCTGAATCGCGCATGAAATTCCTCGGGCACGGCGCGCACCCAGCGCAGGCTGATATCGCGCGGCAGATGGGTGTTGGTTCCGAGCAGCCATGCGCGCGGGCTGCGCACTGCCTGGGTATCGAAGTGCACTACCTGCTCGCGGGCGTGAACCCCGGCATCGGTGCGGCCGGCACAGGTGGTCGAGATGGATTCGTCGGCGACACGACTCAGGGCCTGTTCCAGCGCCACCTGAACGCTGGCCGCGGCGCTCTGCTGCTGCCAGCCGCAATAGGCCCCGCCGTCGTATTCCAGGCCGACCGCCAGGCGGCGGCGCATGAGTCGCGCTGCCGCTCTTGGGAAGCCTAGCCGGGCAGAGTATCCATCAGCCGGCGCGCTTCCTGTTTCTGCGAGACCGAGCCTTCACTCAGCACTTCCGCCAGGATGCTGCGCGCCCCTTCCGGATCGCCCATGTCCATATAGGCGCGCGCCAGGTCGAGCTTGGTGCCAACCTCACTCATCGTCGCCGGCTCGAGTTCCGGCAGCGCCATGTCCCCGGAGGCGATCTTCTGCGTCTGCACGAAGGTGCCTTCGGTAACCGAAGGAGTACCCACGTCAAGGTCGATCCCGTTGACGGAAGATTCCTCGCCGAGGCTACCGACGTCCAGATCGAGCGCGCTGACGTCAAGCGCTTCCAGGCTCGAGGTCGAAGCGGTGTCCAGCTCCGGCGGCAGCTGCGGCGACAGCTGCGTCACCAGCTGGGTCGGCGCTTCGCCCTCGGACAAGCCGAGTGCCTTGCCGGCTTCACGTGCCATGCCGTTGGCAAAATCGGTGTCGGTGAACAGCCAGGTGCCACTGTCGCTCGGACCATCGCTGGTCGGTGCGCGTTGCGTGGCATCGCTGTCGGTGCTCTCTGCTCGGGCGCGCGCCAGCAGCTCGCGCGTATCCTCGTCCAGATTGGATAGCAAAGTCGGCGCATCCCCGGCGTTGCTGATGCCGGTCTCATCGCCCACGCCCTCGAGCGCTCCCAGATCGAGCCCCAGGTCATCCAGTGCCAGCTCGGCGGTCTGATCCGATGTCTGCATGCCGGCGCGGGCGGCCGCGCCAATCTTTTCACGGATGGTCGAATTGTCGCCGCCGGGCAATTGCGGCTGCTCCACCGTCGGCGCCTCGCCGTCGGCCGAATTGCCGCCGGGGACGCGCATCGTGGCGGTGAATTCCCTGGCCGCCGCGGTCCCGGCTGCGCCTGGCTGCACCGGCATTTCGCGCGTGTTGACCGCCGGTGCGCCCGGCATCTCGCGGGTCGAGCCGGTGGAGTCGTTACCGCGCTCCGGATCATCGAGCACGAAGTCCACACCGTCGTCGCCGACCTTGTTGACCTCGCCGGTAATATCGCCGTCACCCAATGCCGCACCCAGATCCAGATCCAGGCCGGCTCCGGTCTCGGCGGTAGCGCCGCTGACCGAGGGTTCACCCAGCAGATCGAAATCGACGCGGTTCTGCCCGCCTTCCAGATTCAGATCGACGCCGCCGCTGGCGGCCCCGGTGAGCGTGCCGGCGTTGGCGAACAGCGGATCCTCGGGCGCGATTTGCCGCCCCATGATCACCATCTTTTCCCATTCGCCCGCCAGCGCCTGCGGCCGGCTGCTGGCTAGTTCGCGCGCCGTCTGCAGGAACCGATCCTTGTTGCCCCAGACGAAGAACACCTCGAGCAGCTTGAGTTTCAGTTCGCGCCGGTTCGGCTCGCGAGAGATGGCGATCTGCACCAGATCCGCGGCCTGGTCGTACAGCCCGTAAGCCATGTGGAAATCGGCTTCCGCCAGCGGATCGCCCTGATCGAGCGCCACCGGCCGCTCGCCGGTGACCGTGTCGTCGATGGCAACGTGCTGGCTGGTCGCGGCGGTACCCACCGGCGGTTGGTCGAAATTCGGCTGCTCATGCGGTCCGCTTTCCTCCACCCGATAGGACGTCTCCGCGCTGGAAGACGGCAGTGTGCGTACCGGCACGGTGTCGGAAGCACGCGCCGCATCCGTGGCGGAGGTCTCGAACGATGGTTGCAGTCGCCCCAGCGACCGATCGAATTCATCTTCCTGGCGTGCGCGCACGAAGCGCAGCACCACCAATATGATCAGGATCGCTATCAGGCCCGCGGGGACGTACCAGTACTGCTCGATCAGATCGAGCACCGAATTGCCGGATTCGGCGCCGCTGGTCGCCGCAGGAGTCGGGCTCGGCTTGGCGGGCGGCGCGGCCGGCGCAGGGGTGACAGCCTCACTTGGCGGGGCGGCGGCCGGAGTCGTGGGCGGAGCCGGAACCGCAGTCGCGCCGGGCGCCGGCGGCGGCGGCGCGACAGGCGCCGGGGCCTTGGGGGCCACGGTCGGCGCAGGCGGAGCAGTAGCTGCAGGCGGGGCGGGGTTGTTGCTGGCGCCTTGCGCCGCACGTGCCTGCATCGCTGCCAGGTCGGCGTTACGCAGCTGCAGCAGGCGCTGCGATTCGGCCAGCTGCGCTTCGAGCTGCTGCACGCGCTGCGTCAGCGCAGCGTTATTGCCGCCAGCGCCAGCCGCACCTGCAGCGGCGCCGGGCGCCGCCGGTGTCGTGGCAGGCGCGCCCGCCGGGGTCTTTGCCGCTTCCTGCGGCGGTACCAGGTGTAATTGCCCGCTGGCCGCCTCGCCGTTGCCGGCACGAGCCGGTGCGGCCGCGCCGTGCGTGCCGGCCCAGGCGGCGTATTGACGCCGCACCTCGGAGGAAGCTTCCCCCGGGCTGATGGCGTCAAGTTCCGTATCGCCCGGAAGATCCAGGCGGCTGCCGGACAGCAGCAGATTCATGTTGCCCAGAAACGCGGTTGGATTGGCGCGATAGATCGCGACCAGTTCGCGCTCGCGCATGTGCCGATCGCCACCGGGGTAGGCCTGCGATGCCACGGAGGTGAGCGTATCCCCGGGCCGTACCGTGTAGCGGCTGCCGGCGGGGTGCGCGCCAGGGGTCCGGTTGGCCGACCCCGCGCTGGCGGGCGCGGCCGACATGCTCTCGGCCGTTGAAGTCGTGGCCGCAGAGGTTGCCGGAGCGCTCTCGGCTGGGCTGGACGCGACTGCAGCGCGGTGCTCGACGGCGCCGCTGCGGGCGCTGCTGCCGGCGCTCGGTGCCGCAACACTGGCGCTGGCCGCGGCTTGTGCGCCGCTGAACACCGGCGGATCGATCAGGACCGTGTATTCGCGCACCACATGGCCGCGCGCCCAGTCGACCTCAACCAGCAGGGTCGCGAACGGCTCGTTCGCCGCATCAGCCGAGTGCACGTGCAGCACGTTGCGGCCATCGGCGGTCTTCTCGGGCACGAAGGTAAGCGCCCCCAGAAAGCCCGGGTAATCCAGACCGCCGCGGGTAAACGACTCGCGGGTCGCCAGGCTCGCCTTCAGGCCGGAAAGGTCATCCGCGCTGGCCCCGACCAGGTCGATCTCGGCATCCAAGGGGGCGTTCAGGGACGATTTGAGGTGGATATCACCCAGGCCCAGCGCCAGCGTGGCTGCCGGAAACAGCAAGGCCAGCAGCAGGACCGGGCAAAAATTACGCTTGAACATCGTATCTCCCAGCGAATCTGGCTGCTGAGTAATGCTTATAAAACATATAGTTAATGCGAAACCTAGGCCCGCACCTATTTGGGTTGCAATATAACTTATAAGTACTCGCTAACCAAAATCTCAGCGATCTGCACGCTATTGGTGGCAGCACCCTTGCGGATATTGTCCGCCACAATCCACAGGTCAAGACCCCGCTCATGCGACATATCTTCCCGAATACGGCCAACATAAACCGTGTCGTGGTTCGCTGCTTCAGTAACGGCGGTGGGATAGCCGCCGGGTTTGCGCTCATCGATGACCACCACGCCCGGGGCCTTCCGCAGCAGTAAACGCGCCTGCTCGGCTGTGATCCTGCGCCGCGTCTCGATATGCACGGCCTCGGAATGGCCATAGAACACCGGTACGCGCACCGCGGTCGCATTCACCCGTATGGTGGGGTCCTCCATGATCTTCTGGGTCTCCCACACCATCTTCATCTCCTCTTTGGTGTAGCCGTTGTCCTCGAAACGATCGATCTGGGGCACACAATTGAACGCGATCTGCTTTGCCACCAGGCGCGGCGGATCGACCGGCCGTCCACTGAGCAGACTCGCGCTTTGTGCCGCCAGTTCCTCGAGCGCCTCCCTGCCGGCGCCTGATACGGATTGATAGGTCGCCACGTTGATGCGCTCGATACCCACCGCGTCGTAGATCGGCTTGAGCGCCACCACCATCTGAATTGTAGAGCAGTTCGGATTGGCGATGATGCCGCGGGTGCGATAGAGCGCTATCGCATGCGCGTTGACCTCGGGAACCACCAGCGGAATGTCGTCCTGGTAGCGAAAGTGCGAGGTATTGTCGATCACCGTGCAGCCCGCGGCCACGGCCCTGGGCGCATGTTCGGCCGAGATTTCGCCACCGGCGGAAAACAATCCGATGTCGGCGCGCGAGAAATCGAAGCTCGCCAGATCCTCCACCGGCAGCTGTTTGCCGTTGAAGCTCACGTGTTTACCCAGCGATCGGTTGCTCGCCAGCGCATACAAGTCCGATACCGGAAATTTGCGCTCCTCGAGCACGTTGATCATCGTGTCCCCGACCAGGCCGGTCGCGCCGACCACTGCCACCCTGAAACCCTTGCTCATCGTCGATCTATGCTCCCGCGCGCGTGATGTCCGGCGTGGCCGACACCACGTCGGCGTTCTGCGCACGATGGCGCAGATAATGATCCATCAGCACGATCGCCAGCATCGCCTCGGCGATCGGCGTGGCGCGCAGACCGACGCACGGATCGTGGCGCCCGGTGGTCACGACCTCGACCGCATTGCCTTGCAGGTCGATCGTGCGCCCCGGCACCTGGATGCTCGAGGTTGGCTTGAGAGTCAGGTGCACCACGATCGGCTGGCCGGAGGATATGCCGCCGAGCGTGCCGCCGGAGTGATTGGACAGGAAGCCGCCAGGCGTGACCTCATCGCGATGCTCGCTGCCGCGCTGGCTCACCACCGCCACCCCATCGCCGATCTCCACCGCCTTTACCGCATTGATGCCCATCATGGCGCCGGCGATGTCGCCATCGAGCTTGTCGAATACCGGTTCGCCGAGGCCCGGGGGCACGCCTTCCGCGCATACCGTGACGCGCGCGCCGATCGAATCACCGGCGGCGCGGATGTCCCAGATGAGCTGTTCGAGTTCCGGCAAGCGCTGCGGGTCGGGACAGAAAAACGGGTTGTCATAGGCCGCGCTGGGCTGCAGCGGCGACAGCTTCAGGGCGCCGATCTGGCTCAGGTAGCCGTAGATGCGCACCTGCAGGCGCTCGGCCAGGTATTTGCGCGCGATGGCACCGGCCGCCACGCGCATCACGGTCTCGCGCGCCGAGGAGCGCCCGCCGCCGCGATGATCGCGCCGGCCGTACTTGTGCTGGTAGGTGTAGTCGGCATGCCCGGGGCGAAACCGATCCTGCAGCCGGTCATAGTCCCGCGAGCGGGCATCGCTGTTTTCGATCAGCAGTCCGATCGGTGCGCCGGTGGTGCGGCCCTCGAACACGCCCGACAGGATCCGCACCGCGTCGGCTTCGCGCCGCTGGCTGACGAACTGCGAGCTGCCGGTACGGCGCCGGTCCACATCACGCTGCACATCGGCCGCCTCGAGCGCCAGCCCGGGAGGACAGCCGTCTACGATGCAGCCGAGCGCCGGCCCGTGACTTTCGCCAAAGGTGGTCACCGAAAACAATCGGCCGATGGTGTTGCCCGACATCTGTTAGCTCATCACTTTTCGCTGCTGCAGCTGCTCGCGCTCGAGCATGAACACGCCCCCGCCCCCGCGCTCGAATGCCAGCCAGGTGAATGGCAGCCGTGGATAGGCGCGGCGCAGTGCCGTTTCCGAATTGCCAAGCTCGACGATCAGAATTCCGCCGGGATTCAGATGCGCCGCCGCGTCGCGCAAAATAACTCTCGCCGAGTCCAGGCCGTCTGCGCCTGCCGCCAGAGCGAGCCGCGGTTCATGCCGGTATTCCGCCGGCAGACCCTCGATCTGGCGCCGCCCCACATACGGCGGGTTGCTGACGATAATATCGTAGCTGGCGCTGCCGAGTCCGGCGAAATGATCCGAGCGCACGGCGCGCACGCGCCCCGACAGCCGGTGGCGCCGGATGTTGATCTGCGCCACCGCCAGGGCGGCGGCGGAAATATCGGTCGCGTCGACCCGGCAGCGTGCAAACGCCCGGGCGCAGGCGATCGCAATGCAGCCCGAGCCGGTGCCAAGATCAAGGATGCGTCGCACGCGCGCCGGATCGATCCAGGGCTGGAAGCGCCGTTCGATCAGCTCCGCGATCGGCGAGCGCGGAATCAGCACGCGCGCATCGACGTACATCGGCAGGCCCGCGAACCAGCAGCGTTGCGTCAGATACACCACCGGTATGCGCTCGCGGATGCGTCGCTGCAGCAGCAGATCGAGCGCGGCCAGCACGCGCGGCGGCACGCGGCGCCGATACACCGTGGCCGGCGCCGGCAACGGTAACCGCATCACGTGCCACAACAACGCTGCCGCATCATCGCGCGCGCTGTCGGTCCCATGACCATAATGCAGCGGCGCGCGCGACAGGCGTCGCGTACTGCGCACCAGCACCTCTGCCACCGTCGGGTTAGCGTGGCCGCTGTGTGATAATTGCCGCATGACTCGTCGCACCACCCTGCTGCTGGCTTTGATCGGCGCCGCCGCGGCACTGACCGGGGTGCTGCTGGCCCGGATGCTCGGCGCCACCAGCGTGCCACTCGACACCGGCACCTGGCTGCCTCAGCCGCGTACGCTGGCGGAGTTTCACCTGCAGGATATGACCGGCGCTGAATTCGACCTCAAGAGTCTGCGCGGCCACCCGACTCTGCTGTTCTTCGGTTTCACCAATTGCCCCGATGTCTGTCCTACCACTCTCGCCACACTGACCCAGGTGCAGCGCGCGGCACCGCTGCCCGGCGCCAGGGTGGTGTTCGTGACCATCGACCCGGAGCGCGACAGCGCCGCGAATCTGCAAGTCTACCTCGGCGCCTTCAGTAAGAGCTTCATCGGCGCGCGCGGCGATGCGACCGCGCTGGCACCGTTGCTCAAGAGCGTCGGTGCGATCGCGATGCGCCAGAACCTGCCCGACGGCAGTTACACCATGGATCATTCGGCCACCCTGTATCTGCTCGATACCCGGGGTCGGATGGTGGCAGTGTTTTCACCGCCGTTCTCGGCGCCGAAGCTGACCGCGGATCTGCGCCGGGTGGCAGCAGCGGCCCGGCTGTAGCCGCGCTAATGAGCGCACTGTTCGTCAGGCTGCAGTACCTGCTGCCACATCATCTGCTGTGCCGGATCGCCTACGCGCTGACGCGCGCGCGTACCGTGTGGCTGAAGAACTTTCTCATCGACGCCTTCATGCGCCGCTACCGGCCATACATGGCCGACGCGGTCGAACCCGAGCCGCGACGCTATCCCAGCTTCAACGCCTTCTTCACCCGCGCGCTGCGCCGAGAGGCGCGCCCGATCGATACTGATCCGCTGCGCGTCGTTTCCCCGTGTGACGGCACGCTGAGCGTAGCCGGCGCCCTGGCGGGTAATGAACTGCTGCAGGCCAAGGGGCACTCGTTCAGCCTCGAATCGCTGCTCGCCGATGATGCGACCTGGGTGAAGGTGCTGCACGGCGGAGCCTACGCGACGTTTTACCTGGCACCATTCAACTACCACCGCGTGCACATGCCGCTCGCCGGGCGCCTGACCGCCGCCTGGCACGTACCCGGCCGGCTATTCTCGGTCAACAGCGCCACCGTCGATCGTGTACCGGGTCTGTTTGCGCGCAACGAACGCGTTGTGTGCGCGTTTGCCGGCGATCACGGCCCGTTCGTCCTGGTGCTGGTCGGCGCGCTGTTCGTCGGCAGCATGAGCACCGTATGGCACGGCGAGATCACGCCCTGGCGCGGAGCGAGCCCGCCGGTGCGGGGCGTACATCCGCTGCAGCCGGCAGGCGCGGCCGATCTGCACCAGCCGCGGGGCGCGGAACTTGGCCGGTTCAATATGGGCTCCACGGTGCTGCTGCTGTTGCCGCCGGGACTGGCGCGCTGGGACCACGGCCTTGCACCCGGCGCCGCGGTGGCCGTCGGCCAGGGGCTCGGGTCGCTCAGCCTAGCGGGTGCGTCATGAACTGGCGCCCGAGCGCCGCACTGGCGACGCTGCAGTTGCGCGCGCAACTGCTGGCGGCGGCGCGCCGCTTCTTCGCCGACCGGCGGGTGCTGGAAGTCGACACCCCGGCGCTGGTGCGCCACGCGGTGACCGACCTGCACATCCATTCGGCGCAGGTGCAGCTGCCCGGCCATCGCGCCCCACTGTACCTGCACACCTCGCCGGAGTACGCCATGAAGCGCCTGCTGGCGGCCGGCAGCGGCGATATCTACCAGATCGCGCATGTGTATCGCGGCGACGAGCGCAGCCGCCAGCACAACGCCGAGTTCACGCTGATCGAGTGGTATCGCTGCGGCTATTCGATGCAGCAGCTGATGCAGGAGGTGGCGCAGCTGGCCGCTTTGCTCCTGGGACTGCCGGCCGATGCGCCGTTCGAGGCGCCAAGCTACCAGCAGGTGTTTCAGCGCCAGCTGGACTGCGATCCGCTGGCGGCCACCGATGGCGCGCTGCGCGCGCTGGCGATCGGCGCTGCGCTGCCGCCGCGGCTGGCCGAGAACTGCAGCCGCGATGAGCTGCTCGACTGGCTGATGGGCAGCGCGGTCGGCCCGCGGCTGGCAGCCGACCGGCTGTGCTTCGTGCACAGCTATCCGGCCAGCCAGGCGGCACTGGCGCGCCTCGACCCCGAAGACCGGCGGGTCGCGCTGCGCTTTGAGCTCTACTACCGCGGACTGGAACTGGCCAACGGCTTTGAGGAACTGGCCGACGCCGCCGAACAGCGCACCCGCTTCGAAGCCGATCGCGAGCAGCGTCGGCGCCGCGGCCTGCCGGTCCCAGACATCGACCTGGCTTTGCTTGCGGCACTCGCAGCGGGCCTGCCGCCGGTATCGGGAGTGGCGCTGGGGTTCGATCGACTGCTGATGCTGCGTAGCGGTGCCAGCGACATCAGCGAGGTCCTGGCATTTCCGCTCGAGCGCGCCTGACGGGCTGGCGCGCTTACTGCTTGGCGCGCGAGATGTAGGCCCCGGTGCGGGTATCGACCTTGAGCATTTCGCCCTCGTTGATGAACAGCGGTACGCGTACCACCGCTCCGGTTTCCAGCTTGGCCGATTTCTGCCCGCCGGTCGCGGTATCGCCCCGCAGGCCGGGGTCGGTCTCGATCACCTTGAGCTCGATGTGCGGCGGCGGCGTCACCACGATCGGTACGTTGTTCCACAGCGTCACGATGCACACGGTGCCGTCCTTGAGCCACTGCGCACTGTCGCCGACCACCGCTCGGGTGGCGGCATGCTGCTCGAAATTCTCCGGGATCATGAAATGGAAGAAATCGCCATCGCTGTACAGATACTGCATGTCTACATCGACCACGTCGGCCGCTTCCACGCTCTCACCGGACTTGAAGGTGCGCTCGATGGTGCGCCCGGTCTTCAGATTGCGAATCCGGACGCGATTGAAGGCCTGACCCTTGCCGGGTTTGACCATCTCGTTCTCGACGATCGAGAAC
Source organism: Gammaproteobacteria bacterium (assembly GCA_003132025.1). Classification (GTDB taxonomy): domain Bacteria; phylum Pseudomonadota; class Gammaproteobacteria; order Steroidobacterales; family Steroidobacteraceae; genus FEN-1191. The sequence continues at coordinate 269,177 of PKWJ01000018.1, forward strand.
GGATCACCATCGATGATGATGCGCAGACCCGATTTGAACTCGTTGGTCGTGTAGCTGGCCATGGGTTTTCCACCGGTTGCGGCCGCAGCGTGGCGACCGTCAAAAAAGGGCGCGTATGATAACGGCATCAACCTTGAGCCGCCAGCCACGGCGCCCGCCGGCAGCAGCGCGCACCGGGGCGCCGGCCGGGCGGCACGCGCCGGGAGTGTGGCAGGCACATTACAGCCGGCTGGCGTCGGCGTGGGATGCGCTTCACAGCCACGCGCAACCCCAGTGTTAGACTCGCCTTCCTCCGGGGAGACACTCTTGAGCGACCCGACCGCGGTTCCGCTAATCGTCCACAGTGCCACGCGCGACGCCGTCGAGGCGCTCAACAGCCTGCTGCGTCGAACCGGCGTCGCGGCCCACTGCACCTGGATTCCCGCGCCACAGGATATTCCCGACGCGCTGGCGCAGATCAATCCCGAACTGCTGCTGTGCTGCCTGGCGCCGGGCCAGGACCTGCGTGCGCTGGCCGGCGTGCGCGATGAGGTCTCCAGCGCGGTGCCATTGATCGCCGTGCGCGAGCAGGTCGATGAAAAAATGATCGCCGACGACATGGCGCAGGGCGCGCGCGATACGGTATCGCTGCAGCAGCCGGGCCGCCTGCAGGCAGTGATCGCACGCGAGCTGCGCGCGTTTCGTCTCGAGCGCACGCTGAATACTACCCTGCGTGCCTCGCAGGACTATCGCAGCCAGCTGGAAACGGTACTGCAGCGCTCCAACGACGCGATCGCGCACATCCAGGAGGGCATCCTGGTGGACGCCAACGCGGCCTGGCTGGAGCTGTTCGGCTTCGTCGAGGCCACCGGCCTGGTCGGCCAGCCGGTGATGGATCTGTTCGAGGAGAGCACCCACGCCCCGCTGAAGGCCGCCCTGGCGGCCTGCCTGCAGGGGCGCTGGAGCAATCACACGCTCAAGGCCGGCGCCATACTCGGCGACGGCTCGGTGGTGCCGCTGGAACTGGCGCTGGCGCTGGGAGAATTCGACGGCGAGCCCGGGGTGCGCCTGATCGTCGCTGCGCACAAGCGAGATGACCGGCAGCTCGCCAGCGAACTGGAAGCCGCGGTACGCACCGACCCGGGTACCGGGCTGCTGACACGCCGCAATCTGCTGTCGGCCCTGCAGGAGCGGCTGGAGCAACCGATAGCCGGCGGCGTACGCTACCTGGCGTCCGTGCGGCCGGATAAATTCGGCGCCATCGAGCGCGACCTCGGCATTCTCAATAGCGAGGCGCTGCTGATCGCCTTCGCCAACATCGTTCGCACCCTGCTCGGGCCGCGCGATATTGCCGGTCACTTCGGCGGCACCAGCCTGATGCTGCTGCTCGAGCGCGGCAACCAGCGCGATGTCGAGGCCTGGTGCGAGAACCTGATCGATCGGGTCGGCAAGCACGCGTTCCAGGCCGGAAGCCAGACCCGGCACGTGAGTTGTACCATCGGCCTGGGCGTGGTGTCGGGGAACAAGCCGGACGTCAATCTGGCGGCGATGGACGCCCTCGATGCGACCCGGCGTGGGCGCGAGCGCGGCGGCAACCAGATGGTCACGGTGGACCGCGCCGATAACGACACCCGCGTACAGGCCTATGACCAGGTCTGGGTGAAGCACATCAAGGCGGCATTGATGGAGAACCGCTTCCGCTTGGTGCAGCAACCGATCGCCTCGCTGGGCGGCGGCGATCAGAAGATCTTCGACGTCGCCATCCGCATGCTCGATGCCCAGGGCAAGGAAGTCCTGCCCTCGGAGTTCCTGCCGGCCGCGGCCCGCAATGATCTGATGAAGAACATCGACCGCTGGGTCATCGGCGCTTCGTTGTCGTTCGTGGCCAAGCGCAAGCCGGATCTGCTGTTCGTCCGGCTGTCGCGCGACAGTGCGGTGGATGCGACGTTGCCCCAGTGGCTCGAGACCCAGCTCAAGTCGACGCTGGCCGAGCCGGGGCGGCTGTGCCTGCAGATTACCGAGGACGTCGCCACCAAAAACCTGGAGCGGACCAAGGAGTTGGTCACCGCACTGCGCGCGCGCGGCCTGAAGTTCGCGCTCGAACACTACGGCACTGGCGGCCAGTCGCAGAGCCTGATCGGTTCGCTGCCGATGGACTTCGTCAAGATCGACGGCTCGCTGATGCAGGGCCTGGGCGGCAGCCCGGATCTGCAGCGCCGGGTACGGGTGATTGCCGAGGCGGCGGCCAGGCACGGCATTCAGACCGTGGCCGAGCGCATCGAGGATGCCAACACCATGGCGGTGGTGTGGCAGCTCGGGGTGCAGTACATCCAGGGCTATTTCGTGCACGCGCCGGAAGAGGTGGTGCTCAAGTCGTGACGGCGTTGCGAGCTCGAGCGCCGTGGGCGAGCCTCGCCTGCCTGATTGCCGGCTGCAGCAGTGTCGATCCATCGACCACGCCCCCTAAGCTGCCGCCGGCGCCATCGATCACAGTCGGCACTGGGCTTGCGGGCGAGCAGATCCTGTCACGCGGTCTGGATGACACGCCGCGATCGCTCGATCCGCAACTGTCCACCGATGTACCGGGCCAGCGCCTGCTCGACGATCTGTTCGAAGGACTGACTACCGTTGATATCGCCGGCAAGCCGGCCCCCGGGGTCGCCTCTTCCTGGGATAGCAGCGCCGACGGCAAGACCTGGGTGTTTCACCTGCGGCGCGATGCGCGCTGGTCCAACGGCGCGCCGCTGACAGCCGGCGATTTCGTGTACTCGTGGCGTCGCGTGGTCGACCCCAAAACCGGCGCGGAGTACGCGCAGGGAATGGCGGCGATCGACAACGCGCTGGCGATCGCCCTGGGACAGAAACCCACCGACGCGCTCGGAGTCGAGGCGCTCGATGAGCACACGCTCAAAGTGCGGCTGAGCGGTCCGACCCCCTACCTGCTCGATCTGCTGTCGCAGCAGTACGCCTACCCGGTGTACCAACCCGTGATCGCGCGCTACGGCGATGACTGGGTACGGCCGGAGCATATCGTGAGCAACGGGCCATTCGTGCTGCGCGAGAACGTCCTCAGCAGCCGCATCACGCTGGAGAAGAACGCCAACTATTGGGATGCAGCCCACGTGCGCGTGCAGCGCGTAATCTACTACATCGCCTCCGATCGCAGCGTTCAGGTATCGCGCTTCATGGCCGGCGACGTCGACTGGACGGATTCGTTCCCTTCCAATCAGTACCCCTGGCTCAAGTCGGTGCTGGGCGACCAGGTGGTCAACTCGCCGTATTTCGGCACCTACATGTTGGGCATGAACTTCACGCGGCCGCCGTTCAAGGACAATCTGCCCCTGCGCCAGGCGCTGGTGCTGGCGATCGATCGCGAACCGCTGGCGCGCTATATGCGGCTGGGCATCTACCAGCCGGCCTATACCTTCGTGCCACCGCTCGAAGGCTACCAGCAGCCTCGGCCCGACTGGGCCGGACTTTCGGATGCGGCGCGGCACGCGCTGGCGCGCAAGCTGTACGCCCAGGCCGGCTATTCGGAGCGGCACCCGCTGCGCCTCGACCTCGAAAGTTCGCGCCAGGATCCCGACGCACGCCACTACTATGAGGCGGTGGCGGAGGGTTGGCGCAGCGTGCTGGGCGCCGATGTGCACGTGTATGAGCGCGAGTTCAAGGTGTTGCTGCAGGAATTGCAGCTGCACAAGCTGCTGCTGTTTCACGACGCCTGGATCGGCGACTATCCGGATCCGTATACCTTCATGCAGGTCTATTACACCGGCGACGGCAATAACCACGGCGGCTACTCAAATCCACAGTTCGATCGGCTGGTCGATGCGGCCGGACAAGAGCCCGACAATGTGAAGCGTTATCGCCTATTCGAACAGGCCGAGCGCGTGCTCGACGACGACGCCGCCTTTATCCCGCTCTACTTCTATGCCACGCGGCATCTGGTGAAACCGTACGTGCGCGGCTGGCAATCGAACATCATGGACCGTAACCTGTCGCGCTACATGTACCTGCTCGAGCATCAGCGGCGATAGCATGCTGCGCTACACCGTTCGCAGGCTGTTGGGCGCGATACCGACCCTGCTGGTGATCGTAACCCTGGCGTTCCTCCTGCTGCATGCGGCGCCCGGCGGCCCGTTTGACGCCGCCAAGCGCATGCTGCCGGAAATCCAGAAGAGCATCGAAGCCAAGTATCACCTCGACGAGCCGCTGTGGCGGCAGTACCTGCGTTACCTCGGCGATCTCGCGCGCGGCGATCTCGGCCCCTCATTCCAGTATCGTGGCACCTCCGTGAACGAGATCATCGCCCAAGGTCTGCCGGTCGATGCCACCATCGGCCTGACAGCCATCACCCTGGCACTGGTGGTCGGCGGCGCGGTCGGCGTCAACGCCGCGCTGCGCCGGGGTTCGCGCTGGGACTACGGTTCCATGGCCTTCGCGGTAGCCGGCATCTCGACTCCGGTGTTCGTGGTTGCACCGCTGATGATCCTCATCTTCGCCGTCACGCTGCACTGGCTGCCGGCGGGCGACTGGGTCGGCGGATCACCCTCGCATCTGGTGCTGCCCGCGATCGCACTGGCTCTGCCATATGTCGCCTACATCGCCCGCCTGATGCGCGGCAGCACCATCGAGGTGCTGAACAGTCCGTTCATACGCACTGCCCGCGCCAAGGGGCTGCCGCTGCGGCTGATCGTCTGGCGCCATGCGTTGCGCCCGACGCTGACACCGCTGGTGTCCTTTCTCGGCCCCGCGATCGCCGGTCTGCTTACCGGCTCCATCGTGGTCGAGAGCGTTTTCGGGCTGCCGGGCATCGGCCGCCATTTCATCACCGCGGCGCTCAACCGCGATTACACGCTGGTGATCGGCATCACGGTGCTGTATGGCGCCTTGATCATCCTGTTCAACCTGCTGGCCGACCTGTGCTATGCGTGGATCGATCCGCGGGTGCGGTTGCGATGAGCGACGCGCATGGATTCTGGCGGCAGGCCCTGCGCCGCCTGCGCACCCAGCGCATGGCGATGGCTTCGGGTGTGCTGCTAGCGCTCATCATGCTTGCCTGCCTGCTGCTGCCGCTGTTGTCGCCATACGACTATTTCACGCCGCAGTTCGAGCTACTGTCGCGCGGCCCGATGCTCGCCGGCGGTCACATTCTCGGCACCGATCCGCTGGGGCGCGACCTGCTGGTGCGCGTCATGTGGGGCTGCCGCATCTCCCTGGCCGTCGGCCTTGCGGCCAGTCTGGTCAGCGTGCTGATCGGGGTGGCCTGGGGAGCCACCGCCGGTTACGTTGGCGGATCGACCGATGCGCTGATGATGCGGGCGGTCGATATCCTCTACTCGGTGCCGTTCGTGCCGTTCGTGATCGTGCTCATGGTGCTGTTCGGCCGCGATCTGTGGCTGATCTTCCTCGCCATCGGCGCCGTCTCCTGGCTCGACATCGCGCGCATCGTGCGCGGCGAGACACTGTCGCTCAAGCAACGTGAATTCATCGAGGCGGCGCGCGTCTCGGGCGTGCGCGGCGCGGCGATGATCGCCCGGCATATCGTGCCGAACCTGATCGGCATCGTGATCATCTACGCGACGCTGGCGATTCCCACGGTGATCCTGTTCGAGGCTTTCCTGAGCTTCCTCGGGCTGGGAGTTCAATCGCCCCTGGCATCGCTCGGCTCGCTGGTGGCGGACGGCACCTCGGAGATGCAATCGCATCCGCACCTGCTGATCGTGCCGGCGGTTTTTCTGGCCCTCATCATCTACTGCTTCAACTACCTGGGTGACGGGCTGCGCGACGCGCTCGACCCCAGGGACCGCTGACATGAGCGCACCGCCGCCATTGCGCATCCGTGGCCTGTCGGTCGGCTACCCGTCCGATCACGGTGCCATCCAGGCGGTGCGCGAGGTCGATCTGGACGTTGCCGCCGGCGAATTCCTTGGCATTGTCGGCGAATCGGGTTCCGGCAAGACGCAGCTGCTGCTGGCGATACTGCGACTGTCGGCGCCGCACGCCCGGCTTGCCGGCAGCATCCGCTACCGCGAGCAGGAACTGCTCCAGCTGAATGTCAGGGCGTTAAACCAGGTGCGCGGCAATCGCATCAGCATGGTGTTTCAGGATCCGATGACGGCGCTGAATCCGTACCTTCGCATCGGCCGGCAGATCACCGAGGTGCTGCGGGTGCACCGCAATGTCAGTGGCCGCGAGGCTGAACGGCGCGGCATCGAGATGCTGGAGTCGGTACACATCCCGGAAGGTCCGCGGCGCATGCGCCAGTACCCGCACGAGCTGTCCGGCGGCATGCGCCAGCGGGTCATGATCGCGATGGCGCTGATCGCAGAGCCCGAGATACTGCTGGCGGACGAACCCAGCACCGCGCTCGATGTCACGGTGCAGGCGCAGATACTGAGCCTGTTCCAGGAGCTGCGCGCCCGCACCGGCACTGCCATCGTGCTGGTGACCCACGATCTGGGGGTGATCGCCGAAGTGGCCGATCGGGTCGCGGTGATGTACGCCGGCCGCATCATGGAACAGGCGCCGATCCACGAGTTATTCGCCCACCCGCGCCACCCGTACACCGAAGCACTGCAGCAATCGATTCCGCGTATCGATGCCCCTCGGCCCACGCACCTGGCGAGCATCGGCGGTGCACCGCCGAACGCGGCCGCGTTGCCGGCCGGCTGCGCGTTCGCTCCGCGCTGCATCTATCGGATGCCGATCTGCGAATCGATCGATCCGCCACTCATCGAGGCCGCGCCGGGGCATTGGAAGGCGTGCCATCACCAGGGCCCGCTGGGTAAGTTGCGCAGCGAGGCGGCGTGAACAGCGCGCTGCCCATCCGCGCGCTGGACAGCGGCTCAGCGGGAGCCGGGGCAGATGCCGCCGACGCGCTGCTCACGGTCAGGCAACTGTCGGTCAATTACCGCGTCGCCTATCGACGCGGACACGCGCTGCTACGCGCGGTCAACGCGGTAAGCTTCGATCTGGCGCGCGGGGAAACCCTGGGCCTGGTGGGCGAATCGGGCAGCGGAAAATCGACCATTGCCCGCGCGCTGCTGCGCCTGGTCCCCACCGCTTCCGGCGTCGCCCTGTTTCATGGCACCGACCTGCTGCAGCTCTCCGGGGCGCGCCTGCAGGCGATGCGGCGCCATCTGCAGCTGATTTTCCAGGACCCGCTGGCGTCGCTCGATCCGCGCATGAATATCGGCGACATCCTGGGCGAGCCGCTGCGCGTTTTCGAGCCGCGGCTGTCGCGCCCGCAGCGATTGCAGCGCGTACTGGACATGACCCGCGCGGTGGGATTGGGCAGCGAGCACCTGCATCGATTTGCGCACGAGTTCTCCGGCGGCCAGGCACAGCGCATCGGCATCGCCCGCGCACTGATCATCGAGCCGGAGCTGATCGTGTGCGACGAGCCGCTGTCGGCGCTCGACGTGTCGATCAAATCGCAGATCAGCAACCTGCTCAAGGATCTGCAGCGGCGGCTGCAACTGTCGTTGCTGTTCATCTCGCACGATCTGGCCTCGGTGCGCTTCAGCTGCGATCGCGTGCTGGTGCTGTATCTGGGCCGCGTCATGGAGATCGCCGGCTGCGATGCGCTGTTCAAGTCCTGCCGTCATCCCTATACGCGCGCCCTGATTCGCGCGGCGCCAATTCCCGACCCGGTCGCGGCCCGGGCGCGCCGTACTGCGCCGCTTGAAGGCGAGATCCCTTCGCCGCTGTTCGCACCTTCGGGCTGCGTGTTTCGTACCCGCTGTCCGATGGCAATCGATCGCTGCACCCGGGAGGTTCCGTTGTTGCGCCTGGTCGGCGACAGCCAGGTCGCCTGCCATCGCGCCGAGGAGGTCGGCGAGTGAGCGTGCCGGAGAGGAAATACCCTCCGGAAACAACGACCCAACCTGTATGGCCGCCCGCTCGACAGCCCTGCGTGTCGCCGGTTAGGGACGTCACCGCTTGGCGACATAGTTATTCGGACTTGAGACGGGGATCACAGCTTTACTTCCCGGCTGCTCTCGATAATTAATAGGCATTATCGATCACCGATGAACTCTGATTGCAATCGCGACTGATACCGACGGGGTCTTACCATCAATTTCCCGGCTGCTCTCAAGTGTGAGCGCGGCCCCACTGGAGCTGTAGCCAATGCATGCAATTCTTCCGCGCCACCTGAGCCTTGCCTCCGTACGCGCACTCACCTTGGCCGTCTGCGCCAGTTTCATCGTCGTCGCCTGCGGCGGCGGCGGCGACAACAACACCGTCAGCAGCAGCTCCAGCAGCAGTAGCTCCAGCAGCAGTAGCTCCAGCAGCAGCAGTTCGAGCAGCAGCGGCGGCGGAACCGTAACCTACACGATCAGTGCCACCGTCAGCGGACTCAACGGATCGGGTCTGGTGCTGCAGGACAATGGCGGTAACAACCTCTCGATCTCGGGCAATGGAACGTTTCCGTTCACCACCCCTGTTGCCGCAGGCGGGGCCTACGCGGTAACTGTTCTGACTCAGCCCACCACTCCCACACAGACGTGCACGGTGAACAGCGGTTCGGGCAACGCCAACAGCAATGTCGCTGTAGCGGTCACCTGCGTCAACCAGTACACGATCAGCGCGACCGTCACCGGACTCAATGGCTCGGGCCTGGTGCTGTATGACAATGGCGGTAACAACCTGGCGATCTCGGGCAATGGGACCTTCCCGTTCACGACCAAGATCGCCGCCGGCGGTGCGTATGCCGTCACGGTTCATACTCAGCCAATCACCCCGGTGCAGGTTTGCACGATTTCCAACCCCTCCTCGGGAACCGCGAATTCCAATGTCACGGTAACGGTGACCTGCGTTAATCAGTACACGATCAGTGCCAGCGTCAGCGGACTCACCGGCACGGGCCTGGTGCTGTATGACAATGGGGCTGACAGCCTGTCGATCACCGGCAATGGTACGTTCCCCTTCGCGACCAAGGTCGCCGCCGGCGGCGCGTACGCCGTCACGGTTAACACTCAACCGACAGGTCCCGCACAGCTCTGCACCGTGGCCAGTGGCACCGGAACAGCCAATTCGGCGGTAACTGTCGTCGTAAGCTGCGTCAACGTCGGCAAGTTCGTGTTCGTCGCAAACCCGTACGACAACAGCGGCACCGGAACCATCGGTGTGTTCGCGATCAATGCGACCACCGGCGCGCTGACGGCAGCCAATGGGGATCCGGCGTTGCCGGCGTTCGTGCCGGCGGCGACGGACAACAACCCGATCGGATTTGCAGTTGACCCAACCGGCCCGTACCTCTACGTAGGCAACGCCGGGACAGCCAACCAGGTCGTTGGCCCTCCCAAAACGACTACGGACAATGACGTCGCGACCTATACGATCGCCGCAAACGGCACTCTGACCGCAGGATCGCCGGTTGCGTTGGCGGCCAACGACGAACCGTCGGCGCTGGCGTTCGACTCGGCCGGCCCGTACCTCTACGTCGGCAACAACGATATCCAGGGAGACGGCGCGATCGTCGCCTTCAATCCGGTCGCCGGCGTACTGGGCGCGCAGCTGGCAGGCTCGCCGTACACCGTCAACTACCCGATCGGCATGGCCGTCGATTCGACCCATGCGTTTGTGTTCGCCGTAAGTGTCCCTGACGTCACAATCACCACCTATCCCATCGGGATTGGCGGAACCTTGACAGTGAGCGCACCGCCCACATCAACGGCGCTCGCTGCCCCCTATGCGGTGGCCGCGTATCCGTCAGGTCAGTATGTGTACGTCACCGACACCAGCACCACCCCGGGTACCGTCAACGTTTTCTCCTATGACGGCACCGGAACTCTGACCCTGGTACTGACAAAAACGGTAGGCACCAACCCGGAAAGTGTCGCTGTTGATCCGACTGGCAAATACCTTTACGTTGCCAATGCCGGTGACGGCACGGTGCAGGGCTTCAGGATCACTTCGAGCGGTGCAGGTTTGACGGCCATCGGTACCGGCGCGACCGCGACCGGCGGCGGAGCTTCCATCTCGGCGACTGCGCTGGCGATCGATCCGTCCAGTCAGTACCTTTATGTCGCAAACGGCGATGCCAGCACGATCACGGGATTTAGCATCGGTGCACTGGGAGTCTTGGGTGCGGCGAGCACGCCGGTGCAGGCGACCAATCTTAACGGTGCCAACACCATCGCGATCGCAATCGAGTAAGTTCTAGCGATCAACACGGCCCCGAAAAGCGCGCCAGTCAAACGCNNGGCGGTGGTGGCCGGCTCTGGCAACAAAACCAGACCCAGCCTGCGTGCCGAACCGAACATATGCCGGTCAGTGGTGCGAACCCCGTCACGCTATGGCGACAGATTTAGTCGCAATGAGACTGCTATCACCACGCCGGCACCGCTCTAATTTCGATAATGGGCCGTGCACAGCGGGTTGCCGATGCATCGCTGTGCCACCCGCGCTTGCAACGGGCGGCGTACCTACACAGATGTTGTTGCTGCTCTTGCAACCCAAGACAGCCGGGCTGGAGCTATAACGGATGTACTCGATCGTTCCGCAGCAGCTGAATTTCAGTCTCCTGCGCACTCTCATTCTCGCGCTATGCGCCAGCGCTCTGTTGGTTGCATGCGGTGACTCACTCGACGGCGCCGGCGACACCATCAGCACCGGCGCCGGCGGCAACGGCACGATCGGCGGCAACGGCACGGCCAGCAGCAGCGGCGGCCCCCAGACCTCCTACACCGTCGGCGGCAACGTCATGGGCCTGTCGGGCACCGGGCTGGTGCTCGCGGACAACGCCGGCAACAATCTGCCGATCACGGGCAATGGCGGCTTCACCTTTCCGGGCAGTGTGGCCGGCGGCGCGCAGTACGCGGTTACAGTTCAGTCGCAACCGGCCAACCCGTCTCAGGTCTGCACGGTGATGAACGGCGTCGGCACAGTGGGCACGGTCAATGTGGCCAGCGTCATCGTATCCTGCACCACGAACTTCTACGCCGTCGGCGGCAGCGTCAGTGCGTTGGCCGGCTCCGGCCTGGTGCTGCAGACCAACGGCAGCAACAACGTCTCGGTCAGTAGCTCCGGCAGCTACGTGTTCGCGACTCTGGCCAGCGGCACCAACTACACGGTCACGGTCATGACCCAGCCGAGCAGTCCGTCGCAGACCTGCCTGGTGGCGAACGATACTGGCCAAGTGACCACCGCGAACGTGACCAACGTCGTCATCACCTGCACCATCAATAGCTACTCGGTCAGCGGCAGCGTCAGCGGCCTGACCGGCGCCGGCCTGGTGGTGCAGACCAATGGCGCCAACAACGTCCCGGTCGCCGGTGCCGGCACCTACACGTTTGCGACCCTGCCGAGCGGTTCGCCCTACGCCGTCACTGTCCTGACTCAGCCGAGCAATCCTTCTCAGACTTGCACGGTCGGCAACGGCACGGGCAACGTAATCAGCGCCGACGTGACCAATGTGATGATCAGCTGCGCCACCAATCTGTACACGATCGGCGGCACCGTCAGTGGCTTGAACGGCACCGCGCTCATGCTGCAGGACAACGGCGGCGATAACCTGACGGTCGCGGCCGACGGCAGCTTTACCTTCAACGCCAAGATCGCAAGCAACCAGCCCTATGCGGTCACCGTCGGCACGCAACCCTCGGACCCGGCGCAGTTGTGCCGTGTGACCCACGGCACCGGCACGGCCACGACCGCGAACGTCACCACGGTGACCATCAGCTGCCTCAACACCGGCAAGTTCCTGTTTGTATCCAATCCGTTCGACAACAACGGCAATGGCAGCCTGGCCGCCTTCGCGATCAACGCAACGAGCGGAGCCCTGACGGCCGCCGCCGGCTCGCCCTACGCACCTGCGGAAATCCAGCCCTACAGCGTCGCCGTCGATCCGAGCGGTAACTATCTGTACGTGGCCAACTCCGGTTCAGCACTCGTGTCCACCGACGGCATCGGCCCCGGCGGCGCTCTGACACTGGACGTGTCGACCGCCAGCACCGGCGCAGCGACCAATTTTCCGTACGCGCTGGCGATAGATCCGACCGGCCCATCCCTCTACGTCGGCAGCAACGACACCGTTAACGGGGCCCTGGAGGCCTATTCAATCAATGGCGGCGTGCTGACGCCGGTGACCGGCGTGCTCGCCAGCTCCACCTATCCTTCCGGCAACATTCCGTACGGGCTGGCAGTCGATGTCGTCAACCAGCTGCTCTACGCTGCCAACTACTACGACGCCACGATGGTGGGCTATGCCATCGACGCCGGTGCCCCCTTGACCGCCGTGCCCGGCTCGCCGTTCGCTTTCCAAGGCGGCGTCGGGGTCAATCAGCCGTACGCGCTGGCGGTATATCCGGCTGGCGGCTTTCTCTATGTCACCGACCGCCTTGCCAATACCGTGAGTGAATACAGCTACGGCGGCAACGGTACGCTGACCCAAGGGGTGATCTACGGCGTGGGCGCCGCGCCAGAGGGCGTCACGATCGATCCGACAGGCTCGTTCCTGTACGTCACCAACAGCGGCGACGGCACCGTCTCCGCCTTCACGGTCAACAACGACGGCACGCTGACCGTGATCACAGGCTCGCCGTTCGTCAGTACCACCACCGGTTTCCCCAGCGTCGGCGGACCGACGGCGATCCAGTCCGATCCTTCGGGTCAATTTGTCTACGTAGCGAACGGCGATGCCGACACGGTCACGGTTTTCCGCATCAATCTCACGAACGGAGCGCTGAGCGCGGTCGGCGCGCCAGTGTCGACCGTACTCTTCCCCGGCTATGCCGGCGGCCCATCGTCAATCGCAATCGAGTAACTGCGTCGATCAGTCACTGCTCGGCGCACGGGTGCTGCAGAAGGCGTGCGTCAGGTAGGGAAAGGCGATCACCGGCCGCTGCTGCAGCTGCGGGTGGCTCGCAATCAGGGCCTTGAGCTGCTGGACTACGTGCGCGCGCTCCGCCGCCGGCAGCGCGGCGATGAAGCTCACCGACAGCACTCGGTCGAGGATCACCGCCTGTGCACTGCCCACATGCTGGTGCAGTACGCTGGTCTCCTGCAGCTCCGAAAACAGCTCATTCGGGAACAGCCGGCGCCACTCGCTGCTGTGTAAGCGCGGCGTATCGCCTTCGTAGGGAGCCATGATGCGTGTGATCGCGGCGACCCAGTCCACCGTTTCGTCGCGCACGTTCCAAACCAGGCCGAGCTTGCCGCCCGGTTTGAGCACACGGCCGATCTCGCGCAGCGCCTCGTGGCTGGCGAACCAGTGAAATGCCTGGGCACAGACCACGGCATCGACCGAAGCGTCGGCCAGCGGCATCGCCTGCGCCGTCGCCGCCAGCGCCGTGATGCCCGAAAAATCCTGCAGCAATTGCACGCGCATCGCATCGACCGGCTCGATGGCGACCACGCTGGCGCCGCTCTGCAGCAGCAGCCGGGTGAACTTGCCGGTGCCGGCACCCAGATCCACGGCGCGCTTGCCGGCGCGCAGTTGCAGCACCTGCTGTAGCCAGGCCGCCAGCTGCGGCGGGTAATCCGGTCGCCCGCGGCCATAGCTGGCTGCTTCCCTGGAGAAACCCTCCAGCGCCGCGCGATGCACCCCCGGGTACGATGGTTCGCAATCCATGCCGGCAGGGTACAAAATGTCCCGGCGCGATCCAATCGGGGCTGGGGTATATTTGCCGCCGCCGCTGGCGCTGCGAACCGAACCATGACCGATTCAAATCAGATAAAAGCGGAGCTGTCAGCCCTGGCGTCGTACCTTGCCGGGCGGCGCGAGCAGATCCTGCTGTGCTGGTTGCGCGCGGTCGAACTCGACCCGCAGCTGACCACGCCGTCGGGGATTTCCCGCGCTCAGTTCAATGATCACATTCCGCAGGTGCTCGACGCCTTTGAGCGGCGGCTGCAAGCGCAGGATGCCGAGGACAAGGCGCAGGCGCATAGCGAGCAGAAACAGAGCGCCGCCGAGCACGGCCTGCACCGCTGGCAACAGGGCTACAACCAGCGCGAGGCGATCCGTGAGTGGGGCCACCTGCACTACGCGCTGCTGAACGAACTTGAGGAGTATGGGCGCGCCCACCCGCAGCTGCAGGGCGATGTCATGCCGGTCGCGCGCCGCGCATTGGTGCGGCTGTGCGGCGATGGCGTGGCCGAGAGCGCGGCCCGATACGAGCGCCTGCAGCGCACCGAGGCGGCCAGCCGGGTGCGCGAGCTGGAATCGGCGCTGAACCAGTTGCAGAGCCTGGACCGCCAGCGGGCCGAGGCCTGGCGCGAGGCGGCGCACGACCTGCGCGGCACCGTGGGCGTGATCAGTAACGCGTCCGCGATCCTGACGCGTGAGGCCCAGATCGATCCGAGCCGCACCATGATTTCCGACATCCTGCAGCGCTCGGTGACCTCGCTGCGCGGCCTGTTGAGCGATCTGATGGACCTGGCGCGGCTCGAGGCTGGCCAAGAGTATCGCCGCCTGCGGCGCTTCGACGTCGCCGACATGCTGCACGAATTCTGCGAAAGCATGCGGCCGCTGGCAGCCGAGCGCAATCTATTCCTCAAGGCGCAGGGTCCCGGCTCGCTGCCCGCCGTCGGCGATTCGGTAAAGATACTGCGTATCGCACAAAACCTGGTGCTCAATGCGCTCAAGGTCACCGAGCGCGGCGGCGTGTGCGTGCAGTGGGAGGCGCGCAACGATTGCGGCGCGCAACAGTGGGTGCTGTGTGTGCAGGACACCGGCCCGGGCTTCCAGCCGCAGTCACCGGTAGCGCCGCTGGAGAGCGCTTTGCGCCAGGCCACCGAGGAGTCGCATGAACTCGATGCCAGCGCCGGCAGTCGCGCCGAGCCGGCCGCGACGCTCAAATCGCAATCCAACCCGCACTCGCTCAGCGTGCCGGCCGGCGAAGGTATCGGCCTGTCGATCGTCAAGCGCCTGTGCGAACTGCTCGATGCCAGCCTGGAACTGGAGACCGCACCCGGAGCCGGTACCACTTTTCGTGTGGTATTGCCGCGCGCCTATCCCGAAGGCGAGCCGATCAACGACTAGGCAGCGGCGGCCCCCGCCGGGTCCACGGGCTGGATGGCTTCAACGGTGCGCCAGCCGCGCGGCAACAGCGCCCCACGCTGTGCACGCTCGCCGGCATAGTCGGCAAGATCCGCCGGCTTGAGCGTCATCTGCCGCTCGCCCGACGTCACCAGCAGCGACTGGCCGCCCGACAGCACGGTCATCGCCGCCAGCGTCTCCTCGCGCGCCTCCGCCTTTTTGGTCGGGATGCCGAACAGCTTGTTGCCCTTGCCACGCGGCAACTCCGGCACCTCGCCCGCGGCCAGCAGCAACAGCCGGCCCTCGGAAGTTGCGAGCGCGACCCGCGCATCGGCCGCCGGCGGCAGGCCCGCTGCATCTTCGGCCCTGGGCGCGCTGTCGGCAGCCGACAGCGGAATCGCGACCGGCGGCAGCACCAGCGCCCCGGTGGTGAGCCTGAGCACGGCCTTGCCGCCGCGATTACGCGAATGCAGCTCCTTCAGTCGCACGCTGAAGCCGTAGCCCGCGTCGGTCACGATCAGCCATAGATCTTCCGGATCGCCCAGCAGCACGCCGGCGAAACGCGCGCCATCGGGCGGATCGAGCCGTCCTGACAGCGGCTCGCCCTGCCCGCGCGCCGAGGGCAGGCTGTGCGCCGGCAGGCTGTAGGCGCGCCCGGTGCTGTCGATGAACACCGCCAACTGGGTGCTGCGGCCGCGCGCCGCGGCCTGGAAGGCATCGCCGGTTTTGTACGACAGGCTGTGCGGGTCGATGTCGTGGCCCTTGGCCGAGCGTACCCAGCCGCCGGTCGACAGCACCACCGTGACCGGCTCGTTGGCCAGCAGCTCGCTCTCTTCGATCGCCTGCGCGGCGGCGCGCTCCACGATGCGCGTGCGGCGCTCATCGCCGTATTCCTCGGCGTCGGCTGTGATCTCAGCCCGTACCAGTTTCCTGAGCTTGGCCTTGCTGGCTAGCAGTTCCTGCAGCTGGTCGCGCTCCTCGCCCAGCTCGCGCTGCTCCTCGCGGATCTTCATCTCCTCGAGCTTCGCCAGGTGGCGCAACTTGGTCTCGAGGATCGCCTCGGCCTGCTCGTCCGACAGCTTGAAGCGCTTGATCAGCACCGGCTTGGGTTCCTCCTCGCGCCGGATGATGCGGATCACTTCATCCAGGTTGAGATAGGCGATCGCCAGGCCATCCAGGATGTGCAGCCTGCGGGCCACCTTATCGAGCCGGTGCTGCAGCCGCCGGCGTACCGTGTGCTGCCGGAACTCCAGCCACTCGGCCAGCAGCGCCTTGAGCCCCATGACGCGCGGCCGGCCGTCGATGCCGATCACGTTCAGATTGACGCGGTAGCTGCGCTCCAGATCGGTGGTCGCGAACAGGTGGGCGATCAGCTGCTGCACGTCAACCCGGCTGGAGCGCGGCTCGATCACCAGCCGGGTCGGATTCTCGTGATCCGACTCGTCGCGCACGTCGTCCACCATCGGCAGTTTCTTGTCGCGGATCTGCTGCGCGATCTGCTCCAGCACGCGGCTGCCGGACACCTGGAACGGCAGCTGCGTGATGATCACGTGGCCGCTGTCCTGCTCGAGTTCCCAGACCGCGCGTGCCTTGTAGCTGCCGTTACCGCTGTCGTAGAAGCTCACCAGGTCGGCGCGCGGGGAGATGATCTCGCCGCCGGTGGGCAGGTCCGGCCCCTTGACGTGCTTCATCAGCGCACGCGTGGTGGCCTCGGGATCGTCCAGCAGATGAATACAGGCGGCAGCGATCTCGCGCAGGTTGTGCGGCGGAATATCAGTCGCCATGCCGACCGCGATGCCGGAGGCGCCGTTGAGCAGCAGGTTCGGCAGCCGCGCCGGCAGCATCAGCGGCTCGTCCATGGTGCCGTCGAAGTTCGGCGCCCAGTCGACGGTGCCGTGCTCCAGTTCCGCCAGCAGCAGATCGGCATAGCGCGTCAGCCGCGCTTCGGTATAGCGCATGGCCGCAAACGATTTCGGATCGTCGGGCGAACCCCAGTTGCCCTGGCCATCGACGATCGGATAGCGATAGGAGAAATCCTGCGCCATGTGCACCATGGCCTCGTAGCAGGCGGAGTCGCCGTGCGGATGGAACTTGCCGATCACATCGCCCACGGTGCGCGCGGATTTCTTGTGCTTGGAGGCGGCCGACAGCCCAAGCTCGCTCATCGCGTAGGTGATGCGGCGCTGCACCGGCTTGAGCCCGTCGCCCAGCGCCGGCAGCGCGCGATCGAGGATCACGTACATCGAGTAATCGAGGTACGCCTTCTCGGTAAACACGCCGAGCGCGCGCCGCTCCACACCCTCGAAATTCACCGGCGGTTGCGCCATCAGATCAGCACCTCGGCCTTGTCGCCCTTGCTCTCCAGCCAGTCGCGCCGGTCGCCGGCACGCTTCTTCGCCAGCATCATGTCCATCAGCTTGTCGGTCTGATCCCTGGCCTCGATGGTCAGCTGCACCAGGCGGCGGGTGCGCGGATCGATGGTGGTTTCGCGCAGCTGCGGCGGATTCATCTCGCCCAGGCCCTTGAAGCGCGTCACCACCGGTTTGACGCGCGAGCGCTCTTCGGCGAGGCGCTTGAGGATGCCATCGCGCTCCTCGTCATCGAGCGCATACAGCACCTGCTTGCCGGCATCGATACGGTACAGCGGCGGCATCGCCACATAGATGTGGCCGCCGCTCACCAGCGGCCGGAAATGGCGCAGGAACAGCGCGCACAGCAGGGTGGCGATGTGCTGGCCGTCGGAATCGGCGTCCGCCAGGATGCAGATCTTGTGATAGCGCAGCTCGGACAGGTCGGATGAGCCCGGGTCGACCCCGAGCGCGATCGCGATGTCGTGCACCTCCTGTGAGCTGCCGATCTCGCCGGGCTCGAGCTCCCAGGTGTTCAGGATCTTGCCGCGCAGCGGCATGATGGCCTGAAACTCCCGGTCGCGCGCCTGCTTGGCCGAACCGCCGGCCGAGTCGCCTTCGACCAGGAACAGTTCCGAGCGTGCCGGATCCTGCGAGCTGCAATCGGCCAGCTTGCCGGGCAGCGCCGGGCCGTTGACGGCGCGCTTGCGCACCACGCGCGCCGCCGCGCGTATGCGCTCCTGCGCATTCTCGATCGCAAACTGCGCGATGCGCTCGCCGGCATCCGGGTGCTGATTGAGCCACAGCGCCGCCGCGTCGCGCGCGTGTGACTCGACCAGCGCGGCGGCTTCGCGCGAGCCGAGTTTCTCCTTGGTCTGGCCGGCGAACTGCGGGTCGCGGATCTTGATCGACAGCACGTAACAGGCGCGATCCCAGATGTCCTCGGCGGTGAGCTTGATGCCGCGCGGCAAAAGGTTGCGAAATTCGCAGAACTCGCGCACCGCCTCGACCACCCCGGCGCGCAGGCCGTTGACGTGCGTGCCGCCACCGGTGGTCGGGATCAGATTGACGTAGCTTTCCGCGACCAGCTGCGCAGCATCGCTCGACCAGGCAAGCGCCCAGTCGACCGCGTCTTCCTCCGACACGTGCTTGCCGGTAATCGGCTCCGGCGGCAGGCGTTCGGCCGCGCCCAGCTGCTCCACCAGATAGGCGCCCAGATCTCCGGTGTAGAACCATTCCTCTTTCTCACCGGTCTGCTCGTTGTGAAAGCTCACGCGCAGCCCCGGACACAGCACCGCCTTGGCCTTGAGCACGCGCTTGAGATCCGGCACCGAGAACCGGTCGGAATCGAAGATCTTCGGATCCGGCCAGAAGCGCACCGTGGTGCCGGTGTTGCGCTGGCCGACGCTGCCCACCACCTCGAGCTTGGAATGCAGCCGGCCGTTGCGAAAACTGATGTTGTATTCCTTGCCGCCGCGGCGCACCCAACACTCCAGGTGCTTCGACAGCGCGTTGACCACCGAGACTCCCACGCCGTGCAACCCGCCGGAGAATTTATAAGACCCTTCGGTGAATTTGCCGCCGGCGTGCAGGCGGGTGAGTATCAGTTCCACGCCGCTGACCTTCTCCTTCGGGTGGATGTCGATCGGCATGCCGCGCCCGTCGTCCACCACCTGCAGCGAATTGTCCTTGTAGAGCGTGAGGCCGATGTTCTTGCAGTAGCCGGCGATCGCCTCATCGACGCTGTTGTCGATGACTTCGTGCGCGAGGTGGTTGGGCCGCGTGGTGTCGGTGTACATGCCCGGGCGGCGGCGTACCGGGTCCAGCCCGCTGAGGACTTCGATATCGGATGCGGTATACGACTCAGCCATTGTGTTCCAGGTCAGGATAATGACGGCGCGCGGCGGCGCGGATTCTAGCAGACCCCTCGCGCCTGACCCGGCGGACGCACGGCTCCGAAAATACTGCACGGAGGGATTGAGCCTATACGTGCNNGCACGTATAGGCTCAATCCCTCTGATATAGCAATTACGAAGTGCCGTGCGCCGCAGGGTCCGCCGCCGGGTCAGGCGAAGTCGGCCAGCAATTCCGCCCGCAGGGCTGGCGACAGCGGATCGACGCTGTGACGATAGGCGGGATGATCGACGCCGGCTGCGAGCGCGGCGCCGGCGCGCGCGGCGGCGATCATCGCCGCGGCGAACTCGAAGCGCAGGAAATGCACCGCCGCGGTCTTGGTGTCGTTCTCGCGCACCAGATCCTCATCGGCGATCGCGTACACCGCCTCGTGGCCCGCCACACGCATCCAGCAGTGGCGCTCGAAGCCGCGCAGCTCGACCAGCTGGCGCGCGCGCTGTTCCGGATCGGCGTATTCGATCATCAGCGTGGCCTTGAGATTACTGCCGTCGGGAATCAGCGGATTGTAGGTCTCGAGCTCCTCGGAGATGGCATCGGGTTCGAAGATGCGCTCGCTGCGCAGCATCTCCTGCACCTGGTATTGAACCGTGCGCCGGTCCTCGAAACTCCAGGAGCAATGCGCCCCGATGTGCAGCTGGCGCGCGCGCCGGTGCGCCATCATGCCGGGACGCGATGCCGGACGCTCGCGGGCGTACTGCTCGAGCGACAACAGCTGCGTGACGGCCAGTTTCTGCATCGCCTTTCAGATACCGTAGGCGATGCGCAGCAGCTTCAGCGGGTGCGTCGGCGCGCTGTCCGACGTAAGTCCGCTCTCGATCTGGTGGCCGGCCATCGGGCAATCGCTCGAATAGTAGTCGGCGCCGGAGTCCTCGACGCGCTTGAACACCGGGCCACCGATCTTCATCGAGGCATCGCGATAGCGGCTCTTGATGGCATAGGTGCCATTGTGCCCCGAGCAGCGCTCGATCACCTCGACCGTGGTGTCCGGCACCAGCTTCAACAGGTCGCGCGTCTTGAGGCCGATGTTCTGCACCCGCAGGTGACACGGCACGTGGTAGCTGATTTTGCCCAGTGAGGTCTTGAAGTCGGTGCGCAGCAGCCCGGCCTTGTGGCGCAGCATCAGGTACTCGAACGGATCGAACATGTGCTCGGCGATGCGCCGCACCTGCGTGTCACCGGCAAACATCAGCGGCAGCTCCTGCTTGAACATCAGTACGCACGATGGGATAGGCGCCACGATGTCGTAGCCGGCGTCGACCAGCCGCCCCAGCTGCGGGATGTTGTCTTCCTTGAAGCGCGCCACCGCCGCCAGGTCCCCGAGCTCGAGCTTGGGCATGCCGCAGCAGCGCTCCTTCGCGGCGAGCACCAGCCCGATGCCGTTGTGCTCGAACACCGCCGCCAGGTCCTGCGCCAGCCGCGGTTCATTGCGATTGCCATAGCAGGTGGTAAACAACACCACCTGGCCGCGGGTATCGCCCCCGGCCTGGGGCAGCAGATCGCGCCGCAGGCTGCGCTTCAACCGCCGGCGCGCGGTGCGCGAGTAATACTTCGGCAGCGGCGCGCGCGGGTCCACCCCGAGCGCCTTGTCGAGCAGCTTGCGGGCCATGCCGTTGCGGTTGGCGGCGTTGACGATTTCGGCCACCACCGGGATGCCGGCGATGCGCCCGACGGCGTCGACCGAACTGAGCATGCGATCGGCGAGCTTGAGCTGCCCGTTCCGCGCCCGCAACGCCTTGGCGCGCAGCATCAGGTGCGGAAAGTCCACGTTCCACGGGTGCGGCGGCACGTACGGACACTTGGTCATGTAGCACATGTCGCACAGGTAGCAGTTCTCCACCACCCGCCAGTAGACCCGCTTATCTACCCCATCGAGCTCCATGGTCGCTGAGGCATCGATGGCATCGAACAGGATCGGGAACGACTGGCACAGGCTGAAGCAGCGCCGACAACCGTGGCAGATGTCGAAAACGCGGTGCAGCTCCTGTTCGAGCGCGGCCTCATCGTAGAACGCCGGGTCGCGCCAGTTGATCGGATGGCGGGTCGGCGCCTCGAGGTTGCCCTCGCGCCCGCCGCCATCCGTGCTGGCAGTCATTACAGGCTATCGAGTGCCTTCTGGAAGCGGTTGGCGTGCGAGCGCTCGGCCTTGGCCAGGGTCTCGAACCAGTCGGCGATCTCGCTGAAGCCCTCTTCGCGCGCCGCCTTCGCCATACCCGGATACATGTCCGAATACTCGTGCGTCTCGCCCGCGACCGCGGACTTCAGGTTCAACCTGGTCTCGCCGATCGGCAGCCCGGTCGCCGGATCGCCCACCTGCTCGAGATATTCGAGGTGGCCGTGCGCGTGTCCGGTCTCGCCCTCGGCAGTGGAACGAAACACCGCCGACACATCGTTATAGCCTTCGACGTCCGCTTTGGCCGCGAAGTACAGGTAGCGACGGTTCGCCTGCGATTCGCCGGCAAAGGCGTCCTTCAGATTCTTTTCGGTCTTGGTTCCAGCGAGTTTCATGAGCACTAACCTCCGTGAAAAAGCCTTAAGCCCATTTTTAGACTAATTCTAATCAAGCGCAATCTATGCGCAAGCACCCGCCTCGTCAACGAGCCGCGAAGATTCAATGTCGCGGCAAGTGTGCTAGGGTAATTCGATGGCGTCGAAGTCTGCATCCACGCCGGCGACAGCGGCCCCGCCGGCATTCGAAGCGGCGCTGGCGCAGCTGGAATCGCTGGTGAGCCGGCTCGAGTCGGGTGACCTGCCGCTCGATGAAGCGCTGCGCACCTTTGAGCAGGGCGTGCGGCTGACGCGCGAATGCCAGAGCGCGCTCGCCGTCGCGCAACAGAAGGTGCAGCAGCTGCTGCAGCGCGGCGACACCGTGGCGGTCGAGGACATCGACGCCACCGCAACCCTCGAGACCACCCCGTCGGAATGACCTCCGCCGTGCGCGACAGCGCTCTTGCGGCCAGCATCGAAGCGTTTCAGCAGCGCATCGAACGCACCCTCGATCACGAACTTCGCGCCGACAATCCGCCGACTTCGCGCCTGTGCGAGGCAATGCGCTACAGCGTGCTGGGCGGCGGCAAGCGGCTGCGGCCGGTGCTGGTGTACCTGACCGGCCAGGCTTTTCAGGCGCCATTGCTGCGGTTGGATGCACCGGCCGCCGCAGTGGAACTGATCCATGCCTATAGCCTGATTCATGACGATCTGCCGGCGATGGACGATGACGACCTGCGGCGCGGGCGCCCCTCGTGCCACCGGGCTTTCGACCAAGGCACCGCGATCCTGGCCGGGGATGCGCTGCAGGCCCTGGCGTTCGAGGTGCTCGCCCGGCCGCGCGATCAGCCTGCTGGCGGCAGCAGCGCGGAGCAGCGGGTGCTGATGCTGGCGACCCTGGCGCGCGCCATCGGCACTGAAGGCATGGCCGGCGGCCAGGCCATCGACCTGGAAGCGATCGGCCAGGCCTTGAACGCCGAAGCCATCGAGCGCATGCACCGCCGCAAAACCGGCGCGCTGATCCAGGCCAGTATCGAACTCGGCGGCCTCGCGGCCGGCCTGGCTCATGCCGCGGCCTACCCGGCGCTGCGGGCCTTCGGGGCGGAAATCGGCCTGGCGTTCCAGATCCAGGACGACATCCTCGACGTCACCGGCGAAACCAGCGTGATCGGCAAGAAAAAAGGTGCGGATGCGGCGCTGGGCAAGCCCACCTACCCGAGCGTGTTCGGGCTCGAGGCCGCCCGCGCTCTTGCAGTGCAGCATCGCGATCGCGCCCTGGCAGCCCTGCAGGGCCTGGGAGCGTCCGCCCTGCGGCTGCGCCAGCTGGCCTATTACGTGGTCGATCGGGCTCTTTAAGGGGCCCTACCGGCCTCGCCGGCGACCCACCCGCCTGCTGCCTCCCCTTTACAGGCGGGACCCGACGCACCCGGAACGCGGCAGTGCGGCACTAAGGTGTATGGAGCGTGTAAACTTGTGGCTCACCATGCCACCGAGCACCCCGTCCTGCCCTTTGCTGGGTGCCATAGAATCCCCGGCAGACCTGCGCGCCCTGGATGAGCGAGACCTGCCCGCGCTCGCCGACGAGCTGCGCCAGTTCCTGATCCACACCGTCAGCACCCGCGGCGGACACTTCGCCGCCGGCCTGGGCACGGTGGAACTGACTATTGCACTGCACTATGTCTACAACACCCCGGACGATCGGCTGGTGTGGGATGTCGGCCACCAGGCCTACCCACACAAGGTACTGACCGGCCGGCGTGACCGCCTGCACACCATCAAGCAACGCGACGGGTTGGCGCCATTTCCGACTCGCAGCGAAAGCCTGTATGACGCCTTTGGCGTCGGCCATTCGGGCACCTCCGTCAGTGCCGCCTTGGGCATGGCAATTGCGGCGGCGCGTAACGGTGACCCGCGGCGCTCGATAGCCGTGATCGGCGATGGCGCCATGAGCGCGGGCATGGCGTTCGAAGCCCTGAACCACGCCGGCAGCCTGCCNNCTCAACGACAACGACATGTCGATCTCCGAGAACGTCGGCGCGCTGTCGAACTACCTGGCACGCGTGATCTCGGGGCGCCTGTACGCGCAGCTGCGCGAAGGCGGCAAAAAGGCGCTGCAGCAGATGCCGGCGATGCGCGCCCTCGCCCGCCGCTCCGAGGAACACGTCAAGGGCATGGTGCTGCCCGGCACGCTGTTCGAGGAGATGGGATTTAATTACGTCGGGCCGCTCGATGGCCACGATCTCAAATCGCTGCTGCGCGCACTGCGCAACATCCGCGGACTTTCCGGCCCGCAGCTGCTGCACGTGGTGACGCGCAAGGGCAAGGGTTATGCGCCGGCCGAAGCCGATCCGATCGCCTGGCACGGTCCCGGTCCGTTCGATCCGGTCGCCGGCACCATCCATAAGGAGAAGCCCGGCACGCCCAGCTACTCGCAGGTGTTCGGCCAGTGGCTGTGCGATATGGCCGATCGCGACCCGCGCATCGTCGGCATCACGCCCGCGATGCGCGAAGGCTCGGGCCTGGTGCAATTCTCCAAGCGCTTCCCGGAGCGCTACTTCGACGTCGCCATCGCCGAACAACACGCCGCGACTTTCGCGGCCGGACTGGCCTGCGAGGGCATGAAACCGGTGCTGGCCATCTACTCGTCGTTCCTGCAACGCGCCTACGATCAGCTGATCCATGACGTTGCGCTGCAGAAGCTGCCGGTGGTGTTCGCGCTCGACCGCGCCGGCGTGGTCGGCAGCGACGGCGCCACCCACCATGGCAGCTACGATCTGTCGTTCATGCGCTGCGTGCCGAACATGGTGATCATGGCGCCGGCGGATGAAAACGAATGCCGCCAGATGCTCTACACCGCCACCACGATCGACGGACCGGCGGCGGTGCGCTATCCGCGCGGCAGGGGCCCAGGGGTTCCAATCCTTGATGAAATGACCGCCCTGCCCATCGGTCGTGCAGAACTGCGGCGTCGCGGCGGCAGCGGCCTGGCACTGCTGGCCTTCGGCGCCATGATGACGCCCGCGACCACGCTGGCCGAACGCCTGGATGCCACGCTGGTCAATATGCGTTTCATCAAACCGCTGGATATCGCGTTGCTGCGCGAGATCGGCGCGAGCCACGCCGGTATCGTGACCATCGAGGACAACGTCGTGGCCGGCGGCGCCGGCAGCGCCTGCTCCGAGGCGCTCGATGCGGAGGGACTCACCACCCCGCGACTGCACATCGGCATTCCCGATCGCTTCATCGAGCACGGCAGCCGCGACGACTGCCTGGCGGCGGCGGGACTGGACCTGGCGGGCATTGCCGCGACCATCGAACGCTGGCGCGCGGCGGTCCCGGCCTTGAAGCTGACCCGTACCGCCACCAGATTGAGCGCAGCGGGCGGCGTCGGCCCGAGTTGAACACCCGCAGGTGAAGCCATGAGCATCGTTGCCGAGACCCGGGCCAAGAACGTCGTCTCCGTCGAGGACGTGCAGGCGCGTGCCGATACGCGCCGCATCCCGATCAACCG
The DNA here is from genome assembly GCA_003132025.1 of Gammaproteobacteria bacterium. Classification (GTDB taxonomy): domain Bacteria; phylum Pseudomonadota; class Gammaproteobacteria; order Steroidobacterales; family Steroidobacteraceae; genus FEN-1191. The sequence continues at coordinate 294,399 of PKWJ01000018.1, forward strand.
GGTCGGCATCAAGGACATCCGCCATCCGGTCCGGGTCAAGGACCGCACCACCGGCGAGCAGCACACCGTGGCGACGTTCAACATGTACGTCAACCTGCCGCACGACTTCAAGGGCACCCACATGTCGCGCTTCGTCGAGATCCTGCATCACGAGCGCGAGATCTCCGTCAACTCGTTCCGTTCCATGCTCGGCGAGATGACCTCGCGGCTCGACGCCGATGCCGGGCATATCGAGATGACGTTTCCGTTTTTCGTGATGAAGCGCGCGCCGGTGACCGGCGTCGAGAGCCTGATGGATTACCAGGCTTCGCTGATCGGCGAGATCTGTCGCGGCGAGGCCCACACCTGGGTCAAGGTCGTGGTCCCGGTCACCAGCCTGTGCCCGTGCTCGAAGAAGATCTCGGATCGCGGAGCGCACAATCAGCGCTCGCACATCACCATCAAGGCACGCCTGCAGGAGCACATCTGGATCGAGGAGCTGATCGAGCTGGCGGAGAACGAAGCCTCGTGCGAGCTGTACGGCATCCTCAAGCGCCCCGACGAGAAGTACGTCACCGAGCGCGCCTACGACAATCCGAAGTTCGTCGAGGACATGGTGCGCGACGTCGCCATGCGCCTCAACAGCGAGGAGCGCATCTCGGCCTATGTGGTCGAGAGCGAGAATTTCGAGTCGATCCACAACCATTCGGCCTATGCGATGATTGAGCACGACAAGCAGCCCTCGCCGATGCCCGGGCCGCGCTGAGGGAACACGCGACGATGGACAACAGAACCTGGCTGACGCGCACCGGCAATCCGGGGCTCAACGACCGCACCTTTTCCGGCCTGCCGCGCGCGGGCATCGCCGGCGAGGCGATGACGCTGCAGGGTACGATCAACAAATCGTTCCTGCTGCTGGTGGTCCTGATGGCCGCCGCGCTGTGGCCGTGGTCGCAGTATCTTGACAGCGGCAATCCGGCGCTGGTGGCACCGGCGATTCTGGTGGGCGCGATCGGTGGCCTGGTGCTGGCACTGATCATCAGCTTCAAGGCCACGCTGGCGCCGTATCTGTCGCTGCCCTACGCGGCCTGTGAAGGACTGGCGATCGGCGGATTCTCGGCGGTGCTCGAGAAGCGCTATCCCGGCATCGCCATCCAGGCCGTGGGCCTGACCTTCGGCGTGCTGGCTGCGATGCTGCTGGCCTACACGCTGGGAATCATCCACGTCACGCAGCGCTTCCGCGCCATCGTCGTGGGCGCCACCGGCGCCATTGCGCTGCTGTACCTGGTGTCGTTCGTACTCGGCTTGTTCCACGTAGGCGTGCCGTTTCTCAATTCGGCGAGCCCGCTGAGCATCGGTGTGTCGCTGGTGATCATCGCCGTGGCCGCGCTCAATCTGGCGCTCGACTTCGACCTGATCCAGAGCGGCGTGGCGCAGGGCGCCCCGCGCTACATGGAATGGTACGCAGCGTTCGGGCTGCTGGTCACATTGGTGTGGCTGTACCTTGAGATCCTGCGTTTCCTGAGCAAGGTGCGCCAGCGCTAAAGGGGCTGCCGCCGGCACGCCCCCGGCCGCGGGGCCTGACATCGCCATCAACCGCGCCTGCCGTCACATGCGCCTGCGATAGCGCGCGCGTCCGATTGCTTTTGCGCGCCGCTGCGCGCGCAATATGGCCCGGCAAGTGTCCGAGTCAGCAACCGTTCAGCGTCAACGAACTACTATTAGCGACGTTTCCTTTAAAATATCGCTGTGGGTTACAGCGACAAGGGGATTGATTCATGATGAAGCGCAATATTTCCTTCAGCATTTTTTACACGGCAGCGCTGGCGTTCGTGCTGCTGCTGGGCTCGCAGGCCTCGCAGGCTTTCGTGACCATCGGCGTGTCGATCAACGTCGCGCCGCCGGAGTTGCCGGTCTACGAGCAGCCGCCGGTCCCGGCCCCGGGCTACCTTTGGACGCCCGGCTACTGGGCCTGGAGCGCCGACGCCGGTAGCTATTACTGGGTTCCCGGCACCTGGGTAGAAGCCCCGCAGCCGGGCTTCTTGTGGACCCCCGGCTACTGGGGTTGGAACAACGGGCTCTACGCCTGGAACGGCGGCTACTGGGGCCCGCATATCGGCTTTTACGGCGGCGTCAATTATGGCTTTGGTTATGGCGGCGTCGGCTTTGTGGGCGGGTATTGGAACCACGGCGCGTTCCAGTACAACGGCGCCTATGCCAACGTTCGCGGCAATACCCAGATCACCAATGTCTACACCAAGACCGTGATCAACAACACCATGGTCAACCATGTGAGCTACAACGGCGGCACCGGCGGTGTCCACGCCCAGCCCACCTCGGAGGAACTGGCGGCGCAGCATGAACATCATCTGCCGCCGGTGGCTGCCCAGACGCAGCACGAGCAGACCGCGAGCCACAACCCGGCGATGCTGGCATCGGCCAATCACGGACATCCGGCGATCGCCGCCACGGCGAAACCCGGCGTGTTCTCCGGCCCAGGCGTGGTTGCGGCCCACGGCGCCGCCCCCGTGTCGCACACAGCGGAGGTCGCGCCGCATGGGGGCGGGGCCACCGGTGGCGCGCCAGCGCATGTCACCCCGACGGCGCCCGCGCACGTCAACACCGGCCTGGTACCGGCAGCCAAGGTTCAGCACGCCGGACCCCCGGCTGGCGCCCCGCCCCCGAAAGCGCCGCCTCCGAAAGCCCCGCCGCGCGAGCCGCGCGAGGAACATGGGTCGGAACAACGCTGACGGCAGCTGACGGCATACGGCATCAGGGGCTCGCCGCGTCGCGGCGAGCCCTTTTTTACGACCAAGTCGAACGAAGGCGCAGTCCGGCAAGGGCACTCCGGCCCGCAAACGAAGGTTAGGGGCGGACCTCATTGGTCTGCAGGCGCCCGATCAGCGAGCGCAGGAATACCCGATTGAAGCGCAGCTGGCAGGATGCCGAAACCTGTTCCAGCAGCGTCGAGCTGACCTTCAGCACCGTGACGTCGTCGGCCGCCAGGATGGTGGCGGTGCGTTTTGCGCCCTGTACGTAGCTGGTCTCGCCGAAGCACTCGCCGCTCGACAGCAGGCCGATGCGCTCGCCATGGCGTTCCATGGCGCAATTGCCGGCGACGATGATGTAGAAGCGATCGTCCATCTCGCCTTCCTTCACGATCTGCTCGCCGGTGGCGTACTCCTGCCAGTGGCTGGCGCGCAGCACCTCGTGGATCTCCGCATGCGAGAACTCGTGGAAGAATTTCAGGCGCCGCAACAGCGTGAACTGCTCCTGCTGGTCGATGCGTGAGTACTGCTGGCGCAGCGTCTGGTGCACGCGCGTGAGTTCGGCGGCGAAATCCAGGCCCGACTGATAGCGGCGCGCCGGATCCTTCTGCATCGCCACCGCAACCACGTTCTCGATCTCCTCCGGCACGTCGGCGCGCAGCGTATGGATCGGCGCCGGCGTGGCATACACGATCTGGTGCAGCAGCTTGGCCAGATTGCCGGCGCGAAACGGGCGCACGCCGGTCAGCAGTTCGTACATCACCGCGCCGAGCGAATACAGGTCCGAACGGTTGCTGAGTTCCAGGCTCTGCACCTGCTCGGGCGACATGTAGCTGGGCGAACCGGCGATGCCTTCGATGCGCGAGATCTCCGAATCGGCGACCAGCGCGATGCCAAAGTCGATGATGCGGACATCGCTGTCGGTGGTGAGCATGATGTTCGAGGGCTTGATGTCGCGGTGGATCACNNGCGCCTTGGCGCACTTGAACATCAGTTCCACCACGTCATCCAGGCGCAGCAGATTGTCCGGGCGGCAGTAGGCCGACAGGGTGCGCGCGCCGTGGACGTGTTCGGTGACGATGTAGCAGTGGCCGTTTTCCTCGCCGGCGTCGTAGATCGGCAAGATGTTCGGGTGGTGCAGCATCCCGACCATGTGCGCTTCGGACAGGAACATCTTGCGGGCGACGCGGGCGCGCTCGTCATCGCCGCCGGCCTCGATGTTGTAGACCTTGATGGCGACGTCACGACCGTAGTACGGGTCATGTGACATAAACACGGTGCCCGTGCTGCCGTGGCCGACCTCATTGATGATGGGGTACTTGCCAATGCGCTCGGGAATCTTGATCGCGTTTGCGTTTTTCGGTGCGGGAGCTTTCATCGACCCGAGGACCCCAGGGTCACAGGACCACAGCAGTCAGAATAAGCGCCGGCAATGCCTGCGGGCTGTGATGCGGATCGCGGATCGGGGCCGGCCGCGATGCGCCGTGCGGCAATTTGCAACACCGCCGGGCGACCGGGTCCCAAAGTTCAATTGCCGAAGTGATCGAATCCCGAAGGCGAGAACTGCATCACCTCACCCGCCGAAGTCAGGGTCAGGCCGGCACCGGGATGCAGCGCGCCGATGCGCGTAACGGCCTGTCCAGTGCGCGCCGCCAGCGCCAGCACGGCGCCCGCCTGCGCCTGCGCGGCGGCGAAGCACAGCTCATAATCCTCGCCGCCCCACAGCGCGCTGCGCCAGGCTTCATCGCCGAGCGTACGCCGCAGCGCCGGCGACAGCGGCAGGCGCTCGAGCTCGAGCGTTGCGCCACAGCCACTCGCCGCCAGCAGGCGCGTCGCGTCGATATACACGCCATCCGAGACATCGATGCAGGCGCTGGCGACGCCGCGCAGCGCCTGCCCCAGCGCCGCGCGCGGCGCGGGATACTCGAAACGCTCCCGCAGCCAGGCGGCATCGGCCGCCACCGCCACCGCGTCGCCGCGCAGGAGTTGCAACCCGCAGGCGGCATCCCCGACGCTGCCGCTGAGGTACAGATCATCGCCGGCTCGCGCGCCGGCACGCCGCAATGCCTCACCCGCCGGCACCAGGCCCGCCAGCTGCACGGTAATCGACAGCGCGCCGCGGCTCAGGTTGCCGCCCACCAGCGCCACGTCATGGGCGCGCGCCAGGGCACCGAAACCGGCCGCGAATTCGCCCAACCAGGCCTCGTCCGCCAGCGGCAGGTTGAGCGACAGCAGCGCCCAGCTCGGACTGGCGCCCATGGCGGCGATGTCGCTCAGGTTGACCGCCAGCGCACGATGGCCGAGCGCGCGCGGTGCCGCGCCGGGCAGAAAATGCACGCCCTCGATCAATGCGTCGGTGGTGAGCGCCAGCTCGCAGCCGGCGGGCACCCGCAGCAGCGCGGCATCGTCGCCGATGCCGAGCACGGTGTCGTCGCGGCGCGCCCCAAGCCCGCGAAAATAGCGCTCGATCAGTTGCGATTCGGAGACCGCCACGGCCAGGTCTGGGCATCGGCGCCGCGGCGCTCAATGCTCCTGGATACGCCACAGGCGCGCCGCGCGATCGAGCACGCCATTGACGAATTTGTGGCCGTCGGTGGCACCAAAGCGGCGCGCAAGATTCACTGCTTCGTTGATCACCACACGGAACGGCACCTCGAGCCGGTGCTGCAGCTCGTAGCTGCCGATCAGCAGCAGTGCGTGCTCGACCGGATCGAGCTCGGCCGGTTTGCGGTCCAGCAGCGGCGCGAGCGCGGCATCGAGCTCGTCGTGCGAGCCGCAGATGGCGGCCACCAGCGCCTCGAAATACGCGGCATCGGCCCGGGGCATGTCGGCGTCGCTGGCGAACTCGGACACCAGGTCCTGCCATTCGCAGCTGTTGAGCTGCCAGCGATACAGCGCCTGCAGCGCCAGTTTACGCGCCACCGTGCGGGCGCCGGAGTTGCGCTCGAATCGGCCGCTCACTTCAGCCGCCGCAGCAGACTGACCATCGCGAGCGCGGTGTCGAGCGCCTCACCACCCTTGTTGAGCGAGTCCGGCGCCGCACGTTCCAGCGCCTGCGCGCGCGTATCCACGGTCAGTACCCCGAAACTCACCGGCACACCGGTGTCGAGCATCACGCGCTGCAGGCCGTGGGCGCACTCGCCGGCGACGAATTCGAAATGCGCCGTATCGCCGCGGATCACGCATCCCAGCGCCACCACGGCGTCGATGTCGCCCTGCAGTGCCATGGCTCTGGCGGCCAACGGCAGCTCGAATGCACCCGGCACGTGTTCCACCAGCAACGCCGCGTCGGTGCCGCCGTGCATGCGCCACGCGGCGCGCGCGGCATCCAGCAGCGCATCGACGATGTCATCGTTGTAGCGCGCAGCGACGATTGCGAATTTGAACTCGCTCGCCGCATACACGCCCGTTTGAGTGGCGGCGGTACCCATATGAAGGTGCGAAGTATAGCGAAGCTTCAGCCGCTCTCGCCGACGTAATCGACGATCTCGAGCCCGAATGCCGAGATGCCGTGCAGCTGTTTGGGGGCCGACAGCACGTGCATGCGCTCCACGCCCAGATCGCGCAGGATCTGCGCGCCAATTCCATAGGTACGCAGTACGCGCCCGCTCAGCGCCGAAGGCGCTTCGCCCGCGGCGCGGCGCGACAGCGAGCTCACCGCGTCGGCCAGTTCGCGCGGCGGCTCGCGCTGGCGCAGGATGATCACCACGCCGCACGGCGAGTGCGCAACACGCTGCAGCGCCGCCGGCAGCGTCCAGGCCTGCGTTCCATCACGCACACCGACCAGGTCGCGCAGCGTGTCGGTGACATGCACCCGGACCAGCGGGGTTGCGGATGCCAGATCGCCGTGCACCAGCGCCAGGTGCACGTCGCGGTTGACGTGATCCTCGTAACAGTAGAGCCGAAAATCCCCGTGGACGGTGCTCACGGTCTGCTCGGCGATGCGCTCGACCGAGCGCTCGGTGCGCAGGCGGTGGCGGATCAGGTCGGCGATGGTGCCGATCTTGAGCTGGTGGCGGCGTGCGAAGGCCTCCAGGTCGGGCCGGCGCGCCATGGTGCCGTCGTCGTTCATGATCTCCACGATCGCCGCCGCGGGTTCGAAACCCGCCAGGCGCGCCAGGTCGCAGCCCGCCTCGGTGTGTCCGGCGCGCGTCAGCGCGCCACCCGGTTGCGCCATGATCGGGAACACGTGGCCCGGCTGGCGCAAGTGCTCCGGCTGGGCATCGGCTCGCACCGCGGTGCGCACCGTATGGGCGCGGTCGTGGGCCGATATGCCGGTGGTCACCCCTTCGGCGGCCTCGATCGACAGCGTGAAGTTGGTGCGCTGGGTGCGGTCGGTGTCGCTCACCATCAGCGGCAGGCGCAATTGGGCGCAACGCTCGCGGGTCAGCGTCAGGCAGATCAGGCCGCGGCCGAATCGCGCCATGAAATTGATGTCCTCGGGGCGCACGCAGTCGGCCGCCATGACCAGATCGCCCTCGTTCTCGCGGTCCTCGTCGTCCATGATCACGACCATGCGGCCGGCGCGCAGCTCGGCCAGGATCTCGTCGATGGAATTGAGTCCGCTGGCGCAGGCGCCGCCGCTGGCAGCCCCGGCACTGCTCGGGTTGATTGCGCTTAACTTGGCCATACGCGCACGCTACCACGGCCCCGTGGCTTTAGGCCAAGGCGCCGATGGCGCTGCCCACGGCCGCCGTGGCGGCCATCGCCAGCGCCCCCCAGAGCGTGACGCGCAGGGCTGCAGCCCCGATTGGTGCACCGCCGGCACGCGCCGCCAGGCCGCCGAGCAGCGCCAGAAACAGCAGCGAGCTGGCGGCGAGCACCGGGCTCAGGATTGCGACCGGACTCCACAGCACCACCAGCAGTGGCAGCAGTGCGCCAGTGGCGAAACTTGCGGCCGAGGCCAGCGACGCCTGCAGCGGTCGCGCCCGATGCGTCGCCGACAAGCCGAGCTCGTCGCGGGCGTGTGCCGCCAGCGCATCCTTCTGCATCAGCTGCGTCGCCACCTGTTCGGCCAGGGCTGGCGCCAGTCCGCGCTGCACATAGATGGCGGCCAGCTCGGCACGCTCGGAGTCTTCATCCGCCGCCAGTTCGCGGCGCTCGCGTTCCAGGTCCGAGCGTTCGCTGTCGGCCTGCGAGCTCACTGAAACGTACTCGCCGGCGGCCATCGACATCGCCCCGCCCACCAGGCCGGCAACGCCGACCACCACCGCCTGGCTGCGCGAGACATGCGTGGCCGCGACACCGACCAGCAGACTCGACACGGAAACGATGCCGTCGTTGGCGCCCAGCACCGCGGCGCGCAGCCAGCCGCTGCGATTGGAGTAGTGGCGCTCGAATTGATGGCGCCTCATCGCAGCCGCGGCTCGGTGCGGCGCGGCGGCACGCGCGGCGGCGCAGTTCCCGCCGCGAACAGCGCGGCGACACCGTGCCACAGGCCGAGAAAAATCGCCCACAGCAGCACGCCCACCGCGAGCGCGAATACGGCGCTCTGCAGGTCGAGCGTAAAGGCCGGCTGGTAGCTGCCCCAGGTGGCGCTCAGCAGCGAGCTGTCAGGATGCAGCAGCAGATATGCGCACTGGTGCAGCAGGTCGGTGTCGAGCGCCGCCAGCAGTGCGCGCAGGCGGTCGGCGGTCTGCACCATCGCCTGCAGCGCTGCGCCCTCCTGGTGAAACGTCGCATCGCCGCTTTCCAGGTGGTAGCGGATCAGTTCGGCGAGGCTGCCGCCATGATTGCTGTCGGCAATCGTCTGGAATGGCTTCAGATCCGCCAGCACCTGATCGAGTCGGCCGCCGGCGCGTTGCCGGTATTGAACGATGAAGCTTGGAATGCAGCCCGCCGCCACCACCGCGGCCAGCAGCACGATGCGATCGAATATTTCACGCACGAATTTCATGATCGGCTCAAAACCCTCAACCGGCGGCCAGCAGCCGCTCGGTGTAGCGCGCGATCACATCGACTTCCAGATTGACCCGCTCACCGACCGCAAGCCCGGCCAGCGTGGTGACCGCCAGCGTGTGCGGCACCAGGTTGACCTCGAACTCCTGCTGCTCGGCCGCGTTCACCGTCAGACTCACCCCATCGAGCGCGACCGACCCCTTGCGCGCGACATAGCGCGCCAGCGCCGCCGGCACGCGGATGCGAAATCGCTGCGAGCGCGCCTCGTCGGCGCGCTCGCAGATCTCGGCGACGCCATCGACGTGTCCGGACACCAGGTGCCCGCCGAGCGCGTCGCCGGCGCGCAGCGCCGGCTCCAGGTTGACGCGCCGCCCCACGCGCCAGTCGCCGATGGTGGTGAGCGAGAGCGTCTCGCGCGACACGTCGGCGCTGAAGGCGCGCGGCTGCAACGCTACCGCGGTCAGGCACACGCCGGCCACCGCGATGCTGTCGCCGATCGCGGTGCGCGACAGGTCGAGCCGATCCACGCCCACCGTCAAGCGCGTATCCCCGCCCAGGGCTTCCAGCGCAACGATGCGACCCACGTCCTGAATGATGCCGGTGAACATGCGGCCTAAACCCGCGCCGCCGGTGCTACCGGCACCGCCGTCAGGCGCAGATCCGGCCCGACCGGCGTGCATTCGCTGAAATCCAGTCGCATGCGCTGCTCGAGCTGCGAGATCTCGGGCAATTCTACCAGTGCCCGCGCCGCGGGCCCGAGCAGGCTCGGCGCCAGGTAGACGATGAACTCGTCCACCAGCCGCGACTGCAGCAACGCACCGGCCAGGCGGGCGCCCGCCTCGACCCAGATTTCATTCGCCTCAAGCTCACCCAGCCGGCGCAGCACCGCTGCCAGATCAAGTCCACCCGCGGCAGCACGGGCGACAGTCTCCACGCGCACGCCGCGGCGCGTAAGTTCCTCGCGGCGCGCGCCGTCCAGGCTCGCGGTGAACACCAGCGCCGGCCCTTCGCGATCGAACATGCGCGCCTTCGGCGGCACCCGCAGCTCGCTGTCGAGCAGTACCCGCAGCGGCTGGCGGGTCGCGCCCTCGACGCGCACATTAAGCGCCGGATCGTCGGCCAGCACCGTGCCGCTGCCGCTCAGCACCACCGAACTGCGCGCCCGAAATCGCTGTGCGTCCTGGCGTGCGGCCGGGCCGGTGATCCAGCGGCTGGCGCCGTTGGCCAATGCCGTGCGGCCGTCCAGGCTGGCTCCGAGCTTGACCCGCACCCAGGGCAGCCCGGTGCGCATGCGCTTGAAGAACCCCTGGTTGAGGGCGCGCGCCTCCGCGGCCAGCAGCTCACCGACGGTATCGATGCCGGCGGCGCGCAATGCCGCAAGACCAGCGCCGTTGACCAGTGGATTCGGATCGGCGCTCGCGTACACCACGCGCCCGACGCCGGCGCCGATCAGCGCCTGCACGCACGGCGGCGTGCGGCCGGTATGGGCGCAGGGCTCGAGCGTCACATAGGCGGTGGCACCGCGCGCCGACTCGCCGGCCGCGGCCAGCGCGTGTACTTCGGCGTGCGCTTCCCCGGCGCGCTGGTGCCAGCCCTCGCCCACCACGCGCCCGTCGCGCACCAGCACGCAGCCGACGCGCGGATTAGGGTCGGTGGTATATAGACCGCGCGCCGCCAGTTCCAGCGCGCGCCGCATATGGCGCATGTCGCGCTCGCTCTGGCTGGCATCGCTATCGGCATGTTCGTTCATGACTTCGATTTCACCGCAGTGTCACCCGGCAGCAGCGGCAGCTGTTCGGAATCGGGCTTCTCCTCGCGTCGCCGCCGATGATGCCGCAGCCGCTCGACCTCCTCGCGAAACGCCTCGGCGTCCTGGAAGCTGCGGTACACCGACGCGAAGCGCACGTAACCGACCTCGTCCAAGTGGCGCAGTTCCTCCATCACGAATTCCCCGATGGTGCGCGCCGGTACTTCGCGCTCGCCGAATACCCGTAACTTGTGACAAATGCGGCTCACGGCCTGCTCGATTGCCTCGGCGCTGACCGGGCGCTTCTCCAGCGCCTTGATCATGCCGTGGGCCAGTTTGCGTTCATCAAACGGCTCGCGGCTGCCGTCGCTCTTGACGACGCGCGGCATCAGCAGTTCGGCCGTTTCAAAGGTGGTGAAGCGCTCGCCGCAGCTCAGGCACTCGCGCCGCCGGCGAATCTGGCCGCCGTCGGCGGCCAGCCGCGAGTCGGTTACCTTGGTCTCGACGTGGCCGCAGAAGGGACAATGCATCGACTGCCCGGGTCAGGGTTCAATCCGAGTAAACCGGGAATCGGCCGCACAGTTCGACCACCTGCGGCCGCACGCGTTCGATCGCGCTGTCGGCGCCGCCGGCGTCGAGAATGTCGGCGATCCAGCCGGTGACCTTGCGGATCTCCGGCTCCTTGAAGCCGCGCGTGGTCGACGCCGGCGTGCCCAGCCGCAGGCCGCTGGCGATCATCGGCGGCCGTGGATCGTTCGGCACCGCATTCTTGTTGACCGTGATATTGGCCCGGCCGAGCGCCGCGTCGGCATCCTTGCCGGTGATATCGCGGCCGACCAGGCTGAGCAGCAGCAGGTGATTATCGGTGCCGCCCGAGACGATGCCGTAGCCGCGCGCGGCCAGCGCCGCGCACATGGCGCGCGCATTCGCCACCACCTGGCGCTGGTACTGCTTGAATTCGGGCTGCAGCGCCTCGAGCAGCGCCACCGCCTTGGCGGCGATCACGTGCATCAGCGGACCGCCCTGGGTGCCCGGAAACACCATCGAATTGAGTTTCTTCGTGATGGCATCATTGGCGCGCGCCAGGATCATGCCGCCGCGCGGCCCGCGCAGCGTCTTGTGGGTGGTGGTCGTGACCACGTCTGCAATCGGCAGCGGGTTCGGATATTCCCCGGCGGCCACCAGGCCGGCGACATGCGCCATGTCGACGAACAGCAGCGCGCCGACCTTATCGGCAATGGCGCGAAAGCGCGGGAAATCCAGCACGCGCGAATAGGCCGAAAAACCCGCCACGATCATCTTCGGCTTGTGTTCCAGCGCCAGCGCCTCGATCTGCTCGTAGTCGATCAGCCCGGTGTCCGGGCGCACACCGTACTGGAATGCATGAAACAGCTTGCCGGAGAAGTTCACCTTGGCACCGTGTGTCAGGTGACCACCATGGTCCAGGCTCATGCCGAGAATCACGTCGCCCGGCGCCAGCAGTGCCAGGTACACCGCCGCGTTGGCCTGCGACCCCGAGTGCGGCTGCACGTTGGCATAGTCGGCGCCGAACAGTTTCTTCGCTCGATCGATCGCCAGCTGCTCGGCAATGTCGACGAATTCACAGCCGCCGTAGTAGCGCTTGCCCGGGTAGCCTTCCGCGTACTTGTTGGTCAGCGAGGAACCCTGCGCCTGCAGCACCCGCGGACTGGCGTAGTTCTCCGAGGCGATGAGCTCGATGTGATCCTCCTGGCGCTGCCGCTCGCCGTCGAGCGCGCGCTGGAGTTCCGGGTCGACATCCTTGATGAGCAGACGGTTCGAAAACATGAATCAACTGCCTTTCGTGGTTAGGCTCTGATACGAGCGGAAAGGCGCGGGATTGTACCCGAACAGGCGCATTTCAGGCGCCGCGCGGCTTTAGGCGGCGAGCAGAGCCTCCACCACGCCGCACCAGGTGCGGGCAATGTTACCCCGATCGTACCCGCCACCGCCCAATGCCAGCACGCGGCCGTGGCCCAGGCGGTCGGCCAGCAGGCACAGTTCACGCGCCGCGCGCGCATGACAGGTGCTCGAGAGCTTCAGGTGCGTGATCGGATCGCCGGCGACGCTGTCGGCACCGCACTGCAGTATCATGAATGCCGGAGCGTAACGTTCCACGTGCGCCAGCATGCCCGGCCACACCGCGTTGAACTGCGCGTCGCCGGCGCCGGCCGGCAGCGGTACGTTGAGCTTGGTGCCGGCGGCGGCGCCGCGGCCGATTTCGGCATCGGAACCGGTGCCCGGATACAGCGACTGGCCGCTCTCGTGCAGGTCGGCAAAGATCAGCTCGGGATCGTCGTCGAAGGCGTAATAGACCCCATCGCCGTGATGCGCGTCGATATCCACGTAGGCGATGCGCGACAGCCCGTGCGCGCGCCGCAGGTGCTCGATCACCACGCCACAGTCATTGAACACGCAGAACCCGGCGGCCCGGTCGCGCGCGGCATGATGCAGGCCGCCGATGGGTACGAACGCGCGCCGGCGCAGGCCCTGCATGATCCAGTCGGCGGCCGAAAGGCTCGAGCCAACCACGCAGGCGGCAGACTCGTACACGCCGCGATATGCGGGCGTATCGCCCGCGTCCAGCCAGCCGTTGCCCGCCTGTGAGCGCTCGGCGACGAACTGCAGGTACTCGGGCGTATGAAACAGCAGCAGCTCGGCCTCGGCGGCCTCGCGCGGCTCGAGCAGCGCGACGTGCGCGCCCAGGCCGCGCTGCGCGAATTCGCGTTCGAATACGCCGTGGCGGTCCGGACCGAACGGATGGCCGTCGCCAAACCCGTAACGGGCCAGCTGCTCACCGAGCACGACTGCAACCTCTGGGCCTGGGGCGTTCAAGGGCTACGCTTCGAGCTTTTGAGCCTGCGACACTGCAGACCGCGGCAAGATATCACACCGCAGTAGCACCGCACCTGCGCGTTCAATGATAATGCGCGCCCTCCACAAGAGTGCGATCTGGAACCCCATGGCGCAATACATTTACACGATGAATCGGGTATCGAAGATCGTGCCGCCCAAGCGCGTGATTCTGCGCGATATCAGCCTGTCGTTCTTCCCCGGCGCCAAGATCGGCGTGCTCGGCCTGAATGGTTCCGGCAAATCCACGCTGCTGCGGATCATGGCCGGCATCGATACCAGTATCGATGGCGAAGCGCGGCCGCAGTCCGGGATCAAGGTCGGATTCCTGTCGCAGGAACCGGAACTCGATCCGTCCAAGGACGTGCGCAGCGTGGTGATGGAGGGTATCGGCGGCAGTTTCGCATTGCTGGAGCGCTTCAATCAGATCAGCGAGCGGTTCGCCGAGCCGATGGACGACGATCAGATGAATAAACTGCTCGAGGAGCAGGCCAGGCTGCAGGACGCGATCGACGCTGCCGGCGGCTGGGAGCTGGGGCGCAAGCTGGAAATCGCCGCCGATGCGCTGCGCCTGCCGCCGTGGGAGGCGATCATCGACCAGCTCTCGGGCGGCGAGAAGCGCCGCGTGGCGCTGTGCCGGCTGCTGCTGTCGCAGCCGGACATGCTGCTGCTCGATGAGCCCACCAACCACCTGGACGCGGAATCGGTGGCCTGGCTGGAGCGCTACCTGGAGGAATATCCGAGCACAGTGGTCGCCGTGACCCACGACCGCTACTTCCTCGACAACGTCGCCAAATGGATTCTCGAGCTCGATCGCGGCCACGGCATTCCCTGGCAGGGCAACTACTCCTCATGGCTCGAGCAGAAGGAGAAGCGCCTGGCGCTCGAGGAACGCGAACGTGAAGCGCTGCGCAAGACACTGGCGCATGAGCTGGAATGGGTGCGTGCCAATCCGAAGGCGCGCCAGGCCAAGAGCAAGGCGCGCCTGGCGCGCTACGAGGAACTGGCCTCCAGGGAGTACCAGGAGCGCAACGAGACCAACGAGATCTACATCCCGCCCGGACCGCGGCTGGGCGACCTGGTGATCGAGGTCAAGGGCCTGCGCAAGGGCTTCGGCGATCGACTGCTGATCGACAATCTGAATTTCAACCTGCCGCGCGGCGGCATCGTCGGCATCATCGGCCCGAACGGTGCCGGCAAGACCACGCTGTTTCGCATGCTCACCGGCGCCGAGCAGCCGGACGCCGGCGAAATCCGCATCAGCCCGACGGTGAAGCTCGCCTATGTCGATCAGTCGCGCCAGACGCTCGACGACAAGAAAACCGTCTGGGCGGAGATCTCCGGCGGCCTCGACATCATCAAGATCGACAACTACGAGACGTCATCGCGCAGCTACGTCGGCCGTTTCAATTTCAAGGGCACGCAACAGCAGCAGCTGATCGGCGAACTGTCAGGCGGCGAACGCAATCGCGTGCACCTCGCCAAGGTGCTGCGCGCCGGCGGCAACGTGCTGCTGCTGGACGAGCCCACCAACGACCTGGACATCGAGACCCTGCGCGCGCTCGAGGATGCGCTGCTGAATTTCCCGGGTTGCGCGGTGGTGATCTCACACGACCGCTGGTTCCTGGATCGCATCGCGACCCATATCCTCGCCTTCGAAGGCAACTCCGAGGTGGTCTGGTTCGAGGGCAACTACCAGGAATACGTCGCCGACCTGAAGCATCGGCGCGGCGAGGATGCCGCCCAGCCGCATCGGCTGAAGTACCGCCGCCTGACCGGCTGACGCGCGCGATGTTATGTCCGGGCGTTATGTCTGCAAGCCCCTGGCAGGCCTAGCACTGCGCCGTCGCCGTGCCACTGTGTCGCCATTCGGCTACACTGATCGCGCGTAAAACAGCATAAGCAAGCGGCACCATGTCGGTCCATATCGATACCAGCGATCGGCTGCATCAGGAGCAGGCTAGCAGCCTGGCGCTCACCTGCCCGCACTGCCTGGTGCTGGCCCACGTGACGCCGGAGGCGGTGCCACGCTTCTCCGACCTGAGCGCCGCACGCCCGAAGCAGATCGGCATCGTGTTTCGCTGCGATGCCTGCAATGCCCCGATCTTTCTGCGCTTCACGGTGCGCAACTACGGCCCGGCGCGTATCGAGCTGTCATCGCAGTTCAGCGAGATCGAACGCCCGAAGGAAAAATTCAGCTTCACCTACCTGCCGGAAGAAGTGGAGACGATGTTTCGCGAGGCCCTGGTGTGCTACTCGCACGGCGCCTTCAACGGCTTTGCCACCATGTGCCGGCGCACCATGCAGGCGGTGTTCGCGCACAGCGGCGAATCCGGTCGGTTGCGGGTGTTCGATGAGCTCAATGAGGTGCGCGACATGGCGCAGGTCGATGGCGCGAGTTTCGCGTCGATCAAGCGCGTGATCTTCGGCACCGATGCCGACCCGCCCCCGGGCATGCCGACGCTCGACGATGATCAGTCCGGCTTGCTGCTCGAAGTCATGAAGGACCTGCTGTACCAGTCATACGTGCGCAAGGGACGACTGCAGCAGGCGATGGTGGTGCGGCGCTTCTTCTCCGATGAAGCCGACCGCAACGCGCGCGCCGAGAACGGCGGCGCCAGGTCGCTCGAGAGCAGCCGCATCGAAGGCTGACCGCCGCCACCATGGCGCGGCTTCAGCCCAGCCACAGCCGCGCATTGCGGAACATGCGCATCCAGCCGCTGTCTTCACCAGCATCGTCCGGATGCCAGGAGTTCTGCACTGTACGGTACACGCGCTCGGGGTGCGGCATGGTGATGGTGACGCGGCCGTCGACGCTGGTCAGTGCGGCAATCCCCTGCACCGCCCCATTGGGATTGGCCGGGTAGGCATGCGCCACCTCGCCACGGTTGGTGATGTATTGAAATGCAATCAGCCGCTGCTCGAGGCAACGCTCAAGGTCGTGCGCAACATGGAATTGCGGCTGCCCCTCGCCATGCGCCATGGCCACCGCCAGGCGCGAACCGGCCATACCTGCCAGCAGCACCGACGGTGAGTCCGCGATCCGCACCAGACTGAAGCGCGCCTCGAACTGCTCGCTGCGGTTGCGCAGGAATCGGGGCCAGTGCTGCGCGCCCGGAATCAGTTCCCTGAGCAATGCAAACATCTGGCAGCCGTTGCACACGCCAAGTGAGAAGGTATCGCCGCGGTCGAAGAAACGCTGGAAGTCGCGGCGCGTACGCTCGTGAAACAGGATCGAGCGCGCCCAGCCGCCGCCGGCGCCGAGCACGTCGCCATAGGAGAATCCGCCGCAGGCGACCAGGCCCGAGAACCCCTCGAGCGTGCGCTCGCCGCCGAGCAGATCCGACATGTGCAGATCGTGCGCTTCGAAGCCGGCACGATCGAGCACCGCCGCCATCTCCACCTGGCCGTTGACCCCCTGCTCGCGCAACACCGCGACCCGCGGCCGCGCGCCGCGCGCAATCAGCGGCGCCGCGACATCCTGCTGCGGATCGAAGCTCAGCTGCTGCGACAGCCCCGGATCGTCCGCATCGAGCATCGCCGCCAGTTCCTCCTCGGCGCATTGCGGATCATCGCGCAGCCGGCGCATCCGGTATGACGTCTCCGACCAGGCGCGGCGCAGATCGATCCAGGTTTCATCGAGCAGTGCCGCGCCGCAGTGGATCCGCAGTCGCATGTCCGCCGCCGGCGCACCGATGAGCTGCACGCATTCGGCCAGACCATGGCGGGCGAGACACTCCTGCACCGCAGGCTGCTGGGACTGCAGCACCTGCAATACGGCTCCCGGCTCCTCGGCGAACAGCGGCGCGAATGCGCCGTCGCTCCCGGCAGCCAGCGTAACGTCCAGACCGCAGTGGCCGGCAAAGGCCATCTCGGCCAGCGTCACCAGCAGCCCGCCGTCGGATCGGTCGTGATAGGCGAGCAGCAAGCCGCGCGTGCGCAATTCGATCAGCGCTGCCGCAAAAGCGCACAGCAGCATCGGGTCGTCGAGATCGGCGGGTTCGCCGCCGGCGGCATTGAACACCTGCGCCAGGCAGCTCATGCCGAGGCGATTGCGGCCGCGCCCCAGATCGACCAGTAGCAGCGCTGAAGGGCCCCGATCCAGTCGCAGCACCGGCGTGAGCGTGCGGCGCACGTCGCGCACCGGCGCGAACGCCGAGATGATCAGTGATATCGGCGCCAATACGCTCCTGGTATCAGCGCCGTCCTGCCACACGGTCTTCATCGACAGCGAGTCCTTGCCGACCGGAACGGCGATGCCCAGCGCCGGACACAGCTGTTCGCCGACGGCGCGCACCGCGGCGTACAGCGCCGCGTCCTCGCCCGGCTCCCCGCATGCCGCCATCCAGTTGGCCGACAGGCGCACGTCGCTCAGGGCGGCGATATCGGCCGCCAGTATGTTGGTGATCGCCTCGGTGACCGCAAGCCGCGCGGCGGCGGTCGCGTCGAGCAACGCCGCCGGCGTACGCTCGCCGATCGCCATCGCCTCGCCGGCATGATGATGGTAGTCGGCCAGCGTCACTGCAACATCGGCCACCGGCACCTGCCATGGACCCACCAGCTGGTCGCGGTTGATCTGGCCGCCCACCGTGCGATCGCCGATCGTGATCAGAAAGGTCTTGTCGGCGACCGCCGGCAATCGCAGCACGCGGTACACGGCCTCGCGCAGTTCGAACTTGCCGCAGTCGAGCTCGCGCCGCGGCGCCGGCAGGCTGTCCGCCACGCGGCGCATGCGCGGCGGCTTGCCGAGCAGGGATTCGATCGACATGTGCACCGGGTCATTGCCAAACTGACGATCGTGCACCACCAGTACACCGTCGTCGGTAATCTCGCCGATCGCCGCCGCCGGACAGCGCTCGCGCTGCGCGATGGCCTGGAAGCGCGCCAGGCTTCCTGGCTTGAGCACCAGCACGTAGCGCTCCTGCGCCTCATTGCACCAGATCTCGAGCGGCGACATGCCGGGCTCGGCATTGGGGATTTCCCGCAGTTCGATCCGCGCGCCGCGCCGGCTGTGGGCCACGGCCTCGGGGATGGCATTGGACAGCCCGCCCGCCCCGACGTCATGAATCAGTTCGATCGGATTGTCGGCGCCCAGCGCCCAGCAGCGATCGATGACTTCCTGCGCCCGGCGCTGCAACTCCGCGTTGGCCCGCTGCACCGACGCGAAATCCAATTCCTCGGCCGAGGTGCCGCTGCCGACCGACGATGCCGCGCCGCCGCCAAGGCCGATCAGCATTGCCGGGCCGCCCAGCACCACCAGCGTGGCACCGACCGACACCGCGCTCTTCTCCACCTGCGAGCGGCGCACGTTGCCCAGTCCGCCCGCGAGCATGATCGGCTTGTGATAGCCGCGCACCCGCCCGCACCCGGCCCCCGGCAGCGCGGTCTCCAGGGTGCGGAAATAGCCGCAGATGTTGGGCCGGCCGAATTCGTTGTTGAACGCGGCGGCTCCCAGCGGCGCCTCGAGCATGATGTCGAGCGCCGAGGCGATGCGCGCCGGCTTGCCGATGCTGCGCTCCCACGGCTGGATGAATTCCGGGATCAGCAGGTGCGACACCGAGAAACCCACCAGCCCCGCCTTGGGCTTGGCGCCGCGGCCGGTAGCCCCCTCATCGCGAATCTCCCCGCCGGAACCGGTGGCAGCGCCGGGGAACGGCGAGATCGCGGTCGGGTGATTGTGCGTCTCGACTTTTATCAGGATGTCGATCGGCTCGTCGTGACCGCGGTAGATGCGGCTTGCCGGATCGGGGTACCAGCGCGTGGCGCTCACGCCCTCGATCACCGCGGCGTTGTCGCGATAGGCCGATAGCACGCCGAGCGGGGCATTGCGGTAAGTGTTGCGAATCATCGCGAACAGCGAGTGTTGACGCTCGTGGCCGTCGATCACGAATTGCGCATTGAAGATCTTGTGGCGGCAATGCTCGGAATTGGCCTGCGCGAACATCATCAGTTCGACATCGGTGGGATCGCGCCCGAGTGCGCGAAAGGTCTCGAACAGGTAGTCGATCTCAGCCCCGGCCAGCGCCAGACCCAGGCGCTGGTTGGCATCGACCAGGGCGGCGCGGCCCTGTCCTAGGCTGATGAACCCCAACGGCCGCGGCGGCAGGTTGGCGAACAGGCGGCTGGCGCTGTCCACGTCCTCGAGCACCGCCTCGGTCATCCGGTCGTGCAGCATGGCGGCAAGTGGAAGTACGCCGGCAGCCGCTACGCTGCACTGCAACTCAAGCGTAAAGAGGACGCCGCGCTCGATGCGTCGCACGCGGCGCAGTCCGCACACGTGCGCGATATCGGTGGCCTTGCTCGACCATGAGGATATCGTGCCGGGTCGCGGCACCACCAGCAGCCGCAGCACTGCGGCCGCCGTCGCGGCGGCCGCTGGCCGCTCGCCGCCATCGTCCAGCAGCTGATCGAGCAGGCCGCGCTCGTGGGCATGCAGCTCGGCGCTGCAATCGACGAAATGCAAAAACTGCGCCTGCAGCGCGCGCACCGCGGGCTCGAGCTGCTGTAGGCGCGCGAGCTGGCGGGCGATGCGAAACGCGGATAGTGCTGACGAACCCGGCAGCTTGAGCATCAAGTCTTCTTCGGTCGCGGGTCCATGGCCGACGGCGGCATCAGCGGCGCCGGAAACTGCGCCACATTGCTGCCCTCGAGCGCGACGATCTTGCTGACGCCCTGCTTGCGCACCTCGTCGATACGAATGATCGATTGCAATGGCAGGTAGCTGCGCTTGACTCCGGCGAACTCGCTCTTTACCCGCTCCTCGCCCGGATCCAGCACCACCGAGGAGCGCTCGCCAAATACCAGCTCTTCGATCTCGACGAAACCAAACAGGGAGCCGTGACTGACCTTGCGCGCATAGACCTCATAAACCTTGCCCTGGTTCACGAACATGACCTTGAAGATATGGCTCGATGGCATCGTAGGAATTCGCCGGTGGCAGCCTTTTTTGAACGGCGCAATGCTCAGAACCCGCCGCGGGCCTATTATATGGGTTACGTGGACCGAACCTAGAGCTGTTCAGATGGCCCTGAAGCTGACCATTGTCGACGACCAGCGCGGCCAGCCAGGCCGGGGCGGCAGCATCGTGTTCGGTGTCGGCGGCGGCGGCATCGGCCGGGCGCACGACAATGACTGGGTGCTGCCCGATCCGCAGCGCTACCTGTCGGCCCATCACGCGCGCGTGCAGTTCCGCGATGGCACCTATTACCTGCTCGACACCAGCACCAACGGCGTGTACATCAACGACGGCAGCGCACCGCTGGGCCGGCGCAATGCCTATGCGCTGCGCGACGGCGATCGCCTGCGGCTGGGCGACTACCAGCTGGTCGTCAGCATTGACAGCGAGCGCGCCGAGGCGCCGGAGGCGAGTTCCATCTTCCCCGTCACTCCCGAGCCGTTGACGTCCAGCTCCATGATTGCTCGCGGCGACATAGGCGTGGAGCTGAACGTGCGCGACCTGCTGCGCCCGGACGCAGCGCCCGACAATCGCATGGGCGCGATGGACGCCTTCGGGCAATCGATGCTGACCGAGGATACCGGGCTGCTGGCTTTCGACGGCGGCCAGCGTACCGCTCCGATCGAGCAGCGGGTCGCAGTGCCGGCCGAGCGCTCCGCCCGGCGCGAGCCGCGCCAGCCCGAACGTTCCGGCGACAACGCCTCCGGGATCGAGGCCTTCTGTCGCGGCGCCGGCATCGACGTCAAGCAGCTGCCAGCGGATGCGTCGGCCCGCATGCTGCAGCTGGCGGGAGTACTGCTGCGCGAGGCGCTGCTGGGCCTGAAGGGCCTGGCGCTGGCGCAGCGCGAGATCCGCGACCAGTCGCACATCAAGGTCGGCAAGGAGGACCCGCAACACATCGGACTCACCGGCCTGCCGGTGGACGATCTGCTGCTGCGGCTATTGATCGGTCACGATCAGCGCGATCTGGACGCGGTGCAGTGGGTGCGCGATATGCTCGCCAGCACGCGCCGCCACGATATTGCCACGATGCGTGCCCTGCACTCCGCGCTGGGCGAATTTCTCGCCCGGCTCGATCCCAGGGCGCTGGCACAGGTCGATGGACGTGCCAGCGGCGCCGACGCCGGCAGTGCGGATTCCTCGGGCCTGGCGGCGCGTTTTCGCAGCATCACCGAGATGCCGGCCGGCAAATTTCCGCACTTGTTCGCCGAGGCGTTCTCGCGCGCCTTCGTTGCCGCCTTCAAGCACAACAACGGCGAGCACTCCAAGTCCTGACCGGGGCCGCGGTCCCGGCGCCACGCGCGCCGCTAGGACTGATCGGCGCGCACTTTGACCATGGTGCCGTCCAGGATCGAATCGGGCGGGTTCACAATGACCCGATCCGCAGCCGTAACGCCGCTCAGGATTTCTACCACGGCGCCGTAATCGCGCCCAATGGTCACGGTGTTCAGATGCACCTTGCTGTCCGCATCGACCGTTGCCACATGCAGGCCATCGGCGCGAAACAGCAGCGCGTTGGATGGCAGCCGCCAGGTCTTCATGCCCGCCGGCAGCGGCAGATGCACCTGCGAGAAGGCCCCGGGCAGCAGCTCGCCGTTCGGGTTGTCGGCATCCAGTTCGGTCAGCAGGGTGCGCGTTGTGGCATCGATCGACCCGGCGGTGCTCACGACCTTGGCCGGATGGCGCAGATCGGGCCGGTCCACCGTGGTCAGGTCGGCCGACATTCCCGGCCTGATCCAGCTCGCATAGGCCTGGGGCACCTGCACATAGACGCGTAGCCGCGTGGTCGAGCTCATATGAAACAGCTCCTGGCCGGTGGTGCTGCCTTCGGTTACCAGCGCTCCGACGTCGACCTTGCGCGCGGTCACGACACCGTCGAACGGCGCGGTGATGCGGTTGAAGCCCTGCATCTGCTCCAGCCGCTGCAGATTCTGCCGTGCCGACTCACTCTGCGCCTTCTTGGCCTCGGCATCGCCGACTGCATTGTCGACGTCCTGCTGCGCCACCAGGCCGGTCTTGCGCAGCTCCTGAAAGCGCTGCGCGGTGGTCTGCGACAGGCGATTGTTGGCATCGGCGGTGGCAAGGTCGGCCTTCGCCTGGCGATACTGCGCGTCCACCTCCGGCGTCTCGATTTCCGCCAGCAGCTCGCCGGCCTTGACGTGCTTGCCGATGTCCGCGTACCAGCGCTTCAGATACCCGCTGGTGCGCGCGTAGATGGGCGCATCGGTAAACGCCTGCACGTCGCCCGGAAGCACCAGTTCATCGCCGGCGTCGCTATGCTTAGGGCTGGTCACGAGCACCACCGGCACCAGTGACTGCTGCGCTTGCCGCTTCAGGACGGCGCGCGATTGAACGCGCGTGAAAATGCCCCAGGCGGCGATGATGATTGCCGCCAGCAGCACATACAACGCGAAGCGCTTGAGTCGTCGCAATGCCGCAGATGCTTCGGGTGTGTCGATCATGCAGTGCCGTGTCGGCCTAGGCGTGTGCGGCGCCGGCACGGCCGCCAGGCTGGGTAAATCGGCTGTGTATCACGGCAAATACCACCGGCACGAACAGCAGCGTTGCAAACGTGGCAAACAGCAGTCCGCCGATGACCGCCCGCCCCAGCGGCGCGTTTTGCTCGCCGCCCTCGCCCAGGCCGAGCGACATCGGCAGCATGCCGATCATCATGGCCAGCGCGGTCATCAGCACCGGCCGGAAGCGCACGAAGCCGGCCTCCAGGGCGGCCGCCATGGCGCTCGCTCCGCCATCCATGCGTTCGCGGGCGAAGCTTACGATCAGGATACTGTTGGCGGTGGCCACGCCCAGGCACATGATGGCCCCGATCAGTGCCGGCACGCTGATGGTGGTGCCGGTAACGAACAGCATCCATACCATGCCGGCCAGCGCCGCTGGCAGCGCGCTGATAATGATCAGCGGATCGAGCCAGCTCTGGAAGTTCACCACGATCAGCAGGTAGATCAGCACCACCGCACCGATCATACCGAAGGCCAGGCCGTTGAATGAGGTGCGCATGGTTTCCATCTGGCCGCGGATCGTCAGGTCGCTGCCGCGCGGCAGCTCGTGCCGGGAAGCGTCGACGATGCCGCGCACCGCAGTGGCCACCGTGCCCAGGTCGGTGCCATCTACCGAGCCGTAGATGTCGATCACCGGCCGCCCGTTGTAGTGGCTGACCACGGCCGGGCCGACGCCACGGCTGACGGTGGCGAGACTGGCCAGTAACTGCTGCGGGCCGCCATTGCCGCTGGTGATCGGAGTCGCCGTCAGGTCCTGCAGCGAGGTCAACCGGTACTGCGGTGCCTGCGTGGTGACGTTGTACTGCACGCCGCTTTTAGTGTCGACCCAGAACGTCGGCGCGGTCTGCTGGCTGCCGGAGAGCGAAATCAGAACGTCGTTGGCGACCTCCTGCTGCGTCAGTCCGACCTGTGAGGCATCGGTACGGTTGACGTCAACATTGAACTGTGGATAGTCGAATGCCTGCTGGATGCGCAGGTCGGCCGCGCCGGGAATGGTTTTGAGCTTTGCCAGCAGCTTATTGGCGAAGCTGCGGTTGGCATCGATGTTAAAACCCACCACCTGCACGTCGAGTGGCGCGGGCAGGCCGAAATTCAGGATCTGATTGACGATGTCGGACGGCAGAAAGGCAAACGTGGTGCCGGGAAATTCATCGCGCAACCGCGCGCGCAGCATGCGTACGTACTCGGCGGTGGGCCGATGGCGATCCGCGCGCAGCGCAATCATGATGTCGGCGTCGCCCGGGCCTACCGGCGCCGAGGTGCTGTAAGACAGGTTGATACCGCTGTACGGTATGCCGATATTGTCTATCAGGGTGTCCAGATCCTGGGGCGGAATGATCTGGTTGATCCTGGCCTCGACTGCATCGCACAGTCTGGCGGTCTCCTCCAGCCGCGTGCCACTGCGCGCGCGCAGGTGCAGCCGCACCTGGCCGGCGTCCAC
This sequence comes from Gammaproteobacteria bacterium, assembly GCA_003132025.1. Lineage (GTDB taxonomy): Bacteria > Pseudomonadota > Gammaproteobacteria > Steroidobacterales > Steroidobacteraceae > FEN-1191. Next base: position 318,577 of record PKWJ01000018.1, read on the forward strand.
GGTCGGGAAAAAGTCGCTACCGAGCCACGGCAGCAGCAGAAATGCCGTAGCCCCGATCACCATGAACGCCAGCGTGAAGGCGAGACTGTGGTGCAGGGCGGTGCCCAACAGCTCGTGATAGCCCTCGCGAAAGGCGGCGAAGCGGTGCTCGAAGCCGCGCTGGAATCGCTGGAAGAAATTGCTGGGGGCCGCGGCGATGTGCTCCGGCACGTGCTTCTGGAGCCAGTACATGGCCAGCGTCGGCACCAGCGTTCGCGACAGCACGTACGATGCGAGCATTGCGAACACCACCGCCTCGGCCAGCGGCACGAACAGGAAGCGCGATACACCGGACAGCAGGAACATCGGTACGAATACCACGCAGATGCACAGCGTGGATACCAGCGCCGGCACCGCGATCTGGTGCGCACCATCGAGAATCGCCGGTTCGACTTCCTTGCCCTGCTCCAGGTGCCAGTTGATGTTCTCGATCGCCACCGTGGCGTCGTCCACCAGGATTCCCACCGCCAGCGCCAGCCCGCCCAGGGTCATGATGTTGATGGTCTCGCCAATCGCCGACAGGCAGATGATCGAGGCCAGCACCGACAGCGGAATCGAGATGGTGATGATCAGCGTGCTGCGCCAGGAGCTCAGGAATAGCAGTATCATCAGCCCGGTGAGAGCGGCGGCGATGATGCCCTCGCGCACCACGCCGTTGATTGCGGCGCGCACGAATAGCGACTGATCGCCGGTCAGGCCGACGTGGAACCCTTCAGGCAGCTGCTTTTGGATATCGGGCATCAGCCGCTTGATGTCCTCGATGATCCGCAGCGTCGAGGCACTGCCGGTCTTGAGCACCGACATCAGCACCGCGTGGTGGCCCGCCACTCGCACCAGGTTAGTCTGGGGACTTGAGCCGTCGTGCACATTGGCGACGTCGCGGATGAACACCACGGTGCCGTTGACGGTGCGTATCGGGGCATCGTTCAGTTCCTCGGGCCTGAGCGGGGTGGAGTTGAGCCTGATGTTGTATTCGATGTCATCGATCTTCTCGGTGCCCGCCGGAATGATCAGGTTCTGCAGCCCGATCGCGTTGCTGACGTCCGCCGCCGACAGGCCCTTGGAACGCAGCGCCTCCGGGTCGATGTCGACCTGCACCTGGCGCTGCTTGCCGCCATAGGGATAGGGCAGCGCCGCCCCCTGAACCGTCGCCAATCCCGGGCGGATGACTGAATTGCCGAGGTCGAACAGCGTCGCCTCCGACAACGTGGTGCTCTCCAGTGCCAGCTGCAGTATCGGTACCGTCGACGCGTTGTAGGCCAGGATGAACGGCGGCGTGGTACCCGGCGGCGCCTGTCGCAGCAATGCCTGCGATACCCCGGTAATCTGCGCGTACGACAGGTCCTCGTTGACGTTCGGCTGGAAGAAGTACTTCGCCACGCCGATGCCGGGCAGCGACTGCGATTCAGTGTGTTCGATGTCGTTGACGGTGGTCTGCGCGTAGCGCTCGGCGTTTTCAAGGATGCGGTTCGCCATGTCCTCGGGCGGCAGGCCGGTGTAGCCCCAGATGGTGCTGACGACTGGAATGTTGATCGCCGGAAAGATGTCGGTCGGCGTACGCAGGATGGTGAACAAGCCGAGCAAGACGATCAGCACGGCCAGCACGATGAACGTGTAAGGCCGTCGCAGCGCAAGTCTTACGATCCACATCGATTGAGCGTTCCCGAACTGAGTGCCGACGAGATCCGGTACGGCAGCAAATACCGGCCGGAGTAAGCACTCCCGCACGAATGGATGCCGGCATTATGCCCCGCATCTTTGTCAGCGACAGCTGACATAAGAAAAATTACTTGGCGGAGAGGGTGGGATTCGAACCCACGTGCCGGTTTAACCCGACCATCCGATTTCGAGTCGGCGCCGTTATGACCGCTTCGGTACCTCTCCGGGGATAGGCTGGTATTCTAGCGTAGTGATGAACGCAATGAGACCAAAGCTTTCGGGCCACCGCCGGCTACGCCGCCGTTGCCGTGCACCGCGGCTGCTGGCCGCGGCGGCTACCGCGCTGCTGCTGGCGGCCTGCGCCCAGCCGCAGAGCGCGCTGCAGCGCATTCGTGCCCGCGGCGAGCTGCGTGTAGTCACGCTCAACGATGCCACCAGCTATTACCTGGGTGCCCAGGGACCGCAGGGATTTGAATACCGGCTGGCGAGCGCATTCGCGCGCCAGCTGCAGGTGAGGCTGGTGATGCAGCCGCTGCCGGATGCGGCGGCCATGCGCGCGGCGCTGGCTGGCGGCCGGGCCGACCTCGCGGCGGCGCAGATCAGCCCCGATGGGCAATGGCTGCAGGCTGGCATGGCGACTGATAGCTACGACCAGATCGCGCAGCTGGTGGTGCAGGGGCGCGGCAGATTGCATGGGCACGACCTGAGCGCTTTGCACCTGGCCAGGCTCGTGGTGCGCGAGGACAGTCCGCAGCTCGATCTGCTGCGCTCGATCAAGCGCGACGGCATGCCGGACCTGTCCTGGGTCGCGCTCAAGGCAGATCAGCGCGATCCACTCCAGGTGGTGACCGACGGCGATGCCGACTACGCCATCGTCGACGCCAACGAATTCGAATTCGCGCACCATCTGTATCCCGATGCCAGCGTCGCCTTCGCGCTGCCGGATGCGCGGCCGTTGAAGTGGGTGGTGCCGGCCGACGCGCTCGACCTGGCGCAGGCGGCGAACGGATTTTTCATCAGCGCCAGGGCGTCCGGCGAGTTCGCGCGCATCGCGCGCGACGCAGGCCTGGAGGCGCGCGGATTTGACTACGCGGATGCGATTCGCTTTCAAGCCGACATCAGCAGCCGTCTGCCGCAGCTGCAGGCCATGTTCGAGGAAGCCGCACAGAGCACCGGGCTCGACTGGCGGCTGCTGGCCGCGGTCGGTTATCAGGAATCGAAATGGCAGACGCAGGCGACGTCCGCCGATGGCGCGCAGGGCATCATGATGCTGACCAGCGACACCGCCAGCACCGTCGGCGTCAAGGATCGCTCCGATCAGTGGCAGAACATCCTTGGCGGTGCCAAGTACCTGGCACAGGTCATCGACACCATCCCCAGGCGCATCGGCGAGCCCGATCGTACCTGGCTGGCGCTCGCCGCTTATAACGTCGGCTACGGTCATCTGGAGGACGCGCGCGTGCTGACGCAGATGCGCGGCAAGGATCCGGACTCGTGGAACGACGTACGCGCGCAGCTTCCGCTGCTGGCGCAGGAGCAATGGTATTCGCGCGTCAAGCGCGGCTATGCACGCGGCTGGGAGCCGGCCCGATTCGTAGAACAGGTACGACAGTACCTGGCGGTGCTCGAATGGTCCGGCGCCGGCACCGTGGCGCGCGTGCACGAGCCTGGCGCGCTGCCGGTGACGCTGGCGTCATCGGCAACGGACGCACGCCGGTTCAACTAACCCGCCGCTGTTCGAAAAAATCCCGCAGCAGCGTGCCGCACTCATCGGCCAGCACGCCACCGAACACGTCGAGGCGCGATTTAGGGCCTGCAAGTTTGAACACGTCGATCAGGCTGCCCGCCCCGCCCGCCTGAGGGTCGAAGGCGCCGAATACCAGGCGCCGCACGCGCGCCTGCACCAGTGCCGAGGCGCACATCACGCACGGCTCGAGGGTGACAAACAGCGTAGTGTCGTTGAGGCGGTAGCTGCCGGTGGCGCGGGCTCCGGCACGGAGTGCCTCGATCTCCGCGTGTGCCGTCGGATCGCAGGCCGCGATCGGCCGGTTCGCGCCGCTGGCGATGACCGCCGCGCCACGCACCAGCACCGCCCCCACCGGCACTTCCCCATTGGCCGCGGCCGCGCGCGCCAGCCCGAGCGCGAGCAACATGTAGTCGCAGTCACCTGGCGGCGGCATGGCTTGCGCCGTCGGCCTGCGCCAGCTGCGCTCGCCGATAATCCCCCTGCCGATCGAGCATCCAGCCCGGATATTCGGCCGGCAGCGCGCTCGCCTTATCGAGCATGCCCAGCTCTTCCGAGTTCAGGGTGATAGTCGTCGCGGCGATGTTGTCGTCCAGTTGCTCGACCCGCTTGGCACCGATGATGACGCTGGTCACCACGGGCTGATGCAGCAGCCACGCGAGCGCGATCTGCGCCACCGAGACGCCGCGCGCCTGTGCAGCCTGGCGCATCACGTCGATGCAATCGTAGGCGCGCTCGAGGTTCACTGGCGGGAAATCAAATGTCACCCGACGACTGCCCGCTGCGGTCTTGACGTCACGACCGAATTTACCGCTCAGCAGGCCGCCGGCCAACGGGCTCCACACCATGAGCCCGACTCCTTCGCTTAGCAGCATCGGTACCAGCTCGCGCTCGAGATCGCGGCCGGCGATCGTGTAGTAGGCCTGCAGGGATTCAAAGCGCGCCAGGCCGAGCCGCTCGGAGATGCCGAGCGCCTTCATGACCTGCCACGCCGCCCAGTTCGAAACGCCGATATAGCGCACTTGGCCGTGCTGCACCAGGCTGTCGAGTGCGTACAGCGCCTCGTCGATCGGCGTCGCCGGGTCAAATCCGTGGATCTGGTAGAGGTCGATGTGATCGAGCTGCAGGCGCTGCAGACTGGCTTTCACAGCCTCCATGATGTGGAAGCGCGACGTGCCGCGCGAGTTGACCGCCTTGGTTCCGGTCTCGCCCAGTACCTTGGTCGCGATCACGACGTTTTCGCGCGCGACGCGCAGGTTCTTCAGCGCCTGGCCGGTGATGAGTTCCGAACGGCCGTCGGCATAGACATCGGCAGTGTCGATGAAGTTGATGCCGGCATCGAGCGCACGGCCGATCAGACGCTCGGCCTCGCCCTGCTTCAGGTTACCTATCTGGGCCCACAGGCCGTCTTCACCGCCGAATGTCATGGTACCGAGGCACAGCTCCGAAACGAACAGCCCGGTACGTCCGAATTTTCTATAACGCATGTGATCGCCTCCTGTTGCCGGCATTCCCACAGGTACATCAACTCGCCCCGCCGGCGGGTGATGGTTCAAACCGGGAATCGGATGCCCGAGTATGTACGCGGGCGGCTTACTTTTGACAGCGTTTTGTCGTCAGCGCATGGCGCGCTTCAGGCCGCGGTCTGTGCCGCCGGAGTCGACGGCAGACGCAGCTTGTGCGCGGCTGGATCCCAACGTCCGTGCTGCCACATCGCCGCGACCGCGGAGGCCGGCACCGGTTGGCTGATCAAATATCCCTGGGCTTCGGTGCATCGCCAGCGGCACAGGGCATCCCACTGCGCGGCGGAGGCGACACCCTCGGCAATGACTTTCAGCCCGAGCGAGCGGCCGATGCCGAGGATGTTGAACGCCAGGTTGCTATCGCCCTGCTCCTCGCCGATGCCCGATATGAAACTGCGATCGATCTTGAGGATGTCCAGCGGCAGTCGCCGCAGATAGGACAGCGACGAGTAGCCGGTGCCGAAGTCATCCAACGCGATCTGGCAGCCCAGGCGGCGGATCTCAGCCAGCAGTTTCATCGCCGATTCGGCGTCATCGATCAGGCAGCTCTCGGTCAGCTCAACCTGCAGAAACAACGGCTCGATGACCTGGCGGATGCAGGCGCCGCGAATACTGGACACCACATCCCCGGTGACCATCTGCTGCGGCGACACGTTGACCGCCACCTGCACCAGGCCAAGGCCTTCGGTGCGCCACTGCGCGATCTGTTCGGCGGCCTGTTCGATCACCCAGTCCCCGAGCTGCGCGATCAGGCCGGTGCGCTCGGCGATCGGGATGAAGATCGCCGGCGGCACAAACACGCCCTTCTCGTGCTGCCAGCGCAGCAGCGCTTCGAAGCCGACGATGCGGCCATCGGGTATCGACAGCTTGGGCTGATAGTGCAGCTGCAGCTGCCGCCGCTCGATGGCATGGTGCAGTTCGTACTCGAGCCGCGCCTGTTCCCGGGCGCGCACCACCGCCGCCATGATGGTGCCCGGGCCGCCGTCCTCGCTCATCGAAAAGTAATCGCAGGCCAGGCTCGCTGCCTTGAGGATCACATCCGGACTTGATCCGTCCCTGGGCCAGGTCGCCATTCCGATGCGGGTGTTGATCAGCTTGAGCCGCTCATCGGTAGCCACGGCGCTGCGAGTGGCCTCCAGCAGTCGGGTCAACGGTGCGACCATGCTCTGGTCGTCGGTCATATCGGGTATCAGCACCACGAACTCGCCGCCGGCCAGCCGGGCCAGCACCTGTTCCCTGTTCGGGTTGATGCGGATCACGCCCGGCACATTGCGCAGGCTGGCCTCGATGCCTTCGGCAAATGCGCGCAGCAGGACGCCGCCGGTTTCGTAGCCGTGATGGCTGTAGAAGTCCGCCAGCCCCTGCAGCCGCAGCAGCAGGATCGTGCCCTTCTTGTAGTCCTGGCCGATGCGCATCAGTGATTGCAGCACCCGATCGCCGTGCCGCAGGCCGAGCGTCGTGTCCAGCATGCGGTTGGCAGCGTCGGCGGTGGATCTGGATTCCACCGGTGTGACGTCCTGAATCACCAGATCGAGCCGTCGCGGCAGCATCCCCGGACTGCCCAGCGTCGGATGACCGGTCAGCCGCACGCGCCGCTTGTGGCTGCGATCGATGCGGATGTCGTACTCGGCTTCAAAGCCCATGCCCGACTCGAATGATCCGCTGACGGTGTCGAGCAACCGCTGGCGGTCGGGTTCGTCACAGTGATCGAATAACTTCCGCCAGTGAATCGGCTGCGATCGGTCCCGGCGGCTGCCCGCGCCCGGCAGCCCCAGCAGCCCCGCCAGGGTGTCATTCACGCGGCAACTCTGGCTTTCGGTCTCGATGGTCACCACTTCGACGCGACTCAGTTGCAGCAGCGTACTGAGCGCGGTGTGGTCGCGCCGCAGCGTGGCCAGCATCAACAGCTGCTCGAGGCGATCGACTACGAGTTCCCAGTCGAACGGCGCGATGAATTGCGCCGCGAGCTGCGCCGGCACGACAGCCAGTGGTTTGCCGCTGAGCAGCACCATGGCCGGCGGATTGCTGGTCGCCGCTTCGATTAATTGCGAGCACAGCGCGGCGCCATCCTGGTTCGCCCCGTCGGCGATGATCAGGACTACGGCCGGGTAACCGGTGGCGATGGAGCCGGCAGCCGCCCCGGCTTCCTTCAGTTGGAGCAACGGATACGCCAGTCGGGCCAGCGATTTCTTCGCCGCACGTCCGTCCGCTGCCCCGCCCGGATCAACGATCAACAGCGGCGGCTTTTCGCCCGCGACCAACATGGCATGCATCCCCTGATTACTGGCGACAATGTATACCCCGCAGGTCGGTCGGCGGCTGTTAGCTGTATCGCGGAACCACGCAAGTCTGGCGGCTCCTGAGCCGCCCACGGGCCGCGGCCGCAGGGGATCTAAAGATTGCGCAAACGCTGCCGATAATGCCGCCGGCAAGGAGCGTCTGGGCGCTGAACATTCTGCAAAAGGCGCACTGCTATGCCCCCATGCCCTGTTCTATCCTCCCGCAGCGGCTTGACTAATCAATAACCATTCGGTTATGGTTTTGCAATGCATGCCGCGCAGGACCACATTTTCAGATCGCTTGCCGACCCGACGCGCCGGGCAATTTTCGAGCACCTGTGCCGCGACGGCGAACACAACGTACGCGAGCTCACCGCCCTCGCGGGCGTCTCGCAGCCGGCGGTATCCAAGCACCTGGGCCTGCTGAAGCTTGCCGGCCTGGTGCACGACCGGCGCGCGGGCCGCGAGACCCACTACAGTCCCCGGCCGCAGTGCCTGGCGCCGCTGATCGACTGGATGAGCCTGTACGAGGCCTTCTGGCGCGAGCGCCTGGACGGGCTGGAGGCACTGCTGAACCGGATCGAGCCATGAGCAGCGGCGCACCCGCCACCCGTTCCCTGGTCATCGAACGGGAACTGCCGCATGCCCCGGAAAAGATCTGGCGCGCGCTCACCTCCGGCCCGCTGATGGCGCAGTGGCTGATGAACAATGACTTCCTGCCGCTCGTAGGTCATAAATTCCAATTCCGGGCTACGCCGATGCCGCAATGGAATGGAGTGATCGACTGCGAGGTGCTGGCGGTGGAATCGAATAAACGGCTGTCGTACAGCTGGAATTCCTCGGGCGCCGAGGCGGCGACAGGACTGAAGAGCGTCGTCACCTGGACATTGACGCCCACGGCCAGCGGCGGGGTGCTGCTGCGCCTGGAGCAGTCCGGCTTTCAACCCGACGATGAACGCAACTACCAGGGCGCAAGCTTCGGCTGGCCGCGCTTTCTCGCCAGCCTGGAACGCCTGATTGCCGGGCCGGACTGATGATTACCTCCAGTGCGCGCCCTCAGATCTCCACCTGCCCTTCAAGATAGAACACGCAGCTGCCCTCGAGCTCGACGCGATCACCGGCCAGGCGGCAAATGACCTCGCCGCCGCGCGTTGAGGCCTGAAAGGCGCGCAGCGCGGTTTTGCCGAGCTTGCCTGCCCAGTACGGCGCCAGCATGCAGTGGGCCGAGCCGGTCACCGGATCCTCCGGGATGCCCTTGGCGGGGGCGAAATAGCGACTGACGAAGTCATAACCGCCGTCGCCCGGCGCGGTCACGATGATGCCACCGCGGTCGATGCGGGCAATCCCGGCCATGTCGGGCACAAGCCCGCGCAACACCTGCGCGCTTTCCACCAGCACCAGATAGTTGAACGCGTTCATCAGCACTTCGATCGGCTGCACGCCGAGCGCATCCGCCAGACCGCGTGGCGGCGCCACCGATTCCGAACCACGAGCCGGGAAATCCATGACGTAAGCACCAATGATGCGCCTGACTTTCAGCGGCCCGCTCGCCGAGTGAAACAGCACTGCGTTGCGCCCGGGTTCGAGCCGTTCCATGACCACCGCGGCACTGGCGAGTGTGGCGTGGCCGCACAGCGGCACCTCGACCCTGGGTGTAAACCACCGCAGGCGATAGTCGCCGTGTTCAGGAACCAGAAAGGCGGTTTCAGCCAGATTGTTCTCGGCGGCGATGCACTGCAACGTCGAATCAGCCAGGAAGCGCTCCAGCGGCATCACCGCCGCCGGATTTCCGGCAAACCGCCGGCTGGCGAAAGCATCGACCTGAAAGATTGATGTGCGCATTGGGTGTAGCTCTCTGGAAGGCCGTTACAGTGTCGAATCCGGGTGCATGGGCAGCTACGGGTCGGCGAGAGGTTGTCAGCAATGACTCGTGTGCTCCAACACTAGAGATCCGTAGTCAGATAAGCGAAATAGGATCGCGGCTGAAATTGAGAGAATCCGGGGCTGTAACCCATATTCCAAAAATAGAAATTCGTTGCATTCTGCACCTGGACGCGCAGCGTTGACGTCGCGCCCCACATTTTGAAGCGGTAGCGGCCACCTAGCAAAAACACCGTCTGCGCAGGATTTTGCGCGACATCATCAACGCTGGCCGGGGAAGTGCCAAAGTGCATCACGGTGACGTCGACCGAGAGCGCCGGCCACAACGGAAGCTTGTAGTCGGCATTGAGTGTCCCCTGGACATGGGGCTGACCGAACGCGGCCGTTCCAACGCCTTCGGCGCGCAGGTTGGATCCAATGATCTCGACCTCACCCAGTAGCGCCCCCACAGCGACATTGAGATTCCTAACAACCTCTCCGGACAGGGATAGCTCGACGCCATGCGCACGTTGGACGCCAAGCTGGCGGTCCACGTTGTTGGTGTCGAAATTGAAATACGGCTTTTCAATTTCAAACACCCCCGCGATCAGCTTGAGCTTTGAGGTCATTAGATATCGAAGCCCCGCATCCATCTGCCAGGTTCGCGCGTCGGGCAGAATGGTCCCGCGATTGGCGGCCACATTGGGAACGGAACCGGAATCCTCGAGCCCCTGGGTATAGCCTGCGTAGGTCGTAACGCGTTCGCCGAGGGCTACTGCAGCGTTTCCATAGGCGCGCAACGGGCGATCGGTGCGTCGGGCCGCGGGCAGCCCCGGAAAGATGACATCCTTGTCGTAGCTTTCCCGCTGGATTCCGAACGCAAAATCTCCATGTCCCTGCCACTGGGCGCGGTAGGCGATTCCGGCACTCCAGAGTTCGGTGCGGTCCCGGGTGCGTGCGGTGTAGGTGAACGCGGGCTGCGGCACCTGGACGCCTTGGTCGATGAGCGCCGCGCCGACGTCTACGACATCCGAGCCGCCGTAAAGGGCCAGCGTGTCGCGGCCGCGAGCCAGAAACACAATGTCGTGGCGCCAGGAACCGGTTCCAAAGCGGCCCGTGAGCCGCGCTTCGCCGGAAGTCGACGCGGTCCTCTGCTCGGGATTGCCGACCATGAACTGCTGCGCAGAGCCGTTTGGCAAGGTGTTGAGGTAGAGGTCCTCATAACTGACCGGCAGATCCGCGATGGAACGAAACATTCCGGCCGCCAGAGCCCAATGGGTGCTCAGTCGAGCCGTGACGATCCCGCCAAAGTTCTCTGCAAGCGCTCTGCCTTCGGCCCAATTCTGCCCGTAGTAGCCACGGGGGGTTCCTGGAGGTAGATAGTCGCCCGCGGTGAAGACAAACGGCAGCGTTTTGATCTGGGTGGTTTGTGTCCAGTCGAAAATCCCGCGCACCGTAAGCCAGTCGTTGGGCTTCCACTGAGGGGTTGCGCCAACGTTCGCGACTGTCGATGTGTAACCCGGATTTGCCCCACCGGCCGCCGTCTGGGTGCTGGTCTGCAGGCTCGCGCCCATCGGTAGTTGCAGTGCGCTGGAGACGAGTGGCAGATTGCCGTCGACACTTAAACCATGCGCCTGAAAGGGACCCGCGCTCGCCACCACGGTGGCGCTCGGCGTTCCGTTGCCGGGATGTCGCAGATCATAGTCAACGATGCCGGTTGGAGCTGGAAAGGCATAGCCGATCTCACTCACGCCGATACGGATCGTTGAACCTTCCACCACGCGATTCGACAGCGCTCCCTGCTGGTCAAAATACAGACCACCGATGCGCACGTTGCCGGCTGATTGCGGATTGAAGCCACGAACCCCGCCGGGTCCATACAGGCCGATGCTCTCCAGGCCTAGCGTCAGCCCGAAGGCGTCGTTCGCCGAGGCGAGTGGATCGTCAGAGGCATGCTGCGCATGAACGGCTGTGACAGGTGCGAGCGCCATGAGTGCCATGGCGATCGACAAGGGCCTCGGCGAGGTCCCGTCGCAGATCCAAAATTCCCAAGGCGGTGTAGTTGCGTGACTCATTGACGCCTGACCAAATGACATCGTCCAAGTGTTCGGGGACAATAATCTTGGCAATGTACGAGGTCAAAGTTTATCTTGTCCCATAGTACAAATGGAGGCGCGTCGATGACCGCATGCGCCTGGCAGCCCAGGCTCGATTCCGGATCGGAACCGATCTATGCGCGAATCGTTGCGGCACTCGGACATCGTGGCGCTTACGCTCGGAAAAGAACGCCTTCGAACCGCGCTCCAGGATGATCGATCCGGGAGCGATGCGATGATTATTTTATGATTGTACTAGTACAATATCGAGCGACCCTCCCTCAGGATCCCGGGGCGGTAACCGCGATCTCGATCTTGTAGTCCGGTGAGGCCAGCTGCGGGCTGGCCACGGTCGCACGCGTCGGTGCCGCGCCTGTGGCCACCCAGGCCTCCCACACGCGATTCATTTCCGCAAAGCTCGCCATGTCCACCACCCAGATGGTGGCCGTCAGCGGCCTTGTCTTGTCGGTTCCCGCTTCCGCCAGCAGTGCGTCGATCCGCGCAAGAATATCCTTGGTCTGCTCCGCGACGGCTGTGGTGTCGGCGGCTGCGGCGATTAGCGGCCCACCGGTCCTAATTGTCCAGGAGGATCCAGCTCGGCGACGCCATGGCGATCGTGCGCGTGTCGAAGCCGAGCCATATTGCCGGCGCAACGATTTGCTTGTCGCTGCGCGTGTTGAGCCAGGCGCCCCACCAGGAGAACGTACTGTTGGCAATGATGTGGTGCCGGCACAGCGACATGAGGCGCATGTCTTCGTGCCCACGCGTCGCATCGTTGTGATCGACGATGACGATTCTGGGGTCTGCGCGCGACCACTCCCGGGCACATTTCAGATCGTCCGAGAACACAAAGAAGGTGCTGCGCGGGTTCTGGTTCACGAAGTGGCTCATCGCCCGCTCATAATAGCCATGCGACAGAAGCATATGTCTGCCGAAGAACGAAGCATAATCGCCGCGGCGGAAGTGCAGCGATATCGGATGCTCGGCTGCAGCGATTCGCACGATCTCTGAGTCCTGCCAAAATCCGGCCAGATATGCAGTGCGTACTCCGGCCGCAATCAGCAACTCCTGATGGAACAGAAATTGTTCTGGATTCTGCAGAATCACCTGAATGTTGCAGGCGGCCTGTGCGAGTTTGGTGAGTAGCTGAAACCGCCGGCGCGTGGACAGCGCCAGGCGGTCAAAATAACTGGCCGCCCTGACTTCAGCGCGGACGGCAAACTTGCGCAATAGCACCGGCCTGCGATGCCCGAAGGATACCAGCTTATGATCCAGCTCCTCGGAAACCTGCAACGTCGCGTCGTATCGCTTCGCCAGCTATCTGCCCGCTGCGTATTGAAATAGCTGATTCCCTAGTCCGCTGTTTTGCCTGACGATGATGTTCATGTCGATTCCGGTAAGAGCTCATCGCGCGCGACCGAACTAAGCCCGACTCACTCCCACTCGATCGTCGCCGGCGGCTTGCCGGAAATGTCGTACACCACGCGCGAGATGCCCGGAACCTCATTGACGATGCGCCGCGACACCAGGTCGAGAAATTCGTACGGCAGATGGGCCCAGTGCGCGGTCATGAAGTCGATCGTCTCTACCGCGCGCAGCGCAATCACGTAATCGTAGCGCCGCGCATCGCCCATGACGCCGACCGAGCGCACCGGCAGGAACACGGCGAACGCCTGGCTGGTGCGCTCGTACAGCTCATGACGGCGCAGTTCCTCGATGAAGATGTGATCGGCGCGGCGCAGTAGTTCGGCATATTCGCGTTTGACCTCGCCCAGGATTCGCACCGCCAGGCCCGGCCCTGGAAATGGATGCCGATTCACCATCTCGCGCGGCAGCCCGAGCTCGATGCCGATGCGGCGCACCTCGTCCTTGAACAGTTCGCGCAGCGGCTCGACCAGCTGCAGATTCATCTTCGTCGGCAGCCCGCCGACGTTGTGATGCGATTTGATGACGTGCGCCTTGCCGGTGCGCGTCCCGGCCGATTCGATCACGTCCGGATAGATCGTTCCCTGCGCCAGGAACCGCGTATCGCGCAGCTTGCGCGCCTGCTGCTCGAATACCTCGATGAACAGTCCGCCGATGATCTTGCGCTTCGCCTCCGGATCGCTCTGGCCTTCCAGCGCAGCGAGAAAACGCTGCTCGGCATTCACCCGAATCACCTGCACGCCCAGTGCATCGACGAAGGTGCGCATCACCTGGTCGCCCTCACCGAGCCGCAACAGGCCGTGGTCCACGAATACGCAGGTCAGCTGCGCGCCGATCGCCCGCTGCAGCAGCGCCGCGACCACCGAGGAATCGACACCACCCGACAGCCCCAGCAGCACCCGTCCGGTGCCAACCTGCGCGCGTACGCGCGCCACGAGATCCTCGATGATGTTGCTGGCGGTCCAGCGCGCCTCGCAGCCGCAGATCTCGCGCACGAAACGCTCCAGAATCGCCGCGCCCTGGCGCGTGTGCGTGACCTCCGGGTGGAACTGCACGCCGTAGAGTCGTCGTTGCTCGTCCGCCATGGCGGCGTACGGCGCATCACGCGTCCTGGCAACCGCGGTAAAGCCCGGTGGCAGCGCATCCACACGATCGCCATGACTCATCCACACGTCGAGCACCGCGCGGCCGTCGTGCTCGCGATCGAGGATGCCTTCGAGCAGCCTGCAGGAGCTGCCAATCTGCACCTCGGCATAGCCGAACTCCCGCGTGTGGCCGCCGGCAACGCGGCCGCCGAGCTGTTGCGCCATGGTTTGCATTCCATAGCAGATCCCCAGCACCGGCGCGCCGAGCTCGAACACCGCCTGCGGTGCCCGCGGCGGCTCGCAGTCGGTCACCGATTCCGGACCGCCGGACAGGATGACACCGCGCGCACCGAACGCGCGCACCTGGGCGTCGCTCAAGTCCCACGGATGAATCTCGCAGTACACGCCCAGCTCACGCACGCGGCGCGCAATCAATTGCGTGTACTGCGCACCGAAGTCGAGGATCAGGATGCGGTGGGCATGGATGTCCGCCGGTGGCACCACGGCGTCGAGCGCGCTTACGGACACCACATCAGGACGTGCGGTAATTGGGCGCCTCCTTGGTGATCGTCACGTCATGCACATGACTCTCGCGGATGCCGGCAGTGGTGATGCGCACGAAGGTGGGCCGGGTTCGCATCTCATCGATGTTGTTGCTGCCGGTATAGCCCATGGCGGCGCGCAGCCCGCCGGCGAGCTGGTACAGGATCGCGACCAGGCTGCCCTTGTACAGCACCCGGCCCTCGATGCCCTCCGGCACCAGCTTCTCCAGCTCGGTGGAAGTATCCTGGAAATAGCGGTCGGCCGAGCCATGCCGCTCCGACATCGCTCCGAGCGAGCCCATGCCGCGGTAGGCCTTGTAGGACGCGCCCTGGTACAGCTCGACCTCGCCCGGCGACTCCTCGGTGCCGGCGAACATGCCGCCGATCATCACCGCGTGCGCGCCGGCGGCGATCGCCTTCGCCAGATCGCCCGAGTAGCGGATACCGCCGTCGGCGATAATCGGCACGCCGCGGCCTTCGAGCGCGGCGGCGATGTTGGCCACCGCGGTGATCTGCGGTACACCGACCCCGGCCACGACCCGCGTGGTGCAGATCGATCCCGGGCCGATACCGACCTTGACACCGTCGGCCCCTGCGCTGACCAGATCCAGCGCCGCCTCGCGCGTCACGACGTTGCCGGCGATGAGCTCCAGGTCGCTCCAGCGCGACTTCAGGCGTGCCAGCATCTCCAGCACGCCGCGCGAATGACCGTGCGAGGTGTCGAGCACCACGACGTCGACCCCGGCCTCACGCAGCGCCACAACGCGATCCAGGGTGTCGGGCGTGGTGCCGATGGCGGCACCGACCCGCAGCCGGCCGCTCTCGTCCTTGCTGGCGCGGGGAAACTCGGTGGCCTTCTGGAAATCCTTGACGGTGATCATGCCCTTGAGCTCGTCATCGCCGTTGACCACCAGCACCTTCTCGATGCGGTGCTTGTGCAGCAATCGCTGCACCTCTTCCTTCGGCGCGTTTTCGCGCACCGTGATCAGCCGCGATTTCGGCGTCATCACGGCACTGACCGGCGCATCGAGTTTGCGCTCGAAGCGCAGATCGCGGTGGGTCACGATGCCGACCACCTTGCTGCCGCTGACCACCGGCACGCCTGAGATGCCGCGCGCGCGCGTGAGTTCGATCACCTGGCGGATCGTGGTTTCCGGAGGCACCGTGATCGGATCGGTGATGACACCGCTCTCGAATTTCTTGACCCGCGCCACCTCGCGCGCCTGGGCCTCGATCGGCATGTTCTTGTGGACGATACCGATGCCGCCTTCCTGCGCCATCGTGATCGCCAGCCGCGCTTCAGTCACGGTATCCATGGCTGCCGACAGCACCGGCAGGCCGACCCGGATGTTGCGCGTGAGTTGGGTCGAAAGGTCCACCTCGCGCGGCAGTACGTCGGAGCGCGCCGGAACGAGCAGGACATCGTCGAAGGTGAGGGCTTCTTCGAGTATTCGCATGGAGCCTCGCGGCTTCGAGAAGAAGCGAGCCATTGTACGCCCCTGCCGCCGCCGGGGTAAACCTCGCCGCGCCCGCAGCGGCAAGCGAGCGTAAGATGCTGCAAGGCCCTCCAGAAGCATCGCAAGTGACTGACCGACCGACCGACCTTTTGGGCAACGACGCACTCGCAGTGGCTGCCAGCGCCGGCGTTGCGCTCAGCGCAACCGCACCGACGCACGCCATCTACTCGGTGTCGAAGCTGAATCGTGAAGTGCGCATGCTGCTCGAGTCGGGCGTCGGCCAGGTCTGGGTACAGGGTGAGGTGTCGAATCTGGGTCGGCCGTCATCCGGCCACTGGTATTTCTCCCTCAAGGACCGCGACGCGCAGGTGCGCTGCGCGATGTTCCGGGCCCGTAACACGCTCTGCCGCTTCATACCGCGCGAAGGCCAGGCGGTGATCGCCTACGGCCGCGTGAGCCTGTATGAACCGCGCGGCGACTATCAGCTGCTGATCGAACATCTCGATGATGCGGGCCAAGGTGCCCTGCAACGCGCGTTCGACGAGCTCAAGGCGCGGCTCGCGGCCGAGGGCCTGTTCGCCGTCGAACGCAAGCGCAAGCTGCCGGTGGTGCCGCGACGCATCGGCGTGATCACCTCGCCCACCGGCGCCGCAATTCGCGACGTGCTGCATATCCTGGCGCGCCGCTTTCCGGCCGCCGCAGTGCTGCTGTATCCGGTGCCGGTGCAGGGCGCTGCCGCAGCCGAAGGCGTCGTCGCCGCGCTGGACCTGGCGTCGGCGCGCGCCGAGTGCGACGTGCTGATCCTGACCCGCGGCGGCGGCTCGCTCGAGGACCTGTGGGCCTTCAACGATGAGCGCGTGGCGCGCGCCATCTATCGCTGCGCGATTCCGGTGGTCACCGGCATCGGCCACGAGATCGACTTCACCATTGCCGACTTCGTGGCCGATCTGCGCGCGCCCACGCCGTCGGGTGCCGCCGAACTGGTAGCCCCGGACGGCCGCGCCTGGCAGCACAAGCTGGCGCAGCTCGGCTCGCGCTTCGCCGCCGGCATGCGCCGCCAGCTGCAGCATGAGCACACGCGCTTCGCCGCCCTGATGCGCCGGCTGCAGCAGGCGCATCCAGGCGTGCGACTGTCGCACTATAGCCAGCGGCTGGACGAACTCGAGGGCCGGCTGCAGTTCGCGCTACAGGCCGGCCTTGCGGCCCACATCGCCCGGCTGGACAGCGCCGCGCGCGCGCTGCAGGGCGTCAGCCCGCTGGCCACGCTCGGCCGCGGCTTCGCCGTGATCACACGCAGTGCCGACGGCGCGCTGGTGACGGCGTCCGGGCAACTGTCCGTGGGCGAGACCTTTGATGCCGCGCTGGCTCAAGGCAGCCTCCACGCCGTGGTGCTGGGGCGGCAGTCATGAACAGTCATTGCATAGCCTGGCGGGCAGCGGCGGTGTCGCTGAGCCTGTGCGGCGGCGCGCTGGCGATCGACCTGCCTGCCGCCAGCCCGGTGCCGGGCGGGGTCGCACTGCTGCCGCTGGCGGCCAGCCCCGCTGATGGCGGTGCCGCGCCATGGGTCAGCTACGGCGATGAGCGCGTCATGGTGCTGAAGCAGCCCGACCACTGGCTGGTGGTCGTGGGCATCCCCTTAAGCGCCGAGCCCGGCCCGGCGTCGCTCGCGGTCAGGCGTTCGAGCGGCACTGCCGCCGAAACACTGCCGTTCCAGATCGGACCGAAGGACTATGTGGAGCAGCGGCTGACGGTCGCTCCCTCAAAGGTCGACCTGTCCAAAAAGGACCTGGAGCGCGTCGAGCGCGAGCAGGCTCATCTGCACCAGGCCCTCTCCAGCTTCGCCGAGCAGCCTCCGGCCACGCTGCAGCTGTTGGCGCCGGTGGACGGCGTGCGCTCCAGCTCGTTCGGCTCGCGCCGCATTTTCAACAACCAGCCGCGCAATCCGCACTCCGGGATGGACATCGCCGCCGCCTGGGGCACGGCGGTACACGCCGCCGCCGCCGGCCGCGTGATCGACACCGGGAATTTCTTCTTCAATGGCAATACCGTACTGATCGATCACGGCGAAGGCCTGATCACCATGTACTGTCACCTGTCGGCGATCGGCGTGCGGCCGGGAGACGTGGTGTCTTCGGGTACCGTCATCGGCAAGGTCGGCGTCACCGGCCGCGTGACCGGACCGCACCTGCACTTCGGCGTCGCACTCAACCGCGTTTTTGTCGACCCGGCATTGTTCTTGCCGCCTTCCGCGGCTTCACCTTCCCCGCCTTGACGCGATCGTAGGGATTGGCGTCGGTGCGAAACTCGATCGCCACCGGAGTCGCGAACAGGTCGAATGCTTCGCGATACACGTTCGCCAGGTAGCGTCGATAGGACTCCGGCACCGATACCGTCTGATTGCCGTGGATCACGATCCGCGGTGGATTACGCCCGCCCTGGTGTGCATAGCGCAGCTTGATGCGGCGGCCACGCACCAGCGGTGGTTGATGCGCCTGCAGCGCTTGCTCGAGCGTGCGCGTCAGTGCCGGCGTCGGCATGGCACGCATCGCGGCGTCGTAGCCGCGGATGGCATCGCGTGCCAGTGCGCCCACTCCGGTGCCGTGGCGCGCCGAAATGTAGTGCAGCGGCGCAAACGGCACGAAATCGAGTTTCAGCGTGAGCTGGCGCTTGATTTCCTCGCGCTGCTCCTGGGCAATGCCGTCCCATTTATTCACTGCGATCAGGATCACGCGGCCGCGATCCAGTGCCTGCCCGAGCACGCTCGCATCCTGCTCGCCGACATTGTGGTGCGCATCCAGCACCAGTATCACCACGTGCGCCCCGGCGATCGCCTGCAGTGTGCGCGCGACACTGGCGCGCTCGATCGGATCCTCTACCCGCGCCCGGCGCCGCACGCCGGCGGTGTCGATGAACAGGAATTCGCGCCCATCGCGCCGGAACGGCACGAAAATACTGTCGCGCGTGGTGCCCGGCTGTTCGCTGGCGATGACGCGATCCTCGCCGATCAGGCGGTTGACCAGCGTCGACTTGCCGACGTTGGGACGGCCGATGATGGCGACGCGAATGCCGCTGGTATCGTCGGCCGGCGCGCTCTCGGGCGTGACTCCCGCGAGCAGCGCGTCGAGCAGCGCAAGGCACCCCTGGCCGTGGCTGGCGGCGATCGCCATCGGCATGCCCAGTCCCAGCGTGTGAAAATCCGCGGCGACCGCATCGCCCTCGAGTCCCTCGGCCTTGTTCAGCGCCAGCACTACCGGCTTGCCGGTGCGGCGCAGCTCGCGCGCAATAAACTGATCCTGTGCGGTCATCCCGGCACGTGCATCGGCGACCAAAATCAGAAAGTCGGCTTCGGCCACCGCCTTCTCGGTCTGCGCGCGCATCTGCGCATCCAGGCCCTTGGGATGTTCGATCAGGCCGCCGGTATCGATCAACACGCATGGCACCCGGCCGACACGCGAGTAGCCGTACTGGCGGTCGCGCGTGACGCCCGGCACGTCGGCGACGATCGCCGCATGGCTGCGGGTGAGCACATTGAAGAGCGTCGATTTGCCGACGTTCGGTCGGCCGACGATCGCGACGATCGGCAGCATGGTTAGCCGCCTACTTGGTCGGCTCCGCTGCGCCCGCAGCCGCCGGTGCCACGGGCGCCGGTGCCGCAGCCGCCGGTGCCGCAGCCGCCGGTGCCTCCGGCGGCGGTGCCGATGCCGGTGCGGTCGCGCCGGCGTCTGGCAGCGGGGCACTATAGGCGCTGAGCACACCGTTGTCGGAGAACGCCAGCAACAATCCTCCAGCCACGACTGGGGTGCTGCTGACGCGCTTCTTCAGGGCGATACCCTTGGAGGCGATGGTGCTGTTGCGGCCGACCGATTTACCGACCTCGGCGCGCGCGATGAAATCGCCGGTAGCCGCGTCGAGCCAGTGCAGTATGCCGCCGCCATCGGCCACCACCACGCGGCCGCGGTAGATCACGGGCGCCGTCAGCTGGCGCCGATCCAGTGCCTTCTGCGTCCACTGCTCGGTGCCGTTCTTGCGGTCCACGCGCACCACGTTACCGTCCGCGGTCGAGATGTAGATCGCGTTCTCGTCGACCGCCAGGCCCCGATAGCTCGACATGTCGCGCGCCCAGACCACCTGCCCGGTCTCGCGCGCCAGCCGCGTCAGGCGTCCCTGATAGGCCACCGCAAACAAATCATCGCCGTCGGCCACCACCGGCGCATCGACGTCGATCAGCCGTTGCAGCTCGGTGCTGCCACGGGATTGTCCGACCGCGGTATCCCAGGCGGTCGTGCCGTTGCCGATAGTGACGGCGGCAACGCGCCCGTTGTCGAATCCGGCGATGGCCAGATCCCCCACCAGCAGCGGCACTCCGGTGCCGCGCAACGACAGCCGCGGCACCTGCTGCTCGGCCACCCAGAGTTCGCTGCCGTCGCGGATCGACAGCCCATGCATGCGTCCGTCCACACCGCGCACTATCACCAGGTCGCCGCCGATGGCCGCCGCGGACAGGATCTCGGCATTGATGCGGATGCGCCAGGCCGGACTGCCGTCGGCTTCCGACAGCGCGATCACCTCGCCTTTGGAGCTGCCGACCACCACCAGGCCGAGCCCGGCGGCCGGACCGCCTGCAAGCGGCGCCTTGACCTTGCGACTCCACAGCCGCCGTCCGCTCTTGAGATCGAATGCCTCGACCTCACCCTTGTGGTTGGCGGCAAATACGCGCTCGCCGTCGACAGCCAGGTCGAGCCCGAGGCGCAGCCGCGGCACTTCGCCGGACAGCGAGACCGACCAGACGCGCTGCAGCTCGATGCGATTGGCGAACGGCACCAGCACCATCGGCTCTTCGGCCTTTTTCTTGGCGAGCTTGGCCTTGCTGTTGAAAATCGAACCGTTGAACACCGAACACCCGGCGCATAGCAGTGCCGCGCAGGCCAGCGCACCGAGCAGCGCGACCAGGCCCGGTCGCCGCCAAACCTCAGGTGTGATCACGAGCGCGCCAGCTCGCCGATCTTCAGATCGAGCAGTCCGACATCGATGGTGGCGTCGGCGCTGCTGCGCGCGTCGCGGTAAGCCTTGAGCGCCCCGTCGCGATCGCCATTGGCGAGCAGCGCATCGCCGCGCACTTGCGCGTAGCGGGCCGCGAAGGCGCCCGGCTTGACTGCGTCGAGAGTCTTCAGTGCCTGATCGGCGTTGCCCTGCGCCAGCTCGACGCGCGCCAGCCGCAGTCGTGCCAGCAACGCCAGCTCGGGATCGCTGCTCGAGGCGAGCACCTGCTGCAGCCGCGCGGCAGCCGCATCGAGTTGTTTGTTCTCCACCTGGATACGTGCCACTGCCAGGTTGGCCTGATCGGCGTAGGCCGTGGCCGGAAACGCCTTGACCAGCTCGTCCGCCAGCCGCGAGCCGCCGTTGACATCGTTGTGTTCGAAAGCGTCGATCACCTGCTCGTAGCGCGCCGCGGCCGCGAGATTGCGCTGCTGGGTGCGATTCTGCCAGTAGTTCCAGCCGCCATAGACCGCGAGCGCCACCGCCACTCCCGCCAGGATCCACGGACCCTGCTCGCGCAGCCAGGCGAGCACGCGCTCCCATTGTTCCTTTTCATTCAAATACTCTTCCACTCGCGATCTCCCACAGGTCCTAGAGTAACGCCGCGATGCGCGCCGGCAGCTCGTGCAACGGACACTCGATCTGACCGTCGTCGCGGCGCAAAGGTTTCACCGCCGCCACGCCCCGATCGAGTTCGGCGTCTCCCAGGATCAGCGCCAGGCGCGCTCCGCTGCGATCGGCGCGGCGGAACTGCGTCTTGAAATTGCCGCCACCCAGATTGAGCAGCACGCCGCGCCCCGGCAGCGCATCGCGCAGCTGTTCGGCCAGGCGCATGGCCTCGCGTTCCGATCGCTCGCCGCTGGCGACGATGTAGATGTCGGGCGCGACGCCCGGAACCGCGTTGCCGGCCTGGTTCATCAGCTCCACCGTCCGCTCGATTCCCATGGCGAAGCCGATCGCCGGCGTGGCCTCGCCCCCGAGCTGCGTAATCAGGCCGTCGTAGCGCCCGCCCGAGCAAACCGCATCCTGGGCGCCGAGCGCATCGGTGACCCACTCGAACACGGTGCGCGAATAATAGTCGAGTCCACGTACCAGCCGTGGATTGACTTCATAAGCCACGCCCACGGCATCCAGCCCGGCGCGTAGGCCGGCGAAGTGCGCCTGCGACTCCGGGTCCAGGTGCTCCGTGAGCAGCGGCGCAGCCTCGATCAGCGCTCGCATCGCCGGCTGCTTGCTGTCCAGGATGCGCAGCGCGTTGCCGTCGAGGCGTCGGCGGCTGTCCGCATCCAGTTCACTCTCGTGGGCGCGAAAATACTGCTGCAGCCGCTCACGGTAGCTGGCACGCGCCGCCACGGTCCCGAGCGAGTTGATCATCAGTCGCACCCGCGTAATCCCCAGCGCGCGCCACAGCCGCGCGCTCAGCGCGATCAGCTCGATGTCGACATCCGGTCCCGCAAATCCCAGGGCTTCGAGGTCAAACTGATAAAACTGCCGGTAGCGACCCTTCTGCGGCCGCTCGTGCCGGAACATCGGACCCAGGCACCAGAACTTGTGGCGCGCGCCGCGCAGCAGGCCGTTGGAGATTGCCGCCCGGGCAATGCCGGCGGTCGCCTCGGGGCGCAGCGTCAGGCTGTCGCCGCCGAGGTCCTGGAAGGTATACATCTCCTTTTCGACGATATCGGTGTGTTCGCCGATCGAGCGCTGGAACAGCTGCGTATGCTCGACGATGGGCACCCGCACCTCTTCGTAGCCATAGGCCTCGAACACCGCGCGACCAACGCGCTCGAGATGCTGCCAGGCACCGATTTCGGCGGGCAGCACGTCATTCATGCCGCGCACCGGCTGGATCTGCTTGCTCAAGGCGGCGCGGTTGGCGCCGACGGTGCGCGCTGGGGTCGTGAGGCGGGGACGTCGCTCATGCGTCCGCCGTCGTCCAGTAGAAAGCGTTGCGGCCGGCCGCTCTCGGCAGCCGAACGCAATGCCACCGGGTGGCCGTCCAGCTCGAGCGTGATGCCGTCGGGATTGCCCAGCAGCACGCGCAGCGGCCCCGCCCCGCTCACGTGCCGTACGGATCCGGCGCCGCCGAAGTCGTGGTATAGCGTCGCGCCGTGGGCGTCATAGATCTCGACCCAGCTGTCCTGGTTGAACCTGATCGCCAACCGCACGCGCCCGATGGACGAAGCCTTAGGCGCCGGCGGTGCTTCCTTCGATGTCGCGCTACTGTCCTTGGAACTGGTCGCGGCATTCTTCGGCGGCGCCACAGCCTCCGCGGCGGGAGCCGGACCGGCTGCCGCCCCGTCCGTGGCCGGGGGGGCTGGCGGCAAGGCTGGCGGGGCGGGCGCCGCGGACGTTGCGCTGGGTGGATTCGCGGGGCGGCGGTGCCCGGCAGGCACCCGCACCGCCCACCAGATCCAGGCGGCCAGCACCAGCACGATGGCGCCGATCAGGGCTGCCCAGGGTGGCAATGCCACGCCACGCGATGCCGTAGTGCCCGGCAGGGTCGTGGTACGCCGCAGGTCCGGTTGTGGCGCCAGCCGCGCCGCGCAGGCCGCATAGGCGGCCTCGATCTCCTCGACCGGCAGGTCCACCAGCTCGGCATAGTGACGCAGATGTCCGCGCACGAACACGGCGGCGCCCAGGGTCTGGAACTGCCCGGCCTCGAGCGCCTGCAGCGTCGCGATATCCAGCCGCAGGCGTTCGGCAACCTGGGGCAGCGTCATGCCGGCCGCCTCGCGTGCAGCCGCCAGGCGCGCGCCTGGGTTGCCGCTGTGTGATTGCGCCGCCCCCTCGTCCATGTTTTAGCCGCCGTCCATGGATCAGCCGGGATTGAGCTTGCTGGCCGCCAGCGCATGCGCCTGGTCGGAGTCGGGGAATTCCTGCCCCAGACGCGCCCCGTAGCGCTGCTGCGCGCCGGCGTCGTTCTGCGCCTGCGCAATGCGGTAGGCCAGCAACAGCAGGTCGGGCGTGGACGGATTGGTCAGCAGGAACACGTCGATGCGGAAGCGCGCATCGGCAAGCTTCTGCTGCTGGAAATCCAGATCCGACGCCTGGTACACCGCTTCGGAATAAGCCGGGTTGGCACGCAACGCGCGCGCGAAGCGCTGCGCGGCATCGGCATCACGATGCACCCCACGCATGCACACCCCGGCATTGGTGTAGGCCGCCCAGGGCGTTGGGTAGAGCGGATTGGTCGCGGCCTCTTCGAAATAGCGCACGCCCTCGTCGGCGCGTCCGTGGCTGCACAGGAACACCGCATAATTGTTCAACATCGCCGGATCATGCGAATCCAGATCGAGCGCGGTGCGATATTCCTTGTCGGCTTCCTTATCCTTGCCCAGGCGCTCATCCAGCAGCGCCATCGCGCCGTGAATCTCCGGATTGTGCGGATCCTGGCTGCGCGCGCGCTCCAGCTTCTCCTTGGAGATCGGCAGGTTCCCCTCCCGCAGGTAACCGAGACCGAGCTGCATGTTGATCTTGGCCGCGGCCTGGATCCTGCTCTCGTTGCTGCTGTAGCTGCCGCTGCTGCCGCTGTTGATGTTGCCGGCGCCGTTGTTGCCGTTATAGACGGCGCTGTTGACGGTTGGCGTATGGCTGCACGCGCTCAGCATAAGGCTTAGCCACAGGCACCCCAGGCGGCAGTTCATGCGTCGACTCCACCGGCCGCGCGCGTCCGCGCCGCCTCCACCCTGCTGCCCAGGCGCACCACGGTGCGATCGGTGACGCGGCCCACCAGCTGGCCGCAGGCGGCGTCGATATCATCGCCGCGCGTGCGCCGTACCGTTGCCATCACGCCCCCGCGCAGCAGCAGGTCGCGAAACTGGCCAATGGCGGCCTCGCTCGAACGCCGGAACTGGGTGCCATGATATGGATTGAACGGGATCAAATTCACCTTGGCCGGATGTCCGGTAAGCAACCGCGCCAGGGCGCGCGCCTGCGCCGGGGAATCGTTCACGCCGTCGAGCATCACGTATTCGAAGGTGACGCTGCGGCCATTCTGTTCGTCGATGTAGTGCCAGCAGGCCTCGAGCAGCTCGGCGATCGGGTGCAGCCGGTTGATCGGCACCAGCTGGCTGCGCAGCTCGTCGTCCGGCGCGTGCAGCGACACCGCCAGCGCGACGTTGATTTCCTGCGCCAGGCGGTAGATCTGCGGCGCCAGGCCCGAAGTCGACAGCGTGACGCGCCGGCGTGAGAGATCGAACCCCAGGTCATCGAGGAAAATCCGCAGCGCCGGAATCACGTTGCGGAAATTGGCCAGCGGCTCACCCATGCCCATCAGCACCACGTTGGTGATGATGCGATCGCCGCCGGGCTGAAATCCCAATTCGCGCTTCGCCAGCCACACCTGGCCGACGATCTCGGCGCTGGAGAGGTTACGGTTGAAGCCCTGCTGGGCAGTGGCGCAGAACGCGCAGTCGAGCGCGCAGCCGACCTGCGAGGAAATGCACAACGTGCCACGATCGGCCTCCGGTATGTACACCATCTCGAACGCCTGGGTCTGATCGGCGCGCAGCAGCCACTTGCGCGTGCCGTCGCTGGCGCGCTGCTCGGTGACGATCTCGGGCAAGGTGATCGCGGCACGCTCGGCCAGCTGCCCGCGAAAATCGCGCGCCAGGTTGCTCATGTCCTCGAAGCGATCGCAACCGCGCTTGTACAGCCAGTTCATCAGCTGGCGCGCGCGAAACGGCTTTGCGCCCAGCCCGGCGCAGAACGCTTCCAGCTCGGCCCGCGGCAATCCCAAAAGGTTGACGCGGCCCCCAGCGTTGTCTGTGGTCTCACCCGCGCCGATGGCCGTCATTGCTGTTCTGCCGGGCGCCTTCAGGTGCGCGGGCAGATCTCCGTCGCGCTGAAGAAAAACGCGATCTCGCCGGCCGCGGTGGCCGGGGAATCCGAGCCATGCACTACGTTCTCCTCGATACTGTGCGCAAGATCGGCGCGGATGGTGCCCGGGGCGGCTTTTTTCGGATCGGTGGCACCCATCAGGTCGCGGTGCCTGGCGATCGAACCGTCGCCTTCCAGCACCTGCGCCATCACCGGACCCGAGCTCATGTAACGTACCAGGTCGCGGTAGAACGGCCGCTCGCGATGCACCTGGTAGAACAGTTCCGCCTGCTGCTGCGACAGCCGCAGCATGCGCGCGGCGATGATATGCAGCCCCGCGCTCTCGAACCGGCGATAGACCTCGCCTATCAGATTGCGGGCCACGCCGTCGGGCTTGACGATGGAAAGGGTGCGCTCGACCGCCATGGAACCTCCGTCCAGAAAAAGGGCGGCAGTATAGGGGGTGGCGGAAGTCCCGGCAATTTAAGGCAATTCAGGCGGTAGTAAAGCTCTCGCCGCAGCCGCATTCGCCGGCAACGTTCGGATTCTCGAACCGGAAGCTCTCGTTCAGGCCGGAACGCACCAGGTCGATGCGGGTGCCGTCGATCGCCGCCAGGCTCGCCGGATCGACGTACACCTTGACACCGGAGCTGTCGAAAACGAGGTCATCCGGGCGAACTTCGTCGGCGTAATCAACGACGTAGCTATAGCCGGAGCAGCCGCTAGCCTTGATGGCAAGGCGCAGCCCCAGCCCCCGGCCACGGGTGGCAATACGGCTGCGGATGCGCTCGGCTGCTGATTCGGTTAAGGAAATGGCCATCGTTGAGTCTCCAGTGCCTTCATTTTACTACGAATCGGTCACCGATTTGTCAGCCGCGGCTAAAGCTGCGACGAGTGCATCCTCGACCACCAGCAGCCTTCCTAACCGCGCCTGCGGGATCTGCAGCTGCCGCGCCCAGTCGGCGGGAGCGCCGAGCGAACCCCGGTCAGCGCTTTCCAGCCGCGTAGCCAGCCATTCGCAGGCCGCGAGCGTGTACGGGCAGCCGTAGGCCCGGTAGCGCGCCCGCAGTACGCGCTGACCGCTCAGTTCCAGCATGAAGCGCACCCGAGTGCCGCGCTGCTCGCGCCCGGCTTCACCGTACACCACCGGCAGCGTGCCGGCCGGCTCGCCGGCGTGGGATAGCGCGCCGAACAGCCGGCGCACCTCGGGTCCCAGCGGATCTTCGAGGCTCGCGTTCACGGTGCCGCCGCCCGCAGCCGCCGCACCTCGCGCGTCACGGCGGCGATCGCCAAGTCGATATCCTGCTCGCTGCTGTAGCGGCCGAGGCTGAATCGCAGCGCACTTTGCGCCAGTTCGGTGTCACGGCCCAGTGCCCGCAGCACGTAGGAGGGCTCATCGCTGTCGGAGCTGCAGGCCGAGCCGGTCGACAGCGACAGTTCGGTCAGTCCCATCAACAGGCTCTCGCCCTCGATGCCGGTGAAGGACACATTCAGGATCCCGGGCACGCGCTGCGTGGGATGGCCGTTGAGCAGGACGCCTCCGATCGCGTTCAGGCCCTGCCATAGCCGCGCGCGCAGCCGCTCGCAGTGCTCGGCGTCCGCGCGCCAGGCAGCCGCGGCCAGCTCGCAGGCCAGGCCGAAGCCGACGATCTGGTGTACTGCCAGCGTGCCGGAACGCAGGCCCCGTTCGTGCCCGCCGCCGAACACCAATGGCTGCAGCGATGCGCGCCGCGCGGGCGCGAAGTACAACGCGCCGATGCCCTTGGGACCATAGAGTTTGTGCGCGGTGAACGACAGCAGGTCGCACTGCAGGCGCTCGACATCCAGCGCCACCTTGCCGGCGCTCTGTGCCGCATCCACGTGCAGCGGCACCGCGCGCTCGTGACAGATGGCGGCGATGGCCTCGATGTCCTGCAGCACGCCGATCTCGTTGTTGGCGTGCATGATCGACACCAGTACCGTGTCGTCGCGCAGCGCCTCGCGCACCAGTTGCGGTGCGATCAGACCCTGGTGGTCGGTGTCCAGATAGCTCACCTGGAAACCCTCGTGTTCCAGCCGGCGGCACGGATCGAGCACCGACTTGTGCTCGGTGCGTGCGGTGACCAGGTGGCGGCCGGGATGGCGACCGCGCTTGGCGGCGGCGCGCGCGCTGCCGAGAATCGCAAGGTTATTCGACTCGGTTGCGCCCGAGGTCCACACCAGCTGCTGCGGCGGCGCATTGATCAGAGCGGCGGCCTGCGCCCGCGCATGTTCCACGCGCGCCCGCGCCAGCCTGCCATGCTGATGCATCGAGGACGGATTACCGAACACGCCCTCGCGCGTCAGGCACTCGCCCATCGCCGCCGCCACCCGCGGATCGGCCGGAGAGGTGGCGGCGTAGTCGAGATATATCGGTTCCTGAGCGTTCACCGGTGTGCCTCTCATGAGTCCTGGCCAGCGCGCCGCCGGCGCTGCTGCACCGCTGTCAGGATGCCACGCAGGATATTGACCTCGTTGGCGTCCGGCTCGGCGCGCTGCAACAGCCGCCGGATGCGTTTCATCAGGTGTCCGCCGCTCTGGGTGCGATCGCGAAAGTCGATCTCCTCCAGCACCGTGGCCAGGTGCTGGTACAGATGATCCAGCTCGGCCGGCGTCGCCAGCGGTGCGGCGCGTGCCTCGATGCGCGCTTCCTGCGGCGGCGCGAGCCGCGCACGCAGGATTTCGTAGGCGACGATCTGCACCGCCATCGCGATGTTGAGCGACGCGTAGGCCGGATTGGCCGGTATACGCAGCAGCGCATGCGCATAGCGCAGCTCCTCGTTGGTCAGCCCGGCGCGTTCGGAGCCGAACATGATGGCCACCGGCGCGTGTTCGGCCTCGGCCACCGCGCGGCAAGCGGCCTCGCGCACATCGAACACGCGAAAATACTGGTCGCGTTCGCGGCTGGTGGTCGCCAGCACCAGCCCGCAGCCCTGCAGTGCGGCCGCAAGGTCGGCCTCGACCCGCGCGCCCGACAGCAGTTCCACCGCGCCGGAGGCGCGGGCGCTGGCCTCCGGATGCGGGAACAGCTTCGGCCGCACCAGCACCAGATCTTCGAGCTGCATGTTCTTGAGCGCGCGCGCCACCGCACCGATGTTGCCGGGATGCGAGGTTTCGACCAGGACGATGCGAATTGGACAGGGCACGACCTGTTATCCTAATCGTTTATTCTTCGCGATTGTCCGCCATGCACCCATTGCTCAATATCGCCGTGCGCGCCGCGCGCCGCGCCGGTGAGGTGATCGTCCGCAGCCTGGTGCGGCTGGAGAGCCTCGAGGTCACCTCCAAGGGTCGCAACGACTACGTCAGCGAAATCGACCGCACCGCCGAACGCGACATCATCGACATCATTCATAAGCACTATCCCGAGCATGCGATCCTGGCCGAGGAAAGCGGTAGCAGCGGCGACAACGATACCGTCTGGATCATCGATCCGCTCGACGGGACCACCAACTTCCTGCACGGTTTTCCGGTATTCGCGGTGTCGATCGCGGTACAGCAGCGCGGCAAGCTCGAGATTGGAGTCATCTACGACCCGATGCGCCAGGAAGTGTTCACCGCGGCGCGCGGCGAGGGCGCGCATCTGGAGAATCATCGCATCCGCGTCAGCAAGCAGCGCGGGCTGGAGGGCGCGCTGCTGGCGACCGGATTTCCGTACCGCGAGGATGATCGCTACGCCGACAACTATTTCGCCATGTTCCGCATGCTGACGCAGATGAGCGCCGGCATTCGCCGGCCAGGCTCCGCGGCGCTGGATCTGGCCTATGTCGCTTGCGGCCGCGTCGACGGCTTTTGGGAAATGGGACTCAAGGCCTGGGACACGGCCGCCGGCACGCTCATGATCCGGGAAGCCGGCGGTCGCGTCGGTACGCTGGGCGGCGACGAGTATCGGCTTGGTGCGAACATCGTTGCCGGTGCGCCAAAAGTGTACGAGGCGCTGATCGAGGCGCTCGCGCCGCATGTACCGGGGGAACTGCGCAACGTGTAGAGTGCGGCTACATCAGGCGATCTGCCCGGGAACCTTCAATGGATGCACCATTAGAAAAGAAAGGTCTGTTCGCGACCAAGTCGATCGCGGACTACCAGGAGGAAGCTGCCGGCCGGCACCTGGTACGCGCCCTGGGAATCCCGGCCCTGATCGCCTTTGGCATCGGCGGCATCATCGGCACCGGCATCTTCGTACTCACCGGACTTGCAGCTGCCCAGCACGCGGGTCCCGCCATCGTCATCTCCTTCATCATCGCCGGCATCGGCTGCATGTTCGCCGGACTGTGCTACTCCGAATTCGCCGCCATGGTTCCGGTGTGCGGCAGCGCCTACGCCTATAGCTACGCCACGCTGGGCGAGGTCGTCGCCTGGTTCGTCGGCTGGAACCTGGTACTCGAGTACATGATGGCCTGCTCCACGGTCGCGGTCGGCTGGAGCCGCTATCTCGTGGCGTTCCTGGAGTTATTTCACGTGCACTTGCCGGTCGCTCTCACCAGCGCGCCGTTTGCTTCCGGCGAAACCGGCAATGAGATCTATCGCACCGGCGCGATCCTCAATCTGCCGGCGGTGCTGATCGTCGCTGCGGCCGCGGCCTTGTGCTACAAGGGCATCAAGGAATCGGCCATCGTCAACACCATCATCGTGCTGATCAAGGTCAGCATTGTGGTCGCGGTGATCATCTTCGGCGCGTTCTTCGTCAATACCGCCAACTGGTTCCCCTATATCCCGCCCAACACCGGCACCTTCGGCCAGTTCGGCTGGAGCGGCATCTGGCAGGCCTCGGCGATCATCTTCTTCGCCTATATTGGCTTCGACGGTGTCTCCACCGTGGCGCAGGAAGCCAAGGACCCGGCGCGCGGCATGCCGATCGGCATGCTCGGCAGCCTCGCGATCTGCACGCTGCTGTACATCCTGATGTCGAGCGTGATGACCGGGCTGGTGCCGTTCAAGGAGCTGAACGATGCGGCGCCGGTGGTCGCGGCGCTGAAGCCGCATCCGCAGCTGTTGTGGCTGCAAACCTGGGTCATCATCGGTGCGCTGGCCGGCCTGACCTCGGTGATCATCACGATGATCATCCCGCAGGCGCGCATCTGGCTGACGATGTCGCGCGACGGCCTGATGCCGAAGGTGTTCGGCAAGGTGCACCCGCGTTTTCGCACGCCGCACATTTCGACCGCCATCACCGGTGTGATGGCCGCGACCTTCGCCGGGCTGCTGCCGATCGGCATCCTCGGTGAGCTGGTGTCGATCGGCACGCTGATCGCATTCATCGTGGTATGCATCGGCGTCGTGGTGTTGCGCTACACGCGGCCCGACCTGGTGCGGCCGTTCAGGGTCAAGGCCGTGTGGCTGATCGCCGGCGGCGGCGTCCTGTTCTGCGGCATGATGGCCTACTCGCTGCCGAACGCCACCTGGTGGCGGTTGCTGATCTGGAGCGTGGTCGGCTTTGCGCTCTACTTCTTCTACGGCCACAAGCACAGCCGGCTGCGCGCCGGCCTGCCGCCGGACCCTTCCGACGGCTGAGCCGGCAGCTGTAGCCCCTGGCGACTGTCTAGCGCGGCGTCCTGCCGAGCAGCCGTCGCAACCGGATGTTGACCAGTTCCACCACCACCGAAAACGCCATCGCAAAGTACAGGTAGCCCTTCGGCACTTCGAACTCCAGCGCCTCGGCCACCAGCGCCGCGCCGATCAGCACCAGAAACGCCAGCGCCAGCACCTTCATGCTCGGGTGACGCGCCACGAAGGCCGCGATCGGACCGGACAGCCACATCATGACCACCACCGACAGCACGATCGCCGCCGCCATGATCGGCAGCTGATCCGGGCGCGCGAGCCCGACGGCCGTGAACACCGAGTCGAGTGAAAACACCACGTCGATCAGCGCGATCTGGATCACGACCATATGGAACGCTTCCCACCTGGAAGCCGGCCGCGGCGCCGCCGAGCCCTCCAGCGTGTTGTGAATTTCCGTGGCGCTCTTGCCCAGCAGGAACAGGCCGCCCGCGCCCAGGATCAGGTCGCGGCCGGAAATCGGACGCTGCAACACACTGAATAGCGGCGTGGTCAGCCGCGTCAGCCACACCACCGAGAACAGCAGCGCCAGGCGCGTCAGCATCGCCAGCAGCAGGCCGAGGAGTCGGCCGCTGCGCTGGCGCGCCGCCGGCAGCCGACCGACCAGGATCGACAGAAAAATCACGTTGTCGATACCGAGTACGGTCTCGAGCAACGCCAGGGTCGCGAACGCGATCCAGTTTTCCGGAGATTGCAGCAGCGCCAGCATCGCCCACTTTGAGGCCGCGCTCTCCTTCAGTTTAGGGTAGGTCGTCCAGCGGCTTCTTCACCGCGGTCGCCAGCAGATGCTCGGCTTTCAGGCCGCAGTCCAATGCCACCGCGCTCGAGATGTAGATCGAGGAGTAGGTGCCGGCCAGGATGCCGATGATCAGCGCCTCGGAGAATCCGCGCAGCACCGGACCGCCCAGCGCATACAGCGCTACCACCACGATCAGCGTTACTACTTTGGTCATGATGGTACGCGACAGGGTCTGATTGATCGACTGATCGAGCACCGCCACCGGGTCCAGGCGCCGGCCGGTGTGGAAGCGCTCGCGAATGCGATCGAACACCACCACGGTATCGTTGAGCGAATAGCCGATCACCGCCAGCATCGCCGCCACCACGGTCAGATCGAAATCGGTTTGCGTGAGCGAGAAGGTGCCGAGCACCAGGATCGGATCATGCAATACCGCCAGAATCGCGCCCAGCGACAGCCGCCAGGTGTGAAAGCGCAGTGCGATGTAGCCGAAGATCAGCAGCAGGGTCGCGATCAGCGCCTGCAGCGCGCTACGCTGCAGCTCACCGCCGATTTGCGGACCGACCACATCGACCTGCTGGATCGTCGCGCCGGCATCGATGCCGCGCAGGATCTGCTCGATCTTGCCGCGCACTTCGGCGGTACTCAGCTTGGTCGGCGGCAGCCGGATGGCGAGTTCGCGTGAGCTGCCGAAGATCGTGACCTGCGGGTCGCTATAGCCGGCGCTGGTCAGCGCCTTGGTCACCGCGTCGCGATTGGCGGCCGTCGGGAACGTCGCCTGCACGGTCACGCCGCCGGTGAAGTCTACGCCCAGGTTCAGGCCGCGCGTCGCCAGCGACACCAGCGAAATCAGGATCAGGACGATCGATAACCCGTACCACACCTTGCGCGTGGACATGAACGGGAAACTGGTCGCGCGATGAAAGAATTCCACGGTGGTCCTTGAGTGATAGCTGTGGCTGATGCTGTGGCGACGGCGTGCGCGCCTATCCGATCGACAGCCGCGCTACCTTGCGCCGGCCGCCGTAAATCAGCGTGATCAGCGCCCGGCTGCCGAGCAGCGAGCTGAACATCGAGGTGGCGATGCCGAGCGTGAGTACGATGGCAAAGCTGCGAATAGCGCCGGTGCCGATCACCCACAATGCCAGACCTGCGATCAACGCGGTGACGTTCGAATCGGCGATGGCCGAGAACGCCTTGTCGAAGCCGGCGCGGATCGCGGCCTGCGGCGAGACGCCGTTACGCAGCTCCTCGCGGATACGTTCGTAGATCAGCACGTTGGCGTCGACCGCTATGCCGACCGTCAGAATGATGCCGGCAATGCCGGGCAGCGACAGCACCGCATGCAGCATCGACAGCAGCGCGGTCAGCAGGATCACGTTGGCGAGCAGCACCGCATCCGCCACCAGACCGAACACGTGATAGTAGAGCGCCATGAACACGAACACGGCCAGCATGCCGATCTCCAGTGCACGCACGCCCTTGTCGATGTTGTCCTGGCCCAGGCTCGGGCCGATGGCCCGCTCCTGCACCACCTCGATCGGCGCCGCCAGCGATCCCGAGCGCAGCATCAGCGACAGATCGCGCGCCTCGCCGCTGGTCAGTCCGGTGACCTGGAACTGCGGCCCGAACACGCCGCGGATGGTGGCCACGTTGATGACCTTCTCGCTGGTGGAATCGCGATCGACTTTCTGGCCGTTGACCTCGACCTGGCGGCGGCTTTTCTCGATATAGACCACGGCCATGGGCTTGCCGACATTGAGCCGTGTGGTACGCAGCATGGAATCGGCGCCCCGGGCATCGAGCTTGATCGACACCGCGGGTCCCTCGTTCGACGTGGCCGAGGTGGCGCTGGTGAGTTCATCGCCGGTGACGATGACTTCGCGCTTGAGCAGAATGGGAGATCCGTCCTCGCGCTTGTACAGTTTGGTGCCCAGCGGCGCGTGCCCGCCCTGCTCCGCCTGCAGCGCGTTGTCCTGGGTATCCACCAGGCGCAGCTCCAGTGTCGCCACCTTGCCCAGCAGATCCTTGACCTCGGCGGAATTCTGGACGCCCGGCAGCTGCACCAGTATCCGGTCCAGGCCCTGACGCTGCACGATTGGCTCCGACACGCCCAGTTCATTGACGCGATTGGTCAGCGTGGTGCGATTCTGCTCCAGCGCATAATCCTCGCGCGCCTTGATCTGGGCCGGCGTGAGCAGCATGTCGACCGCCGCTGCGCCGGCCTCGCTACTGCTGGTGAATTTGAGCGTGGAATCGACCTTCCTCAGCACCTCGATCACGGCGCCGCTATCGGCGCCCGCCGGCAGCGTCACGCGCAGGCCATTGGCAACGCCGCCGCCGCTCGCGCCAATGGTCGTGACGTCGGTGAACGGCAGTTTGGCTTCGATCAGCGCGCGCCGAAAGCTCTGCTCATAACTCTCGAGCAGCTGGCCGACCGCCCCCTGCAGATCCACCTGGTACAGCAGATACAGCCCGCCGCGCAGGTCGAGGCCGAGCGGCATGGCCTTCAACCCGATCTTGCGCATCCAGCTCGGCGCCCGCGACGCATTGCCCAGCGCCGAGCGGTCGACGTCCGACAGCGTGGCATCGACCGTATCGCGCGCCTTGAGCTGCGAGGCGACATCGTTGAACGCCACTATCAGCCGCCCGCTATCGATGTAGTCGCGCTTGATCACCACGTTCTGCTTGTGCAGCAGGTCTTCGATCGACTGGCGCGCAAAATCGTCCATCGGCGCCCGGCTCTTGCGCTCCACCTGCAGCGCCGGATCCTCGCCAAACAGATTCGGTAGCGCGAATAGCAGTCCGATCACGAGCACGAGCGTGACCAGCACGTATTTCCAGCGCGGTAATTCCAGCATGAGCTAGCGACTTTCCGAAAGNNTTGATGCGCACGCCGTCGGCGATCTCGAGGGTGACGAAGGTATCGTTCACCTCGATGATGCGCCCCAGGATGCCGCCGGTGGTGACCACCTCGTCGCCGCCAGCCAGGCGCGACAGCATCGCCTGTTGTTCCTTCATGCGCTTTTGTTGCGGCCGGATCAGCAGGAAATAGAACACCCCGACGAACACTACCAGGATGACGATCTGACCCATGCCGCCGCCGCCCAGGCCGCCTCCGGTGGATTGCGCGTACGCGTCGCTGATCAATAAGCTCATGCTTGCCTCTGTATTATTTGACCCGAGCCCCCTGTACGGGCGCTGTCTTAGACCCTCGCCCCGCTCGGGCCGTCGCCCCGGCAGCGCCGCAAAGGGCCGGCATTATGCCACAGGCGTACCCGGCCGCCGCGGCAGACCGATAATGTCGGCCGCGAACTGCGCGAACTGGCCGGCCGCGATTGCCGCGCGGATCTGGCGCATCAACTGCAGGTAGAAGTGCAGGTTGTGCAGCGTCGCCAGCCGCACACCGAGGATTTCATTGCAGCGGTCGAGGTGCCGCAGGTAGGCGCGCGAATAGCGGCTGCAGGTCGAGCAGCTGCACGCCGCATCGATCGGCCCGGTGTCGGCCTGGTGCACCGCGTTGCGGATATTGATGATGCCGGAGGATGTGAACAGATGGCCGTTGCGCGCATGCCGGGTCGGCATCACGCAATCGAACAGATCGACCCCGCGCGCCACTGCGGCGACGATGTCGTGTGGGTAGCCCACACCCATCAGATAGCGCGGTCGCAGCTGTGGCAGCCGCGGCGTCACGCACTCGAGTATGCGCAGCCGCTCCTCCTCCGGTTCCCCCACCGCCAGGCCGCCGATGGCGTAGCCGGCAAATTCGCGCTGCGACAGCGCCTCGAGCGACTCGAGCCGCAGGTCCTCATACATTCCCCCCTGCACGATGCCAAACAGATGTCCCCGTGGAGGGTCACTGCCTGGAGGATCACGGTAGTAATGATCGTAGCTGCGCAGCGCCCAACGCATCGATCGCTGCATGGATTCGCGCGCCTGCTGCACCGTGGCCGGGTAGGCGGTGCAGTCGTCAAACGCCATGGCGATATCCGA
Organism: Gammaproteobacteria bacterium; assembly: GCA_003132025.1. Lineage (GTDB taxonomy): Bacteria > Pseudomonadota > Gammaproteobacteria > Steroidobacterales > Steroidobacteraceae > FEN-1191. The sequence continues at coordinate 354,450 of PKWJ01000018.1, forward strand.
AGCCAGCACGCGCTGTACATCCATGGCGTCCTCGGGACGCATGCGCACGCTGGCACCATCGACCGGCGAGCGAAAGCTGACACCGTCTTCGTCGATACGCCGCAACGATGCCAGACTGAACACCTGAAAGCCGCCGGAATCGGTCAGGATGGGTTTGGACCAGCCCATGAATCCGTGCAGGCCGTCGCGATGCAGGCCGATGATCTCGCGCCCTGGGCGCAGCATCAGGTGAAAGGTATTGCCCAGCACAATCTGCGCACCGAGAGCTTCAAGCTCCTCTGGAGTCATCGCTTTGACCGTGCCGTAGGTGCCAACCGGCATGAACGCCGGAGTATCGACACTGCCGTGGGGCAATGACAGGCGACCCAGCCGCGCGCCACCGTCGCCGGCAAGCACTTCGAAACCCGGCGCAGCCGCTGTGGCCGGTGTCGTGGGTGCAGGCGGCGCGGCGCTCATGCCGTCCCGTCCGCCGCAGCCACGCCATCGCGGGGCGCCTGCGGAAACACCAGCATGGCATCGCCGTAACTGAAAAACCGGTAACGCTCGCGCACCGCGTGCGCATAGGCGGCCAGCACCTGTTGCCGGCCGGCGAACGCCGCGACCAGCATCAGCAGCGTCGACTGCGGCAGGTGGAAGTTGGTCAGTAAGGCGTCGATCACCTGGAAACGATATCCCGGAACGATGAACAGTGCGGTGTCGCCGTGTGCGGGCGCCAGTGTCGGCCCGGATGCCAGCGCCGCGGACTCGAGCGCGCGCGCCACCGTGGTGCCGACCGCCACCACGCGTCGGCCGGCCGTACGCGCGGCCGCGATTGCCGCCACCGTGGCCGCATCGACCTGGTAGCGCTCGCTGTGTAACACATGCGCCGCAAGCAGATCACTGCGTAGCGGCTGGAAGGTGCCCGCCCCGACGTGCAACGTGATCAGGCTGCTGTGAATCCCCCGCGCCGCCAGCGCCGCCAGCAGCTCGTGGTCGAAATGCAGGCTTGCAGTCGGCGCCGCCACCGCACCCGGCACGCGCGCCCACAGGCTCTGATAGCGCTCCTGGTCGAGCTTGTCGGCGGCGCGCTCGATGTAAGGCGGCAACGGCACCAGGCCGTGCGCGTCGAAGAACGCCAGCGCCTCGACCGGCAGTTCGACTTCCCAGAACGGCGCGCGCCGGGCAATCAGCCGCACCTCGCCACCGTCGGTTTGCAGCGCCATTCCCGGGCGCACCGACTTGCTGTCGCGCAGCTGTACCAGCGCTCGCCTGGCGTCGAGCGCGCGCTCGAGAAACAGCTCGATGCGCCCACCGCTCGGCTTGCGTGCCGGCATGCGCGCCGGTACTACCCGGGTATCGTTGAGTACCAGCAGGTCTCCCGGCGCCAGCAGCGCCGGTAACTGCTCGATATGCCGGTCCTGCCACGAGCCACGGGCGCCGTCGAGCAGCAGCAGACGGCTGGCCGAGCGCCGCGCCAACGGCGTCTGCGCGATCAGCTCCACCGGCAGATCGAAGTCGAAGTCGCTGCGTTTGATGCGCCCGCTCGGTGTGGTAGCAATGACAATGGTGGCCTCGCTCGGAGTCGAACCGAGATGGGCAAGCCCGGTCGATTTTGAGTCGACTGCGTCTACCAGTTCCGCCACGAGGCCGTCGGACGGACTGCGCGCGCTTCGCGGTGCAGGGCGTCCCTCGGTGCGAGTACGATACCTCAATCGTTTATGAAATTCTGTCCAGCGTGCGGTCAACCGGTGGAGATGCGCATTCCACCCGGCGACAATCTGCCGCGTGCGGTGTGCACCGCCTGCGGCGCCATTCATTACCAGAATCCGCGCGTCGTGGTCGGCTGCGTGCCGGAATGGCAAGGCCGCATCCTGCTGTGCCAGCGGGCGATCGCGCCCCGTCGCGGCTACTGGACCACACCGGCCGGATTCCTGGAAAATGGCGAAACCCTGCAGGCCGCGGCCGCGCGCGAGTCGCTGGAGGAGGCCCAGGCGCAGGTCCAGATCGGCTCACTGCTGTCGATCACCCACGTTCTGCACGCTGCGCAGGTACACGTGAATTTCCGCGCCAGGCTGCTGGCGGGCAAATTCGGCGTCGGCGCCGAGAGCCTGCAGGTCGGGCTGTACCAGGAGGCGGAAATTCCCTGGGAGCAGATCGCCTTTCCGAGCATCGAGTTTGCGCTGCGCAGCTACTTCGAGGACCGCCGCCTGGCGCGCGAATCACTGCATTTCAGCGACATCACCCGGCCACTGCAGCACTAAAGCGCCAGCCGCAGGCAGCGCGGGCGTGGCCCGGCGCTCCGCCTCGCTTTCGGCCGCGGTGCGGGTTTGGCACAATAGGCGGCCCGCCGCGAGAGCGCCGCATGACCCTTGGCTTAAGCCGGCGCCACTGCCAGTATCGATCGGAGCAGAAATGACCTTTGTCGTGACCGAAAACTGTATCAAGTGCAAGTACATGGACTGTGTGGAGGTCTGCCCGGTTGACTGTTTCCACGTCGGTCCAAATTTCCTGGTCATCGACCCGGACGAGTGCATCGACTGCACGCTGTGCGAGCCCGAGTGCCCGGTGGAGGCTATTTTTTCCGAGGAGGAATTGCCGGCGGGGCAGGAACCGTTCAAGCAGATCAATGCGGAACTGGCCAAAAAGTGGCCCGTCATCACCGAAAAAGGTGTTGCCCCGACCGACGCCAAGGAGTGGGAGGACAAACCCGACAAGCTCGCGCTGCTGGAGCGCTGAGCGCCCAGCGCGGCACCGGCCCGTGGCGCGCGCCGCCGCGCCGTTTTAGGGCTTCAGCTGCTTGAGCTGTTCGACCAGCGCATCGGGCGCCAGATAGCCGCCGACCATGGCGCCGTTTGCGGCCACGATCCCGGGCGTGCCTTCCAGGCCGATCGCCTTGCCGAGTTCATATTCCTGCGCCACCGGCGTATTGGCGCACACCGGTGCGTCCAGCGGCTCGCCGAGTTTTGCCCGTGTCAGCGCAGCCTTGCGGTCGGCCGAGCACCATACCTGCTCCGCCTTGTGCCAGGACTCGGTGTCCGGACCGGTACGCGGATAAAATACGTAACGCACCCGCACGCCGAGCCGGTTGTATTCGGCAATCTGCCGATGCAACGCGCGGCAGTAGCCGCAGTCGACGTCGGTAAACACGGTGACGGTGTACTTGGGCTGCGGCGGGGAGAACACCACCATCCTGGATTCGGGCACGGCGTCGATCAGCTTGCGCCGCATCTCGCGCCGGTGCACTTCGGTCAGGTTGGCGCGGGTCGGTACCTGGTACAGGTCACCGGTAAAGGCGTACTGCCCGTCGCGCGTCATGTAGAGGATGTCGGATCCGCGCAGCACCTCGAAAATTCCGGGCACCGGAGTGGTCTGCACGTTCTCCGGCTTCACGCCCGCAGACACCGCCACGGCGTGCAGCGTTTCCGGCGACGCGCTCAGGGGCTGCGGGGCGGCAGCATGGGCCGTGCCCACGGCCGCCTCCGGCGAGTCGGTGACCACGCCGGCGGCTGGGGAAGTGTCCTGCTGCGGCGCATTATTCGCCGCCCACAGAGCGCCGGCCATAAGACTGGCCGATGCCATTACTGCGCACTGGAAACCGAGGTGTTTCATGAGCCCAAGCATATCATGGGGCGGCCCCGGCGACCGCCGTCGCTGCGGTGCGACTAGCCGCGCGGGTGATGATGGGAGTGCAGTTCTTTCATGCGCTCCCGGGCCACGTGGGTATAGATCTGGGTGGTCGAAAGATCGCTGTGACCGAGCAGCATCTGCACCACGCGCAGGTCGGCGCCGTGATTGAGCAGATGAGTGGCAAACGCATGCCGCAGGGTATGGGGCGAGAGTTCACGATCCACTCCGGCCTTGCGCGCGTAGCGCTTGATGATGTGCCAGAACGCCTGGCGCGTCATCCGGTCGCCGCGGCGCGTGGGGAACAGATAGTCGGTACTGCGGTCCAGCAGGATGTCGTTGCGGGCCCCGCCGATGAAGCCCCTGAGCCAGCGCACGGCTTCCTCGCCCAGCGGAATCAGGCGTTCCCGATTGCCCTTGCCAAGTACGCGCGTCACTCCCTGGTTCAGGTTCACCTGGCCGAGCTTCAGGCTCACCAGCTCCGACACCCGCAGGCCGGTTGCGTACAGCACCTCCAGCATCGTACGGTCGCGATATCCGAGCGGGTCCGCGACCACCGGCGCATTCAGCAGCGATTCGACTTCCGCCTCGGACAGCGAGCGCGGCAGCGAGCGTCCGATCTTCGGCATCGCGATCTGCGCCGTCGGATCCTCGCGCACGCCGCCCTCGCGCATCAGGTAGCGAAAGAAGCGCCTGAACGATGACAGCTGGCGTGCGGTCGAACGCGGCCGGGCGCCGGCCTGCACCCGCGCGGCGATGAAATCCATGAGGTCGGCGCGTCCGGTCTGCGCCAGGCTGAGCTTGCGCTCGCATAACCAGCGGTGCAGCGCCACCAGATCGGCGCGATAGGCCGCAAGCGTATTGGTCGACAGACCACGCTCCATCCAGACCGCATCGAGAAAGCGAGCGATGAGCGGATCGGTCGATTCGGTGCCGGCTCTCTCCACTGTGGCTGTCGACTGGCTTGTCAATGCAATACCTTGATGTGGGTTCTTCTCGCCGCCGCAGTATGCTGAGGGCGGCCCGCGGTTCGATGTGATCACCCTCACAGCCACGCGGGGCCGTTAACATAAAGAGAACTGCATCACATGCCAAACCATGGGTAGTGAGAACCCCGCCGGTAAAGTGGCCGATGGCAGCGACCTGGCCGACGGCCGCCTCCCGGGGCCTCCAGGGGCGCCGCGGCGCCTGAGCCTGCTGGGCCTGATGTACGGCGTCGGCACCTGGCTGCAGTTCCTGCTGGCGACCGCGCTGGTGCTGCCGGTGTTGCTGCTCACGCCGGGACTGTCGCGCCGGCGCGCCCAGGTGAGCAGACTGGCCCGGCTGGCACTGCGCCTGGCCGGCATGCGGCTGGAACTGCGCGGACTCGATCAGCTGCCGCAGCCCTGTATCGTGGTGGCGAACCACAGCAGCTACCTCGACGGCGTGGTGCTGGCGGCAACGCTGCCGCCCTGCTTCAGCTTCGTGATCAAGCGCGAAATGTCAGCGGTACCACTGGCCGGAACATTACTGCGTCGTATCGGTGCCGAGTTCGTCGCGCGCGGGGATCGCCTCCGCGGTGCGCGCGACGCGCGCCGGCTGTTGCGCAACGCCGCCACCGGCCACTCGCTGGTTTTTTTCCCCGAGGGCACATTCGAAACTAGCGTCGGACTGCTGCGCTTTCATATCGGCGCCTTTGCCGCCGCGGTGCGCGCCAATCTGCCGGTGGTGCCGGTGGCCATCCGCGGCACCCGCCACTGCCTGCCGCCGGGAAGCCCCTGGCCGCGGCCCGGCACCATTCGAATCGAAGCCCTGGCGGCGCTGCCCTCGCAGGCGTCGGTGCCAGGCACCGATGCCGGCGATCGTGCCGTAGTGCTGCGCGATGCCGCGCGCAACGCGCTGCTTACCGCGCTGGGCGAGGCGGACCTGGCGCCATGAGCCAGCAGCGCCCGTGGTGGCTGCCCTGAATCTGCGCGAGCGCTATGAGCGCGAGCTTGCAGCGCGCGGCTACACGCCTGATGCGGCCCAGGGTGCCGCGATCGAGCCTCTGGAGCGGCTACGCGATCGGCTGCTGGCGGACAACGACACCGGGTTCTGGAACCGGCTGCGGCAGCACCTGGCGCCGCGGCGCGACACTGTGCGCGCGACCCGCGGTGTGTATCTGTGGGGTGGCGTCGGCCGCGGCAAGACCTGGCTGATGGACCTGTTCTACGACAGCCTGCCGATTCGGGCGCGCCGCCGCAGCCATTTCCATCATTTCATGCGCGACATGCACGAACAGCTGCGCGAGTCGGGCGCGCGCCGCGAGCCGCTGCAGCTGCTCGCGCGCCGCATCGCGCGGCACACGCGTCTGCTGTGCCTGGATGAACTGTATGTCGACGACATCGTGGATGCGATGCTTCTAGGAGGACTGTTCCAGGCGCTGCTGCGATATGACGTGCTGCTGGTCATCACCTCGAACGTACCGCCCGGCGAGTTGTATCGCGACGGGCTGCAGCGCAGCCGTTTTCTGCCGGCAATCGCCCTGCTCGAGCGTGAGCTTACGGTGGTGGCGGTCGATGGCGGCGTCGATTATCGTTTGCGCCGACTGCAAAGCCGTCCGATCTACCTCGACAGCCATGCCGCGGACAGCGGCGCGCAGCTGCAGGCGCTGTTCGATGAACTCGCCGGCGAGTACGGCGAGACCGCGGTCGAGCTGCGCATTTCCGGCCGCAGGCTGCGCGCGTTGCGCCGCCGCGCTGATGTGGTCTGGTTCAGCTTCGCCACTTTGTGCGAGGAGGCGCGTGGCCCGAACGATTACGCGGATGTCGCACGTGAGTTCTCGACCGTACTGCTGTCCGATGTGCCGGTCTTCACGGCCGAGCAACAGGACAATGCGGCACGCCGCTTCATCGCGCTGATCGACGAGTTCTACGACCAGGGCGTGAAGCTGGTGCTGTCGGCGGGCGCCGCCCCGGCGCAGTTGTATCGCGGCGAGTTGTTGCAGTTCGAATTTCGCCGCACCGCCAGCCGTCTGATCGAGATGCAGACCGAAAGCTACCTGGCGCGACCGCGCCGCGGTTGAGTCCCCTGGCGGTTCCGGCCGCGCAGCGGCCGCGCCGTGCCGGCTGCCCCGCTCCGCGCACGGGCCCGGCCCTCCCGATCGGGGCGAAGTGCTACGATTCCATCTATGAGCGGACAACGGATCGTGGCGCAGTTCGAGATTCCCTACCGTGCCTGCCTCGACGGCGACGGGGTGCCGCTCGGGGCCCTGCCGGCATGGGTGGACGATGCCGAGCTGCTGCGCCACATGTACCGCATGATGGTGCGCGCGCGGACCTTCGACACCAAGGCGGTCAACCTGCAGCGCACCGGCAAGCTCGGCACCTATCCGTCATGCCTGGGACACGAAGCCGCGCATGTCGGGGTCGGCGCCGCCATGCATGCCGACGACGTGCTGTTCACCGTCTATCGGGAGATCGGCACCAAGTTCTGGCGCGGCGTCGACATGCTCGACATCCTGCTGTACTGGGGTGGCGACGAGCGCGGCACGCGCTACCAGCGCTCGCCGCAGGATTTTCCTTTCTGCGTACCGATAGGATCGCAAATGCCGCACGCGGCAGGCGCGGCGCTGGCGATACAGATCCGCGATCAACGCCGCTGTGCGGTGGCTTTCATCGGCGACGGCGGTACCTCACAGGGCGCGTTCTACGAGGCGATCAATTTTGCCGGCGTCAGGTCGCTGCCGCTGGTGTGCGTCATCGTCAATAACCGCTGGGCGATATCGGTGCCTGTGGTCGCGCAGACCGCGGCCCAGACCCTGGCGCAGAAAGCGATCGCGGCGGGCATTCCGGCGCTGCAGGTCGACGGCAACGACCTGCTGGTGGTGCGCGACGCGGTCGGCGATGCGGTCGAGCGGGCGCGCGCCGGTGGCGGTCCGACCATCATCGAAGCGCTCACCTACCGCCTGAGCGATCACACCACCTCGGATGATGCCACGCGCTACCGTAGTGCCGAAGAGCTCGCCGCCGCGCACCGGCTCGAGCCGATCGCGCGCATGCGCAAATTCCTGCAATCGCGCGGGCTGTGGGCCCAGGCCGACGAGGACGGCCTCCGGGCCGCCTGCAGCGAAGAGGTCGAAGCCGCGGTAAAGCAGTACCTGGCGACGCCCAAGCAGTCCACCGATGCGATGTTCGATTATGTTTACGCGCAGCTGACACCGGCTCTGCGCGCTCAGCGCGATGAAGCGCGCCGCTATGCGGCGCTGGCGCATTAGGCAGCACTGCACCGGCACGATCAAACAAGAACAAAGGACGGTTTTCGATGGCGAAGATGACGATGGTCGAGGCCATCAACATGGCGCACGCCTGGGAGATGGCTCACGACTCGTCGGTCGTCGTGTTGGGGGAGGACGTCGGCACCAATGGCGGCGTGTTTCGCGCGACGGTCGGGCTGCAACAGCGCTTCGGGAAGGCGCGGGTGCAGGATACGCCGCTGGCCGAGGGCCTGATCGCCGGCACCGCGATCGGCATGGCGGCGCAGGGGTTGAAGCCGGTGGCCGAGATTCAGTTCATGGGATTCATCTATCCGGCGCTGGACCAGATAGCCAGTCACATGGCGCGCCTGCGAAACCGCACCCGCGGGCGATTGACCTGCCCGGTAGTGCTGCGCATGCCGCATGGCGGCGGTATTCACGCGCCCGAGCACCACTCCGAGAGTCTCGAGGCGCTGCTGTGCCATCACCCCGGGTTGCGGGTGGTGTGCCCGTCGTCGCCGGCGCGCGCCTACGGGCTGCTGCTGGCGGCAATCCGCGACCCCGACCCGGTGATGTTTCTGGAACCGGTGCGGCTGTACCGTTTTGCCAAGCAGGAAGTGGCGGACGATGGTCAGGCGCTGCCGCTCGGCTGCTGCTTCGTGCTGCGCGAAGGCACCGACGTGACGATCCTGACCTGGGGCGCCATGACGGTGGACAGCCTGAAGGCTGCCGAGCAGCTGGCGGCTGACGGTGTGAGCTGCGAAGTGATCGACGCCGGCACGCTGGCGCCGCTCGACTTCGATACCATCCTCGACTCGGTAGTCAAGACCGGGCGGCTGGTGATCGTGCACGAAGCGCCGCGCAGCTGCGGCCTGGGTGCCGAGATCGCCGCGACGGTGGCCGAACAGGCGCTGTACGATTTGTTGGCGCCGATCCGGCGTGTCACCGGCTACGACACCATCATGCCGCTGTACCGGCTCGAGCATGACTACATCCCGGGCGTCGCGCGCATCGTCGATTCAATTCGTACTACGCTGGCGGAATAAATGCAGCCATCAGGGGTACCGGCATGACAGTCTTCAAACTACCCGATCTCGGCGAAGGATTGTCCGAGGCGGAGATTCTGCGCTGGCACGTCAAGGTCGGCGATCAGATCGAAGTCGACGCACCGATGCTGTCGGTCGAGACCGCCAAGGCGGTGGTGGAGGTGCCCTCACCCGTGAGCGGCACGGTCACTGCGCTGCATGCGCAGCCCGGCGATCGCATCGAGATCGGCGCACCGCTGATCGAATTCGCGGCCGACGCCGCCGCGTCGCAGGCCGCTGCGCGCGCCACGCTTTCGGCAGCCAGTGAAGATTCCGGCACCGTGGTCGGCCACATGCCGGGCCTGAGCGATGCCGACGCCGCAGCGCTCGAAGCGGCCAACGCGGTGACCGGGCCGCGCGTGCGGGCGGTACCGGCGGCGCGAGCGCTGGCGCGCAGCCTGGGCGTCGAGGTCGGGACCGTGACCGGAACCGGGCGCGGCGGCCTGATCACGCTCGATGACGTGATGGCGGTGGGAATGCCAGGAGCCAACGCAGCCAGCAAGATGCATCCGGCGACAGCGACGCGGCCGCCGGCCGCCGGCGGCGACGTCGAGGTGCTGCGCAGCCTGCGTCGCGCCATGGCGCAAAGCATGGCGCTGTCGCGCGATTCGGTGATGGCGTGCTCGGTGTTCGATGACGCCGATCTGCACTCCTGGGGCACCGGCCGCGACTACACCACCCGGGTGCTGCGCGCGATCACGACCGGCGTACGCACCGAGCCGGGGCTGAACGCCTGGTTCGATGGCAAATCGCAGAGCCGCACGCTGTTCGAGCAGATCGACGTCGGCATCGCGGTGGACACCATCGATGGCCTGCTGGTACCGGTGATCCGTCACGTGGAGAAGCGCAGCGCGGCGCAGCTGCGCGTCGAACTCGACCGCCTCAAGCGCGCCGCGCGCGATCGCACCGTCGGCAGCGAGGAGCTGCGTAATTTCACCTTCATGCTGTCCAACTTCGGCAGCATGGCCGGTCGCTATGCCACCCCGATCGTGGTGCCGCCCGCGGTCGCCATCCTCGGCACCGGCCGCGTGCGGCGCGATGTGATCGCGGCCGGGGAACGGGTCGAAATCCACACGCGCATGCCGCTGTCGCTGACCTTCGATCATCGCGTCATCACTGGCGGCGAAGCGGTGCGCTTTCTCGGCGCCGTGATCGCGGATCTGGAACTGCCCGAGTGAGCAGGCGCGGCACGCAGACGGGCTCTGCGCGCCGGCAACTCATGGCCGCGCTGCTGCGGGCCTGGCGCACGTCGGTGCCGAGCGAGGAATGGCGCGGCTTCGATGAAGCCGCGCTGCGCCGTGGCTGCGCCGCGCAGGTGCAGTTCGGGGCCCGCCGGCGCCGCCGTCAGACCCTGCTGCGCGTCAGCAGTACCGCGCCGTCGGCAGCCGCTTCCAGTGCCGGTGCGGCCTCGTATTCGGTGGTGGAACTCATCATCGACGACATGCCGTTCCTGGTCGACACCCTGAGCATGACGCTGGCGCAACTGGGTCTATCGGTTCAGTTGATCATCCATCCGATCCTGCGCGTGGGGCGCGACGGCGCCGGCGTCCTCAAATCGCTGCATGCCGAGATCGAAACCGGGCCCGGCGCCGAAAACGAGGTGCGCGAATCCTGGCAGTACTGGCGCATCGATCGCGTCGGCGACGCGGCCGAATGTGAACAGCTGCGGCGGCGGCTGCTGGCGGCCCTGGCGGACGTGCGGCGCGCCTGCTCCGACTGGATGCGCATGCGCAATACCGTCCTCAAGCTGTGTGCCGACATCAGCCGCCACCCGCCGCCACTGGCTGCCGACGTGATCGCCGAGAGCCGGGCGCTGCTGCAGTACATGGAGGCGCACCACTTCACGTTTCTCGGCATGCGCGAGAACCGCCTGCGCCGCGGGCCCAACGGCCCGACGCTGGTTCCGGTCGCGGGCACCGGGCTCGGACTGCTGCGCCGCCGCCTGTCCGGCACTCACGACGCCATCGCTACGGCCAATATCCGCCGCGCGCTGCGCTCCCCGGGCATGCTCATCATCACCAAGGCCAATCATCGGTCGAGCGTACATCGGCCCGGATACCTCGATTACGTGGGGGTCAAACGCTACGACGCGCGCGGCCGGGTGATCGGCGAGACCCGGATTCTGGGGCTCTGGACTTCGCACGCCTACGCCGCCGATCCGCGCCAGGTGCCGTGGCTGCGCCTCAAGCTCAAGAGCGTGCTGGAATACTTTCCGTTCGCCGCCAACAGCCATGACGGCAAGCGCCTGTCGCAGATCGTGCAGACGCTGCCGCGCGATGAACTGTTCCAGGCCAGCGTGCCGGACCTGATCCGATGCGCGCGCGCGGTGCTGGTGCTGCAGGATCGCGCACGCGTGCGACTGATCATGCGCCGCGATGAGTTCCGGCGCTTCTGGTCATGCCTGGTCTTCATGCCGCGCGAGCGCTGCGACACCGCTGCGCAAGCCCGGGTCGAGGGCCTGCTAAAGGCCGCCTGCCGCGGCCTGGAGCTCGAATCCAGCCTGTCTATCGGTGAGGCACCGTTGGCTCAGCTGCACATCGTGGTGCGGGTCGACCCGACGGCCAACACGCGCGTGGACACCGCGCGGCTCGAGCGTGATATCGCCGCTGCCATCATCTCGTGGCGCGATCGGCTGCGTACCGCGCTGCTCAGCAGGTTTGGCGAGTCGCACGGCCTGGCTCTCGATCGCCGCTACGCGGTCGCATTCCCGGCGTCGTACCAGCAGGACGTCGATGCGGCGCAGGCGGTCGAGGACATTATCGATCTGGAGGGCCTGGACGCCGCCGTCGATACGATGCAGCTGCGACTCTACCGCCCGCCGCGCCAGCCGCACCAGCGCGTGCACCTGCGCATCATCCGTCGCGGCGAAGCGCTGTCGATCTCGGAGGTACTGCCGACCTTCGAGCACTTTGGTCTGCGCGTGATTGCCGAGCGGCCCTATCGGCTGGACTGGCCGGATGGCAGCTGGGCGTGGCTGCAGGATTTCGAGCTGGAACATTACAATCTTCATGGCGTAGCGGTACCGCGCGTGGCACAGGAGCTGATCGCCGCGTTTCGCGCCGTGCGCGCCGGCGCGCTCGATGATGATGGCTTCAACCGCCTGCTGATCGCGGCTGAGCTGAGCATGCGCCAGGTGACGGTGCTGCGAGCCTGCTGCCGCTACCTGCTGCAGACCGGAATTCCGTTCAGCCAAAGCTACATGGAGCGCGTGCTGGGCACGCACTCCACGGCGGCACGCGACCTGTGCGAATTATTCCAACACCGCCTGTCGCCGCATTCCACGCGCGGTGCGCGGACACGCGCGACGCTGCTGGAGCAGCGCCTGCGCCGCGCGATCGCCGCGGTGGTCAGCCCGGACGAGGATCGCATCCTGCGCGCCTTTCTGGCGGTGATACTGGCGACTTTGCGCACCAATTACTTTCGTCGCGATGCGGACGGTAACCCGCGACCGTGGCTGGCGCTGAAATTCGATCCCGCCAGGATCCCCGGTCTGCCGCAGCCGCGGCCGGCGTACGAGATCTTTCTGCACAGTCCGCGGGTCGAGGGCGTGCATCTGCGGGCCGGGCCGATCGCCCGCGGCGGCATTCGCTGGTCGGAGCGACCCGAGGATTTCCGCACCGAAGTCCTCGGGCTGATGAAAGCGCAGCACGTCAAGAACACACTGATCGTGCCGGTGGGCGCCAAGGGCGGCTTCGTGGTGCGCCGGCTGCCGCCGCGCAGTGTGCCGCTGGGCCAGCAGCAGGAAGTGGTCGAATGCTACCGCAGTTTCATTCGCGGCCTGCTCGACGTCACCGACAACATCGTCGCCGGCCGGGTAGTTCCGCCGCCGGAGGTGCGGCGCCTGGATGGCGATGACCCCTACCTGGTGGTAGCGGCCGACAAGGGCACGGCTACTTTCTCCGACATCGCCAACGCCATCTCGGCCGAATACGGCTTCTGGCTGGGCGATGCGTTTGCCTCCGGCGGTTCCACCGGTTATGACCACAAGAAAATGGCGATCACGGCCCGGGGTGCCTGGGAGTGCATCAAGCGCCACTTCCGCGAACTCGGCAGCGACATCCAGCGCGAGCCGTTCACCGTGGCCGGTATTGGCGACATGTCCGGTGACGTGTTCGGCAACGGCATGCTGCTGTCGCGGCAGATACGCCTGCTGGCAGCGTTCAACCATCAGCACGTGTTCCTCGATCCGAAGCCCGACGCCGAGCGCAGCTTCCGCGAACGCGAGCGCCTGTTCCGCCTGCCGCGCTCGGGCTGGAATGACTACGATACCCGGCTGCTGTCACGCGGCGGCGACATCTTCGAGCGCAGCGCCAAGAGCGTCACCCTGTCGCGCGAAGCGCAGGTACTGCTGGACTTGCCGCAGCGGCGCGCCAGTCCGGTGGAGATCATCCGCGCCATCCTGTGCATGCGGGTCGACCTGCTGTGGAATGGCGGCATCGGCACCTACGTCAAGGCCTCGAACGAGCCGCACGGCGAAATCGGCGATCGGGCCAACGACGCGGTACGGGTGGACGGCCGCCAGGTACGCGCCCGCGTGGTCGGCGAGGGCGGTAATCTCGGGTTCTCGCAGCGTGGACGCATCGAATATGCCGCAGGCGGCGGGCGCATCAACACCGACTTCATCGACAATTCCGCCGGCGTCAACACCTCGGATGTCGAAGTCAATCTGAAGATCCTGCTCGATGCCCCCGACGGCAAACCGCTGACGCGAGCTCTTCGCAATCGCCTGCTCGCCAATGCCACCGATGAAGTCGCGGCGCTGGTACTGCGCAACAATTACCTGCAGAGCGAAGCCCTGAGCCTGATGGAACGGCGTGCGATCGAGGACCTGGGCGAGCATCAGCAGCTGCTGCGCTGGCTCGAGCGCCATGGCGAGATCGATCGCGCGGTCGAATTCCTGCCGACCGACGAGGAGATGGAACAGCGCCGACGCGAGGGGCGCGGCCTGACGCGACCGGAGCTGGCACTACTGTTCGCCTACGGCAAGATCGCGCTCAATCATGCGCTCACCGAAAGCGGCAGCGCTTCCGATCCGTACCTGGCGCGCGAACTGCAGCGTTATTTTCCGCAGGCGATGCAACGCCGGTTCCCGGAACGCATCAAGCGCCATCGCCTGCGCAAGCAGATCATCATCACCGCGACCACCAACAGCATCGTCAATCGCGTCGGTCCGACGCTGCTGATCCAGAGCAGCGAAGCCAGCGACGCCAACGCGGCCGCGATGGCCCGCGCCTACACCATCGCACGCGACAGCGCCGATCTGCGCACGCTGTGGTCGCAGATCGAGGCGCTCGACGGACGCACCAAGCCGGCCGACCAGTACGATGCGCTGCTCGAGACCAGCCGCTACCTGTCGCACTTCACGCTCTGGCTGCTGCAGCAGCGGCGCGAGTACGACGCGGTAGGGGCGGCGGTGGCGCGGCTGCAGCCGGCGCTGCGCGAACTGGCCCAGGTGACGCCGGCTGCGCTGGAGGGCATGGACCGCGAACGCTACCTGGCGCGTTGCCGCCGCTACGTCAGCCAGGGATTTCCGGCTCGCCTGGCTGGAAGCCTGGCCGCGCTCGAGCCGCTGCGCAGTGCGCCCGACATGGTGGCACTGATGGCGAGTTCGCGCGCCCGTGCCCGGGCCGTGGCACGAGCGCATTTCGGACTGGGCGCGAGACTCGGCCTGGACTGGCTGCACGGCGCGATCGAACAGCTGCCCGCCACCGACAGCTGGCAGCGCGCCGCGACGCTGCGGCTGCGGGAGGCAGCACTGGCGGCGCACCTGCGCATCAGTGCCGCCGCGCTGCGTCACGATCGCACGCACCGCAGCGCACCGGCCTCAGGGCCGACGCGCGATCCGGCACTCGAGCGCTGGCAGCAGCTGCAGCGTGACCTGCGCGCACTGGCGGTACCGGACCTCGCCGCCCTCACGGTTGCAGTCGAAGCGTTGGAAAACCTGGCCACCGGGCGCACGCACGATCTGGCGCGTCTGCTATAAAGCAGCGCCGCTCGGCAATCATTGACAGCGCAGGAGCCCGCCGTGCCCGTACCCATAAGACTCGTGCTGGTGCGCCACGGCCAGAGTATCTGGAACCTGGAAAATCTGTTTACCGGCTGGACCGATGTCGACCTGACGGCGCAGGGCTGCGAGGAGGCGCGACAGGCCGGCCGCGAGCTGACGCGCGAAGGCATACAACCCGATGTGGTGTTCACCTCGGTGCTCAAACGTGCCATCCGCACCCAGTGGCTGATGCTCGACGAGCTTGACCTGCTGTGGCTGCCGGTGCTGCGCAGCTGGCGGCTCAATGAGCGCCACTACGGGGCGCTGCAGGGCCTGAACAAGGCGCAGACCGTCGAGCGCCACGGCGAGGCGCAGGTCAAGATCTGGCGGCGCAGCTACGACATCGCCCCGCCGCCGCTGGACTCCGATGATCAGCGCCATCCGCGCTTCGACCGTCGCTACGCCGATGTCGCGCCCGGTGAACTGCCTGCTACCGAGTCGCTCAAGGATACGCTGGCCCGGGTACTGCCCTACTGGGAACAGGTTATCGTGCCGGAACTGAAGCGCGGCCGGCAGGTGCTGGTGGTCGCACACGGCAACAGCCTGCGCGCCCTGGTGAAGATGCTGGACGGATTGTCGGAGCAGGCGGTGGTCGAACTGAATATTCCAACCGGCGTGCCGCTGCTGTACGAGTTCGACGACGCGCTGCGGCCGCGTGCCAGCCGCTACCTCGGAGATCCGGAAGCCATCCGCGCCGCCGCCGAGGCGGTCCGCCGGCAGACGGAAAAGAAGCCCTAATGGCGCTGTTATTTAGCCGCTGTTATTTACGCGACGGGTCGGTCATCCAGCCGTCGTAATAGCCGCCGAACTTCTGCGCCAGCGCACGAAAACGCTGCGAGAAGTCCTGCATCTCGGTCACTGATATTCGCAGGTGCTTGCGTGCGTGCAGCGAATAACCGCTGGCGCCTTCGCCGCTCATGATGCGGGTATCGATGGCAAAGCCCTCCGGCTCCAGCGTGCTGCGCACCGACGCACAGGCGGCCTCGTCCGGCAGATTGAAGAAGAAATCGACCTCGTAGGGGGTGAAGGAATTGCCGCCCGCCGCGCGCAGATTCTTCACCAGCCGCGCGTCCCAATCGTCGTGCGTGGCTTGCGCACGGGCGGTGCGCAGCACCATCACGATGCGCGCTAACGCCAGCAACGCCGCCAGCACCAATACTATGTATACCCATTGCATGATCGATATGTATCCACAACACAAGCGCGCACCGCACAGCGCGGCCGCCAGGGGAGCGCCCTACTCTTCCGGCGCGATGCTGACCTTGACACCCGAGAGCGCGTCATTGAGCACGATCTGACACGACAGGCGCGAATTGCCGCGGCGACTGATCAGGTCACCGAGCATATCGGTCTCATCCGACATCGGCGCCGGCAGCTTCGCCACCCACTCGTCATCGACATAGACGTGGCAGGTCGCGCACGAGCACATGCCGCCGCAGATCGCCGCCACGCCATCGTCCATGTCTCTGAGCGGCTCCATCAGCGTGGCGCCATTGGGCGCCTCCAGCTCGCGCTCGGTTCCATCCCGGTCAATCACTCGCACCAGCGGCATCACCATTCCTCGCAGCTCCAGGGCGCGCTAGTTTGCCGGCCGGACCAGCGGGAAGCCAGCCCCTCACGGCGGCTCGGCCTGCTCGCCGCGCGCCAGGTGCCACAGCCAGCTCAGCGCGCGGTAGATGAATACGCGGGCCGAGAGGGCCGCTGCCAGCGCCTGGGCATCGAAGCCCGCGGCCGCCGCCAACTCGGCGCGGTAGCGCTCGGCGGCGGGGTAGTAGGCGAGCACACAGGCCACGTCCATCAGCGGATCGCTGAGCTGCGCGTATTCCCAGTCGAGCAGCCACAAGCGCGAGCGCGATCCCTGCAGTACGTTGCCCTGCCACAAATCCCCATGCACCACCGTCATGGCCGCCTGACCGGTGTGCAGCTCCGCGCTCAACGCCTGCAGGCGCTGCAGCGGCCGCTCGAGCGCACCGGTGTGCGCGGCATCAATCTGCCGCAGGTAGGCCTGCGCCACGCGCCAGGGATCAAACGCCTCGATGGCGGGAGGCGGCAGCCGATGCAGCGCATACAGCCGCTCGCCAAGGCGCCGCAGCGCGTCGACGTCGTCGTAGTCGGCGCTGTTCCAGAGCCGGCCCGGAACAAATTCCATCACCAGCAGGCCGCGCTTTTGCGGCTCCGCAGCCACCAGCGCTGGCGCGATACCGACAGCCGCGGCGGCACGATGCAGTATCAGCTCGCGCGCGCGATCGACCCCCGGCCGGCGCCAGGCCGCCCCGTCGAGGCGCAGCACGAAGCGGCCGGCGGCGCTGTCGACCCGGTAAACCTCGTTGACCGTGCCGCCGCCGAGGCGCTCGATGTAGCGTGCGGTCGCGCCCGCCGTAAGACCTGGCACGCGCGCCAGGGCCCAGTCGGGTGGCCCGCTCAAGGCTGCTGCTGGCGGTACTGGCGCAGCCATGCCCGAAAGCCGAAGGCGGCGATGATGAGGTAGGTAAGGAACAGTCCGGCGGTGGCCGGATAGCCCTGGGCCGCAAACAGGTAAGCCGTGACCAGGTCCGCAGTCATCCAGTACAGCCAGTTCTCGAGCTTGATGCGCGCCACCATCCAGGTCGCCAGCAGACTGATCCAGGTGGTCAACGAATCCAGGTGCGGCCAGGCGGCGTGGGTCTCGAGCGCCAGCCAGCGCGCCGTCACGATGCTCAGCAGCACGATCGCGACGATCGCCACCAGATGGTAGCGCAACGGCCAACGCGTGATGCGGCCGCCCTCGAGCTGCTGGGCGCGCGTCCAGCTGTACCAGCCGTAGAACGCCATCACCACGTAGTAGCCCTGCAACGTCGATTGCATCGGCAGATGCGCGCGCGCGGAGAGGTAAACATAAATCGCGGAGCTCAGGCCCCCGGCGATCCAACCCAGCCGCTGGCGCTTGAGGATCAGCAGCACGTAGGCCACCCCCAGCACCACTGCCAGGGCTTCAGGCAGGCTGGTGATGGCGAGCCCGCGCAGCAGCGAGTCGATCACGTGCTCAACGGCCCGAGCACTTTCATGACGAACACCGCCTTGTCGTTGCCTTCGAGGGTCGCGCGCAGCTCGCGCACCAGCGTGTCCATCACGGCATCGTAATCGCCGAACACCTGCGTGCTCATGCTGTTGGTGACAATGCGCAGCCGCGCATCGGTATTCAGACGGACGATGAAATCCCGGATCGGGGGAATGAAGTCCTGGTGCAGCGGGTACAGGCTGATCTCAACACCAATGTCCATAGTCAGTCCTCGTTGTGTCCAAACAGGTAGCGAACGGTTACGCCCACGGTGCGCGGATCGCCGTTCTGGATGAAACGCTGGTTCGGAAAATTGGGCGGCACGTCGCCGAAATAGAAGCCCTGCACGGCATAGCGCTGGTCGAGCAGATTGCGCGACCAGACACTGGCCTGCCAGCCGCCGCGCTGGTAGCCGAGGCGCAGGTTCACCAGTTGATAGGCCTGCGCGACCTGGTCCTGACCGGCCGCGAAATAGAACCCATCGGTGGCCGAGGTGTCGATGCGCGCGAACAGGCCGTTCGGGTGCAGGTAGGACAGCGCGGCCGAGAATTGATACTCGGGCGCGAACGACTGCGCGCGACCGTCCAGCGCCAGGAGCGCCTGGCCGGGGCAGGCGATCGCCTGCGAGTCGTAGCCCAGATAACGGGTGTGCAGCAGCGCGGCGCTGCCGGAGAGCTGCCAGCGCGCACTGACCTGCCATTGACCCTGGCTCTCCAGGCCGTAGTTTTCGCCATGTGAGGCATTTTGCGTGAAGAACACGAACGTGGCCGGATTGTCCTGCTGCAGCTGGCAGGAGCTGTAGACCTGCATGTTCTCGCGCCGCATGTAGAACACATCACCCTGCCATTGCAGCGCCTTGTCGGCCGACTCGCGCTTCACGCCGCTCTCCAGGCTCCACAGGTACTCGGGCGCAAAGCGACGCTCGTCAGGCGGGATCTGGCTGCCGATGTTGAAGCCGCCGCCCTTGTAACCGCGCGCCAGGGTGGCGTAGAGACTCTGCTGCTGGCTGGTGCGCAGCGACCAGGACAGGTTGCCGCCGTACATCGTGTTGCGCTCGTCGGTAAACGGCCGCTCGACGTCGGCGCTGTCCTGATAATGAGCCAGGCGCTGCTCGACGCGCACCCCCAGCGTCAGGCTCGCCCGCTCACCGATGGCCGCGTCGAGCGAGCCATACAGGGCGGCGTTGCTGGCCTGGTAATCGCTATGCAGCAGGTTGAACCCGGTGCCGAGGACCTCGTCGTCCCAGGTGTCGAGCAGATTGTCGGACTCAGTCAGGCGCATGAAATACGCCCCGGCCAGCCAGCGCATCCGTCCGAACAGCAGGTGATCCGCATCGCCGATCAGACGCAGGTCCTCGGCGATGGTGCTGCGCTCGCGCCGGTCCTGCTCGAAGTAGTCGTAGGGCGAGTAGCCGCAGCACGCCGCCCAGAACGCATCGTTGCCCCAATCCGCATCGAAGGAATAGACGATGTGCGAGTCGGCCGTGCTCGACACGCTGCGCAGCTCGCCGAAGCTGTCGCTGGTGAGCGTCAGCCGCAGCGACGCGCCGAGCGACTGCTGCGCATCGCGTCCCGGCTGATTCGACTGCGTCGTGAAGCTGTTGTCGATCGACCAGGCGTCGTAGCCGTTGTTCAGATCCACGTCCATCAGCGCCAGGTCGGCCCGCAGCGCCGGGGTCAGCTGCCAGAAGAACTTGCCGCGCAGTGTGCCTTCATCGTAGCCGTTGGTGTTGTCGCGCTGCAGGTAAGCATTGAAGCGATAGCCATCGCTGCGGTACTGCTGGGCGGCCAGGCGCCAGCCGGCCTGACCGTCGTCCAGGCTGTCCCCGAGCGCCACGCCGCCGGCGCGGGTGCCGTAGTCGCCGACCGTGGCCTCGCCCAGCAGCGAGAACTCCGGCGTCGGGTCCTCGGTCCGCACGTTGATCAGACCGGCCAGCGCATTGGCGCCGTAGATCGTGCCCTGCGGACCGCGCAGCACCTCGATCTGCCGGGTATCGAACAGCGTCGCCGGCATGCCGACTCCCGAGAAGTCGATGTCGTCGATCAGGAATCCGACGGAAGGGTTGGGTGCGCCCTGGTATTGCTCCACCTCACCGATGCCGCGCATCAGGAAAAACCGCGGCCTCGAGCTGCCGCTGGCCCAGCTCAGATTCGGGATCATCGCCAGCACATCCTCGAAATGCTGCACCCCCGCGGCCTGCAGCGTCGCGGCATCCAGCACCGTCACACTCTGCGGCAGGTCGGCCGCGCTGCTGTCGCGCAGACTTGCGGTAATGACGATTTCCTGCAGCGAGTCGTCGGCCGCCGCGATGCCCGATAGGACGGCACACACGGCCGCCAGCGGCCACCAGCCAGTGCGATGCGATTTCATTCCTGCTCCCTACGCCGGTACTAACCGGATCAGGTTCAACGGGTTCGCCGACAGTCGGCATCTCAGGTCCGTTCCGGACCACCCCAAGGTTTGCGCGGCAAACTATCGAAGAAACCCCGGACGATTGCAAGCGGCCGGCGACGCGGCGCCGTTACAATCGACCCACCAGGAGTCACACCATGGGCAACGGCGTCCGCGTTTTCCAGGTCGATGCGTTCACGGCACGGCGCTTCAGCGGCAATCCGGCCGGGGTGGTACTCGACGCCGACGCGCTGTCCGCCGACGACATGCAGGCGTTGGCACGCGAGCTGAACAATGGCGATACGGCGTTTGTGTTGCGGCCGGACGCAGACGACCACGACCTGAGGCTGCGCTTCTTTACCCCGCGCCGTGAGGTGGCTTTCGTGGGTCATGCAACGCTCGCCGCCCATGCCGTGCTCGCGACTCTGAAGCTCGAACCTAAACGCCGCCAGAAGCAGAGCAACGGCATCATCGAAGTCGATTCGATCGCCGGCGCTTCACCGCCGCGGATCGCGATTCATCTGCCGCCGCCGACACTGCGGCGCACTCTCAACGAGCCTGAGCTGTCGGCCGTGCTCGAGGCGCTGGGCCTGACGCGTGCCGAGCTGGATGCGCGCTGTCCGCCGACGCTGGGCGGGGAAAGCGGTACCCGGCTGCTGCTCGGAGTCGAACACGGCACAACGCTGGCACGCCTGCGGCCCGATCTGGCGCGCTTGACCGCGTTGTCGGAGCAGCTCGGCGCGCCGGGGTATTTTCTATTCTCGTGCCAGCCGACACTTGCCGACGTCTACACCGAGGCGCGCATGTTCTGCCCGGCGCTTGGATTCCCCGAGGACCCGGTGAGCGGTAACGCCCATGCGATGCTCGGCGTCTACCTGCTGCATCAGGGCATCATCGGTCCGCCGCGGGCGCCGCCGTCGCGGACCGCCGCGCCGCATGTCAGTACGATCGAGTTCAGCGGCGCCCAGGGCCACCATCTGGGCCGTCCCGGCCGTGTCACCGTGGCACTGAACCTGGAGCGGCAATTATTGCAATCGGTCACCGTGGTCGGCGAGGCGGTGGTGGTGTTTGAGGCAGCGCTGGAGTTTTAAGCGCGGTGCACGCTGCCTGGATCGTCCGCGACATTCTCTTTAGCATTGCGCCATGGCCAAGAGTGAACAATGGGAGCTGCCCGAGGCGCTGCGGCCGCAGCAGAGCCGATTCGGTTTCGACCTGAGCGCGACTTACGGTTCGGTGGTGCTGGTACACACCGAAGCCAGCGAAGACGGCTATACCGCTCAGTTTCTCGGCACCGAGCGGCTGGGCTCTGGCGTGGTCATCCGCAGTGCAGAACGCAAGCTGGTGCTGACGATCGGCTACCTGATCACCGAGGCCGAGTCGATCTGGCTCACGACCCTCGACGGCAAGGTGGTTGAGGCCTGCCCGCTGGCGTACGACCAGGTCAGCGGTTTCGGACTGGTGCTGCCGCTCGGCACGCTCGAGGCCCCGGCCATCGAGCGCGGGTCGGCCGCTTCGCTCGCGCTCGGCGACCGCGTGCTGGTGGTGGGCCAGGGCGGGGAACGCCATTCGCTCGAAGCGCAATTGATCGCGCGCCGCGAGTTCGCCGGCTACTGGGAGTACCTGCTGGACGAGGCTTTGTTCACCGCCCCGCCGCATCCGCAGTGGGGCGGCACGGCGCTGATCGGCACCGACGGCCTGCTGCTGGGCATCGGTTCGCTGTTCGTGCAGGAATCCCTGGCGCAGGAAGGTTTCGATGCCAACATGTTCGTGCCGATCGATCTGC
Source organism: Gammaproteobacteria bacterium (assembly GCA_003132025.1). Taxonomy (GTDB): domain Bacteria; phylum Pseudomonadota; class Gammaproteobacteria; order Steroidobacterales; family Steroidobacteraceae; genus FEN-1191. The sequence continues at coordinate 376,608 of PKWJ01000018.1, forward strand.
TCGAACCGGTGCTCGAGGACATGATCGAGCTCGGCCGGCCGCGGCGCACCCCGCGTCCCTGGCTGGGTCTGTACACCGCCGAACAGGCCGATCACATCCTGGTTGCCGGCCTCACGCGCGATGGGCCGGCGCACCGCGCCGGGGTGCGCCTCGGCGACATCATCGTCGAGGCCGCCGGACATCGTGTCACTTCATTGCCGCATTTTTTCCGCAGCGTCTGGAACAGCGGGGCCGCCGGCGTCGAGGTGGCTCTAAAACTCATGCGTAGCGGCGAAGCCGTGCACGCGCTGCTGCGATCGGCCAATCGCGACGACTTTCTGAAGAAACCGCCCAGGCACTAGCTGGTCGCCGGACCCGGCGGGTGCGGACGCAGCAATGCGCGGTAGGACTGCATGCGTGCACGGTAATGCGCCGCAGCCTGGGCGATCATCGCCAGGTCATCGGTAGTCGCCCGGCGCACCAGCGTGGCCGGCGCGCCCATCATTACCGAGCCGTCGGGGATTGCGCGATCCGGCGGCACCAGTGAACCGGCGGCGATGATGCAGTGGCTGCCGATGCGGGCCCGATCGAGCACGATCGCGCCATTGCCGATCAGTGATTCATCACCGATCAGGCAGCTGTGCAGCATCACCATGTGACCGACACTGACCTCACGCCCGACGATCGTGGGCGAACCGGCGTCGGCGTGGATGACGCTGCCGTCCTGCACGTTACTGCCGCTGCCGATATCGATGCGCTCGTCGTCGGCGCGCAATACGCAGTTGAACCACAGGCTGGCACCTGCGCCAAGTACCACCGATCCGATCACCTGCGCGCCGGGAGCGATGTAGAAATCATCACCGGCGGTCACCAGCCGCCGCTCGCCCAACGTGTAAATCCCTGAACTCATCGTATCCCCCGTTGGCGGTCAGCGGGATCCCCTGCCCGCGCCTGTGCCGCGTGCGCTCGGCGCACCCCGAGAATGCACCACAGCGCCTGCAAGGTCACGAGGCCAGCGAGCAGGAACGGCGCGTTGACTCCCACGTGCATGTAGGTCGGACCGGACGCGAACGGCGCGATCACGCGCGCCAGCGAGGTGCCCGACTGGTAAGTACCCATGACCGCACCCCGGTTGTGTGGCTGCCCCTCGCGTGAGGCAAGTGCCGAAGCACTCGGGCCGAACAGGCCGACCCCGAGCCCGCAGGCCATCAAGCCGATGATCGCCACCGGCAGCGGGCCACCGAAGGCGACGCTGCTGATTCCGGCAGCCATAAAGAGAATCCCTCCGATCGCGAGCCGGATTTCGCCCAATCGCGGTGCCAGTATCCGCATCAATCCGCCCTGCATGCCGACCGCCACGATCGCGAGCGCGAACAGCGCCATGCCGACCGTGCGCGGTCCAACGTGATAGCGGTCCATGGCCCAGATCGCAAAGATCGATTCCAGGGTGGACTGCGAAAACGTCACCAGCAATGTGGCAAGCGTCAGCCAGCGCAGCGCCGGCAACATGCGCAGCAGCTGCCAGGCGTGCGCTCGCCGGGTGCTCGCGCTATGCGCCAGCCGGTGTTGCGCGGTGTTGCTCTCGGGCAGAATGAACAACACCAGCAGCATCGCCAGCACGCTCAGCGATGCCGACACCAGCGCCGGCCGAAGAAAACTTACCGTCTGCATCCGCTCGCCCGCCAGCGCGCCACCGATCGCCGGGCCGAGCATGAAACCGATACCGATGGCCGCACCCACCGCCCCCATGGTGGCGGCGCGATTCGCCGGCTTGCTGATGTCGGAGGCATAGGCCATGGCGGCCGACAGATTGCCAGCCATGGCGCCGGCCAGCGCTCGCGCAATGAACAGCGTCGCGAGGGAATGCGCGAACGCCAGCATCACGTAGGAAGCGCAGGCGCCGAGCATGCTGGTGAGCAGGATCGGCCGCCGGCCCCAGCGATCGCTCAGGCGCCCCCACAGCGGCGCGGCCAGCAGCTGGCTGGCCGAATAGATTCCGAGGATCCAGGTATTGAGGGTCGGCGTGGCCCCGAACTGCACCGCCATATATGGAATCAGCGGGATCAGGATGCCGAATCCGAGCACATCGATCACACAGACGATGCACAGCGCCAGTAACGGCTTTAGCCTGCTGCCGGTCATCTGTCGTGGCGGATCAATGTCCGGGCACCAGCTGCTGCAACTGCGAACCCACGCTGCGCTGCGCCGGCCGCTCCGACAGTGCTCGTATCACCAGATTGGGCAGGCGCGTCTCGTCCCACCAGGGCGACGCCGGGGATTTGGAACCGAACAGCAGCGCCAGCCGCAGTGTCGGAATCACCCACAGCCGCCAGCGTCCCGGCCCGCGAAGAAACAACAGCCCTTCGGCCGCGAACGGCTCGGCGCCGTGCGCCGCGGCGGCGAGTTCGACACCGAAGCCGGCGGTGCCGTCGGCGGATGTCGGACGCCGCATGCGCTCCACCCAGCCCGATGGCACCACCGCCTTGCCCTCGAAATTTCCGTCATCCAGCAGCACCATGGCGACCCGCAGCCAATCCTGCACGCGCGCATGGAAGCAACAGTCGGCCGGCGCCGTGGCGCCGGCGGCGGGCAACGCGATCCAGGCCGCCGCGGCATTGAGCCGACGCCACAGGCGCAGCGACAGGTAGTCGGGATAGCTCTGCCCGGTGCCGGCCTCGATCGCCGCGCGCAGCTGCGCCGCATCGAAACCGGTCAGCGATGGCATCGCCAGTCGTCCATCGTGCGCCGCGATTCCCGCGCTCAGCGCCAGCAGCGACTGCGCGAAGGCACCCGAGTCGATCATGGTGTTGGCATCAACGCCATGGCCATAGCGCTCATAGACGATGTAGTCATGGCGCACGACGATCATCACCTGCAGGCCCTCGGCCGCCGCATCGCTGCTGGCCGCCTCGAGCGCGGCGGCGTCGAGATGTTCCTGCTGCGGCGGCACGCGCGGCAGGCCGCCGGCATCGCCGCCGTTGACCACTACGCGCGGACCGGACCATTGTCGTGCCGCGTTGGCCCACCACAGCAGCGCAGCGGCCGCACCCAGCGCGACGACGACGCCGACGATCAACGCCGTTCGGAATTTCATGCTCGACGCTTGGTGCGCGCGGCGCCCGACCGCCGGAGCGGGCCGCAATAAACCACCCGCGAGCCGGCAAGCTCGAGTTCGTGCGTGGCGCCGCGCGGCCATTCGTCACGATGATGCGTCGCTATCACTACGGTGACACCGCAATCCCAAGCTCGTTGCACCAGCGTTCGCAAACTGGCGCGCGTAGCTGCGTCCACTCCCGCATGCGGCTCATCGAGCAACAGCATAGCAGGCCGCTGCACCAGTGCGCGCGCGAACAGCACGCGTCGCAGCTGTCCGTAGGACAACTCGCGTATTGGTCGCGCAGCCAGCGCGACGGCTGCCACCTGGCGCAGCGCGCGCGTGGCACGAGACCGTTGCGCGACGCTCAGCTTTGCATTCAAGCCAACGCTGGCATGCAGTCCCGAGGCCACCACCTCCTCGACGCGCAGATAGCGTGGCTGCAGCGTTTGCAGCTCCGGGGTCACCAACCCGACGCGACGCTTGAAAAGATGCAGCGGCACACCGCTGACAATGCCGGCACGGGCGATCGAGCCAGCGCTGGCCGGACTGAGATCGCCGTGCAGCAGCTGGATAAAGCTCGACTTGCCGCTGCCGTTGGCGCCGTGCACCACCCAGCAATCGCCACGGCGAATCTGCAGCGTGACGTCGCGCAGAGCCACGACTCCGTCACGCCACACCGACGCATGGCGCAGCGCGACCAGCGTAGCGGCGGCGGTGCGGCGGCCCGCAGCAACAGCCGACGCCGTCATAGTGCGCGCCATGCGCGACGCGCGCAGCGCGCGCGGCACGCGGCGCGCACGCCGGTCGAGGCGGGTTTGCCTAGTGACACGCCCGGCCTGCAGGCGACACAGGTGGGTCGCGGACGGCGGAATGTCCTCGGCGCGATGCGACGCCAGCACCCATGGCAGCGAGGATCGACTCAGCACGGACAGACAATGCTGCACGCGTGCGCGATTGACGGCATCCAGCCCGTTGAACGGTTCATCCAACAGCAGCAGCTTCGGCCGCCATGCGAGCGCACGCGCCAGCAGTACCAGGCGGCGCTGGCCGTACGACAACGTCAGAAAGCGGCGACGCGCGAGCGCTTCGATCCGCAGCCGGCGCAGCAGGCGCCCGATGCGTTGCCGATCCGGCGGCGTGAGCGCAGCGAGCGGAATGTCGGTGCGATACAGGCCGGTACCGACGATAGCCTCGACGCGATGATTCCATGCGTAGTGTTCATATCGGTCCTGCCGTTCCGCGCCCAGGTAGGCAATTTCCTGCTTGACACCGTACGGATCCTCGAAGCTCTCGCCACGCAGGTGGTAGCGCCGCGTCGGTGCGGCGGCGGGGCTCGGCCACACGTCACCGGCCAACAGCTTCAGCAGTTGGGTTTTGCCGGAACCGTTCGGGCCGATGAGCACCCAGCGCTGCCCGGGGCGGATGCGCCAGTCGATGCCGCGCAGCACCGGCTCGCCCCCCAGCGCCAGGCGCACGTTGCGCAGATCGACACTGATGAACCGCGCGCGCCGGCGCGGGCGCTTGGCAGGCAAAGCCGCGGCATCCCCTGGGGTCCTTTATTCGGACCTTCACTTTAGCATCGCAGGCGCAGGCGCAAGCTGAGGCGCCCAGCGCAGCGGCGTCAGGGCAAAAAAAAACGCTGCCGACATTCGGCGCTCACCGCGGGGGGTGTGAGATGAGCGCTACTGCCGGCAGCGTTGCCGTTGGCCTAAATCAGGCCGCACTTGCAGACGAAACCGCCTGTTGCCTAGAGCAATGCAACCCATATGCCAGCCCTTCGTCGGTCCGCATTGCCGCCAATCAAGGCCGCCGCAATTCGTAATTTTTACCATAATTATCAAACAGTTGTGATGCACCTCGGGTGTCCTCCAGATCCGATCGGGGCCCCGGGGCGGCAGGTGTAGCATTGAACCTCCACGGCGCAATTGTTATGGCTGGCGCACCATTGCGGTGAATCGCAGTCGGCGGGCGCCGACAGCAGATAGCGCCCCCGGCGGCGATCGACCCGCGCGCTCCGCGCTCTATGCTGCATCGTTCCCCATCACAACATCGGCGGAGGCACCATGAGCGGGCATAGTGACAAGCGTTCGCGCAAGGATCGCAAATCGGCGGGCAAGGATGCCGTCCAGGGCGAGGGTGATTACCAGGCCGCGCGCCGCTATCGGCGCGAAGTCAGCGACTTCGTGTCCAGGAGCGATGTCGATGCGCTGGCGCATGAAGCCGCGCCAACTTCAGCCAAAGAAGCCCGCGATCTGGCGCTGGCGGAAGAGCGTGGCCGCGACCGTTCCAAAGGCGACGACGCAGCTGACCCCGGGATCATGTATCCGGGACGCAAACCTGAGCCCGGCCGCTAACGCCGCCGGAACGCTGAATTCATCCGGATGAATCCTGCCGCGACCCCGTGCAGATCAGTGCATGTCCTCGAGCGCAGCGCCGGCGTGACTCGCGGGGCCCGCCGCGGCACGGTCGCGGCGCAGCATCTCATCGCGCAGGCTTGCGACTTCTTCGGCGTGTCCCTGTTCGGCACTCATGATCTTCTCGATCAGCTGCCGCGTCGCGGGCTCGTGATCGGCCAGATAGCGGACGATGTCGCGATAGGTGTCGATCGCGATGCGCTCGGCGATCAGGTCCTCAGCCAGCATATCCGTGAATATTTCATCATCGGCGAGCTCGATTTCGCGCCAGTCAGGCGCGCTCGCCGGATTGAGATTCGGCTGGCCGCCCAGTTCCACGATGTGCGCGGCGATCTGATCCGCGTGGCTCTGTTCTTCCTGTACGCGCTTCATGAACTCATTCTTGCGTGCATCGGGCACGGCGTCAGCGGTCATGAGGCAGTAGCGCCGATAGCGCACCACGCAGACAAGCTCGGTGGCGAGTGCTGCATTCAGTAATCGCAATACCGCGTTGCGGTCGATGGCACGATCCGCGCTCCCGACGCCCGCTTCTATTTGCGCTCGCGCGCGGCTGCGGATTTCCGCAACGCTACTCAGGAATGGGTGAATCCGGTCCCGCTGGGAACCAGCCAGATATGCTGACATCGCTGCGCTTCCTCGTTGCGGCAAACGTTGAATTGGATGACTTCACTATGAAGCATGGCATTGTGTATTGGGCTATATTGTCGGCAGTGCACGCCATGCATTGTAGGAACCAGCTCACAGCGTACGAATCATGTTAGTTTCCGGTCGTGCATCGCGGGCCATCGCTCTCGCAATCGCTTTCCTGATGCTGGTGGCCCTGGTGGTCATCGCGGAAATCGGGCAAAGCGGACAGCGGCAGATCAACCGCATCATCAGTCTTTCGCAGCAGCGCCAGGTGTTGATGGCGGAATTGCTGACCGAGCTATCCGACGCGGAAGCCGACCAGCGCGGATTCCTGCTCACCAACGATGACAAGTACCTGCAGCCCTACCAGGCGGCGCGCGATCGAATTGAGCCGACACTCGATCAGCTTACCGATCTGTTCCGCGACAACGACCGGCTGCTGGTCAGTGTCGGGCAGCGCGATGTGGCGCGTAGTTTGCGCGTCCTGGTCGGCGCCAAGCTGGGCGAACTCGCGGCATCCCTGGCGCTATACAACTCGCAGGGGCCGGAGCAGGCGCTGGGGCTGGTGCGTACCGACCTCGGTAGCCGCACTATGGCCGATATTCGCGATGCGGTCTCCAGGCTGCATACCACGGAACGCGATGCGATCAGCGTGGCACTGGACCGCGCCGCACGCCTGCAGCTGGTGTCGCGCGCGCTGATGGGCGGCGTGGTACTGCTCAATATCGCTTTGCTGATCCTGGCGGCGGCGCTGTGGGCACGCCAGGCGCGCCGCCGCGCCGAGCTCACCGAACAGCTCGCGATCGAAAACGAGGAGCTGGAACGACGGGTGCGGCGCCGCACGGCCGAGCTGTCGGCGCTCTCAAGCCACCTGCAGCAGTTGTCGGAGAAGGAAAAAGCGTCACTGGCGCGCGAGCTGCACGATGAACTGGGTGGCCTGCTGATCGCGGTCAAGATGGACGTGTCCTGGCTGCAGAAGCGCCTTCCCAACACCAACGCCGATATCCAGTCGCGCTTTACCCGCGTCATCAAGGTGCTCGACGACGGTGTCGATTTCAAACGCCGCATCGTCGAAAACCTGCGCCCGACCCTGCTCGACAACATCGGCCTGCTGCCGGCGATCCGGTGGATCACGCAGGAAACCTGCGCGCGCGCCGGTCTGCGCTGCACGGAGGTGTATCCCGACTTTGACCTGCGCTTGATCGACGATGCGGCCATCATGGCCTTTCGGCTGGTGCAGGAATCGCTGGTCAACGTCGTCAAGCACGCGCGGGCGACCGATGTGCACGTCGAGGTCGCGGTGCAGGGCGATGAGCTGATGATCCTGGTGCAGGACAACGGCGGCGGCATCGATGCCGATCGGCGTGAAGCGGTCGGCTCGCACGGACTGGCGACCATGCGCCATCGGGTGCGCAGCTTCGGCGGTACGTTCGAGATCGAGTGCCCGCCCGAGGGTGGCACCCGGGTGCGCGCTCGCCTGCCACTGGCTGCGATCGTGCAGCCTCCGGCTCCGCTCGCCATTCCATCACTGGCGAGTGCCCGTTAGCACTGACCTTAAGGCAGCAAGTCAGTTCGGCGGACCTTCTTCCCCGGCGTCATTGATGTCGGCGCCAATCTGCTGCAATAGGGTCGGCAGGCGATCGAAGTCGCGCAACTTGTCGAGGAAGTGCCGCGCTCCGAGCGCAGCTGCAGCGCGCCGGTACTCGGCCAGGTCGTAATTGGTCAGCACAATGACGACCACCTTGCGCGCTGGACTGCCCGGAATCGCGCGTAGCACTCCGAAGCCTGTGCCCTGGCGCAGATGCAGGTCCAGTAATAGTACATCGACCGGGTGGCGCTGCAGTGCGGCAACCGCATCCGCCTCGCTGTCCACCGTGCCCGCGAGATGCACTCCAGGCACGCTCAACACCGTCTCGCGCAGCCGCTCGGCCAGCACCCGTGAGTCCTCGACCAGTAGCACCGACAGGTTGCGCGAGCTCATATGAGCGGATTCAAGAAATAATGCCTGTGCGTCCATGGGCCAGCCAACTGTTAGTGGTGTACACGTTTCGAATTAGAAGCGCGTAACCAGGCCAGCGCCATCGGCATTGGCCTACAGCACCCCTCCCTATTGGATGATTCCGTTGCGCAGGGCGTAGGTAGTGATGTCGGCGTTGGTGGTCAGACTCATCTTTTCCAGAATTCGGGTGCGGTAGGTGCTTACCGTCTTCACCGACAGGCACAGCTCATCGGCGATCGACGACACCGCCCGTCCCGTGGCGAGCTTGCAGAATATCTGGAATTCGCGCTCCGACAGTCGACGATGCAGCGGCTGTTCGCTGTCGCCGTCCAGATCCGACAGCAGTAGTTCGGCCAGATTGGCGCTGACGTAGCGCCGCCCCTGCATCACGGTACGCGTCGCCTTCAGCAGCTCTTCCGGGGCGCATTCCTTGGGCAGGTATCCGCCGGCGCCGGCCTTCAGTACGTTGATGGCATATTGACGCTCCGGAAAGCCGCTCAGGACCAGCACCTTGGTGTCCGGATAGCTCGCGCGTATATAGCGCAGGATGTCCAGTCCGCTCCGGTCCGGCATGTTGATGTCCAGGATGACCAGGTCCCAGCTTCCGGCGCGCAGCTTATCCAGCGTCTCGTTACCCGATGCGGCTTCACCAATTTCGGTGATGGAGCGATCTTCCACCAGAAATTGGCGCAACCCGGCCCGTACCATCGCGTGGTCATCGGCCAGCAATACTTTTGTCATTGAGTTAACCATCCTATGGAAGCTCACGCATTTCAGGCGTGGGTTTCCATGCCCTGATGTTGTTGTCCGTAGATAGCGAGTTTGTTATACAACGTTTTCAAGCTGCATCCCAGCGTCTTGGCCGCGCGATTCTTGTTGCCAGCCCAGTGCGCCAGCGTCGCCTCGATCAGCCACTGTTCCGCCTCCGCCAGCGATGATCCGATCGGCACGCAAATGCCATCGGTATCCTCGTGCGACACCACATCCGTGCTGGCTGCCGCATGCAGATTCATGGGCTGCAGCTTCAGCTCGTGCTCACACAGAATGTAGGCGCGCTCGACCGCATTCTTCAGCTCCCGGACGTTGCCGGGCCAGCGATATTCACGCAAGGTTTGCCTGGCGCCGCTGCTGAACACCTTCGCCGTGTCGTTGCGGGCGTTGATCTCGTTCAGGAAGTGCTCCGCGAGCAGCACCACATCATCGCCGCGCTCGCGCAGTGGCGCCAGCGCGATCGGAAATACAGCCAGCCGATACAGCAGGTCCTCGCGCAAGCTGCCGTCGCGCACCGCCTGTACCGGCGAGCGATTGGTCGCCGCCACTACGCGAACGTCGGTCCTGATCTCCTGCGTGCCGCCGACCCGGAAGAAGCATCGTGTCTCGAGGAATCGCAGCAGCCGCGTCTGCATGTCGGCGCTCATCTCGGTGACCTCATCGAGGAACAGCGTGCCGCCTGAGGCGCGCTCGACCATGCCGGCGTGACTGCGTCCCGCGCCGGTGAAACTGCCGCGTTCAAATCCGAACAGTTCCGATTCGATCAGCGTCGGCGGCAAAGCGCCGCAGTTGATGCCGAGAAACGGTCCCGAGCCGCGCGCGCTGCGCGCATGAATCGCCTGTGCAACCAGTTCCTTGCCGGAGCCGCTCTCGCCGGATATCAGCACTGTGGCGTCGGTGGGCGCTACCTTGTCCACCAGGTCGCGGATGGCCTGCATAGCGGCCGAGCCACCAACCATCCAATTTGCCATGTCATTCATGCAAGTCTCCAGCGAGTAGTCGGGCGAATAGTCAAGCGACGGTCAAATAGAACCGTAGCGCTACTTGTAACCACTGGCGCCGCTTGGCTGCACCAGCCCCGGACTATGATGCTGTGGGACCATGAAAAATTTTCTGTAAGTGTTTGTCCTACACCGAGGGTGGAAACAGCGGAATGCCAGCCGCGCCCGCGTTGTTTCGCGCGCGCAACGCCGGGGACAATATCGGCGGTTGGCGCGCCTGGAATGTCGCGCCGGAACAAATCGATGCCGCAAAATGGTCGGCCGCGCGCCCTAGCCTTAACCATACTTGTATATTGCGGCAGGAGGTCGAGCCCCCCATGGATGACCAGCAAGCGCTATCGGCACGTCGCAACCGCGGCGGCGGCCGCGAGGCCAAGCGCGCCGCGCGGGCGGCACGCTCAGCCGTCACCGTTCCGTACATCACGCGTAACCTGCCGTACTACGAAGTCCTCGACGAGCAGGGCCTGATCACCATCGAAAACAATGCCGACACGATCCTGGAGGAGATCGGCATCGACTTCCGTGACGACGCCGAGTCGCTCACGCTGTGGAAGGCGGCCGGGGCCCACGTCAAGGGCGAGCGCGTGCACTTCCCGCGTGGCCTGTGCCGCTCGCTGATCCGCAACACCGCACCGCGCGAGTTCGTGCAATACGCCCGCAATCCAGCACACAACGTGCCCATCGGCGGCAAGCACACCGTGTTTGCCCCGGCCTACGGCTCGCCGTTCATCCGCAATCTGGACGAGGGCCGTCGCTACGCGCGCATCGAGGATTTCCGGAACTTCGTCAAGCTCGCCTACATGGCGCCGTCGCTGCATCACTCGGGCGGCACCATCTGCGAGCCGGTGGATCTGCCGGTCAACAAACGGCATTTCGATATGGTCTACAGCCACATCAAGTACAGCGACAAGCCGTTCATGGGCTCGGTCACGCACCCCGAACGCGCTGCGGATACGGTCGAGATGGCGAAGATCCTGTTCGGTCCGGATTTCATCGACCCGGTCACCGGGCGCCCCCGCACCGTGCTGGTCAGTCTCATCAATGCCAACTCGCCGATGACGTTCGACTCGACCATGCTCGGCGCCCTGAAGGTCTACGCGCGTGCCAACCAGGCCACGATCGTGACGCCCTTCATCCTTGCCGGGGCGATGTCACCGGTGACGGTGGCCGGCACGGCAGCGCAGACGCTGGCCGAAGCGCTGGCCGGCATGGCGCTGACGCAGCTGGTGAATCCCGGCGCGCCGGTGATCTTCGGCAGCTTTGCCTCCTCGATCTCGATGCAATCCGGCGCGCCCACGTTCGGCACCCCCGAGCCGGCACTGGTGCTGTATATCATGGCCGCGCTGGCGCGCCGCCTCGGGGTACCGTTCCGTTCCGGCGGCAGCCTGTGCGCATCCAAGATCGCCGATGCGCAAGCGGCATTCGAATCGGCCAACACGCTGCTGCCGACCTGTCTTGCGGGAGTCAATTTCGTGCTGCACGTCGCGGGCTGGCTCGAGGGCGGCCTGGCCATGGGCTACGAGAAATTCGTCATGGACGTCGATCAGGCGGGCATGATGCAGACCTTCCTTAAGGGCGTGGACATGTCCGACAACGGCCAGGCCATGGATGCAATCCGCGAGGTCGGCCCCGGCAAGCATTTCCTCGGCTGTGCGCACACCCAGGCAAACTTTGAGACCGCGTTCTACCGCTCGGCGCTGGCCGACAACAACAGCTACGAGCAGTGGGAAGCCGAGGGTGCGAGCGACATGGCCAAGCGCGCTAATGTCCTGTGGAAAAAGCAGCTCGCGGAGTACCAGGCGCCGCCGCTGGATGCCGCGATCGACGAGGCGCTGCTCGATTTCATGCAGCGCCGCAAGGCCTCGTTTCCGGACTCGAACGTGTGACTGCGGATGCGTCGCGCAGCGCGCTAACCCTGATGTATCACGCGGCGGTTGCGCCGCTCGCGGCCATCGCTCTGCACTACCGCTTTGGGCGCGGGCAGCTGCACCGCCGAGCGCAGATGGGGATAGGGCGCGGTCTTGTGCGGAATGGCCATGGCCTCGACGAAATGAGTCTGAAAGCGCGGTTCCAATGCGGTCTCTATTTTCTCCACCTGCCGCACGATGGCTTCGATGATCGCGCGCGAGCGCGAGTCGAGCAGCGCGATGCGGGCGCCGGTGCCCGCGGCATTGCCGGCCGAGGCGACCTGCGACAGCTCGCAGTCGGGAATCATGCCGAGCACCATGGCGTACTTGACGTCGATGTGGCTGCCGAACGCGCCGGCCAGCCGGATCCGATCCACCTGATCCACCCCCAGCCGCTCCATCAGTAATCGGATGCCGGCGTACAGCGCAGCCTTCGCCAACTGGATCGCACGCACGTCGTTTTGGGTGATCGATAGCGGGCGCTCACCCAACACCAGCTGGTAGGCAAACGTCCTGCCGTTGGCCACCAGCCGCGGGCTGCTGGCCGCCAGCGAGCCGTCGATAACGCCGTCCTGGTTGATGACACCGGCCAGGTAGAGTTCGGCGATCAGCTCGATGATGCCCGAGCCGCACACGCCGGTGACGCCGGTAACCCCAACCGCCTGAGCGAATGCCGGATCGTCCGACCACAGCTCAGAGCCGATTACCCGATAGCGCGGCTCGAGCGTGGTGCGATCGATGCGCACCCGCTCGATTGCGCCCGGGGCGGCGCGCTGGCCGCAACTGATCTGCGCGCCCTCGAATGCCGGTCCGGTCGGGCTGGAGCAAGCCACAAGGCGCGCACGGTTGCCAAGCACGATTTCCGCGTTGGTGCCGACATCCACCAGCAACGTCAGCGGCTCGGCAAGGTCCGGCCGTTCCGCCAGGATCATGCCGGCGGCGTCGGCGCCCACATGACCGGCGATGCACGGCAGCACGTAGATGCGGGCGTTGGGATTCACGCTGATATCGAGCTCGGCCGCGGTGACGGTGACGGCGCTGTCCACCGCGAGCGCGAACGGCGCGCCGCCCAGTTCCACCGGGTCGAGGCCCAGCACCAGGTGGTGCATGATCGGGTTGCCCACCAGTGTCATCTCAAGGATCGCGTCCGGCGCGATGCCGGCCGCGCGCGCCACGTCCGCCGCCAGCTCGCTCAGCGCACCCCTCACGGCCGCGGTCATCTGCGCGGCGCCGCCCGGGTTCATCATCGCGTACGACACCCGGCTCATCAGGTCCTCGCCGAAGCGGATCTGTGGATTCATGATGCCGGCGGCCGCCACGATGTCGCCGCTGGTCAGGTCGCACAGGTGCGCGGCGATGGTGGTGGAGCCGACGTCCACGGCCAGCCCGTAGACCTTCTCGTGCAGGCCCGGCCACACCGACACGATCCGGGAGCGGTCGTGGATCGCGACCGTGACCTTCCATTTGCCGCTCCTAAGCGCCGCCTGCAGCCCCTGCAGCACTTTCAGGTCGCATACCAGCGCGCCCAGCTGCCACTCGCGCGCCAGCGCGTCGGACAGTCGCTTCAAGTCGCCCGACGGGTCATGCATGTCCGGCTCGGCGACCTCGACGTAGTGCAGCGTGATGAGCGGATAGAGTTCGATGTCATGCGCCTCGGCGGCCTTGCGCACTACCTGCCGGTGCACCTGGCTGCTGGCCGGGACGTCCACCACGACGTCACCCTGCAGGCGCGCCTGGCAGGACAGCCGGCGTCCGGCAGCGAGCAGCTTGCGATCGGCGAGCTTCTGTTCGGCTCCCGACATCGGCGACAGGTTGCCGGCCGCGGAGCGCACGTTGTGCTTGGCGAACTCGCCCTCTGCGATCAGCACCTGGCAGCGGGTGCACATGGCGCGCCCGCCACACACCGAATCAATGTCCACGCCCAGGGCGCGCGCGGCCGACAGTATCGGGGTACCGAGCTCGAAGCGGCCGCGTTTGCCCGACGGCGTGAAGACTACCAGCGCATCGGTCGCGGCCACGTGGACGCCCTAGGCGGCCGGCGTTGGGCGACGGCGGTGACCGCCCTCGCGCCGGCCGCGACCGGCCTCGCCGTCGGCGCCGGCCGGCGGCGGTTCGCGGAATTTCCTGATCCAGCGCGCGCAGTCCGGATCATGGCCCATCATGACGTCGGCACCGAGCACCGCCTCAACCACCTCCGGGTGCAGCGGATTGGTAATCGCGGAGGTCATCCCCGAGCCGATCGCCATGGTCAGGAACGCCGCGTTGATGCCGTTACGGCGCGGCAGCCCGAAGCTGATGTTCGAGGCACCGCAGGTGGTATTGACCTTGAGTTCGGTCTTCAGGCGATGCACCAGGCGCATCACCTGCACCGCGGCGCGATTGATGGCACCGATCGGCATCACCAGCGGATCGACCACGATGTCGGATGCCGGAATGCCGTGATCGAGCGCGCGATGCACGATGCGCTTGGCAACCTCGAAGCGCACGTCGGGATCTTCGGAGATGCCGGTCTCATCGTTGGAGATCGCGACTACGGCGGCGCCATATTTTTTGATCAGCGGCAGCACACTCTCCAGCCGGTCCTCTTCGCCGGTGACCGAATTCACCAGCGCCTTGCCCTTGTAGACTGCCAGCCCCGCCTCCAGCGCCGCGACGATCGAGGAATCGATCGACAGCGGCACGTCGGTGATCGACTGCACCAGCCGGATGGCGCGGGCGAGGATCGCCGGCTCATCCGCCAGCGGGATGCCGGCGTTGACATCGAGCATGTGGGCGCCGGCTTCCACCTGGGCGCGGGCGTCCATCTCCACCCGGCTGAAGTCACCGGCCGACATTTCGGCCGCGAGTATCTTGCGTCCGGTCGGATTGATGCGTTCGCCGATGATGACGAACGGGCGATCGAAGCCGATCACCACCTCCTTGGTCGCGGAACTGAGAACGGTGTCGGTCATGATGCTTTCCTGTCGGCTGAATTCTGGTCGCGTCCCGGATGCCACGGCGTTCGTCCATCGAGCACGCCGGACCTGGTGATGATCTCGGCCACCGCCTCCTCCTGCCGGTACGCCATCACATGCACGCCGTGGACACCGCGCATGCTGCGGATCTCCTGGATCAGTTCGATACAGATGTTGCGCCCTTCGCGCGCCGGATCCTGCGCGCCCGCCAGACGGTCGACGATCGCATCGGGGATATGAACCCCGGGCACGTGCCGACGCATCCACTCGGCCGCCTTGGCGCTCCTGATCGGGCCCACGCCGATCAGCAGGAATACGCGGTCGAGCAGCCCCAGGTCCTCGACCCCGCGCATGAAAGCGCGCAGTCGCGGCAGGTCGTACACGTACTGCGTCTGGATGAACTGCGCCCCGGCCGCCACCTTCTTCGCCAGCCGCAGTGCGCGGTGTTCGAGCGGCGGCACCATCGGGTTCTCGCCGGCACCGAACAATACCCGCGGCGAGAAGCTGAGCTTGCGCCCGCTCTGGAAATGATGCTCATCGCGCAGCGTGCGGCCGATTTCCAGCAGCGATATCGAATCCAGATCGAACACCGGCCTGGCCTGCGGGTGATCGCCCACCTGCACGCCATCGCCCGTCAGGCACAGCATGTTGCATACGCCCATGGCGGCGCCGCCGAGGATGTCGCCCTGAATGGCAATCCGGTTGCGGTCGCGGCAGGAGATCTGCATCACCGGGGCGTAGCCGACGCGCGTCAGCAGTGCGCATACCGCCAGGCTCGACATGTGACAGTTGGCTCCGGAGCCATCGGTGGCGTTGATCGCGTCGACGTAGCCATCGAGCATGCGCACGCGCTGGTACACCTCCTGCGGGTCGGCGGAATCCGGCGGTGCCAGTTCGGTCGTCACGGCAAAGGCGCCGGCGCGCAGCACGCGCTCGAAGCGGCCCGGGGATACGTGACCGGGCAGGATCGGTAATGGATAGCCTGGCACCGGCTCATCCTCGAACCTCATGGCGCAGGCCGCGCTGTCGATCCGGTGCGCTCGCGCACCAACCGCAGCCATGAGGAATGGCCCTCGAGGCGCCGGTCGACCGGAGCCTGGATCTCGCGGATGCGCTCGATACCGCCCGGAATGCGCTCGGCGCCGGCGAATGCCAGCAGCCACACGCAGCGCATCTGGGAATTGACCTCGCAGTAGCCGTCGGCGCGCACGCCGCCACAGGGGCCGTTGCGCAGACTCTTCGGGCAGTTCATCGGGCATGACATGCCGGTGGAGCTCAGCACGCACTGCCCGCACATCTTGCAGTCGAACAGCAGGCCCTTGACACCGCGCTCGACGACGACGAACGGGCGTTCCAGGCGCTGATAGCCGATCGCACTGAATAACGGGGCGAGGCGCATTAGCAAGCGTTCGAACATGCCATAGAACCGATCTATGCCGCGTGCATGGCGCACCGACCACAGACGTGCGCGGTACATCAGCGCGCTCCGGAGCTATCGGCCGCAGCGCCCTCGCCCGTCAGGCGATCGTCGACGCCCTTGGCGCGGATCATGCGTTCCAGATCCGCATCGCTGTAGCGGGCTTCTAGCACCGCGGCCGCGGCATCGGCCACCGCCTTGAGGTCATCGCCGCACAGGCGCGGCGGGCTGCGCTTCCAGTCGGCAAGGTAGGCGTCGGAGCTGCCCTTGCCGGCCCGCATCGCCGCGCGGTCGACCGCCTCCTGAAAGCGTTGCGACAGCTGCACCTTCGCCGTCTCGCGCCCACGCTTGACGATCACCTGGGCCGGAATGTCGCGCCACGAAATGATGATCAGCTGCGCCACGCGGCTATGCTCTCAAGGCCCCGGGTGCGCGCCCGGCCCGCGCACCACGCGCGCCAGGCTGCGCGCCAGATCGCCGTAGCCGGTGGCGCGCTGCTCGTAGGCGAGCCCGAGCCGCGCGGCGATGGCGCGCGCTTGGCGCTCCAGCTGCGCATCCGCGACCTGCGCCAGATAGACCACGCGGCGGTAATGGCGGAAATATTCACCGGCGAGCTGTGGATGCCGGTCGATCCCGAGGCCGCCGATCACCAGCCGCTCGAAATGCCGCACCAGGAAATCGGTCAGATAGAAGGTGCCGGGCTCGGCATCCGCCAACGCCGCAAACCCGGCCGAGGTGGCGAACAATTCATAACAATGCGCACCCGGCAGCCGCTCGACACCCTCCTCGGCCAGCATCCGGTCGAGCGCCCCGCCGGTGCCGCAGTCGGCGTAGGCCACGAAGATACGCGTATAGCGCTCTCGCGCCTCGCGAATCGCCGCGCATACCGCCGCGGGAATCTTTTCCGGCCGGTTGTGCAGCTCCGGCGGCAGGCAGGTCACATCGAGCGCCGACCAGCCGCTGGCGCGCTTTACTGCCGTGATCTCGCGCGCCAGCGCCCCGCACGCGATCACCAGTACCCGGTCCGAAGACTGCATGGCAGTGCAACGCTTCAGCGCGCGGCCCGGCGCGCAGCCACCATCGATTTCGCGGTTTCCACCGCGATCGCGGCATCGCGGCAGTAGGCGTCGGCGCCGATGGCTTTGCCGAATTCCTCATTCAGCGGCGCGCCCCCGACCAGCACGATGTACTTGTCGCGGATGCCCTTTTCCTTGAGCGTATCGATGACCACTTTCATGTAAGGCATGGTGGTGGTCAGTAGCGCCGACAGTCCCAGGATGTCGGGCTGGTGCTGCTCGATCGCAGCCAGGTACTTTTCCACCGGATTGTTGATGCCCAGATCGATGACTTCGAAGCCGGCGCCCTCGAGCATCATCGATACCAGGTTCTTGCCGATGTCGTGGATGTCGCCCTTGACGGTGCCGATGACGATCTTGCCGATCGGCTCGACTCCGGTCTCCGCCAGCAGCGGCCGCAGGATCTCCATGCCGCCTTTCATCGAGTTCGCCGCCAGCAGCACCTCGGGCACGAACAGGATGCCATCGCGGAAATCGATACCGACGATGCGCATGCCTTCGACCAGCGCCTCGTTCAGGACTTTCTCGGGCGACCAGCCGCGCCCAAGAAAGATCCGGGTCGCCTGCTCGACCTCCTCTTTGAGGCCGTTGTAGAGATCGTCGTGAACCTGTTCGGTCAGTTCCTGATCGTCCAGGCTGTCGAGATCGAATTCCTCATTCTGGCCATCGGCCATCGATGTTCTCCCCACTTAGGACGCACGGAGCCTTATTGTCATCGTACAGTCTGCAGCCGCGCCGCCATGCCGGTATAGCGACCGACGCATGCCTTGGCGCGACATCGCTTCCCGCGGCGCGCCATGCAGCCACTGGCGTACGCCGCCTGGTACGTTGTAAACCTTTGATTCATAAAGGGTAAGCATGTTATGAAAATCGGCTTCATCGGTCTGGGCAACGTCGGGGGCAAGCTTGCCGGCACGCTGCTGCGCAACGGCCATACGCTCATGGTGCGGGATCTCAACCCGCAGCTGCTGCAGTCGTTCGAGCAGCGCGGCGCCAGCCGGGCAGCATCGCCGCACGAGATGGCAGCAGCGGTGGATCTGATCATCACCTGCCTGCCCTCGCCGGCCGCGTCGGCGCAAGTGGTGGAAGGCGCGGACGGCTTTCTGCCCGCGCTGCGCGCCGGGCAGATCTGGCTCGAGATGAGCACCACGGATCACGCCGAGGTGCTGCGGCTGGGCGCACTGGTCGAAGCGCGCGGCGCCCTGGTGATGGACTGTCCGGTGTCGGGCGGTTGTCACCGCGCTGCCAGCGGCAACATCGCTATCTTTGCCGGCGGCCGGCGTGAGACTTTCGAGCGTGTGCTGCCGGTACTGGCCACGATGGGACGCCACATCCTGCACACCGGGGCGCTTGGCACGGCATCGCAGCTCAAGGTGGTGACCAACTATCTGTGCACGGTCCACCTGGCCGCCCTGGCCGAGGCGCTGACCACGTGCAAGGTGGCCGGCCTGGATCTGAATACCGCCTACGAGGCGATTCGCATCTCCTCCGGCAACTCGTTCGTCCACGAAACCGAATCCCAGGTGATCCTGAACGGCAGCCGCGATATCAACTTCACCATGGATCTGGTGATCAAGGACGTGGGTCTGTTCGACCAGCTGGCGCGCGACCTGAAGGTGCCACTGGAGATCTCGCCGCTGGTGCTCGGCATATTCAGGGATGGACAGCGGCGCTACGGGCCGCGCGAGTTTTCGCCCAACATCATCCGGCGTCTCGAGGATGCCTGCCAGGTGCAGGTCCTCGGTCAAGGCTTCCCGGCGCAGATTACCGATGACGAGCCTGAACAGCCTGGTTACGAAGTGCTGACCCGGCGCGCCGTGCCGAAGTCTTAGGAGCATCGCGCTCACCGCCGTTCAGGTGATCGGACCGGGGTGCATTTCCAGGTGCAGCTGCTCGCCCTGGTAGGGATGCCTGAGCGCGAATTCCTCATTGAGCTCCACACCAAGCCCGGGCGCGGTCGGCGGGATTACGTAGCCGTCCTGCCACTGGATCGGCTTCATCAGGATGTCGCTGTGAAAACCCTGCCAGCGTTCGATGCTCTCCAGGATCAGGAAATTCGGGCTGCAGGTGGCCAGCTGGATATTGGCGGCGCCGACCACCGGACCGCAATACAGGTGCGGGGCGATCTGCACGTGCTGCGTCTCGGCCATGCCGGCGATCTTTTTGGCCTCGAGCAGGCCACCGACGCGCCCCAGGTTCATCTGAAAAATCGCGGCAGCGCCGGCGTGCAGCAGGCGCGCAAAATCGTACTTGGTGGTGAGCCGCTCGCCGGTCGCGATCGGTATTGTGGTCGCACGCGCCACCCGCGCCATCTCTTCCGGACTGTCGGGCGGCACCGGTTCCTCCAGCCACAGCGGATCGTAGGGTTCCAGGCGTCGCGCCAGGCGGATGGCCCCGGCCGCGGTCATCTGCCCGTGGGTGCCGAACAGCAGGTCGGCCTTCGATCCGACCGCTTCGCGCAGCACACGCGCAAACTGCTCGGAACGATCCAGCGCCGGTAGCGACAGCTGTCGGCCGTCAAAGGCGCTGTACGGGCCTACCGGATCGAACTTGAGCGCCGTGAAGCCCTGGCGCAGGTAATCGAGCGCGCGCTCGGCCGACAGCGTCGCGTCGTGATAGATATCGCTGCCCTGGTCCGGTCGGGGATAGATGTAGGTGTAGGAGCGCAGGCGCTCGTGCACCTGACCGCCCAGCAGTTTGTAGACCGGCTGGCCGGCCGCCTTGCCGATGATGTCCCAACAGGCCATTTCGAGTGCGCTGAGCACACCCATCATGCACAGGTCCGGATGCTGCGTGAAGCCACTGGAATACACGCGCCGCCACAGCGCTTCGATGTCATGCGGGTCCTTTCCCGCAAGGTAGCGGCCGAACACATCCTCCAGCATCCTGGCCACCAGCTGTGGATGAAATGGCACGCCATAGGACTCGCCGATCCCGGCGACATTGTCGTTGGTGGTCAGTTTGACGAACACGAACCAGCGGCCGCCGAAATGCGGCGGCGGATTGCCGACCACGAAGGTCCTGATGTCCTTGAGCTGCATGCAGGCCAAAGCATAGACGTAAAACGGCATGCGCAGGCGGCTGCCCGCATACGGAAAAGGCCCAGCGCTCAGCAAACAAAGGCATCTGCGCGCGTCATGGGCCTGCGGGTCCGGGGCAAAATCCAGTACCATGGTTCAGGCGCCGTGCGCCTTTAAGACCCGATCCCATAATCAGCAAGGGGGGCCAGCAAAATTTCAGTCCCTGCCGCCCTGGAACCGGTCTCAGTCGATGCCAGCCAGGCGTCGTTCGTGGCGCGTTGGTACGTGCTGCTGATGATGGTGACCGTCTATACGCTCAGCATCGCGGACCGCTATGCGATCTCGACCGTGCTGGAACCGATCCGGCTCGAGCTGCACCTGACGGATTCCGGGATCGCGTTCCTGACCGGTACCTCGCTCGCGCTGTTCTATGTGCTGTTTGGTTTTCCACTGTCGTGGCTCACCGACCGCTACAGCCGCCGCATTATTCTGACCTGCTCGGTGCTGGCCTGGTCGGCCATGACCATCTGCACCGGGCTGTCGCACAATTATCGCCAACTGCAACTGTCGCGGCTGGGCGTCGGGGTCGGTGAAGCCGGCGGCACCCCGGGCGCAAACTCGATCCTGTCGGATTATTTTCCCTGCGTACGTCGGCCAATGGCATTGACGATCTTCGCGCTCGGCGCGCCGATCGGCGCCTGGATCGCGGCGGATTTCGCCGGTCGCATATCGGATCTGTATGGTTGGCGCACGGTATTTCTGTGGCTCGGTGCCGCCGGCGTGATCTTCGGCGTGTGGCTGTATGCGACGGTGCGCGAACCGCGTCGCGGCTGTCTCGACCACCGGCTGCAGGCGGACAGCCCATCGTTCCTGGTGACGATGAAATACCTGTGGAGCCAGCGCGCAGCGGTGCACGTGGTGCTGGCCACTTCAGTGTGTGCGCTGTGGGGCTGGGGCCTGATGTGGTGGACGCCGACATTCCTGATGCGCACCTATTCACTCAGCGCCGGCCAGGCTGGAGCGATTACCGCGCCGATACACCTGTACGGCGGCATCGCCGCCTCGCTACTGACTGCCTGGCTGCTGGCGCAGCCCTGGATGGCGAACCCAAAGCGCATCGTGTGGCTGCTGGGTAGCATCATCGGTGTGTCGACCATCATTTCGATCGTGATCTACTGGAGCCACTCACTGAGCGTGGCCACGGCGCTGTTCTGGATATTTATCCCATCGATCTATTTCTATATCGGACCCGGCTTCGGACTGTTGAACAATCTGGCCGAGCCGCGCATGCGCGCGATGTTTTGCTGCGTCGTGCTGTTCGTGGCCAATGTGTTCAACCTGGTGGTCGCGCCCCAGGCGGTCGGCTTGCTGAGCGACTGGTTCGCACCCGGCCACATCGCCAATGCGGCGTCGCTGCGTCTGGCATTGCTGTGCCTGGCGCCGACCGGGTTCTGGGCCACATTTCATTTCTTCTGGTCGGCCCGGCACCTGGTACAGGATCAGGAGCGCGCCACCGGCATCAAGGTGATGGGGCGGCCTGAACTGACCGCTCTTTAAGCCTACGCCGCGTCCGCCGCTGTCGCCGCGGTTCTTTCGGCGCCGCGACGCCCGGTGCGCATCAGCGCCAGCGCCAGCAGCGCCGAGGCCAGCATCAGGAACAGGCTCACGGCGTTCAACACCGGGCTCGCGCCCTCGCGCATGCGGCCGTACATCAGCACCGTCAATGGCGCGTCCTCGCCCACCAGCATCAGCGTGGTATTGAAGTTCTCGAATGACATCAGGAACGAGATCGCCGCCGAGCCGATCAGCGCCGGGCGCAGATAGGGAAACGTGATGGTGCGCAACACCGCCGCCTGCGAGGCGCCCAGGTTGAGCGCGGCCTCCTCCAGCGTGCGGTCGAAGCGCTTCAGTCGCGCGCTGATCATCAGTGTGGCGATGGTGGCCACGAACGAGAACTGGCCGAGCACCACCAGCACCAGTCCTGGCCGCAGGAAGTCCAGATCGAGTCCCCACAGGCTGTCGGCAAGTTCCGCCAGTCGACTGCAGAACGCCAGGATCGAGATGCCGAGGATGACGCCCGGAATCACCAGCGGCACCAGCATCAGCACCGACAGCAGCTGCTTGCCCGGAAAACGACAGCGCTCCATCAGGAACGCATTCGCGGTGCCCACCAGCACCGACAGCGCGGTGACCCAGCTTGCGACCACGACGCTGGTCCAGATACTGCCGAGCAGCTCCGCATCGCGAAACAGCCCGACGCGGCCGGCGGCTGGATTGCCGAGGAACCAGTCGAGCGTGAAACCGTGCCACGGTGGCGCCGGATAGGGCGCGTTGTTGAACGCGAACACCGCCACCACGGTCAGCGGCACGAACAGGAACAACAGGAACGCGCCCAGGTAGAGCGCGGTGGCGGCACGCAGCCAGGCCGGACGGGGTAGCGAGGCGATCATGCGCGGCGCATCACGTCGACGAAACGCTGGCCGCTGACCCGCAGACCGAGCGCGACCATGCCGGTGGACAGCGCCAGCAGCAGAAAGCCGAACGCCGCACCCTGCTCCCAGTTGAAGCGCACGATGAACTGGGTGTAGATCAGCTCGGTGAACCACTGCGAGTTCTTGCCGCCGAGCAGGTTCGGGGTCAGGTAATTGCCGAGCGTCAGCATGAACACCACGATGCAACCGGAGGTGATTCCTGGCGCCGCGTGCGGTATGACGATCTGCCGCAGGATCGCGGGTCCCTTGGCGCCAAGGTTATAGGCCGCTTCGATCAGCGAATTGTCCAGGCTCTCGAGACTGCTCACCAGCGGTACCACCATGAACAGCAGCGAGGTATAGACCAGTCCGACCAGGATCGTGGCATTGTGGTAGAGCAGCTCGACCGGCACCGCGGTGATGCCGAGGCGCACCAGCAGCGTCGGCAGCACGCCGGATTCGCGCAGCAGGATCAGCCAGCCGAGCGCCCGCACCGTTTCGCTGACCCAGAACGGAATCAGGCACAGTACGAACAGCAGCGAGCTGGCGCGGCCGCGCGCGACCTTGGCAATGATCCATGCCACCGGAAACGCCACCAGCAATGTCAGCGCGGTGGCGAGCGCTGACATGATCGCGGTACGGACGAACACCCCCCAGTACAGCGGCTCGGAAAAGAATGTCCGGTACTGCATCAGGCTCGCCGCGTAGGTATGCGGGGCGATACGCTCGCGAAAGGACAGCAGCGCCAGCTGCACGTGCGGCAGGATGATCAACGCAAACAGCCACAGCAGTGCCGGCGTCAGCAGCACCGCCAGCATCATGCGGCGCCGCCAGACCGCCGGGCTGGAAGTTTCAGACATGGACGCTGCCCGCGGTGAAGCAGATCGCGCGCTGCGGATCGAAGCCGAAGAACACCTGGGCGCCCGGTTTCAGATCCGCCAGGCGGCCGGTCTGCGGCAGCGCGACGCGAAACTCGAAACGCGTCTGCTGCTCCACGATCAGCACCGCGGAGTTGGCGCCGTCGAACAGCAGGCTCTGGACTTCGCCCGCGTAGCGCGCCATTTGCGGCGGCAGCTGCGCGGCCTCGAGCTCGATGCTGGCGACTTCCGGGCGGACGAACGCCGCGACCGGATCGCCCGCGGAAACCGAGCCACTGCGACGGGCGCGCACCGACCAGCCCTGCGCCGTGTGCAGCTCGACCAGCTCGCCGTCGACGCGCTCGGCGCGCCCGGGAATGCGATTGTTGGCGCCGACGAAGCCGGCAACGAACGCGGTGGCCGGTTCGTAGTACAGCTGTTGCGGCGTGCCGACCTGCTCGAAATGGCCGCGGTTCATCACCGCCACATGATCCGACAGCACCAATGCCTCGGACTGGTCGTGCGTGATGTAGACGAAGGTGGTGCCGAAGGCCGCCTGCAGCTGCTTGAGTTCGATCTTCATGTGCTCGCGCAATTTCAGATCGAGCGCACCCAGGGGCTCATCGAGCAGCAATAGCGTGGGTTCGAGCACCAGGCTGCGGGCGATCGCGACCCGCTGGCGCTGGCCGCCCGACAGCTCCTCGACCCGTTTGCTGGCCGCACCGGCCAGACCCACGCGCTCGAGCATGGCGGCGGCGCGGCGCGCGCGCTCGGCCTTGTTCACGCCGCGGCGCGCCAACCCGAAGCCGACGTTCTCGCCCACCGACATCATCGGAAACAGCGCCAGGTGCTGGAACACCATGTTGACCGGTCGGCGGTTAGGCGCCACCTCGCGCATGCTGCGCCCGCCGATGCGAATGTCACCGCTGTCGGGCAGCGTGAATCCGGCAATCATCCGCAGCAGCGTGGTCTTACCGCAGCCGGACGGTCCGAGAATGGAGAAAAAACTGCCACGCTCGACCGCGAACGACAGCCGGTCGACCGCCACGTGATCAGCGAAGCGCTTGTCGAGCTGCTCGACGCTGAGATCCGGGGTGCTCAATTGGCGGCCTTGATGCGATCCAGGATCCGCCCTTCGGTTTCCTCCACGCCCGACGGGATCGCCGGATACCAGTGAATGTCCTTGAAAGCGCCACCCGGAAAGCTGGCGTTGAACTGCGCGCGGAATTTCTGGTTGACCAGGTTTTCAGTACCGCGTGCGGCAGTCCAGTTGCCGACCGAATTGGTGATCTTGGCCGCCACGTCCGGTCGCATGGTGAAATTGATCCAGGCGTAGGCCGCGGCGTCGTTGCGGCCGCGCGCCGGCAGCGCGAAGGTATCCAGCCAGCCCATGGCGCCGGACTTGGGTACGATGAACTGGATATTCGGGTCCTGGCGATTGAGCGTCCAGCCGCCGGTATCCCACATCATCGCGGCAACGATCTCACCCGAGCGCATGCCGTTGAGCAGCTGGTCCTTGTTGTCGTAGAAGAACCGGACGATCGACTTGCAGGCCGAGAGGGTCGCGCCGACGCTCTCCATCAGCGCCGCGTACGCCTTGGGATCGCCATAGAGCGCAAACGGATCCTTGCCGGCCGCGAACGCAAACGCCATCAATACCGGCCGGCGCAGCCGCAGCGAGGTCTTGCCCTTGAGGTCCTGCCGGCATAGGTCCGGATAGTCGGCGACCTTGGCGTACTTGGTGTTGACCACCAGCCCATCGGCGCCCCACAGGTAGGGCAGTCCGTACAGCTTGCCGTCCAGCGTGGTGTTCCTGCGCGTGACCTCGAGTATCTCCGGGGTGAATTGTTCGATCTTGACCTGGCTCAGGTCGATCGGCTTGTAGATGCCGAATTCGCGCTGCACGCCGGTGATGCGATCCTGCGACGGCTGCGCGAGATCGAAGCCGGCGCCGCCGGTGGCGCGCAGCTTGGAGATGATTTCCTCGTTGTTCGACAGCGTCACCTCCACCTGGATGCCGGTCTCCTGCTTGAACTGCGCGATCACGTCGGCCGGTGCGTAGTCGGCCCAGGTGATCAGGCGCAGTTTCTTGGCATCGTCGGCCACGGCAGTTCCGTGCGCCACGAGGGCCAGCAGCAACACAATGCCGAACAGGGCTTTCATACTTTCTCCGTTCCGAAGCGCGCGCGTTTATTGATGATAAGGCCGGCGTGTGACGCCGCACGCCACGCCAAGCTTCTCCGTTCGTCCGGGCGTCGTCAATTTACCGCCCTTAATCTATGCGCGCAGCCGCAGCCCCTGCGGATCGTACAGCGGCTGCAGCCGCACCGTGGCGGTGCGTATCTCGCCCAGAATATCGATCTCGAAGCGTTCGCCGTCGCACGCCAGGCCGGCGGGCACATAGCCGGCGGCAAGGCTCTTGGCGACGCAATGCCCGAACGCGCCCGAGGTCACGTAGCCCACGGCCGCACCGTCCTTGATAATCGACTCGTAGCCGATCACGTCGGCATCGCCAGCCGCGATCTCCATGACCACGAAGCGGCGCGCCGGCCCTGCCGCACGCTCGGCGCTGGCGGCCGCGCGCCCGGTGAAATCGGCCTTGCCGAAGTCGATGAAGCGGTCGAGCCCGGTTTCGGCTGCGGTGTAGTCGGGGCGAAAGTCCTTGTTGAACGAGCCATAGGCCTTCTCCAGCCGCAGCGACGACAGCGCACGGCCGCCGAAATGCTTGAGGCCGAGCGAGCGCCCCGCATCCCACAGCTCATCATAGAGCGTGGCGAAATAGTCCGGCGTGGTCCAGATCTCGTAGCCGAGTTCGCCGGTGAAGCCGGCACGCGTCAGGAGCGCCGGCGCCAGTCCCACCGCGGTTTGCCTGAGCTGGAACAGCTTGAACGCCGCTGCCGACAGATCCGCGCGCACCAGCGGTTGCAGCAGTGCGCGCGCCTGCGGACCTGCGATCGACACGCCGCACAGGCTCGAGGCCGCCGAGCGTACGAAGACATCGGCCGGGGGTTCGCTGGTCCAGAACCAGCGCAGGTGGAATTCCTCGGCGAAGCCGGAGCCCACGATCATGAAGCGGTCGTCGGCCAGGCAGGCAATCGTCAGGTCGCCGATGATGCGGCCGGCGGGGCTGAGCATCGGCGCCAGGGCGAGTCGTCCGGGTACGGGTATGCGGCTGGCAAACACCCGATCAAGCCAGGCGCGCGCGCCGCGGCCGGTGACCTCGTATTTTCCATAGTTCGTGGTTTCGTACAGGCCCACGGTAGCGCGCACCGCCTGGCATTCGGCGCGCACGTGGGCAAAGGCCTCCGAGCGCCGATAGGTCGGGGTCTCGGTCGGCGGCACACCGCTCGGTGCGAACCAGAGCGCATGCTCGAGTCCGAAGTTCGCCCCCATGACCGCGCCGGCGGCCCGCAACCGATCGTAGATCGGCGACCGGCGCACCGGACGGGCGGCGGCCAACTCCTCGTTCGGATAGGCCAGGCGGAAGCGGCGCGAGTAATTCTCCGGCACCTTGAGCGACGTGTACCTGGGCGTGGCAAAGGCACCAAAGCGCGCCACATCCATCGACAGAATGTCCTGGCCGGGGTCGTTGTGCGCCATCCAGCGCGACAGCACCAGGCCGATGCCGCCGCCCTGGCTGAAACCCGCCATCACGGCGCAGGCTACCCAGTAGTTGGTGAGGCCGCGCACCGGACCGACCAGCGGATTACCGTCGGGCGCAAAGGTGAACGGACCGTTGATTGCCTTCCTGATGCCAACGCGCCCGAGCGCCGGAAAATGCTGGAACCCGACCTCGAAATACGGCGCCAGGCGCTCGAAATCATCCGGCAGCAGCTGCATCGAAAAGTCATCCGGAGTTTTCACCGCCGACCAGATCACCCCCTGCGGTTCGTAGGTTCCGATCAACGCACCGCCGCGCTCCTGGCGCATGTAGATCTCGCCCGCATAGTCGGTGGTGTTGACGATCTCGTGATCGCGACCGGCCAGCTCCGGAATGTCTTCGGTGATCAGGTAGTGGTGCTCCATCGCCAGCACCGGCAGCTCGATGCCGACCATGTGGCCGACCTCGCGCGCCCACAAGCCGGCGCAGTTGACCACATGCTCGGCGTGCACCGTGCCCTTGTCGGTCACCACGTCCCACGAGCCGTCGGCGCGCTGCGCCAGCGAGCGCACACGCGTGAAGCGCTCCACCGAGGCTCCGAGCTGACGCGCCGCCTTGACGTAGGCGTGCGTGGTTCCGGACGGATCGCAATGCCCGCCGTCCGCGCGCCACAGCGCGCCGATGAAGTGGCTGGTATCGATCAGCGGATTGAGGTGCCGGGCCTGCTCGAGCGAGATCATTTCGGTTTCCATGCCGAGATAGCGCGCGCGCGAACATATGAGTTTCAGGCTATCGAGCTCGCCGGCGGTCGCCGCCAGCATCAGGCCGCCGTTGGGATGCAGGCCGCAGGATTGGCCCGACAGTGCCTCGATCTCGCGATACAGATCGATGGTGTATTTCTGCAGCCGCGAGATATTGGCTTCGCCGTTGAAGGTGTGCATGCCGCCCGCGGCGTGCCAGGTCGAACCGGCCGCCAGCTCGCTCTGCTCGATCAGCAGCACGTCGGTCCAGCCGATCTTCGCCAGGTGATAGAGCGTACTGGCGCCGACCACGCCGCCGCCGATGATCACCACGCGTGCGCTGCCCTTCATGACGGTTTGTCTCCGCACCCGACGGCGTCATCGGACGCAGCGGCGTCATTCCGCTGCGATGGCGGCTCGAAGCCCAACGGTCGTGCAGCGGCCAACAGCCATTCGTGAAAATGCCGTGCCGTGCTCGCAGGCGTCAGCAGCAGCAGGCCCGAGCCCAGCGCCACCAGGATCACCGCTACCTGCGCCATGATCGTGGCGCAGGCCGTACCCACAGGGAATGCCTGCGCATCAAGATCGATGCGGCAGGAGCGGACCAGCACCTCGCGCGCCTGGGAGCCGGAAAATTCCAGCGTACTGAGGGCCGAGGACAGGTCGAGCACGGCGCCGAGGCCGACGCATGCGCTTTGCCAGGCGGCCGCGCTCGCCCCGACGGACGCCGGCGGCGTCAGGATCAGCCAGCGCTCCGGACGCACGCACAGCGCCAGGTGATCGGCCGCGGCCACGGCGCGGCCGAGTGCCGGCAGTTGCACGCCCCGTTCGAGCGCGATCCTGGCAACGTCGGGCGCGCGCCCGCGCAGCGCCGCGATCTCGACGATATCGCTGGCGCTGGTATCAAGATGCAGGCCGGAAGCGTTGCCGGGCATCGACCCTGACTCAGGCACGGACACGAACGTTCTCCGGATCAATCATGTGCGGGCTGACGATCTCGACCTCCGTGGCCTCATTGTGGACCGGGGAGCTGGCGAGCAGCCGCTGCACGCGGCAATGCCGGCCGCCTTCGAGCAACGCCAGGCCGACCCAACCTTCAAGCTCTGTCGAAGGTGTCGAGGAAGTCACGTAACCCAGACTGACGGTGCGCGCCTTGGCCGCAACCAGGTGCGCGCCGTTGCGCAGGCGCCGTTTGCGATTCACTGGCCGCACTCCCACCAGCTGCAATCGATCGGGCGCATGCAGGCCCGCGCGCTGCGACAGCTCGCGGCCGATGAAGTCGGCCTGCGGCTTGAGCATGCGTCCAAAACCGAGATCGTCGGCGCTGGTGTTGCCATTCATCTCGGCGCCGGTCACGTGGCCCTTCTCGATACGCAGCGTGTTGAGTGCATCAAGACCGTACGGCCTGATGCCGAACGGCCGGCCGGCCGCAAGCACAGCCAGCCACACCTGCAGCCCGTGGCGCGCCGGCACTGCCAGCTCATAGGCCAGCTCGCCGGAGAACGAGATGCGAAACACCCGCCCCGCGACTCCAGCGATCGTTGCGGCGCTGGCCGCCATGAACGGGAATGCCTGGCCCGACAGATCCAGATCCGCGACCAGCGCCGTCACGACCTCGCGTGAGCGCGGCCCGGCGATCGCGAACTGCGCCCACTGGTCCCCGACATCGCTCAGCAGTACATCAAATTGCGGGCACACCGCCTGCAGGTGAAACTCGATGTGCTCGAGCACCGCCGCCGCGTTGGCGGTGGTGGTGGTCACCAGGAAGTGCTGCTGCGCGAGCCTCGAGGTCGTACCGTCATCGAGCAGCATGCCATCCTCGCGCAGCATAATGCCGTAGCGCGAGCGTCCGACGGCCAGTGTCGAGAAGGTATTGGCGTAAATGAAATCCAGGAACTTCGCGGCATCCGGCCCCTGGACGTCGATCTTGCCCAGGGTCGACACATCCGTGACGCCGACCGAAGTGCGCACCGCGCGTGCTTCGCGCAGCACCGGTTGCCAGCCGGATTGGCGCGAATAAACCAGCGGCCGCAACCACAGGCCGGTGGTCACGAAGCTTGCGCCGGCGGCTTCATGCCAGTCGTGCAACGGCAGGCGACGCTTGGGCTTGAGGTGCTGCCGCACTTCGCTGCCTGCCAGGGCGGCCAGCGGCACCGGCTGCGCATACGGACGGGCCTTCGGTTGCCCGACCTCCGCCAGCGGCAACCCGCGCGCCTGCGCCAGCACCGCGCTGCCGACCAGACCGCCAATGCGGCCCTGGTCGGTGGCCATCCCATGGGTCGTGTAGCGCTTCATGTGCTCGACGTGCTCGTAGCCCTCGAGTTGGGCGAGCCGTACGTCCGCGGCGGTCACGTCGTTCTGCAGATCGACGAATGCCTTGCCGCGAGCCTGCACTTCCCACAGGGCACCGATCGGTGTCGCTTCCGCGTCGGGCGGCAGCGCAAGCTCCAGCCCGGCCGCGAGGCTCGCATGACCGAGTTCCGCGCCGATGACGCGCGCCGCCGCCTCGCCATTGCGGGCAGCGGCCGCAAGCCCGAACACGCCGCGCGCAGCGCCCGCTACCCGGCCGGCCGCCGGCGCAAGTTCCGGCGTGAAAGCCGCGATTGCATCCTGCCATTTGAGTGCGGCCCCGAGTTGGCTGGCGAGTGCCGTCGCCGGGCAATAGCCGCCAGAGATCAGCAGGCTATCGGCTTCGAACTCGCGCCGCTGGCTGCCATCCCGGTTCGCGACCCTGACGCCGCCCACCGCGCCGCGTCCGATGACCGCCTCCACCACCACGCCCTCATGCACTTCGATGCCCAGCACCCGGGCGCGCTCGGCCGCCAGCGACCCGCTGCGCACGTCGATCACGCCTACGCGTTCGATACCTGCGCCGGCTAACGCAAACACGCTCTCATACGCCTGGTCGGTGTTGAGGAAAAACGCCGGCTGGCGGCCGACCGCGACCCCGTAACGGCGCAGGTAACCGAGCGCTGCCCCGGCCAGCATCACGCCTGGCAGGTCGTTGCCGGGGAAGGCGATCAGCCGCTCGATCGCCCCGGTGGCGAATATCACGCGCCGGGCGCGGATGATGCGCAGCCGCTCGCGTAGCCGACCGAGATTGGCCGCGTCAGCGCCTGCCAGCGTCTCCAGAGCAGCGAACACACCATGGCCGTAGGCCCCGAGCACCGTGGTGCGCGCCAGGCAGTGCACGCGCGGCAGGCCCGCGAGCGCGTCGCACGTGGTCTCGCGCCATTCGGCCCAGCGCGCATCGAGCAGCGCGCCGCCACCCAGCACCGTGTCCTGTTCCGCCAGCACCACGCGCAGGCCGCTCGCGCCCAGCCGATGCGCGGCGGTGAGGCCGGCGACCCCGGCACCGACCACGAGCACATCGGCATGATCGTGCACTGTCTCGGCCAGCGCCGCGTGCTCGCCCACGATCGCGTCGAGCCGGCCGAGTCCCGCGGCGTGGCGGATCAGCGGCTCGTATAGCGGCTCCCAAGCCCAGCCCGGCGCCATAAAGGTCTTGTAATAAAAGCCCGCGGGAATGAACCGCGCGATGCGATCGTTGAGCGCCATCACATCGAATCCGAGCGACGGCCAGCGGTTCTGGCTCTCGGCCACCAGGTCCTGGTACAGCGCAAGCGTCGTGGCGAGATGGTTCGGCTCGCGGCCGCCGGCACCGATCACATCGACCAATGCACACGGCTCTTCCGGTCCGGCCGTCACGATGCCGCGCGGCCGATGGTACTTGAAGCTGCGCCCGACCAGGCGCCTGCCGTTGGCGAGCAGCGCCGATGCCAGCGTATCGCCCGCCACGCCCTGCATGCGCTGCCCGTCGAAGCGAAAGCCGAGCGGCCGCGCAGCGTCGGTGAGCAGCCCCTCGGCGATACGAGCAGGCCCCTGCATCAGCGCCCCGGTTCCCGCGGCAGCGATGCCTGATCCTCGGCGTTGCCGACCCAGCGGATCTCGTGCGTCAGTGTGTGGCGCACCAGTTTCAGCAGCCGGCGGCAGCCACCCACGTGCAGCCACCACTCCAGGTGCCAGCCGCGCGGATTTTTGCGCTCATAGACATAGGCGCTGAATGCCTCCAGCCCGGCATCAGCCGCCGGGCGGGACTGGCTGGCGTCGCCGCGGTAGCGAAACTCGGTTTCGTCGCGCTCGCCACACCACGGACATCTGATTCGCAGCATCGGACGACGTGATCAGTGCGCGTACGGAAACGGCCCGGCGCCGCGCTCGTCCAGCGTGCGGCCGGCCGCGAAGCGGCCCAGGTCCAGGTGCGCCGCCAACGGATGGGCCGCGTCACGCGCAATCAGGTGCGCGGTGCACATGCCGCCGGCCGGAATGGCCTTGAAGCCACCGTAACACCAGCCGCCGTTGAGGATCAGCCCGTCGATCGGCGTCTTCGAAATAATAGGCGAGCCGTCCATGCTCATGTCCATGACGCCGCCCCATTGCCGCAGCACCTTCACCCGCGCCAGCCCCGGCATCAGCGTCACCGCCTCCATCGCCACTTCTTCGGCGACCGGCAGCGTACCGCGCTGAGCGTAGGTGTTATAGCCGTCGATCGCGCCGCCGAACACCAGGCCGCCCTTGTCCGACTGGCTGATGTAGAAATGTCCGGCGCCGTAGGTGACCACCACGTCGAGCACCGGCTTGATGGCTTCGCTGACGAACGCCTGCAGCACGTGGGTCTCGATCGGCAGCGTCAGTCCAGCCATTGCGGCGAGTTGCGAGGAATGACCGGCCACCGCAAGGCAGATCGTATCGGCCTCGATCAGCCCGCGCGTGGTGTCGACGCCGGTCACGCGCCGTGCGTCGCGTCGCATGCCGGTGACTTCGCAGTGTTCGATAATGTCCACGCCGGCCTGCGATGCCGCGCGCGCATAGCCCCACGCCACCGCGTCGTGGCGCACGGTGCCGCCGCGCGGCTGCAGGAAGCCGCCGAGCACCGGGTAGCGGCCGTTATCCAGGTCGACCAGCGGCACCATCCCCTTCACGGCCTCGCGGCTCAGCCGCACCGCGCCCACGCCGAGCAGCCGCATCAGGTTGGCGCGCCGGGTAAACAGGTCGCGCTGAGCTTCGGTGTGGAACAGGTTGAGCGTGCCGCGCTGGCTGACCATGGCGTTGAAATTCAGCCGGCGCTCGAGCCCTTCCCACAGCTGCAGCGAGTAGTCGTAGAAGCGGATATTGTCCGGCAGGAAATAGTTCGAGCGGATGATGGTGGTATTGCGGCCGACGTTACCCAGTCCGATCGGACCCTTCTCCAGCACCGCCACATCGCGGATGCCGTACTCGCTGGCGAGGTAATAAGCGGTCGCCAGTCCGTGTCCACCACCGCCGACGATCACCACCCGGTAGCGCGGGCGCGGCGTCGCCTTGGCCCAGGCGCGCCGCCAGCCGCGCTGGCCCGCCAGACCTTCGGTCAGCAGCCGCCAGCCCGAATAGCGGCCGCTGGATTCACCATCGGCGCGCGCGGGCACCGGCTCAGGGTTAGGCACGGCAGTCATCTTCGCTGGCCATCATAAAGCGCTGGCGCGGCCATGAGTGCATTTTGCGCGATCAATGGCGCTCTTGACGCGCACCACGACAACCGACACCGTGGCGGTCGGCATGGAGGTGGCCGATGGCCAACATTCTTAAGTCGCTGTGTGTGGCCGCGGTGCTGGCGCTCGGCGCGTCGCCGCAGTTGCAGGCGGCGGTGATCGTGTCTTCGAAGCTGTCGAGCGAGTCGGCCATGATCGGCCACATGATCCGCCTGCTGCTGAATGCGGATGGGATCGCAACGATTGATCGCATGACGCTCGGCGCGACTCCGGTCGTGCGCAAAGCGCTGCTGTCCGGCGAGATCGACATCTACGTCGAGTACACCGGCAACGCCGGTTTCTTTTTCAATGTCGCATCCGATCCCGCCTGGAAGGATCTGCAGCAGGGTTATCAGCTCGGTTCGCGGCTCGATTACGCCGCCAACCACATCGTGTGGCTCACGCCCGCCAATGCCAGCAACTCCTGGGCGCTGGCGGTGCGCCGCGACGTCGCCCGTGCCAATAACCTGAAGACAATGAGTGATTTCGGCCGCTGGGTGGCCGGCGGCGGCAAGGTGGTGCTGGCCTGTTCGGCCGAGTTCGCCAATGCCGGTACGCTGCGCTCACTCGAGAAGACTTATGGCTTTACGATGCGATCCGCGCAGCTGATCGTGCTCGCCGGCGGGGAGACCTCGGCGACCATCGGCGCGGCGGCCGCGCGCACCAACGGCACCAATACCGCCATGGTGTACGGCACCGACGGCGGCATCGATGCGGCGAACCTGCAGGTCATGGAGGATGATCGCCACGACCAGCCGATCTATGCGCCGGTGCCGATCATCCGCGAGTCGGTGCTGGCGGCAAACCCGCAGATTGCGCAGCTGGTCAAGCCGCTGATGCAGAGCTTCACGCGCGAGACGCTGCAGCGCCTGAATGAGCGGGTGCAGATCGACGGCGAATCGGCGCAGTCGGTGGCCGAAGACTATCTGCGCACGCGCGGCCTGCTGAAATGACGCAGCATCGGATCGATCCGCTCGGTGCGCTGGTCACGGCCGTGGGCGCCGCGGCGCTGCTGTGGCTGCCGTTCGTGGTGCTGAAGCCGAACCGCATCCTGCCGGGCGATGCGCGCAGTCTGATCGCGGTGCTGCCGCCATCCACAACGATCGCCTGTCTGGCGTGCCTGATCCTGGTGGCGCTGGCGGCACTGGCCATGTCCAAGCCCCCGGTGCGGCTGGCCGCGGCCCTGCTCGGCGTGATCGTGGTGGCAGCGGCGATCTCTACGGCGGGCGATGTGCTGACACCGCCCGGCAACCGGGTGGTGCGCGTTGCGCCCGGCTCGGGTTTCTGGGTGCTGCTGGTGGCGGTCGGCCTGATGGCTACCGACGCCATCACACGCCTGCGGCCGCGGCCCGCCGCACGGGTACTGATGCTGGCGCTGTTCGCCGCGGTGACTTTGTTCGCACTCGCGCACGGCACCTTCGACCATCTGTCGGTGATGCGCGAATACGCGGTCAACGCCGGTCGCTTCGCGCACGAGGTGCGCCAGCACGTGTGGCTGGCGCTTGGCTCGCTGGGCACCGCGGTCATCGTGGCGCTGCCGCTGGGCATCCTGTGCCACCGCGTACCACGGCTGCGCGGCGGCGTTCTGGGCACGCTCAACGTGATCCAGACGATCCCTGCGATCGCGCTGTTCGGTATCCTGATGGCGCCGCTCGGAGCCCTGGCAGCGGCCGTGCCGCTGGCAGCGCAGCTCGGAATCCGCGGCATCGGCGCCGCACCCGCGGTCGTGGCGCTGTTCCTGTATTCGCTGCTGCCGGTGGTGGCCAATACGGTCGCCGGCCTCAAACGGGTGTCGCCCGCCGCCGTGGAAGCCGCACGCGGCATGGGCATGACCAGCTGGCAGGTCCTGACTGGAGTCGAACTGTCGCTGGCGCTGCCGACGATCCTCACCGGTATCCGTATCGTGCTGGTGCAGAACATCGGCCTCGTGACTGTCGCCGCGCTGATCGGCGGCGGTGGCCTCGGCGTGTTCGTGTTTCAGGGCATCGGCCAGACGGCGATCGACCTGGTGCTGCTCGGAGCGATTCCCACGGTGGCGCTGGCCTTCTCGGCCGCGGTGCTGCTGGATGCGGTGGTGGAAACGATGAATCGGGCGCGGCAATGATTACCGTCGACAAGCTCAGCAAGCGCTACGGCACCACCACGGTGGTCGATCAGGCCTCGATGGTGATCGAACGCAACTCCATCACGGTGATCGTAGGCACTTCCGGCTCCGGCAAGTCGACGCTGCTGCGCATGATCAATCGCCTGGTGGAGCCGAGCAGCGGCCGGGTGCTGATCGACGGCAACGACACCGCGCGCGAACCCGCCCATCTGCTGCGGCGCCGGATCGGCTATGCGATCCAGGGCCACGGGCTGTTCCCACACCGCACCGTGGCCGAAAACATCGCCACCGTGCCGCGCCTGCTCGGCTGGGATCAGGCCCGGGTGCGCGCCCGGGTCGACGAACTGCTGGGCGTGTTCCAGCTCGATCCGGCGGAATTTGCCGGAAAATTTCCACATCAGCTATCCGGGGGGCAGCAGCAACGCGTCGGCGTGGCGCGAGCGCTGGCCGCCGAACCGGCGGTGCTGCTGATGGACGAACCGTTCGGAGCGCTCGACCCGATCATCCGCGCCAAGGCGCAGGACGATCTGCTCGACATCCAGCGACGTTTCGCGACCACGATCGTGCTGGTGACGCACGATATGGATGAAGCGTTCCGCCTCGGCAGTCGCGTCGCGGTGATGAGCCAGGGCCGGGTACTGCAGTACGACCGCCCGGCGGCGCTGCTCACGCGCCCGGCGGACCCGTTCGTGTCGCGCATGACCGGCAGCGCCGATCGCGCCATGAAGCTGCTGTCGCTGACCACGGCAGGTGAAGTGGCGGTGCCGGGAAGCTCCAACGGCCCGACAGTGGCGGCATCCGCCTCGCTGCGCGACGCGCTGTCGGAACTGGTGTGGCGCGGCGCCGAATCCGCCGCCGTGGTCGACGCCAACGGCATGCCGTGCGGGTGCCTGACGGTGGCCGCGATTCTTGCGCACGGACGGCCGGGTTGATGCCGGGCAGCGCTGCGCTGCTGCGCCTGGCGGCGCTGGCGCTGCTGGTGGCATTCCTGCTGACACCGTACAGCTTCGCCCCGTTGTTCGAACCGCTGACGCAGTACGGAGCGCCGGCGATCTACGATCAGGGCAATCTGCTGACACTGGCGCTGGCGCAGATCGGGACCGTGCTGTGCGCAACGGCGGCCAGTACGCTGGTGGCCGTCGGTCTCGGCATCGCGGTGACGCGCCCCAGCGGCGCGCAGTTCCTGCCCCTGTCGCGCACGCTGGTCAATATCGGACAGACCTTCCCGCCGGTGGCGGTGCTGGCGATCGCGGTGCCACTGGTTGGGTTTGGCCTGAAGCCAACCCTGATCGCACTGTTCTGTTACGGCCTGCTGCCGATCTTCGAGAACACCATCGGCGGACTGCGCGCCTGTCCGCCGGCGGTGCTGGAGGCCGCCAGCGGCATGGGGATGAGCCCCGGCCAGCGCCTGCTTTCGATTGAGCTCCCGCTTGCTATGCCGTTGATTCTAGAGGGAATTAGAATTTCACTGGT
This sequence comes from Gammaproteobacteria bacterium, assembly GCA_003132025.1. Taxonomy (GTDB): domain Bacteria; phylum Pseudomonadota; class Gammaproteobacteria; order Steroidobacterales; family Steroidobacteraceae; genus FEN-1191. The sequence goes on from PKWJ01000018.1 coordinate 413,683, forward strand.
CATCAACGTGGGTACCGCTGCGATCGGCTCCACGGTTGGCGCCAAGGGCCTGGGCGAGGTAATCATCGCCGGACTTCTGTCAAATAACGCCGCGTTCATTTTGCAGGGCGGCCTGCTGACCGGACTGATCGCGATCCTGCTTTATGACACGATGGTAGCGGTCGAACGTCGTCTGTTCGGCAACGTGCGCATCGAATAATCAAATAGTCCTAGCCAATTCCTGCATCACGTTATGCGATCCATTCGACGGCGCCGCTTGACGTTTACGCTTACAATAAACGTAAGAAGTTTCCGACATTGGCTGGCGGTCCATGGCTGTACCGACCTTCGAGCTGGATGCGAGCGGCGCAGGTATAACGCGCGGCGAGCGGCGGCCCATGGTCGAAATTCCGACGCTGCTGGTCATCGTTGCCGCCTATGGCGGCTGGCTGGCGATCACCCTTGCCTATCGGCATTGGCCGCTGGCGCTGGTGGCACCGATCGCGGTGCTGCTGATCACGCTACACAGTTCGCTGCAGCACGAGATCGTGCACGGTCACCCGACCCGCTGGCATCGCATCAACTGGATACTCGGCATGGTGCCACTGTCCTTGTGGTTGCCGTTCGAGCGCTACCGGCAGACTCACCTGGCGCACCACATCGACCGGCGGCTCACCGACCCGCTCGATGATCCGGAATCCTTCTATTGGACACCGGATCAGTGGTCCGAACTCAGCCCCATCACGCGTGCGCTGCTGCACGCCCAGCAGACACTCGCCGGGCGGATCCTGATCGGCCCATTCTGGAGCATCGGCCGATTCATGCGCTTCGAATGGCACGCGGTGCGGCGTAACGAGCACGCGGCGCGCACCGTCTGGCTCAAACACCTGCTGTGGTGTGTGCCAGTGATCGTATGGGTGAAGCTGGTGTGCGGTATTCCGCTGTCGCTCTATTTCTTGGTGATGGTGATGCCGGCACATTCCATCCAGCTGATCCGCTCCTTTGCCGAGCATCGGGCGCGCCTGGAGACACGGCAGCGCATCGCGATCGTCGAAGGTTCGTGGTTCTTAGGCCCGCTGTTCCTGTTCAACAATCTGCACTCGCTGCATCACGAGGCGCCGAAGATCCCCTGGTATCAGTACAACGCGCGCTACCGCGAGGTGCGCGACCGCCTGATCGCGGAAAACGGCGGCTTGGTGTACTGGACCTATTTCGATGTGGCGCGCCGCTTCCTGTTTCGCCGGCACGACGCGCCGCTGCATCCGCTGCCGAAGGGCCGCGTACCCGCCCGCCGCTCCGCCGCCTTGAGCTGATCTTCGCTGCCGGCTGTTACGCCGGGCGCTCAAAGCCGGCCACTGTCGCGGCCCGATCCCATTCCAGCAGCGTCGCATACGACGCCTCGCTGACTTCGGCGAAACCGTCCAGCAGCAGAACATCCCCCAGCGGACCGAACCACGGGCGCGTTGCGGCATCGGCAAAGGCGGCGCGCAAGCCGGCGATCATCGGCGCGGGCGCACCGGCGGCGGCTACGAAAGCCGGCATCGGCGTTGTGGCGGTGGAGGTCAGCACCCGAATGCCCGCCGTGAGCTGCGGCGCGTGGCGGGCGATCAGCATGTGCCAGTAGGCGTCGAGCGGACCGACGTCGATGCGCCCGTCCCGCACGCTGTCGAGTACGTTGCGCGCGGTCACGAGGTTGGCCGCCATCTCGCCATACAGCGCCGGGCGCTCGGGCGTGCGGTAAGCGAGCAGATGGTGGCGAAACGCATTGAATCCGGATTGCGAGTGCGCCACGGTCCAGCCGGCGCGAGCGCCGAAGGTGTCCTCCAATGTCACGTAGGGCGCATCGCACCGCACGATCAGGTCGGTGCGATAGAGCGCGCGGCCAGCAGCCCACGGCGCCCGCGGAATCGGCGCCGCCAGCGGTATCACCGCCGCGAGCTTGAGTGCTATCGGAAAGCCGCACATGAATACCGATCCCAGATCGGCTCGCGACCATAGTTGCTCGAGCGGCTGCGGCGCCGGATAGCGCAGGTACCTGAACTCGACTCCGGCCTCGCCGCTGATGTGCTCGAGCAGCGCCCGCCAGGCCGCCTCCACCTCGGGCGTCACCGCATACATGCGCGCGTTCATGATCCAGTCGTTCATGTACGGCCCTCAGCCGGCCGGATGTCAGGCCGCGGCGACCAGTTCGGCGCTCCTGCGGGCCACGTAGGCGGCGATCGCCTCTCTTATAGCCGGGTCGAGCGGCGGCGGAACGTAATCGGCCAGGGTCTTCTTCCAGATGATCGTCGCCCGCTCGGTCGCATTGCGCGCGCCGGCATCGGTCCAGTTCTCGAAATTCGACCAGTCCGACAGCAGCGGCCGATAGAACGCGGACTCGTAGCGCGCCAGGGTGTGCGACTCGCCGAAGAAATGTCCGCCGGCGGCGACGCCCTTGATGGCGTCGACGGCCAGGTCATCGTCGCTGAAGCTGACCGGCCTGAGGATCTCGGCCCAGCTGCGCAGCAGTTCGGCGTCGACGATGATCTTCTCCAGCGACGCCGACATGCCGCCCTCGAGCCAGCCGGCGGCGTGATTGATCAGGTGACTGTGGCTGAGTATTGCCGCCTGCAGCGAGAAGGCCGTCTCGTACGTGGATTGCGCGTCCACCACCGGCGAGGCGTTCACTGCGCTGGTGCGAACCGGAAGCTTGAGGCGCCGCCCGATCTGCGCGCTGGCCATGATCGCATTGACGTATTCCGGCGTGCCGAACGCCGGCGAACCGGTGCGCATATCGACGTTGGAGGTAAAGCCGCCCATCACGCACGGAGTGCCGGGGCGCAGCATCTGGCACAGCGCGACGATGCCCATGGCCTCCGCGGTCTGCTGCACCAGCGCACCGGCCAGCGTCACCGGAGCCATCGCCCCCATAAGCGTGAACGGCGTGATGACCACGCACTGGCCATGGCGCGCCATTACCATGATGTTGTCGAGGATCTCGGCGTCGACGCGCCGCGGCGAATTGACGTTGGTGACCGTCATCAGCGTCGGGCGCGACGCCAGCTGCTCGATCGTGCAGCCGTGCTCGATGGCCGACATCGCCAGCGCGTCTTCCGCCTGCACCCCGCCGACGCCGCGTGCCGCCCAGACGATGTCGGCGCATTCGATGTGCGCCTGGTAGGTCGCCAGGTGACGAGTCACCACCGGCACGTCGACCGGCTCGACCACGATACCGCCCTGCCAGTGCAGGATGCCGAGCGTGTGGGTGAGGCGCAGGATGTTGCGAAAACCCTCGATATCGCCGTAGCGGCGACCGCCCTCGCGGTCGCTGATGTTGGGTGCGCCGTGCACCGGTCCGAAATTCACCACGCTGCCGCCGACGTGCAGGTGCCGTTGCGGGTCGCGGGCATGCAGCACGAAGCGCTCGGGCGCGCGCGCCAGATGCGCCTCGACGATGTCACGCCCGAGACGCACCAGCTGCGTCTCTTCGTCCACCAGCGCACCGGCGCTGCGATACACCTCGCGCGCGGCGCTGCTGCGGATCTCCAGTCCCGCTTCTTCCAGGATGCGATATGCGGCGACCAGAATGCGCTCCACCTGCTCGGCGGTCAGGATTTCCAGCGGCGGAAAGTGGTTCGTGAGTCGCGGCAGCGGTGCCAGCGAGGGGCCGGTGGAGCGCGCAGCGCGCCCTCCTCCACGTCGGCGCGATTTAGCGGGAACGTCGGTCATGTATTGTCTTTGCGAGGCTCGGGCTCAGTCGCAGATACTGCGACCTGCGTGATGCCAGGTGCAAGCTCGGTTAATGGACAGCTTCGACTACATCATCGTCGGCGGCGGCACTGCCGGTTGCGTGCTTGCGAACCGGCTGTCGGCCCGCAGCCGCAATCGGGTGCTGCTGCTGGAGGCCGGCGGTTCGGATCGGCGCTTCTGGATCCGGGTGCCGATCGGCTACGGGCGTACCTACAACGACCCGCGCGTCAACTGGATGTATGAAACCGAACCCGATCCGGGGCTGAACGGCGTGCGCAGCTTCTGGCCGCGCGGCAAGGTGCTCGGCGGCTCGGGCTCGATAAACGCCATGGTCTACGTGCGCGGACAGCCTGCGGATTTCGACGACTGGGCGGCGTACACCGATGCGGGCTGGAGCTGGGATGGCGTGCGGCCGGTGTTCGAAGCCCTGGAAAATCGCACCGACGGTGCCCCGGGGCGGCTGCGGGTGACGGACATGAATCCGATGGCCCATCCGCTGTGCCAGGCGTACCTGCGCGCCTGCGAGTCACTCGGCTACCGCTATACGCCGGATTTCAACAGCGCCCAGAGCGAGGGCGTCGGCATCTACCCGGTCACAACGCGTGGCGGATTGCGCGAGTCCACCGCCAGCGCCTACCTGCGACCGGCACTGGCCCGTGCCAATCTGGTGCTGAAGCTGCGAGCGCTGGTGCGGCAGATCGAGTTCGAGGGACCACGCGCCTCTGGGGTCCGCTACCTGTGGCACGGCAGGCTGCAGCGCGCGCAGGCGGCGCGCGCGGTGATCCTGAGCGCCGGCAGCATCAACTCCCCGCAGTTGCTGCAACTGTCCGGGATCGCCGATCCGGCGCTGCTGGCGCGCTATGGCATTCCACTGCGGCAGGCCGCGCCGGCGGTCGGCCGGAATCTACAGGACCACCTGGGCATCAATTATGTCTATCGCAGCCGCGTGCCGACGCTCAATGACGAGCTCTATCCGCTGCGCCGCAAGATCCGCGCGGGCATCGAGTTCCTGCTGCGGCGGCGCGGCCCGCTGTCGATGAGCGTGAATCAGGGCGGTGGCTTCATTCGCAGCAGCGCGGATCAACCGGCGGCGGACCTGCAGCTGTATTTCAATCCTGCCAGCTACACCAGTACCCGCACCCGAAACCGCCGGCTGATGAACCCGGATGCCTTCCCCGGCGTCCTGCTGTCCTTCAACTCCTGCCGGCCTACGAGCCGGGGACACCTGGCGATCCGCTCGGCCGATCCGGATACGCCGCCGTCGATCTTCCCGAATTACCTGTCGACCGAACGCGACGTGGCGGATGTGCGCCTGGGCGTGCGGCTGCTGCGCACCATCGCCGCAACGCCGCCGCTGGCGGCGCTGATCGAGTGCGAGATTCAACCGGGAGTGCAGTTGCAGTCCGATCAGGAGTTGCTGGCGGACTTCCGGCAGCGCGCCGGATCGGTGTTTCATCCGGTCGGCACCTGTGCGATGGGCAACGACCCGGTGCGCGCCGTGGTCGATGCGCGCCTGCGGGTGCACGGACTGGCCGGACTGCGGGTGGTGGATGCCTCGGTGTTCCCCTCGATCACCTCCGGCAACACCAACGCGCCGGTGATGATGGTGGCAGAGCGGGGAGCGGCGATGATCCTTGCGGACGAGGCCGGCGCCTGACGCGCGCGCCGGCGCTGTTAGTGAAACGCGGTCCAGATGGTTTTGAGGTCGACATACTTGTCGATCGCGTGCGGGGAGCGATCGCGCCCGAATCCGGACTGCTTGAAGCCGCCGAATGGTGTTGCCAGCGAGGAGCGGTCGAAACTGTTGATCCACACGGTACCCGCGCGCAGCGCATTCGACAGGCGGTGGGCGAGGTTCATGTCCTGGGTCCAGACCGCAGCCGCCAGCCCATAGAGCGTGTCGTTGGCGACCTGCAGCGCCTCAGCGTGCTCGCGAAAAGCGCTCACCGCCAGTACCGGGCCGAAGATTTCCTCGCGGCTCACCCGCATGTGCGGCTGCACCGCGTCGAGTACCGTGGCTTCGACGTAGTAGCCGCCGCTGTCGCGTAGCGCCTGGCGGCCGCCGAAGGCCACGTGCGCGCCCTCGGCAATGCCGGAATCGATGTAGGCCAGCACCCGCTTGAGATGACCGCTGTCGATCAGCGCTCCCATCTGCGTCGCCGGATCAAACGGATGACCCAGCGTGATGGTGCGGGCCACGCGCTCGATGGCGTCGATCAGGCCGGCGCGCACTTGCTCGTGCACGATCAGGCGCGAGCCGGCGTGGCAGGTCTCGCCGGCGTTGTAATAGATGCCCCAGGCGATCGCCGCGGCCGCTTGCTCCAGATCCGCGTCCGCCATCACCAGGTGCGGACTCTTGCCACCCAGCTCCAGCGCTACGCGCTTGAGATTGGACTCACCGGCATAGCGCATCATCAGCTTGCCGACCTCGGTCGAGCCGGTAAAACTGATCATGTCCACGTCCGGGTGCAGCGCCAGTGGTTTGCCTGCCTCCTCACCGAAACCGGGCACGACGTTGAGCACCCCGGGCGGCAGCCCGGCCTCGAGCGCCAGCTCGCCGAGGCGGATGCCACCGAGCGGGGATTGCTCGGCGGGCTTGAGCACCACGGAATTGCCCGCCAGCAGGGCCGGTCCGATCTTCCAGGCGCTGATAATCAACGGGTAATTCCAAGGCACGATCGCACCGATGACTCCCAGCGGTTCACGCCGGATCAGCGCCAGGTCATCCGGGCCGGTAGCCGCGATCTCATCGACCAGCTTGTCGGCGAACTCGGCGTAATAGGCGATGCAGTCGGCGCAATTGGGTACGTCGACATTGATCGAATTGTGGATCGGTTTGCCGACATCGAGCGTCTCGAGCAGCGCCAGGCGCTCGATGTCGGCGCGAATCAGTTCGGCGAAACGCAGCAGCACGCGCTTGCGCTGCCGCGGCTCGCTCCTGCGCCAGGCGCCGGCCTCGAACGACGCGCGCGCGGCCGCTACCGCGGCATCGACGTCCGCGGCCTCGCAGCGCGCGACCTGGCCGATGATCTTGCCATCGATCGGACTGATGTCATCGAAAACGCGGCCCGAGCGCGCCGCTACGTAGCGGCCATCGATGAAGGCACGGCCTTCGATCTTGAGCGCCGCGGCGCTGAGCTCCCAGCTGGCCCGGTCACGGGCTATCAGTGCGTCGTTCACCGGCTTCAGTTCGCTGTCAGCACGGCAGTGGCAAAGGCTAGCAGGTCGGCATCGCTCACCGGGCGCCGGTTGGAGCGTCGCATCGCCTCGTTCTCGGGCCGCGCCATCTGCCGCGCCAGCTCCGACGGGCGGATCGCGTCGTGGCCCTCGCCCGCAAGTGACACCTTGATGCCGCACTGGCGCAGCAGTCGCTCGAAGGCCGCGGGCGCACGCGCGGCCTCGCGCGGCTCGCCCATCGCGGCGGCCACCGCCGCAAATCGTCCATCGCCGTCATCGGCGGCGTTCCAGGCCAGCGTCGCGCGCAGTGCCAGCCCAACGGCGCGACCGTGATGGACCGGGCGCAGCGAGGCCAGCGCATGCCCGATGTTGTGCGCAATCGCAGTGCCAGTGTTGTCGATGCCGATCCCGGCCAGCATCGCCGCGCGCTGCATGCCGCCACGGGCCGCAAGGTCGGCCGGCGCGTCCAGCGCGCGCATCAGGTTTGCCACCACCAGCCGGATCGCCTCGTGGCAGAAAAGATCATTGGCGTCATTGGCATTGGCGTTGGTCGATGCCTCGATGGCATGCACCAGCGCGTCGATGCCGGTCGCGGCGGTCAGCGCTGCCGGCAGCCCCGCGGTCAGCACCGGATCGAGCACGATCAGTCCGGGTTTGAGCTCATCGCCCCACAGCCACACCTTGGAGTGATCGGGCGCCGCCAGCACCGCGGTGCGGGTGGCCTCCGAGCCGGTTCCGGACGTGGTCGGCACGCACACCGACAGCAACCGGTGGGCCGGAAATGCGTTGGCACACAGCCCATAGTGGCTCACCGGGTGCTCGGCCTGCGCGACGGCCGCGACCGACTTGCCCACGTCCATGGCCGAGCCGCCGCCGATCGCCACCACGCCGGCCGCGCGCTCCCGGCGCACCAGCTGCGCGGCCGCGTCGGCCTGCGCCATCGTGGGGTCACTCTGCACGTCATCGCACACCAGCACGCCAAAACCGCCGCGCCGGAGCGCCGCGACCGCCGCATCGATCAGGCCGCTGGCGCGCAGTCCCGGGTCTGCGAGCAGCAGAATGGCGCTGCCGCGCGGCAGCTGGGCCGCCAGTGTGGTGCCGATCGCGTCCAGGCTTCCGGCGCCCTGGATGATTTCTGGAACTCGTGCCAGGTGAACAGCGCTCATGACCCATCCGTTAAGTGGCACGCGATAGTTCCATAGAACGCGCGCTGACTCCAGACCGAGAAAATGCATCGGCTACATCAATAAAAGGCATTGGCCTTCGGGCCTCGCCATGCCGCACTCTCGAGCGGAGCCGGCTGGCACGGCGCTAGAATGTGGGCGCCCGCCACCAGTCGGCGCGGTGCTCCGGTGCGGCGCCGCCGGCCATAGGACTATTCAGTTGGAGTAGGAATGCCCATCGCTGAACACCCCCTCCACAGATCCGGACGAGCGGCATTACCGCATCCGGCTCCCACCTTGGGTGATGACGCCCAGGCGCACGAGAGGATAAGGATGACAGATGTGGGCAGGCGGCAGCCATGCGGCGAGCAGGGGCTGCATGCGACGCCATGGCAAGTGATTGCCCTGACTGCGACGGCGCAGCACCGTCCACCACAGACGACCGAGCGCGCGGCGGAAGGCACCGATTGCCGGGCCATTCATCGGCACGCCGTAGTAACGCACGTGACCGAGAACGACCGAGCGCAGATAGGTGCCGACGCTTTGGATGGGTTCGTGCAAGCGACGCCTGAGTTCGGCTTTGACCTCTCTCAGCTTCCCCTGCCACCTGGTGCGCATCGTCTGACGCAGCACCGTGAACCCGCCCTTGCGCGTCTTCCCGCAACTGTGCGTGAAGCCGAGGAAGTTGAAGGTACCCGGTGCGCCCCGATCGCCACGATCTGTTCGGTTATGCCGCGCAAGGCGGCCAAACTCGATCAGTCGAGTCTTCTCGGGATGCAGTTCCAAGCCAAAGCGCGTGAAGCGTTCACGCAGTTCAGCAAGGAAGCGCTCGGCCTCGACTCGATGCTGGAACCCCACGACGAAGTCATCGGCCCAGCGCACGACGATCACATCGCCGCGTGCCTGCTTGCTCCTCCACCGCTGGACCCACAGGTCGAACACATAGTGCAGATAGATATTGGCCAAGAGCGGGCTAACACTGCCGCCCTGGACCGTACCGACCTCGCTGTGTATTCGCTTGCCATCCTCCAGCACACCGGCAGCGAGCCATTTCTGGATCAACCGCACGATGCGCTTATCCGCCACACGGTGCTCGATGAACTGCACGAGCCACGCGTGCTTCAACGTATCGAAGAAGCTGCGCAGATCCGCATCGAGCACCCAGTTCACTTTCTTCGTCATGATCCCAACCGTCAACGCATCCAACGCTTGATGTGGACTGCGCTTAGGCCGGAAGCCGTACGAGATGCCCAGGAAGTCCTCCTCATAGATCGCGTTCAGCACCTCCACGACGGCGCGCTGGACGATCTTGTCCTCCAGCACCGGCACACCCAAAGGGCGTTGCCGTCCATCGCTTTTGGGGATGAACACTCTACGCACAGGCTTAGCCCGGTACGCGCCTCGCTTGAGCCGTCCCGACAGATCCTGAAGATTGCTCTCCAGCTCCTCTCGGTAGTGGCGCCAGGTCTCGCCGTCCACACCCGCCGCAGCGTCTCGCTTCAAGGCCAAGAACGCTGTGCGCAATCGTTCGACGTCATAGACATGGTGCAAGAGCGCGGTGAACCGCTGTTTCTTATCTCCTCTAGCGACTTGACGTACCCGCTCGAGCGCGCTGGACGCACCCTCCCGGCCCTGTGTCCGGAGTGCGTTGTGCTCTGGCAGGTTTGCCTTGGTCCGGCCCCTTCCCTGCACCGCCTCCGCAGCCGTTCTCTCGGCCTTGTTCGACGGCTTCCCAGGTACTTTGGGCCAGTCCGACTTCCCACCGGCGTTCATTATCGGCGTGAGTCTTGCGACTTCCCGATACGCTCTGCCCATCTTGCGATCGCAGAGGCCAATGGGATCTCCCGGTTCCCGCGCAAGGTGCTTGCGTACATGCCTGGGGTCTCTGACCGCGCAGGGTCCCGCAGCATCTCGCCCTCGCGACACTGCAGATCTCGCCTTCCGCCGAATTCCAAGGCGTCGGCACCCCGAAGTAACCCGCCTTGCGGCGGGGCATTGATTTCGCGGCTCAATACCCTGCCTGTACGTACCCCTGTCAACGCTTCGCCGTCGTCCTTACGAACGCCCACGCATGACTCGGGGCCAGTGTGGCTGGCTAGACCTTCACTGTATGAAACTTCCATTCACAACACCCTGCCGGTTTAACCGGCGCACGGAACACCAATGACCAACACAGGACGCATCGACCGGCGCTGGCTGCCGCTCAACGCGCTACGCGCGTTTGAGGCGGTCGCCAAGCACGCCAGCTTTACCGCGGCGGCGAATGCGCTGCGCATCTCGCAGAGTGCGCTGTCGCGCCACGTGATCTCGATCGAGAAGCTGATCGGTGTGCAGCTGTTCGATCGCCGGCCGCACTCGCTGGTGCTGACCAAGGCCGGCCAGCATCTGCTGCCGACCGTGATCAAGTCATTCGACCGGCTCGAGTACTCGCTGGATGAAATCCGCAATGCCGGTGCCCCTACGCTGCGCACCTTGCACGTGCAGATGCCGCCAAGCTTTGCGGTACGGCTGGCGGTGCCGGTGCTGCGCGATTTTCGTCGCGCCAACCCGGACATCGAGCTCGATCTGGTCAGCCCCTATGGCGTCGGGCCGCCGCCCAGCGACGTCGATGTGGCGGTGGTGTATTCCAAGCCCGCAGTTACCGAGTACGTCAGCGACCTGTTGTGGCCGGTGAAGCTGTCCATCCTGTGCCACCCGGAGCTCGCCGCGCGCCATGCCGGCAAGGAGCTGGCCAGTTTCATCCGCGACAACGAACTGATTCACGTGCGGATCGCGGACCAGCCGCGCCACCACGTCTGGACGCAACTCGCGCGCCAGGCGAATCTGGGGCAGATCAATTTCGAGCGCGGCCTGATATTCGATACCGCGTTGCTGGCGGTCGAATACGCGCTCAGCGGTGAAGGCCTGGCGCTGGTGGACATGAATCTGTTTGCCGAGGAACTGCGATCCGGCCGGCTGGTACGACCGTTCGAGGTCTCGCTCGACGATGGCTACGGCTATTACCTGATCACGCAGCCCGAGGCGCTGAGCGATACCGCGATCGCCCTGTTCCGCTCGTGGCTGATTGAACACTTCGGTCCGCACAAGAGCGCCGAAGATGCGCCCGTCCGCCTCGCGGTATCGAATGACTGACGACCCCGCCGCCGCGCTCATCGGCGCCGGCGAATCCGGCGCGCGCGTCGAACGGCGGCCACGGCGGCGACCGGCCGGCGCTGCCGCCAGCGCGCCGGTGGTCGATCGCACCCGCAGCTACCGTCACCTGGTCAATCCGTTCGAGCCGCTGAAAGTGTTTTCCGACGATCAGGTTGCGGCCATCCATGAAGCGGCGCTGAGCGTGCTGGAGAACCAGGGCATGCGGGTGCTGTTGCCCGAGGCCCGCCACACCTATGCCAGGGGCGGCGCCAGCGTGGACGAATCATCCATGATGGTGCGCATCGATCGCGGCCTGGTGGCAGCGGCGCTCGCTACGGCGCCGCGCGAGGTCACGCTGCATGCCAGGGATCCGCAGCACAGCATGCCGATTTCCGGGCGGCACGTGGTGTTTGCACCGACCTCCGGGCCGCCGAACATCATGGACACCAGGCGCGGCAAGCGCGCCGGCACGATGGAGGACTTCTGCAACATCATGAAGCTGTGCCAGAGCTTCGAAGTGATCCACGTTCTTGGCGGCGGCGTCGAACCGCAGGACGTGCCGGTGCAGTTCCGGCATCTGGAAACCGCGCGTGCGATGCTGATGCTCACCGACAAGATTCCCAAGATCTACTCGCGCGGCTCGCCGCAGATCGCCGACAATTTCGAGCTCATCAGGATCGCTTACGGGCTGACGCCGGAGGAATTTCGTTCGCGTCCGTACGTGTCCACCATCATCAACACCAACTCGCCGCTGCAGCTCGACATCCCGATGGGTAATGGCATCCTCGAGTTCGCCGCAGCCGGACAGGTATTCATCATCACGCCGTTCACTCTCGCGGGCGCGATGGCACCGGTGACCGTCGCCGGCGCTCTGACGCTGGCCCACGCCGAGGCGCTGGCGGGCACCGTGCTGTCGCAGATCGTGCGTCCCGGCGCGCCGGTCGTGTATGGCAGCTTTACGTCCAATGTCGACATGAAATCCGGCTCCCCGGCATTCGGCACGCCGGAATACGTCAAGTCCTCGATCGGCGCCGGCCAGCTGGCGCGCCACATCGGCCTGCCGTGGCGCTCCTCCAACGCCACCGCATCCAATGCACCCGATGCGCAGGCCGCGTACGAATCGCAGATGAGCCTGTGGGGTGCGCTGATGGGCGGCTGCAATTTCGTGCTGCATGCCGCCGGCTGGCTCGAGAGCGGACTGACGACGTCGTACGAGAAGTTCATGCTCGATATCGAGATGCTGCAGATGTTTGCCGAGATATTTCAGCCGCTCCAGGCCGCCAGCGATGACTTCGCAGTCGATGCCATCGCAGAAGTCGGGCCGGGCGGACACTTCTTCGGCTGCGCGCACACCATGGCGCGCTACCGTACTGCGTTCTACACGCCGCTGGTCTCGGACTGGCGCAATTTCGGCCAGTGGACCGAGGCCGGCTCGCACACCGCAACCGAGCGCGCCAGTACGTTGTGGCAGGACACGCTGCGCAGCTACGTGCCCCCGGCGCGCGATCCGGCGGTGGTCGAAGCGGTAGACGACTATGTGGCACGCCGCATCGGCGCCGGCGGCGCGGCTCCGGTGAGCTGATGCGCGCGACACCATGACGCCCACCCGCGTCAGCAACAGCAAACTCCCGACATGCAGACACACACCAGGGTAGCGGTGATCGGCGGCGGCGTGGTCGGCGCCAGTGTGCTGTATCACCTGACCAAAGCCGGCTGGCGCGACGTGATGCTGATCGAGCGCGCGGAACTGACCTCGGGGTCAACCTGGCACGCCGCGGGCGGCATGCACACCGTCAACGGTGATCCCAACGTCGCCAAGCTGCAGCAGTACACCATCGGGCTGTACCAGGAAATCGAGCGCATCTCGGGGGTGTCGTGCGGCGTACACGTCAATGGCGGCATCCTGCTGGCCGGCACGCCCGAGCGGCTCGACTGGCTGAAGATGGCCCAGGCGCGGGGTCGCTACCTTGGCATGGATCTGCAGCTGCTGTCGGTCGCGGAAGCCAAGCAGATCTACCCACTGCTCGATGAGGCGCATTTCCTCGGCGCCATCTATGACCCGGTCGAAGGTCACGTCGATCCCTACGGCGTGACCCATGCCTACGCCCGCTCGGCGCAGCTCGCCGGCGCCGAGATCCAGCGCCAGACACGCGTGGTGGACATGAAAGCGCGCCCCGATGGCAGCTGGGACGTCATCACCGAGCGCGGCACGGTACATGCCGAGCATGTGGTGAATGCCGCGGGCCTGTGGGCGCGCGAAGTCGGCCGCATGGTCGGGCTTGAACTGCCGGTGCTGGCGATGGAGCACCAGTACCTGATCACCGAGGACCTGCCGGAATTCGCAGGCCAGAAGGACCAGCTGCACTGCATCGATTTTGAGGGCGAGATCTACATGCGCCAGGAGCGTGGCGGCATGCTTCTGGGTACCTACGAGCGCGCCTGCGTGCCGTGGTCACCGCACACCACGCCGTGGGATTTCGGCCAGGACCTGCTGCCCAACGATCTGGAGCGCATCGCTCCCAGCCTGGAAGTGGCGTTCGAGCACTTTCCGCGCCTGGCCAGTGCCGGCATCCGCAAGGTGGTCAACGGCCCGTTCACCTTCGCCCCGGATGGCAATCCGCTGCTCGGCCCGGTGTGCGGGCTCCCGAACTACTGGGTAGCCTGCGGCGTCATGGCCGGCTTCAGCCAGGGCGGCGGTGTCGGGCTCGCGCTCTCGCACTGGATGGTCGATGGCGACCCCGGCGCCGATATCTGGGGCATGGACGTGGCGCGCTACGGCGACTGGGCCACGCCTGCGTACACCAATGCCAAGGTGCGGGAGAATTATTCCAGGCGCTTTCGCATCCGGTTTCCGAACGAGGAGCTGGACGCGGCGCGGCCGCTGCGCACCACGCCCATCTACGAGCGACTGCAGTCCGAAAACGCCGTGTTCGGCGAATACTGCGGACTCGAGCATCCGCTGTGGTTCGCACCCAAAGGCGCGCCGCCGCACGAGATCGTAAGCTTCAGGCGCTCCAATGCGCACGCCGTGGTGGCCGAGGAATGCCGCGCGGTGCGCGAAGCGGTCGGGCTGCTGGAGATTTCCAACTACGGCAAGTTCGAGGTCAGCGGTCCGGCAGCGGCCGCCTGGCTGAGCTCCATCATGGCCAATCGTGTTCCGGCCGTCGGCCGCATCACGCTGACCCCGATGCTCAACGAGCGCGGTCGCCTGATCGGCGACTTCACGCTGTGCCGCGTGGCTGAACAGCGATTCTTTCTCATCGGCACCTACGCGGCTGAGCGCTACTACCTGCGCTGGTTCGAGCGCCACCTGCCCGCGACCGGCGTCACCGTGCGCGCGTGCGCGATGCAGTACGTCGGCCTGTCCGTGGCCGGTCCGCGCTCGCGCGAGCTGCTGCAGTCACTGGTGGACGCGGACCTGTCGACCGCCGCGTATCCATTCCTGAGCTTTCGAGCGCTCGATGTCGGCATGGTGCCAGCGCTGGTCGGCCGCATTTCGTTTACCGGCGACCTGGGCTACGAGATCTGGGTGACCACCGACTATCAACGCACGCTGTTCGACCTGCTGGCAGGGGCAGGCCACCGGCTGGGCCTGCGTCACTTTGGCGGTCGCGCGCTGCATGCCATGCGCCTGGAGAAGAGCTTCGGCACCTGGGCGCGCGAATACCGGCCCGTCTACAGCCCGTACGAAGCCGGTCTCGGCCGCTTCGTCGATCTGAACAAGGGCGCGTTCATCGGCCGCGAAGCCGCCATCGTGGAACAGGCGAGCGGCGGCGAGCGGCGCCTGATCACACTCGACGTGGCGGCGCGCGATGCCGACGCCATCGGGGACGAGCCGATCTGGCACGATGGCCGTGTCGTCGGCTGGGTCACCTCCGGCGGTTACGGACACAGCGTGGGCAAATCACTCGCGCTGGGCTACGTGACTCGTGAGGTCGCGGAGCAATCGGCCGGGTTCGAAGTCGAGCTGATTGGCGAGCGCTGTGCAGCCGCGCGGCTGCGCGCACCGGCCTTCGATCCGGACGGCAAGCGCATGCGCGGCTGATCCCCGCGGGGCGTGTTTATCAGCCATCGCGCGCCCGGGCGCGCTTCTCGCTCACCGCTCCGGCCGGTCGGTCGGGTCGCTGGTCGAGACCCGCTGCAATCTGGCCGGTCATACCCTGCGGCTGCACGTTGATGAATGGCCCCTTCATCGCGCTGGGCACCGGCCGACGCCGGCTCTTGCGCCACAGATCGTAGACCGTCAGCGCGCCGGTCAGCGACCCGAGGGTGACGAAATACGCCGACGGCCCGAAAGCGGCCATCAGGCTGCCGGCGAGTAACGGCCCGGTGGCCGCAGCGGTGCCGTTCAGGCGCAGCAACGCACTGCTGGCCGCGACCGTCTGCGCCGGTTCCAGCTTGTCGTTGACGTGCGATATCGCCAGTGAATACAGCGTCAGGACGAAGCCGCTGAACAGCGCCGACAGCGCCAGGAACAGCACACGCGGCATGGCACCGAACAGCGCAATGCTGGCCGCCAGCACCGTGGCCAGGGTACAGATGCCGGCGATCACGGTACGCCGATCGATGCGATCGGACAGCCGGCCGATCGGGTACTGCGTCAGCACCGCGGCAAAGATGCTCAGCGCCATGAAGGTGGCGACATCGGCCGTCGCCATGCCGCTCAGGCGCGCATACACCGGGCCCATCGAGAAGATGATGGCGGAGATCAGGCCTGAGACCGCCACCGCCACCACGCCGAGCGGTGAATTTCGATACAGGTCGCGATAGCGCACTTTGCTCGGCAGCGCCGGTTCCGGTGCCTGGCGTGCGGACACCACTATCGGAACCATCGCCAGGCAGATCAGCGCCGAGACCAGCATGAACGGCGCCGGCGTGCTCGGGTTCGACGGGATCAGCAGGAATTGGGCCGAACCAAGGCCGATATACAGCACCAGCATATAGACCGCGAGCAGCCGGCCGCGGTTGGCGCGGCTGGCGCGATCATTGAGCCAGCTCTCGGCCACCACGTAGATGCCGGCAAAACATAGACCGGACGTCGCGCGCATCAGGCCCCAGGCCAACGGGTGGACGAACAGCGCCTGGACCAGGGCTGCCGCCGACGCCACGGCCGCCAGTGCGGCGAACACGCGGATGTGCCCGATCTGGCGCAGCATGCGCGGCGCGGCGATGGTGCCTGCCAGATATCCCACGTAGTAGCAGGACATGATCGCGCCGGTAACTGGCGTGGGAAATCCTTCCAGTGTTGCACGCAGGCCGAGCACCGTGCTCTGCAGGCCGGCGCCCAGCATCAGCACGCCCATGCCGAGCAGCAGCGGCCAGGTAGTGGTGATGATCGTCAACGGCACGATGGGTAAGGTTGGCGCAGGCAGCGGGCAGCGGGCAGCAATCTGCGCCCATGATATACCTTCAGCGCCCGGCCCGACGCGCGTCATCGCCTGCGGGCGCACGAGGTGGCTATGCAATTTCCACGGGCTGTAGCAGCTTTTCGTCATTGCTGCTGGGAGAATTCACGCGCCTGCTGACCGGCCAGGCGACCAGCAGCTCATCGGGATACGGCTGCAGCAGCGCGCAGCCCTGCTCGGCTGTCCCACCAAGCCAGGTGCGACAGTCCGCGGCAGTCAGTATCGCCGGCTCACGCCGCTTGGTGTTGTGGATCTGCGCCATCAGCGGCGACGCCGGCAGCGTGATGATGCTGAAGCTGTAGATGGTGGTGCCGTCGTCGGCCTTCGATGCATCCCACAGACCGGCAAACGCGAAGCTGTCCTGATCGGCCGGCTTGATGAAATACGGCTGTTTGCTTTTGCCGTCCGGCAGCAGATGCCATTCGTAGAAACCGCTGGCAAGCACCAGGCAGCACTGCTGGCGCTTCCACGGCCCGCGATAGGCGGCCGAGGTCTCGATCGTCTCAACGCGCGCGTTGATGGTGCTGTACTTGCCAGCCACGCCTTTGGCGAAAAACGGTATCAGGCCGAAGCGCATCAGCTGACAGACGTTGCCACCGGAGCCCGCGATGACCACCGGCGCCGGCTGCGTGGGCGCGACGTTGTAGCTGGCCTCGAACTGCGGCCAGTCCTTGACGTCGAGAAACGGCAGCTCGCGCTCGAGCGCCCTTTGATCTTTGGTGATGTAGCGGCCGCACATGACACGTCACTCGAAGGTTATACAGCTTGCTGCACCGCGGACTACTGAATGGACGCCAGCCGGGCGGCACTCATACGTTATCGGCATGATACGCCGCCGCGACGATCGCAAGCCGTTATCCAACCGCCGTGACCCCCACTGGCTCACCGTCAGCGACATGCAGGGCCGCCTGCTGGACTCGAGCCCGCTCGAGCCCGGAACCGATCTTTACGCTGAGCTGGCGCGCGCCATGGACCGCCTGGCGGCCGATGGCTGGAGCATCGAGGACGACGGACGCTTCGGATCGTTCTTCTGCCACCGCGACGGCGTGCGCCGCTTTGTGCATGTCCGGCCGACCGATCCGGCGGTCACCGACCTGTATGGCCCGGCGACTTTCGAACGCTGCCCGACCTGCGGGGAATAACCGCGATATGATCGCGCCACTGGAGGACCCATGCCCGATGGCGAACCTGAGGCAATCCCGCCACCACAGTCGGCCGCGCGCGGCCATCTATATCGTCGGCACGCACTGGTGGTGCGCGTCACGCACTGGATCAATGTCATCGCGCTGACGATACTGCTGATGAGCGGGTTGCAGATCTTCAATGCCCACCCGAGCCTGTCGTGGGGCAAGTCCTCGTACACCAATCGCGCTCCGATATTCGAGACCGGAGCGGCGATCACGGCCGATGGCAGGACCATCGGGACCACGCGCATTTTTGATCACACCTTCGACACCACCGGTGTGCTGGGTTTGTCGACCGACGGCGGCAGGCAGGTGGCGAAGGGCTTTCCGGCCTGGATTACGATTCCGAGTTTCCAGTGGCTGGCGATGGCGCGCCACTGGCACTTCTTCTTTGCCTGGCTGCTGGTGATCAACGGCTGCGTCTACCTGGCGTTTTCGTTCTTGAGCCGTCACGTCGCACGTGACCTGTTGCCGACGCGGCTGGACTTGCGGTCGATCGGCCGATCCATCCTCGATCATGTGCGCTTTCGCCATCCCACCGGGGCGGCCGCGGCACGCTACAACGTGCTGCAAAAACTCGCCTACCTGGCGGTCATCTTCATCCTGTTGCCGGCCATGATTCTGACCGGCTGGGCGATGTCGCCGCGCCTGGATACCGCATTGCCCGGATGGGTGGAGTTCATCGGCGGCAGGCAATCGGCGCGCACGCTGCACTTCGCGGTGGCATGGACGCTGGTGCTGTTCGTGCTGGTGCATGTGTTCGAAGTCCTGATCAGCGGTGTATGGAACAATCTGCGCTCGATGATTACCGGCCGCTACGAGATTGCGCCGGAGCTTCGCCCGCGGGAGCCGATGTGAGCGCGCACCGCGAGTCGCCCGCCGACAGCGAATCGCCAGGCCGCCTGCGTCGTAACCTGCTGACCGCCGTGGGCGGACTTCTGCTGGGCGGCTGCGACGCGCTGTCGCGCACTGACTGGTTCCCCGGCATTCTCAAGGCCGGCGAAACCCTGAGTCGCCGCGTGCAGCATGCGGTGACTGCCCGCAAATCGATGGCCGAGGAGTTCACCGAGCGCGATCTGTCGCCGACCTTCCGCAGCAACGGCACCGGCAATCCGAACGACGCGGCCTATCAGGCGCTCGCGCAGGCCGGTTTTTCCAACTGGCAACTGCAGGTCGATGGCCTGGTGGAACAGCCGATGGGGTTCTCGCTCGAGCAACTGCGCGCCATGCGCAGCCGGGTGCAGATCACGCGCCATGACTGCGTCGAAGGCTGGAGCGCCATCGGAAAATGGAAAGGTGTGCCGCTCGCCGACGTTCTCACACTGGTGCGCCCGATCGCGGCGGCGCGCTTTGTGGTGTTCCATTGCGCCGATCCGATGGATGGTCACGGCACCAAGTACTACGAGAGCATCGATATGGAGGATGCCTATCATCCGCAAACTATTCTTGCTTACGAACTCAACGATGCCACGCTACCGATCGCCAACGGCGCGCCGCTGCGGGTGCGCGTCGAGCGCCAGCTCGGATACAAGATGGCCAAGTACATCATGCGTTTGCAGCTGGTGGACAGTTTCGCCGCTATCGGTCGTGGCCGCGGCGGATACTGGGAGGATCAGGGCTACGAGTGGTATGCCGGTATCTAGTTAATTTGCGCTGTGGCGCCGACGGTGCATAATCTGGGCCTGCACTCCGGAACCGTCATAAATTAAAAATAACCGGGAGACTCATCATGAATAAGCTACTCATGCTGCTATGGATGGCGCCGGCCGTGGCCTTCTCCGCCAGTTCCATCGATGGCACCTGGAAGACCAAGGCCGACACCTATCAGCAATCAGGCAAACCGGACTCCTACGAACTCAGCAACGGCATGTTTCACTGCAACAGTTGCGTGCCGCCGGTCAGTGTGAAGGCCGATGGCACCGACCAGAGCGTCACCGGGCACGATTACTACGATAGCTTTGCCGTACGGGTCGTAAACGGCAATACCATCGAGACTACGATGAAGAAGGGCGGCAAGATCATGGGCACCGACACGGCCAGCGTATCCGCCGACGGCAAAACGCTCACCGACAAATTCGTGGACCACAGCGGCACACAAGCGGCGAGCGGGACTTCGACTTCGACCCGGCTTACGGCGGGAGCGGCCGGTTCGCATCCGGTGTCCGGCACCTGGCAGCAAAACGCATTCATCAACGGCTCGGATACGCTACTCACGATCAAATACGAATCCACTGCCGACGGCCTGAAGATGGAGTGGAACGGCCAGAGCTACGATGCAAAATTCGATGGCAAGGAATATCTGACCAAGAACGATCCGGGCAATACCATGGTGTCGCTGAAGCGCATCGACGCCAATACGATTGAAGAAACCGATCGGCGCGCCGGCAAGGTCACCGACATCATACGCTCCACCGTGTCGGCCGACGGCAAAAGCGTGTCAGTGGTGGATACCAATCCGGTACGCGGTACCACGGTAAGTTACACCATGCTGAAGCAACCCTGAAGGTGCAGTGCGCGGGCTAGTTCGCGGTCGGGCGCCGCGATATCACGCGCACTACAGTTTCGCGATAGCTCCGGAATCCCATCTTCTGGTACAGCGCCCGAGCGCCCGCGTTGGCACTCATCACGTGCAGAAACGGGGTCTCGCCGCGTCGCATTTGCCGGCGTACCAGCTTGCTCGTGAGTCGACGCGCGAGACCTCGGCTCCGAAATTCCGGATGCGTGCAGATGCCGCTGACTTCGTGCAGCGGGCCCGCGGCCATACGCTCCCCGGCCATCGCGATAAGACGCGAATCGTCGAAGTATCCGAAGTACTCGCCCATCTCGACGGTGCGAAGCCCGAATGGCCCGGGATTGGTCAGGGTCGCCAGCTCGACCGCCTGCGCGGCGTGCTCCGCGCGCAGCGCAATTGCATCCGCGGCCTCGTCATCCGCGGGCATGGCGCCTTCCCACACCATCTTGAGCATCCTGGCCTCATGGTCGATCTGCCAGCCGTCTGGCGCGGCACCGGACCAGATGTCGCAATAGAAATGTTCGCCGGGCTCGCAGAATGGAGCCAGCGCCGCAAGATCAGGCTGCTCCGGGTCTCTGAATCCGACGATCGGCGAGAAACCTTTCGCATAGCGTCGCGCATCGCCCGTGCCGGCGGCGAACTTCGAATGCGGGCCGGTAAGGGAGTTCCAGATGATGTTGTCGAGCAGGTCTCTAGGGCTCACACGCTCATGCCAGCTTCATCGCCGCGGCAGACCGCAGCCAGTTTGTTGCCATCCGGATCGCGCACGTAAGCCGCATAGAAATCCGGGCTGTAGTGCAACCTCAGGCCGGGTGGGCCTTCGCAGCTGCCGCCATGGGCGAGAGCAGCAGCGTGGAACTGTTCGACCTGGTACCGCCGTCGCGCCCGGAACCCCACCATGCTGCCGTTGCCGGCAGTCGCCGGCTGCTGATTGAACGGTATGCCGATCCAGAACGCGAGTTCCCAGGCACCGCCGTCTTCGTACAGGCCCCAACCGGCCGAAATGCGATCCCAGTCCGGGTCGCCGGTAATGCAACGCTGCATCTCGAGAGGCGCCAGCGCCGCATCGTAGAACCGAATTGCGCGGCCGAGATCGTTAGTGCCGTAGTAGATGTAACTGATCATCGCGTACTCCCTCGCCCTGCCGCGTGACACCAGGCGCACTAGAAGAATGCGATCGACTGCGGCGCGCCTTTGAAAATCCCGATGCACTGTTCGGTCAGGGATGTGACGAGCCAGTAATGTCCAATGAATGTCTGTTGCGTGTGCCGGCCGCCGGGCGGCAGGTATTGGTAGAGTTTGCGCTCGCCCTGAAAGCTCAGCCAGTAGATCTTGACCGGCTCGTCGCTGCGATTGACGAAGGTGATGCCGGTGTGCTCCTTTGAAGGCCGGGACGCGAAATTGGGCTCGGAAGCGCAGGACTGGGCCGAAGGCAGGTCGCTGCAGGAGCGGTATCCCGCCGCCGGATGCAGCGCGCAGGCGACTTCGTATCCAGCCGGTCCGTCGACCGGTGCCGCCGGCTGCCCGCGCACCTGCATGGCCGGCAACGCTATAGCGGCTAAGGCAAACATCCAGATGTGACGCATTGCCGGTTTGTCCCTGGCTGGTAGGTCCGCAGCAATATTATATTGCAATCCCGGCGGCTGGCATGACGGTGTTCGCTCGCGAGCGTTGGTGGACAAAGCATCAGCATCGGGATCAGTGCGTTGGGTTTTTGGAGCAAGCCATGAGGTTCAGACTTCGAGCTTTGGGACTACATCTGATCGCGAGCGTCCTGGTGTTGACGCTCGTACTGGGAAGCCTCTATCTGGGATGGTATCGCTGGCCTGGCTGGTACCTGGCCGACGCGCTGCGCGTGCTGGCGGCGTTGGCCGGAGTTGACCTGGCGCTAGGTCCTCTTCTCACATTCGTCGTTGCCCGCTCGAGCAAACCGCGTCGGGAACTTGCGCGCGACATTGCGGTAATCGTTGTGATTCAACTGCTCGCGCTGAGCTACGGCGCGACGTTGCTGTGGAAGGGCCGGCCGCTGTATTACGCTTATTCAGAAGGTGTTTTGCAGCTGGTACAGGCGTACGATATTGACGCGCAGGAGGCAGCTCTCGCGCGCAAGCAAAACCCGGAACTGGCCCCCCATTGCTACAGCCTGCCGCGCTGGATCTGGGCCCCGCTGCCGAAGGATCCCATCGAACACGACCGGATCATAAAATCAGCGGTCGCAGGCGGTGACGATGTGATCTCGATGCCGAGATATTTCAAACCGTGGGAACAGGGCTTACCCGAGCTTCGAGAGCACCTGAAGAGTGTGGGCGAAATAGTGCAATTCTCGAGTGCTGACCGGAAGACACTCGAGCAGCGCATGCGGGCGGATGGCTTGGCCGCGGATCGAGGCAACTCGATGGTGTTTACCGGCAGGGGGCAGCCCCTGCTCGCCGTATTTGACCCGGCAAGCTTGAAGATCGAGGAGATTCTTAAGGTCGATCAGGCGCGGCACCGGAAGTGAATGCACGTGGAAAATCGTCGGCCGCCGTGCCTACCACTTTAACGCGGCCAACATGGCCGCGTAGATCTCGATGCCGTCCCATAGGTTCTGCAGCCGCTGATTTTCGTCAGCCGCGTGCTGGTTGTTGTCGTGATTGACGATCGGTAGACCTATCACAGGCACTTGGAAAACTTCGGCGAACAGGTAGATCGGCACGCTGGCGCCCATCATCGGAACTATGGCAACGGGCCCTTGAGCGGCCTCGCGAGCGGTGGCTATCACCGCCCTGGCCGCCGGCGTCGACATGTCGGAGCGGAGCGCCGGGTAGCCCGGTTCCCACTGCAGCCGCGCGATGTGTCCATGCGCGAGCCGCGTGGCCAGGTCCGGTTCATCCGAGACAATTGTCCAACCTTTGTCCATCAGGAACTTTTCGACGGCCGCTCGCACCGACTCCGGCGTTTGATCGGGCACCAGGCGGAAATCGATGGAGATCACGGCGTCGGTTGGAATTGCGTTGGCGGCTGCCTCGCCAACCTGCCCCGAACGGATACCCCGGATATTGAACGCTGGCCGCATGAGACTTGAGGGCAGGTCTTCGTCGCCTTCGGTTCGACCGATGCCAAACTCCCGTTTCAGCTGGTCATCAATCGGCGGCAGGTTGCGGATCGCCTCCAGCTCGACAGGCGTCATCGGGCGGACAAGATCGGCAAAGCCCGGAATCAGGATCCTGCCATCATCATCGCGCATCTGGGCGATCAGCGTGGTTGCCATGGCCGCGGGATTGGGAACCCAGTTGCCATAGTGACCATCGTGCAGCGCCCTGACTGCTCCGTAAATCGTCATTGTCAGTCCCGTCACTCCCCGCGCGCCGAAATAAATCATCTGTCGTCGGGACTGGTGCAGCGGCGCGTCACCGATCAGCCACAGGTCGGAAGCCAATAGCGCCTGGTTCTCGCGCAGGATTTGCGCGAGGTGAGGTGACCCCGCCTCCTCTTCGCCCTCCCAGGCCACCTTGATATTGACCGATGGCCTGCGGCCGGATGCCTTCAGCGCATCGAATGCCGCGAGGAACGCGACGATCGAAGCCTTGTCGTCACTGGCAGCGCGGCCGAAGAGTCGCCACTCCGGATCGTAAGGCGTTCGCACCGCTTTCCAATCGATGTCGTGCTCGCCCGAATTCAACGGCCCGCTGCGCATTACCGGTATGAAAGGGTCAGACTTCCACTGTGATGGGGTCACCGGCTGGCCGTCGTAGTGGGCGTAAAAAACCACGGTGCGCCTGGCACCCCGACTTTTGAGATAGCCGAAGACCAGCGGCGGGCCGCCGGGGCCGGGGGACAGCTGCTTGGTCTCGAAACCCCGCGCCTTCAGCAGCGCCTGAAGCCGGTCGGCTGCCGCGGCGAGTCCCGCGGGATCCGCCGCGACACTCCTGATACGGGTCAGTTCATCGAGTTGGGCGACGATCTGCGACTCGTGAGCGCTCCGATAGCGCTCTACCTGGTCCCTGAGGCTGGCAGCGGAGGCTTGTGTTGCGGCGAAGATAGCAACGAGACCACAAGTCGCGCTAAATGGACATCTCATGGCCGACCTCACAGACCGATCGTAGTTCCAACAGGCTGCCGCACGGATGAATTCCCCGCTCGGAGCAGACAATCGTGACCTGCTATAAGCTATAGGTACGGATCATCCGGCCGCAACAAGAACGGCCGGCCTGATTTTCCGGCTTCCATCAGTTGCCGCCACTTTCAGGGAGATCGGGCATGCATGGGCTCCGACTATTCTTCGCCGCTGGATTGATGGCTTGTCCCATCGTTGCGTATCCGCAGTCGAGTGCGGGCGTCACTGTCATCGACGACCCGGGCGGCGGGACTAGCGCCTATGCGCAGCTGCCCGCGCAGCACACAACAGCAATGGTTCGAGCACCAGCAGGCCGACTATCACGCGCGCCAACGGGCCCAGGATCAGCAGTTCGCTAACTGTGAGCGCCAGGAGGATGCGAAAGACCGGTAATTCGCCGCCTTCGACAACGGCCTGCTCAACAACACGGTGGTGTTTGACAAGGACCTGAACGGGCACGGGACGGTGTCCAATGATCTCGCGGACGCCTTGGCAAAAGCCGATCCCAACCGCTTCCAGCAGGTCCCGGCGAGCGAATACGTCAAAGGCATCGACTACTAATTCGCAGCGATTGCCAACCCCCAAGGGATACGCGACTATGCCCACAAGCGAGAGGGACAGCGGAAATGGCCGAAGGCGGTGGCGACGAGAAGGCGAGCGGTAGCGCGCCCACCGTCTTCGTAAGCTACGCGTCCCAGGACGTCGCCGTCGCGGATGCGATCGTGTCGACCCTGGAACGCCACGGTGTGGCGTGCTGGATTGCGCCCCGCGATGTCACGCCGGGTGCGCTCTACGCCGACGTCATCATCCGCGCCATCAACGAGGCGAAAGTCCTCGTGCTCGTACTTTCGCAGAATGCAGTTTCATCCTCGCACGTCGGCAAGGAGGTGGAGCGCGCATCGGCGAAGCGCCGACCCATCATCGCAGTGCGCACGGATGCAACGCCGCTCACGCCGGCGCTCGAGTACTTCCTCTCCGAATCACAGTGGATCGATGCGGACGCTCAACGCATGGAAGCCGCTGCCGCGAAGCTGCTGGATGCCATACGACGTCTCAGTAGCCCTTTATCGAGATTCGGAGCCGCCGCGGCCGAGCCGGCTCGCGCCGGCACACGCGCGCAACGTCCATTGATTATCGCCGCGGTCGTGCTCGCCGTGCTCGCGATTGCAGCACTTCTGTATTGGCTGTCGAGAAGTCACGCTTCGCAATTAGCTGCGGTTGAAGCGCCGGCGACGCCGGCAATCGCGCCCCCAGAGGCCGGCCGAGGGAAACCAGCCGGGCCGCCGCCACATTCCATCGCCGTGCTGCCCTTCGTCAACATGAGTGGCGACCCCAAACAGGACTACTTCTCCGACGGTCTCTCAGAGGAGCTGCTGAACTCGCTCGCCGCGATTCCCGATCTTCAGGTGGCCGCGCGCACCTCCTCGTTCAGTTTTAAGGGCAAGAATGCGGATGTGGCCGATATCGCGCGCGAGTTGAATGTCGGCGCGGTACTGGAGGGCAGCGTGCGCAAGGATGGCAACGAGGTACGCATCACCGCACAGCTCATCAATGCCTCAACCGGATTTCACCTTTGGTCGCACACCTACGATCGGGATCTCAAGAACGTGCTTGCGCTGCAGACGGAAATAGCCACCGCCGTCACTCAGGCTCTGCAGGCGACCTTGATGGCCGGAGCGACGTCCAGCCTCGACATCGGCGGCACGCAGAACCCGGCGGCTCTTGACGCCTACCTGCGCGGCAGAAATCTCGATCGGGAGTATTTCGACCAGGCGCACAGCCAGGCGTGCGTCGCGGCGTATCTCGAGGCCATTCGTCTGGATCCGCAGTTTGCCAAGGCGTATGTGGGTGCGGCGGACGCGCAAAACGGTTACTCCAATAATTTCGCGGCGGGCGGCGACGAGGTACGTTCTTTGATGAAGCAGGCACGCGCCAATGCCGAGAAAGCCGTGGCGCTCGCCCCCGAGCTCGGCGCGGCGCACGCCGTACTTGCCGAAGTTGTGGAGCGCGGGACCCTTGATTTTGCGCGCGCGCATTCCGAATACGATCGCGCGCTACAGCTGTCCCCGAGCGACGTCGACGTGCTCATGCGGTCGGGCATTTTCTTTGTCACACAGGGACACGCGGACGCCGGGATTGCCAATCTTCGCAAGGCGATTGCGCTCGACCAGTTGAATCCCGCCGCCTACACGCGGCTGGCGGTTGCATTCCAGTACGCTCACCGATATCGCGAATCCATCGAAGCGAGCAATCGCGCTTTGGAGTTCAATCAGAACATTGCCTACGAGCATCTGCGGGGCTTGTCTCAGTTGCTCTCCGGAGACCTCGACGCGGCGCGCCAGTCATGCGCGCCAACGCCGTCCAGCTGGATGAGTCACCTGTGCATGTCCATCCTGGACGATAGGTTCCATCAGCATCAGGACGCAGAAGCTGAGCTTGCCCAGATGAAGTCTCAATTGGGCGATGGCGCCTCCTATCAGTACGCGGAGATTTATGCGCAATGGGGCGATGTCCCGCAGGCGCTGAATTGGCTCGAAACCGCCTATCGCCTGCCAGACCCGGGTATCGGCACCATGGAGGTCGACGAGTTCATCGATCCACTGCGCAAGGAGCCGCGCTTCCAGGCAATCGAACGGGCGCTGAAGTTTCCGCCGCGATAGAGAGGACTCATATGCTCCCCCGTGCTTAAATGCCTTCAATGTGCTTCGAAGGCACTGCTGGTTCCGTCAGCCAATGCAATTTTACCAACGTGTTTTGCTATCCCTAAAGGGCAAAGGCCTGCTGACCGAAGGCGACTCGGTATTGGTGATCGCCGGCGGTACAACGGATCGTCAAATGATGCTGGACGCGGGGATGAAAAATGTAGTCATCTCTAACGTTGATCATCACGCCGGTGAGACGCAGTACTCTCCATACGAATGGCGACGATTGGACGGGGAGCACCTGGAACTCGACGATAACTCGTTTGATTGGGCGGTTGTTCATGCCGGACTTCACCATATGGCAATTCCAGCACTGGGCGTATGCGAGATGTTTCGCGTTGCTAGGAACGGCATACTCTGCATCGAAGCCCGCGATAGTTTGCTCATGCGCATGGCGATTAAGGTTGGATTGGCAACCACGTATGAGCTGGAGCCGGCATTCCTTTCCGCGGGGATCAATGGCGGTTATCGCAATGGGCCGATCCCAAACTACGTATATCGGTGGCGGGAGCGTGAATTCGAAAAAACGCTTTGCTCCTTTGCCCCGACGCACCAGCACACGTTTTTTTATGACTACGGATACAGCATTCCGTTAGAAAGGTTTTCCATGGCGAGAAATCGAACTTACCGAATCGCGGGCCGCGTTCTGTCGTACGCGGCCACGGCTGCGCAAATGGTCGTTCCGAAGCAGGGAAATCTATTCGCATTCGGCGCCTTAAAGAACACCAGGCTTCAGCCATGGTTGACTGAATCACTTCATGTTAACGATGCATACCTGAGTCGACAGTACGAAAAGCGTTGATCCGAACAGCTACGGCTTTGCTACGTTTGGTCAATTGAGCCTTGTCGATCAGCGGAATAGACAATTGATCGGTTTGCGCGCCCGGAGAGATTCGAACGCCCGACCCTCAGGTTCGAAGTCGCAAAGCGCAGGTATCTGGGCATATCGAGGCATCCATGGTACGAACATGAAGTCTCTGAAGATATAGGCGCCAGAGTGGATTGCGGCTGCAGCCATTTCTAATGTGATGGAAGAGATTCTCGCGGCTTGAATGACCGCCCCCTGCTCCGGTGTTTGACCGCTCTCGTCGAGTCTGAAACGATGATCCATGCATTTCGAGATTCTGGGGGAGATTTCCGCTGCCGGGGTCGGCAATCGGGAATTCAAGATTAAGCGCTTCCTGTGAGGGGGGATACAAATGGCTCGAACAGCACGACGGCTCGTCATTTGCCTCGACAATGCGGGATACGAAGTTTCGCTCGAGCGGCGGAAGATCTACGTGTCGATTCCCGACGCGCGGGCGGCGAAGCTCGGGCAGCTGCGGGTGATCGACGAGTCCGGGGAAGACTATCTCTATCCTCAGAAATCCTTTATTCCGGCGGAGCTCCCGCAGGCCGTCCGCCGCGCGGTGCTCCAAGCCGCCTGAGCCGGGATCATCCGAACCAGCAGCGGCTTCACGACCCACGCCATTTCTGCCGAAATCGTGAAAATTTTACCATTAGCATGTATATTACTATAATATACATGCATGGCCGACCTCTCGAAAGTAATTGGCTTCGAATGGGATGAAGGCAACGCCAGAAAGAACGAGCAGCACGACGTTTCGACGGCGGAGGCCGAGCAGATATTTTTCAATGCCCCGCTCTTGCTGATCCTGGATGACAGGCACAGTGGGACGGAGCCGCGCTTTCACGCCCTTGGAAAAACCAATGACGGCCGGAAGCTACATATCTCCTTTACGCTGAGAGATAGCGACCAGCTCATTCGAGTCATTTCGGCCAGAGATATGCATCGGAAGGAGCGAGCCATTTATGAGCAAGCGTCTTAAAACGGTCCCAAAGTTCTCCAGCGAAGCGGCCGAGCGAACATTCTGGGAAAAGAACGATTCGACGGAGTATCTGGATTGGAAGAAAGCACAGGTTGCCGTGCTTCCAAATCTAAAGCCGTCGACTCAGACAATATCGTTACGGCTGCCGCAACATCTACTTGATTCCATCAAGGCAGCCGCTAACGCCAGGGACGTTCCCTATCAATCTCTGATAAAAGTCTGGCTGCAGGAGAAGCTGCAGGGATCCTGAAGTTTCTCTGCTCGGAAGGCAGAGCCGAAGAAGCGAAGAGCCGCTCAGGTGCGAAAAATATTTCAGGAGGAGCTCGCACCGGCAACCCGGAGCCGCTGAGCGAACCGAAATGCATGCCGCTAAGGAGCGAAGGCCTCAACCACCGATGCGAGTGGCGGACGCGCACCGTATCGGTCCTCGGCTATAAGCCGCTCCAGCGTCACCTTCACATCACGCTGCGGCAATGACTTCCCCGCGCGCGCCATCTGGCCTGCCGCGCGCTCCATCCCGTTCTGGACGGTATCGTAGTGATCCGCGCACTGCTCCATCGCATCCCCGTCCCGCTCCACGAGGAGCACGAGTAGTTCAAATGCCTGTTGGGGGTGCGCCGGCAGCACCAGCGTCTCGATCGCATCCAGAATGTAGCCGAATCGTTCGCCAACCTGCGCGCGGTCTCGATAGCGATAGTACCGGTGTTCCGAATGACGCAATGAAGCGATGCGCTCCTTTAACGATGCCACGGTCTCGATCAGGTCGTCCCCGACGATGAACGTACGCACGTGCTCGCCGATGGGCCCGTCGTCACGAGCGAGCGAGCCGACAAACGCCGCGAAAGATTCCGGGCTGCGGCGTATCAGCCGGGCGATCGCGATCTCGTGGTCCTGAATCGTTTCGATCCATTCACTGCGCAATTCATTCACGAGATCGTATCCCCCAGATCGCTGTTGTCCCAGAAGGTGTCCCGTCAACCTCGAATGACCCCTTCATCGTTGCAGACGGGACAGAACCAGAGTACGTCATTCGTATCGACATCAAAAAAGATCGTGAGAAGCCCCGTGCAGGGTCGTCGTCGCGGTCGCCGGCGGCAACGCAGCGTCGTGGACTCATCGTAGTTGGTCGCCTGCGAAACAATCTGTGTCCAATATTCGGCAAGGCGCAGGCCTCGACCCGATAGGGGCGCGAGCGCTCCATTCGGTCCGAGGAAATGCCCAAGATCGACGATCCAGGTGTTCGCCACGTCAGTCGCGCTGGACGTAGCGGGAAGTCATCAGATCTTGGACACTGGCATCGACGATGGGTACGGCGTTGGCGGGCATTTGCAGCACGTGGCGCCGCCGAAACTGCAGGCGAACATGGCGGTCTACAAATTTTTACAGCTACACCGGGCGCCCCACCCGAACAGTGGCCCGGTCGGCTGAGCTGAGTTTTTACGTCGGATAATCTTACAAGTCTCCTCGTAACGCGTGCGCTTGCGGCGCAGGAGGCATGTGCAACTAACTGATTTTATGCCGTACTGAGCATACGGCGCGCGCTCTGCTCAGAGTTCAGTCTGGCCATTGGGGAGACTTGCGAAACAGACGCGGCCCGGAGCATCATTCAGACAAGCGGGTTGCTGACAGTTGACCTCAAGAAAGCCAAAAATTATAACGGGACAGGGGACGGAGATGAAATTCCGCATTCCGTTTGTTTGTGTGCTTGGCCTGGCTGCGTGGATCTTTGCGCTGCCAAGCCACGCGCGGGGTATTAGCGTGGACGAGGACACGACCTGCTCGCAGGTCGTGTCCTCGACAGGGAGTCTTTCGGTAGATGTAGATCTCGCCGGCACCCGAGAGAGGGACCGTTTCAAATCGGGACTCAATTTCCCAGTCTTGGCATGCGATGCGCCTCCGCCTGACACGATGCTCACGCCCCTAGACTATACGAGTAACGCGATATACACGTGGGTCGATCTGTCGATGGCCGCCACAGGCCCATCCGGCCTATTAGGGTTAGAGACAACCAACTTTCCCTCCAACGTTACGATTGTTGCTATGGTAGAAGTGTTTAAACTCGCCGCCCCCGGTTATTTCGGCGACTACGAGATCCTATTCAACTACGAAACCTTCCCGGGGAGCGCTTGCGACAACGTATTCAAGCCCATTGCGCCCTCCTTCACCTGGTTCGGAAAGAGGTATGTCTTCAATGGCGCCGGTGGGGTTGGCAGCCCATGCGGCAGTACGAACGATTTCTTGTTCGGCCCTCACGGGGAACTGCTTGGGTATAATTCAGCGCCCTCATCATCTGGTGGGTTTGCTCTGACTTTTGTTCTGACTAAGGGACTCCCCCCCGGGTGGACCGAGGCGCACCGGCGAGACGAGACGCCGGAATAAGGCAGTATGGGGTGGCGCAGAGAAGCGGGCGTGCATCTCTGTCCCGGAGCCAGCCCGCGTGGAACCGTCAGGTGGCCTAACTGCGGCCACGGTCGCCCCCGAGCCACGATCTTCCTGAGCCCGATGCGCGCGGTCGCGGCGGCGGATTCATTCAGGCTTGCTCGTCCGCGCGGCTGCCAGATTCTGCCTTGCCGCGCGCTGGTCCAACTGCAGAACATAAAATCCCTGCGGGCCGAACCGCTTCACCAACACGTCTCGTGCGCGCGCAAACGTCGCCCGTGCTTCGTCGGGGCGATGCTCTTGTGCCAGAAAGTCGGCATTGACCGCGTCCCAGGCCGCATAGCGCCATTGCACGGCCGATTCCTTGGCGAGCGGGTAGCGCGTTTCCAACAGCCGTCGCGCCTCATCCAACAGCGGCGAAGCGCCTTCGGTCCGGTGTGCGCTCAATTCCAGGTCCGCTGCATTCAAAACGACCTGATCCAGCATCACAGAATTGCGTAGACGGGCGATCTGCAGTGCGCGGCTGGTTTGGATACGAGCGCGCGCCGCGTCGCCCTCGTACAGATACGCCATTCCCAGGCTGTTGAGCGGCGGCACGAGATCGTCATGCGTGGGCCCCTTCAGCTTCTCGTCCACCTGCACAGCCTGTTCAAGCAGAGGAATCGCCTCGTCGACACGGCCGGCCATAAGCGCCGATCGACCCAGGTTGTTCAGGAGCGTCGCCACTTCCGGATGCTCGGGTCCGTAGACCTCGCGATAGACCGGCAATGCTTTCTGCCACTGGGTTGCGGCCTCTGCGTAGCGGCCCGTCTGATAGAGAAGCGATCCGAGATTGTTCATCGATTCCGCGGTGCGCGCGTCCCGTGAGCCGAAGCACTGCTTGCGCAGCGCCAAGGCCTCGCGCATCGGCGGTTCGGCTTCTTCCAGCCGATCCTGGAAGTAGAATGCGTTCGCCAGTGTGCTCAGCGTCCGCGCCAGAATGGGAATTCCCTCCGTGCCTCGTTTCCGGTCGACCTTAAGGGCAGCTTGGCAGAGACGCTCGGCTTCCGGGTACTGCTCGAGCTGAACCAGCACGTCCGCCAGGTCGTCACGCGCTTCCGACGTGAGAACGCTGTCAGCAGGAAGCTGGCTTTGTGCAATCTCGACCGCGCCGCGTAGCTGAGTCTTCGCGCCGCCGTAATCAGCCGCGAGATAGAGTTCCGAGCCCGACGCAATCAGCGTCCTGACCCGGGACTCGGGTGGTACACTGATCGCTTGCTGATCGACTTGTGCCTGCGTGAGCAGCTTCCTGGCGGGATCGTACAAACCGAGACCAGTGTAGGCCTCACCCATCGCGGTGAGGAGGTCCGCTTGGATGCGCGGTTCGCTCTTGAGCCCCAGACCGATGTCGCGCGCCCCGCGGTCGAGAACCTCGCGCACCGTCACCAAGTTGCCACGGTTCTCGCCGGGGTCTGCGAGCTTGAACAGCGATACCATGAATCGCGAGGTGCGGTCGGCGGTCGCGGCCTCGGTGCGCGCGCGATCGCGCTGCTGCGCGGCGATGAGGCCGGCGATGATCGACACGACCGCGAGGAGCGTCACGACGATTGCGACGGTAGAGAGCACGCGAAACGACCGGGTGCGAATGCGTTTGTCATCGGATATCGAGCGCTCGATGTAGGCGATCAGATGAGGTTCGGTGTCCGTCCGGTGCTCTTTGAGCAGACGCCGTCCATCCGTCAGGTCGATGTCCGAGAGCAGCCCGTGTTCTCGTCCGAAGCGTGAGCGCCATGCCGCAAGCTTCGCGGCCAGTGAAGGCGTCCTCCCCGTCTCGCGGTGTATCGCCTCCTGACCTCCTTCTTCGAGCCCGCACCACAGTCCGTAGCGTTCCTCGATCCGGTGCCGGATCCTGAGCGCTTCGGCGTTACGGTGGACGAACTCCCGTGCTTGGGCCCATCGGGAAATGAGCGCCTCGTGAGCCACGCGGACCGTCGGACTTCCCTCTTTCTCCGCATCGCTGACGAGTAACCGCGCATCCGGATCGAGCAATGCCTCGACTAATCGCCTTTGTGGGGTACCCAGCGGGAACGTGGACAGCGGAACCCGCCGCGCGATCGCGCGGTCGACATCGCCTTCGGCCGTGCCCATCTCAACGAGGAAGAACAGCACTGAACCGAATGCCTCACGATCCTGGGGCGCGCAGCGCTCAAGGACAGCCTCGGCCTTGGTGGTGATCGCGCCCTCAAGCCTGCCTAGGCTCTCGTAAGTCGCATAGGTCAGCGTGTGCCTGTGAGCTTCCAGCACGTCGTTTCGGTAGAGCTGATCCAGAAGATATGCGAGGAGAGGTAGCGCGCCGGGCTCTCGGGCGACCTCCTCGGAGATCACCTCGTTGAGCGGGACATTGGTCGTGTCATGCACTTCAAAGCTGACGCCGGCGGCCTCCGCCGGGCGGCGGATCATCTGGCTCAACTGCGCAGGCCCGGCCGGCAAGAGTTCGAGCCGCCCGTTGCCTTCCGACAGGCGTACGAGCTCAGGCGTCTCGTCCGCCCGATGCCAGAAGTCCTTCCGCATCGTGGCGAGGACCCACACCAGACCCGAGCGCACGAGACTGGCCAGAAGCTCGACGAACCGCAATCGCTCGCCGAGCGGTACGCGATCACTGGTGAAGAGCTCCTCGAGCTGATCGACGACGAGAACGAGTTTTGCGGTCTCGTACTCCAGCATGCGGCCCGACTGACGCGCCTGCGTCGTGAGTTGGCCAAGTGCGGTGCCGATCGGATAGGCCGGCTCCACCGTGGCATTGCGCAGATGGGCAGCAAGCATTGCGGCTGACTGGCCCGGTCCAATCAGTTCCAAGACGCCCTCCTGTTCACTCACCTGCGTTATTAAGCGCCGTGCCAGCGCATCAAAAAGATCCTCTCCCTCTCCTGCATCGCTGGGTCGGAAGACGACGCGTCGCAGGAACGCCGTGCCGGGAATGCGTCGCGGCACGAAGAGCTTCGGCAAGATACCCGCCTTGACGAGCGAGGACTTGCCCGAGCCGCTCGCACCTAAGACGAGCAGAAACGGCGATCCGGTTTCCGCGTTCCCGGTCAACTGGAGCATCGCCTTGGCGAGCGCCTCGTCCTGACCAAAGAAGATCGGCGCATGCTCGAATTCGTAGGCCTCGAGCCCTCGAAAGGGCGCCTGCGCCCACGCCTGGGTGGCCATGTCGCTCGGAGTGGCACCCCGCGCGACGATGCGCCTCTCAATGAGCTTGCGTAGATGATGCTCTAAAGCCACTGCGAACTCGGCGTCGCTCGTGAACGAGGTGTAGGCGCCGATGAACAGGCCCTGGTTGGCGAAGTGCCGCTCCCAGAAACCATTCAAGGCCTTGAGCTGCTGCAGCTGCTCCTCGAAACGATTCGGGTCGCGCGTATCGAAGGGCGCGGGCTTGCGGCTTCGATACACGAGAAGATCGGGAGCGCCGCTCTTTTGGGCCGCGTGCAGGGCTTCCTCAAACTCCCACTCGGTGCCGGTGACGGGTGTGCGCCCGTCGATGCCGCGATACTCGCGGACCCCCGTGCGCTCCGGCAGCGACGTCCCGAGTCGCGACCACACGATCAGCACCACCACATCGAAGGCACTGGGCGGCTCGATCGAGTCCTCAAAGTGCCCCGAGGCGACCATCGCCTCGAACTCCCACAGATAGGGCTCGATCGTAAAGAAGCGCGCGTAGTCCTGCGCCAGGCGCTCAATCGTCAGCGCCGCGATCTCCCGCGCCGCTTTAACGTCGCCGGGCGAAGAAACAAATATGCGGAGCCGCGACTTCACCGACGCATCCCCCTTTTCTTAAACGCTAAGACTCGCTTTCGGCATTATCGCACGGACGCTGCAGTGGTTTGGGCTGCGCACCTACTGCCCTTCCTGATGGATAGGGGACATTTTATTCCGCCGGTATAGAACGTTACCTATGTGGCCGGAACGGACCCTCGAATAAGGCACTGTAGCGCATGAAACGGCATCAAACGCTACGTTTTCGCTACGGTGCCGATCTGCCGGTTTGGCCGCCGAGCCTCCTGATCTATGCTGGAATGCAATGCCCATCACCGCGTTAAAACTACCAGCCGCTCTCGAAGAATTCGTCGCCTCGCCGGTGCGCGCGGGTGCGTATCGCAGCCGCGAAGCCGCAATCGTCGCAGCGGTTTTGCATCAGAAGCGTCGCAGTGAACGGCTCGTCTGGTTGCAGTCGGAAATCCAGAAGGGTCTGGACTCCGCGCCGGCCGGTGAACTCGATATCAACCACGTTATCCGTCGTGGTCGTCGTCGGCTGGCCGCTCGCGCGCGCCGCGCGCGGAGCTAATGCCGCGTCGGATCGGACCCTCTCGCGCAGCGCTTGCCGAGTTCGACGCCATTTATGACTACATCGCTCACAATAATCCGCGCGCAGCGGCTCAAATGCTGCGTGGGGTCGATCGATTCACTTGACCGGGCTTGCGCCGATATACAACTATTTGTATAATGCAAGTTGATGGCCGATCGTAAACCTGTCGAATTCCGGGGTAGCTCTCTCGACGACCTTAGGGCGTTTCCCGTACCGGCACGGCGTGAAGCGGGTTATCAGCTCGACCAGGTGCAGCAAGGCCACGAGCCGGATGACTGGAAGCCCATGCGAAGGATTGGCTCCGGAGTTCAGGAGATCCGGGTTCGCGACGCCGCTGGGGCGTTCCGTGTTATCTACGTAGCTAAATTTGCCGATGCTGTCTATGTACTTCTTTGTTTCAAGAAGAAGACACTAAAGACGAGCAAGACGGATGTGGATCTGGCCGAGAAGCGCTACCGCGACTTGACGAAGGAGATAGAGCAGTGAGCAAGAACCGATTTGCTAGCGTATGGGATGCCATCGAGGGTACGCACGAGGAAGCTGAAAATATGAAGCTGCGCTCGACCCTTATGATGGCTCTGAAAGCGCATCTGGCCGGCACCGACCTCAGCCAGGCCCAGATCGCCAAGATGTTCGGTGTCACGCAGCCGCGTGTGTCCGACCTCATGCGTGGAAAAATCGACCTGTTCGGTCTGGATGCTCTCGTTAACATGGCGGCAGCGGCGGGCCTGCGCGTCGAAATAAAGGTACGAAAAGCTGCATAGGCGCCAAAATGCAGATGCCCATTCGACCATCCTAGGTGGAGATCACCCGAACCAGTGGCGGCTTCACGACCTTCCCATTTCTGACGTAACAGGAAGAGTTCGGCATCGTTCCCAATAAGCGCAGATTGAGGATCGATGAAACGTAACAGCAAGGTTGCGGTTACAAAGCTTGTAGTGACGGTATTGGTTGCCATTGTTCTGCTGGTGATCTACTGGCCGAATGGCTGATAGCCAATAAACTACTTCGCGAAGTGGGGACGGACAAAGCCGAGGCGGTGCAATGCACGTTGTTCGCAAAGTCGATCGAGAAGAACTGGAGACTCTACCGCCGCAAGGATTCGCGGTTCTGGTGGATCAACCTCGTTCTCCCGGATGGACGCCGCGTATGCCAAAGCACTGGGTGTGTCGAACGCACCGACGCTGAAGCCTACGTAGTCCGTCTGAAGAACGAGGCGCTCGAAGCTCGGCAGCAGGGGCTTCTCGGCATTTTCGTATGGCAGTAAGCGGTCATACGCTATCTCGAGAAGTTTGCGGATAAGAGGAGCCTCTTCAATGACAGGGATCATTTGAAGAAGCTTGACCCCTATCTGCGCTCTCTGCGGTTGGATGCAATCGATATGACGGCATTGCAGCCGTACATTCGCGATCG
Organism: Gammaproteobacteria bacterium; assembly: GCA_003132025.1. Classification (GTDB taxonomy): domain Bacteria; phylum Pseudomonadota; class Gammaproteobacteria; order Steroidobacterales; family Steroidobacteraceae; genus FEN-1191. The sequence goes on from PKWJ01000018.1 coordinate 450,725, forward strand.
CAAGTCGAAGGATGGTGTCTCGAACGCTACCGTCAATCGCGCTCTCGAGGTGGTTCGGCGGATATTGAACGTCGCGCATCAGGATTGGCGTTGGCTGCGTGGGGTTCCGAAGATTCGGATGCTGAAGGAACCCCATCGGCGCGTGCGCTTCCTGAGACGCAAGGAGGCTCACCGATTGATCGCAGCTTTGCCCGCGCACATGAAGCCGATCGTGCAGTTTGCGCTCTCGACTGGCTGTCGTGCGGGCGAGATTCACGGGCTCGAATGGAGCCGGGTGGATCTCGCTCGGAAGGTGGCATGGCTCGATCATGGCACCACCAAGTCGGGCGAGGGCCGCGGTATTCCGCTCAATGCGGACGCCGTGGCGGCGCTCGAGTCGACGCGGGGTCAGCACCGGCGCTGGTGTTTCACCTTCGCCGGTCAGCGTATCCACCAGAGCTCGACAGCCTGGGACAAGGCGAAGCAGCGTGCAGGCATCGAGGACTTCCGTTTCCACGACCTGAGGCACACCTGGGCTTCCTGGCACGTACAGAGCGGAACCTCACTGCAGGAGCTGATGGAGCTGGGAGGCTGGAGGTCGTACGAGATGGTGCTGCGCTATGCGCACCTGGCCCCGGAGAAACTGAGTTCCGTGGCCAGTCGCATCGAGCGGCAANNGAGATTCGAACTCCCGACCCTCAGGTTCGAAGCCTGATGCTCTATCCAACTGAGCTACGGGCGCAGCGAGCGCGCATCGTGGCATGAACCTCGCCAACGCACCACAGGCCGGCCGGCAGCGGCGTAACATATGGCCATGATAGAGCCAGCGGCCGCAGAAGCGCTGATCAACGAGCACCTCGCCTGCCTGCCGATCGAATCGCTGCCGGTAGGCCAGTGCGCTGGCGCCGTGCTGCGCGAAAACGTCTATGCAGAACGCGATCAGCCGCCGTTCGACCGCGTTGCGATGGACGGAATTGCCCTGGCTTCGATCGCCGCCGCGAACGGCCGCCGGCGCTTCAAGCTGCAGGCGACGCAGGCCGCCGGTGACCCGCCCGGCACGCTCAGCTCGGACGAGAATTGCATTGAAGTCATGACCGGCGCGGTATTACCCGCAGGCTGCGATACCGTGGTGCCGGTCGAGCGGCTGCAAAGCGCCGACGGCTACGCCGAGATCGAGCGCGGCGTTGCGATTGCGCCGTGGAAAAACGTGCACCGCCGGGCCAGTGACCGTGCCCAGGGTGCGCTGCTGCTGGTGACCGGGAGCGTGCTGAATGCGCCGGAAATCGCGGTCGCGGCATCGGCCGGCATGGCCCGCGTGCGGGTCAGCAGCCAGCCGGCGATCATGGTGATATCCACCGGCAATGAACTGGTAGAGCCCGGCGACCCGATCGCGCCGCATCAGATCCGCCGCTCCAATTCCTACGCGGTAGTTGCCGCCTTGCGCCAGCGCGGCTTTCAGCGCGTCGCCGATGATCACCTGTCGGACGACGCCGCGCTGCTGCGCGAGGCGCTCGNNGCTGCTGCGCGAGCGCCTGCGGCTGCACCTGCACACACACGAGGTGCTGATCCTGTCGGGCGGTGTCTCGATGGGGCGCTTCGATCTGGTGCCGAAGGCGCTCGAGGACATAGGCGTGCGCTGCCTGGTGCATGGGGTTGCCCAGCGCCCGGGCAGGCCGATGTGGTTCGGCACCTCG
>PKWJ01000024.1 GCA_003132025.1 Gammaproteobacteria bacterium
AGCGGCGGCATGAGAACCGGGTAAGCGAATGATTTCCATGGCGATCGGGCTCATTTTCGGGCCGATCGACTGATCCGCCTGCAGTACCGCAAACGTGGCCGGCCCCGAGCTTTTGTGATACTGCGCTGATAACCCTGACTGCAACCTCAAGAGGCTGTGTCATGCCCCATCGTCTCGTTGCGGCCGCCGCGCTCGCTTTTTTGGCCGCCCCTCTGGCGATTGCCCAGACAGCTTCACAGTGGCCGGTGCGCGACGGCACCTTCAGCATTGCCGACTTCCGCTTCGGCAGCGGTGAGACGCTGCCGCAACTGCGGCTGCACTACCTCACTCTCGGCAAGCCGCACACCGACAAGAACGGCCACACCGACAACGCTGTGCTGCTGCTGCATGGCACCGGCGGCAACGCGCGCACGTTGCTCAATCCGATCTTCTCCGATGAGCTGTTCGGACCGGGACAGCCTCTGGACATCACAAAGTACTTCCTGATTTTGCCGGACGACATCGGTCATGGAAGTTCGTCGAAGCCGTCCGATGGACTGCATGCCCACTTCCCGCAATACGATTACGACGACATGGTGCGCAGTCAGCATGCCATGCTGCTCGATGGCCTGAAGATCGATCATCTGCGGCTGATTCTCGGCACATCGATGGGGTGCATGGAGACTTTCCTCTGGGGCGAAACCTACCCGGGATTCGCGGATGCACTCGCGCCATTCGCCTGCCTGCCCATCGCGCTCGCGGGCCGCAATCGCATGATGCGCTACATGGCCATCCAGGCAGTCAAGCAGGATCCCCAATGGCTCGATGGCGAGTATAAGTCACAACCCGCACAGGGCTTGCGCACCGCCAATGAAATACTATTCATCATGGGCTCCAGCCCGCTGCTATTGCAGAAGCGAGCGCCCGACCGGGCTGCCGCCGAGGCCTACATCGACGAATATCTGAAGCGCGCCGTGGCTGCAACCGACGCGAACGACCTGATCTTCTACCTCAATGCCAGCCGCAATTACGATCCGAGTCGCGATCTGGAGCGCATTACCGTGCCGGTGCTTTACATCAACTCGGGCGACGATTTCATCAATCCGCCGGAGCTGGGTATCGCCGAAACCCAGGCCAGGAGGATGCCGCATTGTCGATTCATTCTCATCCCCATCAGCGACGCCACCCGCGGTCACGGCACGCACACCGCGGCCGCGCTATGGAAGGATGACCTGCAGCAGCTGCTGCAGCAGTCGGAGCACGGCGACCGCAAGCCGTAGTTCCTGGCGCTGTAACGGCTACCGCAGCACCTCGATTTCCAGAAACGCGAATTCGTAGGTGTTGCTGTTGATGACATTGTGCTCGACGCCCGCGCCGCGCGCGTACGGTTGGTGGGTCAGCAGCTGCGCGATGCGGGAGCTGCCGTCGGGCTGTTCCAGTGTCAGCTGGCCGTCGAGCAACGGCACGACGAGGTAGTCATGCCGGTGCCGATGCCAGCCGGTTTCGGCGCCCGGTGAAAATCGATACTCGGTCACCCGAGCGTACGGCTCGTCGATCTTGATGGTTGCAACAGCTTGCGCGCGAGCGCCCATGCCGGACTCCTGTTCAGCCATGGTACCGGGATCATTTGAATGTTAGCCCGCCGCCGCGGGTTGTTCGCGGCCGACGAACGCTGCATTCTACAAGGCTGGCAAGCTTCCGGCGTTCGGATAGGATGGCGGGAGTCATCCCGTATTTAACCGATCCAGAGGAGAGCTGTGATGGGAACCCGTGTAGCAGGCCGCAATTTCCTTTTCGTCCCGGGGCCTACGAACGTTCCCGACCGTGTGCTGCGGGCGATGGTCATTGCGATGGAAGACCACCGCTCTTCCAGCTTTCCTGAGCTTTCGACCGGCCTGTTGAAAGGCCTGAAGAAGGTCTTCAAGACCACCACCGGTCAGATATTCATCTTCCCGTCCTCCGGCACCGGTGGCTGGGAGGCGGCGCTGACCAATACGCTGTCTCCCGGCGACAAGGTGCTCGCGTCGCGCTTCGGACAGTTCAGCCATCTGTGGATCGATATGGCGCAGCGGCTGGGATATGACGTGGAAATCCAGGATGTCGAGTGGGGCGAAGGCGTTCCGCTCGAGCGTACCGAGCAGGCGCTGAAGGCAGACAAGGAGCACAAGATCAAGGCCGTGCTCGCCTGCCATAACGAGACCGCCACGGGAGTCACCAGCGATATCGCCGGCGTGCGCAGGGTGCTGGATGCCACCAAGCATCCCGCGATGCTGTATGTCGACACCGTGAGCTCGATGGGGAGCATCGATTTTCGCATGGATGAATGGGGCGTGGACCTGGCGGTAAGCGGATCGCAGAAAGGATTCATGCTGCCGGCCGGTTTGGCGTTCCTCGGGGTGAGCCAGAAGGCACTGGCGGCGATGGCAAGCGCCAAATCCAAGCGCTGCTATTTCGACCTGGCCGATATGATAAAGGCCAACGCCAGCGGCTACTTCCCCTATACGCCGGCGTTACCGATGCTCTACGGCCTGCGCGAGTCCCTGAACATCATCGAAGAAGAGGGCCTGGAGAACATCTTCCACCGGCATCACTACCTGGCCGAAGGCGTACGCGCGGCCATCCTCGAGGGATGGAAGCTGAAACTGTGCGCGAAAGCTCCGAAGTGGTATTCGGACACCGTGAGCGCGGTCGTGGTGCCCGAGGGTATCGATGCTGCTCGTGTGATCGACATCGCCTACCGGCGCTACAACCTGGCCCTGGGTGCCGGGCTGTCCAAGGTTGCCGGTAAGGTATTTCGCATCGGCCACCTGGGCGATCTCAATGAGCTGATGCTGATGGGCGCGCTCGCCGGCGCGGAGATGGCGATGCTGGATGTGGGCATCAAGGTCGCTCCGGGAAGCGGCGTGGGCGCGGCCTCAAACTACTGGCGCTCGCACGATCCGATTCCGAATCAGAAGGCAAGCAAGCAGGAACAATTCCAGCACGCCCGCTCAGCCGGGTAAAGCAACAATGCAGCAACGCGTCGTGTTTCTTGATCGCGCCAGCTTGCAGGCCGAGGTTCGACGCCCCACGTTTGCGCACCAGTGGCAGGAGTACGCGGCCAGCGACGTCGGCGAGTTGCCTGAAAAGCTGCGCGACGCCACGGTCGCGATCACCAACAAGGTGCCGCTGCGGGCGGCAACCCTGCGGCAGCTGCCGAACCTGAAGATGATCGCCGTTGCCGCCACCGGCTACGACGTCATCGACATCGACTACTGCAAGGCCAATGGCATCGCGGTGTCCAACATCCGCAACTACGCCGTGCATACCGTACCGGAGCACGCGTTCGCGCTGATACTGGCGCTGCGGCGCAATCTGTTCGCCTACCGCGCGGATGTGGCCAACGGGCGCTGGGGCCAGGTGGACCAGTTCTGCTTTTTCGACCACCCGATCCGCGACATGTACGGCGCCACGCTCGGCATCGTCGGCGAGGGAGCGCTCGGCCAGGCGACGGCAAAGATTGCCCGCGGCTTCGGCATGAAGGTGCTGTTTGCCGATCACGCGCCGCCCAAGATGCCGGGAGTGGAATTCACGCCTTTTGACGAGGTGCTGGCGACCAGCGATGTGATCTCGCTGCACGCGCCATTGACGCCGGAGACGCGCAACCTGATCGGCATCAAGGAGCTGCGCAAAATGAAGCGCACTGCCATTCTCATCAACACGTCGCGCGGCGGGCTGGTGGATGAATCGGCGCTAGTCGAGGCACTCACGCAGGGCCTGATTGCCGGCGCCGGCTTCGACGTGCTGACGAAGGAACCCCCGAAGGACGGCAATCCGCTGCTCGACCTGCGGCTGCACAATTTCATCCTTACGCCGCACGTCGCCTGGGCCAGCGAAGGTGCGATGCAATTCCTGGCCGATCAGTTGATCGACAACATCGAAGCATTCGTCGCCGGAAAGCCGCAACACCTGGTGACGTGAAGCGCGCGCTGTAACCGGGCCGGCACGGACGGCGAACGCGGGGTAAGCGCGCCGGCCGTGCCGACCGACATTTCAGCTTTCCAGTTCAAGAACGATCTTGCCCTGCACGTGGCTGTGCTCGAGTTGCTGCTGCGCTTGCCGCACCTCGTTGAACGGGAACACAGCTTGGATGTGTGGCATCACCTTGCCGGCATCGATGAGCGCGGTAATGTCCCGTAGCTCGGCGCCATCGGGCTGCGCCATGTAGTGTTCGCCGCGGGCGCCGTGGTCGCGCGCCTTGTCCTGCGACGGTGTGGACAGCGTGGACACGATGGCACCGCCGCGCTTGAGCACCGCCCAGGAGCGATCCTGCGTTTCGCCGTCGACCAGGTCGAATACCAGGTCAACGTCGTGGACCGCATCTTCGAAACGCTGCGTCTTATAGTCGATCGGCAGATCGGCGCCTAATTCGCGCACGAACTCGATGTCGCTGGTCGCTACGGTGGTGGCGACTGTGGCGCCCCTGGCCTTGGCAAATTGAATTGCGAAGTGACCTACGCCGCCGGCGCCGCCGTGGATCAGGACGCGCTGGCCGGCCCGAAGACCGCCGTGATCAAACAGTCCCTGCCAGGCCGTCATCGCCGCCAGCGGCACCGCGGCGGCCTCCGTATAGTCAAGATGGCGAGGCTTGCTGACCAGGTCGCGCTCTTTGACGATGACGTATTCGGCATAGCCACCGTGCTCGCGATCCAGCATCGCGTAGACCGAGTCGCCCGGTTTGAATTTGCGGGCCGCGCTTCCGCATTGCTGCACTGTCCCTGCGATATCGCGACCCAGCGTCAGCGGCAGCTGATCCTGTTTGACTGACGGGTAGTGACCTGAACGGGTCTTGTAGTCCACGGGATTGACGCTGGCCGCATGCACCTTGACCAGGACTTCATCGTTTTTCGGAACTGGCGTCGCGACTTCTTCGGTGCGAATGACTTCGGGCGGACCAAAGGAATGGATAACGGCTGCTTTCATAGTGCGGGACCTCCTGTGCGAAAAGCAGCTACGTTATTCGGATACGCAGTATTCTTGCAGTCGCGAGTTTCAAACGCCTGCGGTAGGACGTCGCCGGCATACCGCGACTGTAGTCAAACCACCTGCCGCGGCGCAGGTAGCGCCGCTGAAGCGGTAGCGCATGGCAACATATTCGTGCCTTCCGGAGGCGCGGCCGTTATCCTCGGGCGACTTTTCTGTGTGTGACCGGCAAGATCGAATCCATTGAGCATTCATCGCGACGACCCGCACTGCGCTGGCGCTGCGCGCACCATGGCGCTGACCGCGCTGGCGATGCTCGCCTTTGCAGCCAACTCGGTGCTGTGCCGGCTGGCGCTGGGGCAGCAACTCATCGATCCGGCGAGCTTTGCGGCCGTAAGAGTCTTCACGGCCGCGGCGACGCTGGTCGTCATCGTGTTACCCCGATGGCGTGCCCACGGTCGAAGCGGCGGCAACTGGCGCAGCGCCGCTGTACTGTTTGCGTACCTGGTGGCATTTTCATTCGCCTACCTGTCGCTGAGCGCCGGTACCGGCGCATTGATCCTGTTCGGAGCCGCCCAGCTGACCATGATCGGCAGCGCATTGCGCAACGGGGATCCGTTCCCGCCGCTCGCGCGCGCCGGATTCATTCTCGCGGTGGCAGGACTGGTGGTTCTGGTCGCCCCGGGAGTCACGGCGCCCAGCCCGATAGGCGCGCTGCTGATGGCGATCGCGGGGCTGGCCTGGGGGCTGTATTCACTGATGGGCAGAGGCGGTGGCGATCCGCTGGAAGTGACCGCGAATAATTTCATCTACCTGGTGCCCTGCGTGATCGTGCTTGCCCTGGCGTTCGCCGGCGACCGTCACCTGTCCGCTAAGGGGCTGGCCCTCGCGGCGGTCTCGGGATCGCTGGCCTCCGGCCTGGGCTACGTGGTGTGGTATGCGGCACAAAAGCGGCTGTCGGCCATAAGCGCCGCCAGCGTGCAGCTGTCGGTACCGGTGGTGGCGGCGCTCGGGGGGCTGGTACTGATGACGGAGCAGGTGACGCTGCGCCTGGTGCTGGCGTCGTGCGCGACGCTGGGCGGTATCGCCATCGTTTTCAGCCAGCGGGCATCGCGCCGCTAGTCGGTACCATGGTAACATGGTACCGCTATGGGAATGAAACAGATAACGCGCACCCAGACTGGCGTGCGGCTCGAGACCCGATTGCTGAAGGTGCTCAAGGCGCTGGCGACCGAATTGGACATGCCCCTCGGCGAACTGCTGGAAGGCGTGGTGCTGCATGCCTTCGAAGGTAAGGCGCCGTTCTCGGCCGCGACACGCAAGCAGATTAAGGCGCTGCGCGGCGTCTATCGACTCGACCTGACCGCCGCGGATTCCCACAAGTTGCACGAGACACGCGCGGATGGATGAAGATCTTGCGCAGCTGGCCCGCTTTGCGCGCGGGGAGCTCGATGCCAGCACGTTCCCGCATCGCGAGCACGTTCGAATGGGCTTCGAGATGCTGCGGCAACACGATTTCGCGGAGACCGCATATCACTACTCGTTCGCGCTGCGGGCGATGACGGCGCGCGCCGGCAAGCCGGAGGCCTTCCATCAGACCATTACCATAGCCTTCCTGGCGCTGATCGCCGAACGCATGCAGGTCGGTAAGGTTGCCGATTTCCTGGCGTTCGAACGAGCCAATCCCGACCTGATGGACCGCTCGGCACTGGCGCGCTGGTATCGCCCTGAACGACTGGCGATGGAAGCCGCGCGCCGCACCTTTCTGCTGCCGGATGCGGCGCGATGAACGAGGCCGCGTTACTGTTCCGCCGCGCGACTGCCTAATGCGCTGGCGCGGCCGGCAGGGGAGGCGCGGCGGGGGCGGGGGCGGCGGCGGCGGCGGGGGCGGGGGCGG
>PKWJ01000005.1 GCA_003132025.1 Gammaproteobacteria bacterium
GCAAGCGATTGATCTTGCAAACACAAGAGGGGTCGTGACACGGCGCTGCTTCGTAAGCGGAGTGGCGTCGCCACGTTGAGCGGCGTGGGCCGTTGGTGCCAGATGTCGTCCATGGCGGAGGACGAGATGATGGCGAATGGGCCAGCTGACGTAGGGATCGGTCCTACGACTGATCATACGAGCGCTCGCAGTCAGGCCACCGAGGTAGCCTCTGGCAAGCGCCGCCGTCGCTGGACGGCCGAGCAGAAGCGCAAGATCGTGGCCGAAAGCCTGGTGCCGGGCGCGTCGGCGGCTGCGGTGGCGCGCAAGCACGGCATCAGCGGCGGGCAGTTCTACGCTTGGCGGCAACAGCTTCTGCTGAGCGGCGCGTTCGGCGCCGCAACCGACCCCCGGCCGAGCGCCGTGCGCGCCGATGAGCCGACGGCCGCCCCGTCCCGGGAGGCTGCTGTCCTTTCCGCGCCGCCGACGGCAGAGATCATGCCGCCATGTGGTGCGTCGGCAGCGATGGACCACGGTTCCGGCATCGAGGACGCTCCTACAAGCAATCATGGGAGCGCCTTCAACGGCCCGATCGCCGCACGATCGGTCTGCGTTCAGGCCGACCGCTCTCATGACGCCGAGCCGGATGGCGCGGTGGGATATGCGCTACGCCGCTTCCGCCAAGCTGATTGCACCTGGCGGTCGCCAGTTCCAGGGCAGCAACTGGTCGAGTTCGTGCTGCTTGGTACGGCCGGAGACGATGCGTTCCAGCACGTCGGTAAGCCAGGCGAGTGGCTCGACGCCATTCAACTTTGCGGAGTGGATCAGCGTCAGTGCAATCGCCCAGTGTTCGGCGCCGCCGTCGGACCCTGCAAAGAGGGCGTTCTTCCTTGCCAAGGTGATAGGCCGGATGGCGCGTTCGACCACGTTGGTGTCCATCTCGATGCGGCCGTCATCGAGGTACAGCACCAAGCCGGACCAGTGCCGCAGGGCATACCGCATGGCTTTGGCCAAGGGCGAACTGCCGGACAGATGCGGCAATTGCTCTTGCAGCCAGGCGTGCAGGGCCTCGACGATGGGACGGCTGCGTTCCTGGCGAACGGCGCGGCGATGCTCGGCCGGATGGCCACGGATCACCGCCTCGATCTCGTAGAGCTTGCCGATGCGCGCGAGCGCCTCGGCGGCGATCGGCGACTTGGTGCTGACGAAGAATTCGTAGAAGGGCCGTCTTGTGTGGGCCCAGCAAAATGCGAGCTGGATCGAGCCGTCCCGACGGCCTGTGACCAGGCTCCCGAAGCCGTTGTAACCATCGACCTGCAGCACGCCGCGGAAATTCACGAGATGTGCGGCGGGATGCGTGGCAGTACGATCCTGGCTGTAGACGTAGGCGGCCGCCGGAGGCTTCGGACCTTTCCAGGGCCGGTCATCGACGGCATAGCACCAGAGCCGTCCCGTCTTGGTCTTCCCCCGGCCGGGATCGAGTACCGGCAGCGTGGTGTCGTCGGCGAACACCTTCGGCGCCGACACCACGGTGGAGACAAGCAGGTCGTAGAGCGGGCGCAGCCACCAGCAGGTGCGTCCCACCCAGGCACTCAGCGTCGAGCGATCGATCGTGATACCCTCACGCTTCAGCATTTCGGATTGCCGGTACAGCGGCAGAAAATCGCAGAACTTGCCGATCAGGACCTGCACAAGCAGCGCCTCGGTCGCCATGCCGCCATCGATGGGCCGCTCCGGTGCGGGCGCCTGCACCACCGCCTCGCCACAGGCACGGCAGCCATATCGCGGCCGGCGGGTCACCTTCACGCGCAGCTGCGCGGGCACACGATCCAGCATTTCGGTGCGGGTCTCGTCGATCAGGTGCAGCGCACCGCGGCAGCAGGGGCACTCCTTGCTGTCGATGTCGATCACCACCTCGTCACGCGGCAGGTGCCCAGGCAACGCACCGAGGTTGCGCAGCGGTCGGGCTGCGCGACGTTGCCGGCGCTTTTCCTCTGACTGCTCCGCGTTGTCCTTCGCCGCCTCCTGCTCGGCAATCTCCTGCCCGATATCTTCCATGGCGAGCAGCAACTGGTCGGGCGACAGCTGTTCGGAACGGCGACCGAAGCGATGGCGCAGCATCTTTTGGATCAGGGACTGCAGCTTCTCGATCTCGGCGGTCAGCTCTGTCACCTGCACATCACGCTGCACGGTTGCGGCAACCACATCGCGAATCATGCTTTGTAGCACAGCGGCGTCGTCTGGCAGGGTGGTCAGGTCGATCTGCATGACGGCATCATGAGCGACGCCACCGCGTCGCCGCCAGCAGCTTTTTCGGTGACGCGGGTTTGTTAACCCGCCAGCGTCGGTCTACGACTTGCAACCGGCGCCCGCCATTCGCAGCCTTCCAGCAATGTCGCCAGTTGCGCCGCCGTCAGCGAGATCGCACCCGTGCTCGTCGTCGGCCAGATGAAATAGCCGCGCTCCAGCCGCTTGGTAAGCAGGCACAGCCCGATGCCATCGTGCCAGAGCACCTTGATCAGGCCCGCACGCTTGCCACGGAAGGCAAAGATGCAGCCGTCGAAAGGGTCCTGCGACAGAACCTGCTGCACCTGCATGGCAAGTCCCGCCATGCCTCGCCGCATATCGGTGGTGCCGCAGGCGAGGTAGACCCGCACACCAGGTGGCGCCGCGATCATGACCGCTTCAGCGCGGCCAGCACCCGCCGCAAGGCAGCCTCGTCCACCTGCGCATCCACCCGAACCGTCGCTCCGCGCCGCAGAACAATCTCGATACGCCCCGCCGGTTCGGCGGTTGGCTGCGCCGGCGCCCCCACCATCCGCCTGACAGCCTGCACCTCCGGCGCGGCTGATGTCGCTGCGGCCGGGCCCGAGAACTCCGGAACGACATCGACGCGCACGAAACGTGGCTGGGTCGCGGCCACGGCAGAGAGCGCGCCGCACAGCAGCCGTTGCCGCCACGTATAGAGCAGGCCGCTGCTGATGCNNATCACCTCGATCGGCCGACGACGACCGCTCGTACGATCACTCGTATGAGCGTCCTCTGATTCCAAAGCCAATTCCAGCATCATGTCGTCCTCACCGAAGGACGATAGCTGGCCCGATAAACTGCGCGCCGCGCAACGTGGCGTTCAGGCCCCGCTTACCCAGCTTCTGCAGTTCGACCTTGAACAGCCGCACCCGCGACCCGTTGGAGCCGCCG
>PKWJ01000012.1 GCA_003132025.1 Gammaproteobacteria bacterium
CGATGGTGCCGGTCGGCGCGATGACGTAGGAGGTGCGGTTCGCATACGCGGGCTTCGCCGCGAGCACGGCGTCGTAGGCCTTGGTGATGCTCTGGTCCGCATCGGAAGCGACGGCGAACTTGTTGCGGCACTCGCTCACCGAAAACTTGTTGAGCGTGTCGATGGGATCGTGCGAGACCCCGATGACCGTCGCACCCATGGCCTTGAATTTATCGGTGGCCTCGGCGAACTCATGCGCCTCCACCGTGCATCCGGGCGTGAACGCCGCCGGATAGAAATACAGCACCACCGGACCCTTCTTCAGGGCGTCGGCCAGTGAGAACTGGAATGGCTTGCCGGCCAGCGTCGCCTGGGTGGTGAAATCCGGCGCACTGGCACCGGGCTGCAACATAGCCCATGCCGAGCCCAGCCCTGAGCTCATCAATAGCAGCAGCAGCAATCGTTTCATGACGGGGTCCTCGAGCCGTTTCGGGACGGCGATTATGGGACCGGTCGCGGTACGCCGCAAATCTGTGAACAGCCCCACATTCCATAAACGCTCGCGCCGGCATTTCCATTTGTCCGACACAAAAATGTGATACCGGGCAGCACTCGGCTTGACTTCAGATACCAAAGTCAGCCACTGCGATGAAGCTAGCAACGCAAGTCTGGGCGCAGCTTGCCGACGTCAGATCGGTTCGTAACCCTGAAAGCACGCAGCGCCGCCGTCGCGCCGCTGATGTCGTCGGCGCGACGCCAGCCACGATTACCCCGCCGGTCTACCCGCTCGCTCCCCTGCCGTTGCCGCTGCTCGCGCTGCTGGCACCGGCGCTCGCGGTCGCGACCTGCGCCTGGTGGTGGAACGGCCCGCTCGCAGGCGGCGTCGCAGCACTGCTGCTGCTGCTGCCGATCGGGCCGTGCCTTAGGCTTCAGTCACGCGCTTGCGCCGCCGAGACCGCCACGCGCCGGCAGCTGCACCATATCCTCGGCAGCATGCACGAAGCTCTGTTCGTGATCGGTCGCGATCTGCGCCTGGGCGCCACCTGCTCCGCATCGATGCGCGAGCTGCTGCGTGTGAGCGCGCCTGGCGGCCGACGCTTCGAGGACCTGCTGCGACCGCTGCTTGACGATGAAGCCACGCTCGCGGCGACGCTGACGTTTCTGCGCCTACTGTGGAGTGACCAGGCCGATGAGTACGCCGTCGAATCGCTCAATCCGCTGGCTCAGGTCGAGGTGCGGTTCGCCGATGCCCGCGGCGGCGGCGAGCGACGCTGGCTGAGCTTCACGTTCCGGCGCGTTGCCGGAGCCGAGCCCGCCGACGACTGCATCCACGCGGTGATCGCCGATGTCACCGACCGGGTGCTGCTGGCGCGGGAGCTAGAGCAGGCACAGGCCGATGGCGATTCGCAGGCCGAACTGCTGCTGCAATTAGTGCGGGCCGATCCGCCCGCACTGGTGGCGTTCCTGGACGATGCCGATACTGCGTTTCGCAAGTGCAATGCCATACTGACCGGGACCGGCATCGGACAACCGGATCTGCACAAGAAAGTCATCGCGGTACTGCGCGAACTCGATGCGATCACGGCCGCAGCCGAAGCGCTGCCGTTTGCCAGTTTCGCCCAGCGGCTGCAAGGTATCGACGACGTGCTGGCCGGGTTGTGCGCCAAGACCGCGCTCAGCGGCAACGACTTCCTGCCGGCCATCGTCAGGCTCGACGAACTGATCAGCCATGCGGCCACGATGCGCTCGATCTACCAGCACATCGTGTTGCTGCGCGCCGCATCGGCGGCCCTGGCGACGCTCGATGCGTGCGATTCGAATCCGGTCGCCGTCCCGCGGGTGCTCGAGCCATCGTGAGCACGGAATTCGAAGTCGGTGTGTTCGTCAATAGCGTGATGCACTATTTCGAAACCGCCGTGCAGCAGCCCGCCGCGTGCGGCATACCGCACCTGGCGCTGCGCCAGCGGCCGCAACTCGCCGACTACACCGGCATGGTCCGCATCGCCGGCCAGCGCGACGGCGTGGTGCTGTTTACCGCGCCGCGCAGCATGCTGTGCGTGATGCTGATGTGCATGCAGGATACCGACCTGAGCCACGAACACCTGCGTGAACTGGTGGGCGAGATCGCCAACACGCTGTCGGGCGACGCGCAGCGCAACTTTCGCCACCAGTACAGCGTCTCGGTGCGCTCGCAGGTGCACGAGGGCGATATACCGCTGGTTTATCCGGCGGGCGCGCACCCGATCGTCATTCCGATCGCCTGGCGCAGCTATCGCGCCCGGCTGGTGGTGTGTCTGGACAGTTAGACCACCCGTCTACACCGCCCGGCGCCTGCTGGAAGCGGCGGCGCGAAACTCACCGATCACCTGCGCCAGCGCATCGGTGTTGAGCGGCGCCATCAGGTGCACCCCCGCTACGCCCGGTATCTGCTGCATCTCATGCATCAGTTCGACGCAGATGCGGGCGCCCTCGAGCTTCTGATCGGCGGCCGAATCCAGCCGCTCGATCAGCGCCTCGGGGATGATCGAGCCGTACAGGTGCTGGCGGATCCAGCGCGCCGAGCGCGCCGAGGCCAGCGGCGCCAGCCCGATCAGAAAGAACAGCCGTTCGGTGAGCTGGTGCTCGCCGAGGCGCGCCAGATAGCGGCGCACCACGCCCGGGTCGAGGCAGAACTGCGTCTGCACGAACTGGGCGCCGGCCCTGAGCTTGCGCATCAGCCCCTCGGGCTTCCAGTCGGGCGGCGGATCGATCGGGCTGTCGGCCGCTCCTAGAAAAAATTCGCACTTGCCGGCTACTGCACGGCCGTGCGGCAGCACGCCGCGATCGCGAATGCCCGCCGCAGTGGCCAGCAGCGTATTGGAATCGAGATCGAACACCGGCTTGGCGTCCGGCTGATCGCCGGCCTCCGGATTGTCGCCCCGCAGCACCAGGATGTTGTGCAGCCCCTGCGCTGCGGCGCCCACCAGCATGCTCTGCAGTGCAATGCGGTTGCGGTCGCGGCAGGTGAGCTGCAGTACCGGCTCCATGCCCGAACGCGCGAGGATCGCGGCGGCGCTCAATACGTCCAGATGCGCCCTGGCACTGGCGCCGTCGGTGACGTTGACGGCGTCGGCAACGCCGCGCAGCGGCAGCCCCACATCGAGCAGATCCTGCGGATCGGCCGACAGCGGCGGGTTGATTTCAGCGGTGATGACAAATTCGCCGGCGCGCAGCCGTCGTTCCAGAGCCACTCTACTCATGCTTGCTCGACTCGACCTCGAAAGCGGTTCAAGGGCTCAGTCTATCAATCTGCAACGCGCGCGGGCCGCTTTTGCCGGCCACGTAGTCGATCTGTCCATACAGATCGCCGCTCACCGGCAGCGGGCTGCCCGAGGCTGAAATGCGCGCGATGACCGACACGCTCTGGCCGGGCGCGAGTGCGCGGCCCGCGATCATCGAGTCGGCCGCCGACAGTTCCACATCCTGCGGCAGGCTTACCTGGCTGCGTTTCGCCGCCAGCGGCGGACCGCCGTCCGGCGAGCGCACGAAAACAAACAGCGAGGCATTCGCCGGCACCTTGCCCGCCAGCGCCGGCGAGAGCGTGACGTGCAGGTGAATCGCGGTGGCCGCATCCAGCACCGGATGTTGCCTGGCGTCGATCTCGTCGATTTCCTTTTGCAGCGCCGCGCGCACATTCTCCGGTGGCGACAGCGCCAGAATGGCCGAAAAGCGCGCCCGCGCGACATCCAGGCGGCCCTGGCGGAAGGCGATGAGCGCGCCATAAAACAGCGCCTTGGGCAACTGACCATCCAGCTGCAGTGCGCGCTCGATCAGCGCTGCCGCCTGCTCGGCGCGCGCATTGTCCCCGGTGAGCAGCATCGCCTCGCCCATGCCGGCCAATGCCGCGGCGTTGCCGCCCGCGGTGAGTCGATTGGCGCGCTCATAGGAGCGTAGCGCCAGCGCATACTGGCCGATGCTGCTGTAGGCCGCGCCCAGCGACAGCCAGGCCGCCTGGTCCTGCGGTGCGTCCTCGAGGTGACGCGCCAGCGCGGCGATGGTGCCGTTGCCGGCGTCGGCGCCGGCGCCGGCCAGCTGGGGCCAGGCGCGGTTGCCGATCAACCGGTAGAGCAGCGCACTGGCAATGATCAGCGCCAGCACTGTGAGCGCTGCGGCCATCGGGGCTGCGGGCGCCGCGGCGTTCCGCCGCAGCAGCGGCCAGGCGACGAACAGCGCCGCAAGCAGGGCCAACAGCAGCGCCGCCAGGATGAACGCGGTCACAGTTCCAGCGACTCGCCGTTGGAGTCGGCCTCTTCGCTCGCCACCAGCCGCGAGCGCGCACGCATCACACGCCATCCAATGATCACGCCGACCAGCATCAGCAGCGTCGGGGCGGCCCACAACCAGGAGTTACGCCAGGACATGCGCGGCCGGAACAGGATGAACTCGCCGTAGCGCGCCACCATGTGATCGCGGATCTGATCATCGCTCTGACCCGCCAGCAGCAGCTCGTGCACCTGCACGCGCAGATCGGCGGCCAGGCCGGCCGAGGAGTCGGCCAGCGCCTCGTTTTGGCACTGCATGCAGCGCAGCTCGTGCGTGAGTTCGTAGTAGCGCTGCTGCAGCAGCGGATCGGCCAGCGGCGGCGTGGTATCGACCGCGACGGCGACGCCGGCGAACGCCAGCGCGGCGCACAGCAGCAGCGCACGCATCGATCGGCGCGATCGCATGCCTGGCCTCATGCGCCGCGGCCTGTCGCACCAGCCGCGGTGCTCACCGGACTCGCAGGTGGGGCCGCAGTGCCCGCAGGGGCATTCACACGTGGCAGGAATTCACTCTGCCACACCTGCTCGGTCATGGCGCCGATATGCTTGTAGACCACGGTGCCGGCCGGGCTGATCAAAAAACTCTCCGGCGCCCCGTACACGCCCCAGTCGATCGCAACCCGGCCGTCGCGGTCGGTGGCGACGCGCTCGTAGGGATTGCCGAGTTGCGCCAGCCAGGCCATCGCATCCTCGTTCTGATCCTTCCAGTCGATGCCGAGGATCGGCACACGCGCCTGCTGCTTGATCTGCAGCAGCACCTGATGCTCGGCGCGGCACTCGACACACCAGGTTCCCCAGACGTTGACCAGCATCCAGCGCCCCTTGAGCGACTCGGAGCTCACCGGCTGGGTGCTATCGAACAGGTTGGGCAACGTGAACTGCGGCACCGGCTTGCCGATCAGCGGTGACGGCAGGATGGACTTGTCCGGCGCGCGCGTAAGTCCCACCAGCAGCACCACCAGCAGCAGCACGAAGCCCGCGAGCGGAAGCAGAAACCGGTTCAACGTGCGCCGCCCTCGCCGTGCAGGTGCGCGGCGCCAGCGTTCAGCGCCAGCCGTTCGTCCTGCGGCGCCAGGCCGCGCTGGCGCCGGCCGATGACCGCGGTGACGCCGCCGATCGCCATGATCAGCGCACCGATCCAGACGCAGCGAATCAGCGGGCGATACTGCAGGCGCAGGCTCCAGGCACCGGCGCCGACGTCTTCTCCGAGCGCCGCCAGCAGATCGCGATTCAATCCCGGCGCGATCGCCGCCGTGGTCTGCACCGTTCCCTGCACCAGGTAGCGGCGCTTCTCCGGATACAGCACGCTCACCGGCGCCCCATTGCGGGTGATGGTGACCTTGCCGCGAAAGCCCTCGTAGTTCGGGCCCTCGATGTCCTGGCCGCCGTCGTAGCGAAACTGATAGGCCCCGAGCTGTGCCGACTGCCCGGGCTTGAGCGCGATGTCGCGCTCGATGGTGTTCGACTGCACGAACGTGATGCCGAGCACGAACACGCCCAGTCCGATGTGCGCGATCGACATGCCGGCCACGCTCGCGGGCAGGCGCTGGCGCCGGCGCAGCCGCTGGATCGGGTCGATCAGCGCCGCCAGGATGATCCACAACCCGACCGTGGCACCGATCGGCGTGAGCGTGAGCGGATGCATATACACCCCAAGGCTCAGCGCCAGCCCCAGGATCAGCGCCGCGCCGAGCGCCAACAGCACCGGCCGGCGCGCCTCCTTAAGGCCCCCGCGCCGCCAGCGTGCGTGCATACCCAGCGCCACCAGCGACAGCATCGGCAGGATCGGCACCAGGAAACTGGGATTGAAATACGGCGGACCGACCGACAGCGTTCCCAGGCCCAGCGTATCGGCGATCATCGGCGCCAGGGTGCCGCCGAACACCACCGCGGCGGCAATCGTCAGCAGGATGTTGTTGAACAACAGGAACGACTCGCGCGAAATGAAATCGAAACCGGCGGCCGATTTCATCAGCGGCGCGCGCCAGGCGTACAGTGCCAGCGCCCCGCCGATCATCACCACCAGCAATATCAGGATGAAGATGCCGCGGCTGGGATCGGCGGCGAACGAATGCACCGACACCAGCACGCCCGAGCGCACCAGGAAGGTGCCGATGAGGCTGAGCGAGAATGCGGTCACCGCCAACAGCAGCGTCCAGCTCTTGAACAGCCCGCGCTTGTCGGTCACCGCCAGCGAATGAATCAGCGCAGTGCCGATCAGCCACGGCATGAACGAGGCGTTCTCGACCGGATCCCAGAACCAGAATCCGCCCCAGCCCAGTTCGTAATAGGCCCACCAGCTGCCGAGCGCGATGCCGCAGGCCAGGAACGCCCAGGCCATCACGGTCCAGGGCCGCATCCAGTGCGCCCACAGCTGGTCGCGCCGGCCCTCGATCATCGCTGCGCAGGCCAGCGCGAAACTGACGCTGAAGCCGACGTAGCCCATATATAGAATGGGCGGGTGTACCGCGAACGCCGGATCCTGCAGCAGCGGATTCAGATCGTTACCGTCAGGCGCCGCCGGTATCAGCCGTGCGAACGGGTTGGAGGTCGCGAGCGTAAACAGCAGGAAGCAGAAACTGATCACCCCGAGCACGCCCAGCGCGCGCGCCGCGAACGCCGGCGGCAGATAGCGCGAACGCGCCACCAGCGCCATGGTCCACAGCGTCAGCACCAGGATCCACAACAGCATCGACCCTTCGTGCGCGCCCCAGAGCGCGGTCACGCGGTAGAACAGCGGCAGCGCCGAGTTGGAATTCTCGGCCACGTAACGCACCGAGAAATCATTGGTGACGAAGGCGTGCACCAGCACGCCGACCGCGAGCGCGACGAACACGAACTGGCCGCACGCCGCCGAAGGCACCGCCGCGAGCCAGCGTTCGCGCTGCAGCGCCGGGCCTGCCAGACCGAAGAATGCCTGCGCGGCGGCGAGCAGCAGCGCGAGAATCAGCGCGTAGTGACCCAGTTCGACCAGCATCAGCGTGCCTCCCCCGAGGGCGCCGCGGCCGCGCTCTTGCCCGCCTGCAGCGAGCGCGCGACCTCGGGCGGCATGTATTTCTCATCGTGCTTGGCCAGCACTTCGTCGGCGACGAAGGTGCCGCTGGCATCTAGGCGCCCGTGGGCCACCACACCCGCGCCCTCGCGAAACAGGTCTGGCAGCACGTTGTCATAGCGCACCGCTACCTGGTGCTTGAAGTCGGTCACCACGAAGCGCACCTCCAGCGAGCCGGGCGTGCGCGACACGCTGCCCTGCTCGACCATGCCGCCCAGGCGAAAGCGCTGCCCGGGCTTGACCTCCCCGGCCGCAATCCGGCTCGGGTCGAAATAGAACATCACGTTCTGCTGGAAGGCGCGCAGCGCCAGAGCGCCGGCGATGCCGACGCCCGCGACAATGCCGAGCACCCAGAACAGGCGCCGCCGCCGCGGCGTCACGAGGCCGCCCTGACGGCGGCGATGCGCCGTCGCGCCGCGGCCCTGGCGCTATGCAACGAGCGCAGCGCCCAGCGGATATTCAGGCCAACCACCGCTGCGGTGAGCACATAACACGGCCATACGTAGCGCGCGTAACCGCCCATGGCGAGAAACTTCAGCATGTCTACACCTTATCCTGTCGCCGTGGCGCCCGCCGCCTCGGCAGTCCAGTGCGCATTGCGCTCGCGCCGCAGCAGCTCGCCGCGCGCGCGGATCAGCAGCAACGCGACAAAATATGCGGTGAATCCCGCCAGCATCAGCAGCAACGGTACCAGCATCGCGGCCGGCATGGTCGGTCGGCCGAATTTCATCACGCTGGGAGCCTGGTGCAGCGAATTCCACCAGATGACGGAGTAATGGATGATCGGCACATTTACCACGCCGACGATGGCCAGCACCGCGCTGGCGCGGTCCGCGCGTCCGACGTCATCGATCGAGTTGCGCAGCCCGAGGTAGCCCAGGTACAGGAACAGCAGCAGCAGCTCCGAGGTCAGTCGCGGGTCCCATTCCCAGTAGGTGCCCCACATCGGCCGGCCCCACAGCATGCCGGTCGCGAGCGCCAGCGCGGTAAAGGAAGCCCCGATGACCGCGCAGCTCGCCGACACGGCATAGGCCACCGTCATGCGCCAGATCAGGCCGACCGCAGCGCTGGTGGCCATCACCACGTAGACCATCAGCGACAGCCACGCCGCCGGCGCGTGCACATAGATGATCCGAAAACCATCGCCCTGCTGATAGTCGGGCGGCGCCAGCACCAGCCCGCCGATCAGGCCCGCGAGACACAGCAGCGCGGCGGGCCACGCAAACCACGGCGTCAACCGCGTCGCCAGACGGTAGAAATGCGGCGGTGAACCGAAGCGATGAAACCAAACCCAGGCCACGTTGACTCCCGGTCCTATTCCAGGCCAATTCGCACCGCGGCCGCCAGCGCCCACGGCGCCAGCGTCGCGCTGAGCACCGTGAAGGCTGCCAGTAGATACAGCGGCGCGGCGAGCGGCTCGCCGGCAATCGCCAGTGCCGTGGCCCGCGCGCCGAATATCAGCACCGGCGCCGCAAGTGGCAGCACCAGCAATGCCAGCAACGATCCGTTGCGCTTCAGGCTCATGGTCAGTCCGGCGCCTACCGCGCCGATCAGGCTCAGCGCGAGCGTACCCAGCAGCACCGCCGCCAGAATCCCCGGCATCGCCTCATAGGGCGCGCCGAGCGCGGTCGCCGCCAATGGGGCGATCAGCACCAGGGGTAATCCGGTCAACAGCCAATGCACCGCGGTCTTCGCCAGCAGCAGCCCCTGAAACGGCAGGCCACACAACGCCAGCTGTTCGAGTGTCCCGTCCTGCGCATCTTCACGAAACAGCAGATCCAGCGCAAGCAGCGAGGATAGCAGCGCGCCCACCCACAGCGCGGCCGGAGCGATGTCTCGAAGCAGCGAGAGCTGCGGGTCCAGCGCCAGTGGAAATAGCGCCGTGACGACCAGAAAAAACCCCAGCGGCTGCAGCGTATCGCCCGAACGCCGCAGCGCCAGGCGCAGGTCGCGCGCGATCAGCGCGGCGGCCGCGGCCGCGAAGCCCACGCGCTGCTCGCTCATTGCAGCGTCAACGATCGCAGCTGCGCCGCGGGCAGCGCAAGTTGCCGATGTGTCGCGACCACGGCCACGCCGCCCGATTGCAGGTGCGTCCCGATCAGTTCCAGCAGCAGCGTGTGTCCGCCGGCATCGAGGTTCGAACCCGGCTCATCGAGCACCCACAGCGAGCCGCCGGTGAGCGTCAGCCGCGCCAGCGCCACGCGCCGGCGTTGCCCTGCCGACAGGTGACGCAGCAGCTGACCGGCAGCCTCGGCGACACCGGTGCGCGCCATGGCGGCGGCGATATCCTGCGCCCGCACGGGTCGGCGCAGCGCGGCGGCGTAGCGCAGGTTCTCGGTCGCCGTCAGATCGGCCTTGAGGCCATTGTCGTGTCCCAGATAGTTGAGCTCGCTGTGGAATGCGGCGGCATCCACAGCGATGTCCCGACCGCGCCAGCAGATGCGCCCGGCCTCCAGCGGCACCAGGCCGCACAGCGCGCGCAGCAGCGTCGTCTTACCGGCGCCGTTGGCGCCGGTGACCTGCAGACACTGGCCGCCCGCCACCACAGCGCCGATGCCGCGCAGCACATGCTGTTCGCCGCGCCATAACTGCAGATTGTCGGCCGTGAGTTCATTCACCGGCGCATCATAGCAGCAGGTAAGTGCATGTTCCGCAAGGCGAACGCTCCAGGCGCTCCGGTCCCGGTAGACTTGCCGCCAATGCCCCGGTGGCGAAACTGGTAGACGCAGCGGACTTGAGCAATTGAGCGGCAGGCACGGAAACGGCCTGGCCGGATCCCGTCAAAGTCGGTGAATCCCCTGGGCATGGCCCGAGGCAACGCCGAGCCAAACCGATCCGCATGATGCGGTGCCGGCAGGTGTAGAGAGTGGACGGCGGGGACCTGTGGCGGAATCGTAAGGACCCGCTATGGTCGTGGCGCACTCCAGACCCCAAACGCGCGCAGCGCGGCGGCGAAAGCCGTGGCGGGTACGAAAATCCGCAGGCTGTAAGGCCATGTCGGTTCGACTCCGGCCCGGGGCACCATGGATGACGATCGCGCACGTTGCGATGGCTGTCAGGCCACCGACCCGGTTGCTGTAATTATCAGCATGGGCTTATTGACAAACGATAACTAAATATCGTTTATTGATAGTGGATCGCATGGGCAGCCAGCGTACGGGCGGATCCGCCAACGGTGAGGATGACTGCAGGCAAATTGAGCGCCATTCAACGCGAAAGCCGCGGGCTGCGCGACGAGCAGGATCTCGTCATCTAGGGTCGCGTCCAATCACATGCCAATCGTAGTGAATCTCGACGTGATGCTTGCCAGGCGCAAGCTGCAATTGAACACGGTCGCTGAGCGTATCGGCATCACGCCGCAGAACCTCTCGGTCCTGAATGCGGGCCGGGCGCGCGCCATTCGCTTCGGCACGCTGGAGAAGCTGTGCGAGGTACTTGATTGCCAACCCGGGGATCTGCTGGCGTATCAGAGCGAAGCACGGCCGGGAGGGGTTCGGCGGTCGACGACATGACCGGAACAACCGGACAGATCTGGGCCAGACCTGGTGTGTTGCTTGCAGGTGCGACCCTGGTGCTGCACCTGCTGGCCAACGGGCATTACGGCTTCTTTCGCGATGAACTCTACTTCATCGTCTGCGGCCGCCGTCTTGATTGGGGATATGTCGATCAGCCGGCCTTGGTACCGCTGCTAGCATCGTGGTCGCACAGCCTGTTTGGCGATTTCCTTCTGGGCTTCCGATTATTGCCAGCGCTGGCACTGACGGCAACGGTAGCGCTGACCTGCGAGTTCGCGCGCGGTCGGCGGCGGCCGCTTCGCACAATGGCTGGCTGGCATGTGCGTTGTGCTCGGGCCGATGTTTCTCCTCGACGGCGTGCTGTTCTCGACCGACATGTTCCAGGCGCTGACCTGGCTGGCGCTCGGCTGGGTGCTGGTGCGGTTGGAGCAGACCGGCGACGGGCGCTGGTGGCTGGCATTCGGCGCCATCGCAGGAGTCAGCCTCAACACCAAGTACTTGATCGGCTTCTATGTGGTGGCACTGGCCGTGGGCCTGCTCGCCACACCGCAGCGCCGATCGCTGTTGCACCGTTGGGTCTACCTCGGAGCGCTGCTCGCCGGGCTCATGCTGTTGCCCAACCTGCTGTGGCAGCAGGCGCATGGCTGGCCGTTCATCGAGTTCGGCAACGGCAGCGCCAGCGGCAAGAACATCGAGATGTCGCCGCTGGCGTTCTTCCTGCAACAGGCAACCTTCACCGGTCCCCTGGCAATGATCGTATGGCTATGCGGACTGTGGGCGGGCGCGGTTCGGCCGAAGCTTGCGGTTGCGCGTGCCTTTCCGATCGCGTGGCTGATTCTGCTGCTGGCGTTCGACGCTTCGCACGGCAAGGCTTACTACCTGTCCGCCATCTATCCGACGTTACTGGTGTTCGGTGCGGTGCAGATCGAACACTGGCTGGTCAACGCGATGGCGCGCGCCGCGGCACTGGCGGGCGTTGCCGTCCTGGGAGCCCTGGTGGCGCCATTCACGTTACCGATCCTTCCAGTCGATGTGTTCATCCGCTACCAGAAGGCTGTCGGTTACATGCCCTCCGCAGGCGAGCATCAGAGGCTTGGCGTGCTGCCGCAATACTACGCGGACATGTTCGGCTGGCCGGAGATGGCCGCAAGGATTGCTACTGTCTATGGATCGCTGCCGCCGCAGAATCGCGCGCGCGGTGTTCTTCGGCAACAACTACGGCGAGGCTGCGGCGATCGACGTGTTCGGCGGCCGCCTGGGTCTCCCGCCCGCCATCAGCGGGCACAACAACTATTACCTCTGGGGGCCTCGTGGCCATGACGGCAGCGTCATCATCATTATCGGCGGAGATAGAAAACACTATGAAGAGCTGTTCGACTCGATCGAGATCGCCGGTCGAATCGATACACCATACGCGATGCCCTACGAAACGGACCAGCCGATTTATGTACTACGCGGCATGAAGCCGCCGCTCCAGGATTATTGGCCGAAGGTGAAGTCCTACCTCTGAACAACCGCCCCGCCGCGCATGCGGCGCCGATTTGGCCTGAGAACCTACAGGGCGTTCCACGAAGGATGAACCCGGCGTCCGGTCATCCGCGGCCGAGGACGAGAACGCCAGCGGATGCGATGCGAGCGCCTCGCGGCGAAGCTGCTGCATTGCGCCGATAGCGATACTCTCCAGGCGGCGGATTAGAAGTTGAGCTGGCAATTACCTGCTCCGGCGCCGTTACCGTAAACCATGGCGCTCCGCCCTATCCTGCACTACCTTGCCTCAGTTACCGAACTTCCCTACGAGGTGCACCATGGCCTTCTCGCTATACGCCGCTACGATTCCCAGCTTTCAGCAGATCCTCGGCGCCGTTTCCGGCCTGCTCGACAAAGCGGAGACCTTTTGTGCCGAGAAGGGTATCGCACCAGCGGAGTTCATTCAGGCCCGTTTTAGCGCGGACATGAATGCCTTCGCCTACCAGGTCAAATCCACTGCAGTGCATTCCCTGGGCGCCATCGAGGGCGTTCGAAAAGGCGTCTTCTCGCCCGACACAACCGTGCCCCCCGAAGCGTTTGCCGCACTTAAGGCACGGATCGCGGAAACACTGGCCGCGCTCGAGAAGATCGAGAGCAAGGAAATCGATGGTTTTATCGGCCGCGACGTGCGCTTTGCCTTCGGCAGCAATTATCGAGATTACACCGCCGAGAACTTCCTGTTGTCGTTCTCACTGCCCAACTTCTACTTTCACGCAACCACAACCTACGACCTTCTGCGCTGGAAGGGCATGCCCATCGGCAAACGCGACTTCATGGGCAAAACCCGCACGAAGAATTGAGCGTCTTAGCGCGCTCTGCGGCTTGTCTGGCTGCCGCACCGTGCGGCTGCCGGCGCTCGATAGCGTTGCCGGGCGCCCGCAGCCGTCGGGCACCCGACGACATTAACTGCGATCAGCGGCGGTGAAAACCAACCGAGCCGCGGTAGAAGTAGCCAGGATGACCGTAGCGGTAATAGCCCCGGTAGCCATAACCCCAGAAGCGCGGGCCGCCATAGCCGAACCCGACATGGGGGTGCCAAGCATAGGGATAGTAGGCCGGAACGACCGGCACGGCGGCCGCCACCGGCAAGCCTATTCCCACATAAACGCCGGCAGCTTTAGCGTTTGGCGTGTAGAGACACGCCGCCGCGCCGACAACGACGGTCAGAACGAGGGCCTTGGCATAGCGCATGATCGTACTCCGTGAGTGGTCTCTAGCTCTCTAAACGGGGTGGCCGACAAAGCGTTGACTCCGAGGCGACCGAGGCCCTGCTTCGCTGGACCAACCTGGAGCTCGGACAAGTACCCACTTTGGATTTCATTCCGGTCGCAGAGGAGACCGACATGATCCTGCCCATTGCGCCGTGCTGCGCGACACAGCCCTGCCGGCCATCACGCTGGAGCTGGAGATCACTGAGAGCGTGATCATGGCGAACGAGGACTGGACGAAGCAGGCACTCGGGGAGCTCAAGGCGATCGGGGTGCAGATCTCCATCGATGATTTCGGCACCGGCTACTCGGGTCTCGGTCGCCTTCGCGACTTCCCGATCGATCGACTGAAGATCGACGGTTCATTCATCCGGCGCGTTCAGAACAATGGCCAAGATCGGGTAATTGCGGCGACGATAATTGCGATGGCGAAGACGCTCAAGCTGGAGGTGGTAGCAGAAGGCGTGGAGGACCTCGCTCAGTTGTTGTTCCTGCAGGAAGAGTACTGCACGCTGGTACAGGGGTATTTTCTGAGTCCGCCGCTGACTGCCGCGGAATCGGGACAGCTTTTGCGACGCCCTCCCCGCGACTTCGAAGGAACTCGCGCGGAGCGTCTCCGCCGAGTGCATGGCTAAAGAGGATCGAGGCGTTCCTCTGACCTCCTGATGGCGACGGCACCACGGAGCATCAGCCGCAGCTACTTGGCGGGCGCGGAGGATTCGGGCTTGCGAACAGGTTGCGAGACCGGAATCTGTGCGTCTGCCGGAAGACGACTATTGGTAATCGCAATGGCCCCGGCGAGGTCCCGGTCCTGCTCGGCGTCTGACACGTGCATGATCTCGTTCAGTTCGTCCTTGGTCAGCGCAGGTGCAAAGCTGCTGTCCACGCGGTTGAGTTGCACGAGAACCGCCGCCGCGGCGAAATGCTGCACCAGCACGTTTTTTGTATACGCCATTTCCTCCGCCAACTGCGCGGGCGTGAGATGGGTCGGGTCGGAATCAAAAATACCGTAAAGTCGCGCCTGGACGATCGCTGGCCATATGGCATCGAACGACTTCGCCACCTGCTCGATCCGGTCGTAGGTCAACGTATATCTTCGAACTTCCTCTTGCGGCATTAGGGCCGTGACGTTGCTCTGCTGCGCCGTCTTCCAGGCTGATTCCGTAAAGTCACCTCGCACCGCGTGCCAGACGAGTATCCCGGGGAGGCTGTCCTGCGGAGCGCTGGGATGCTGCTGTATATATCGCAGGACAGTGATGTTATTGAGTAACGCCGCGGTCTGCCGATGAAACTCGCTGATCCGATCAGCGTAGGCACGGCGGTTCTGATCGAGCTCCAACCGCAGCGCTTCACGCGTCTCAGCGACCTGATGCCGGTGATGGAGGACCTCTACTGTTTGCTCCAACCCAATTGCGATGAGCAGGCCGATGACGATCGTGGCAATGTGGATGAAGAAGCCCTTCCACGTCTGGACGCCTTCGTGAGGAGTGTGAACATCGAGCATTGGCGCTAAAACCTCCGGGGCGGCGGGTGCTTTGGCGATAGCGTAACCGAAGCTGCGAACAGCCGCTTCCGTGCGGCGCCTTCGCCGAAAGCCTCATATGCCAGTTCGCATGAGCGCAGCACCGTCATTCGATCCGAATGCGCGTGCTGAGCTTTCCTTCAGTTGTGCTATTGGCGGGGACCGATGACCTCGGCGATAAGGAGAGCCGGTACAGCCCCCGACGCAGACCACCCTTCTACCAAATTGTCACCCCGGCTCGACTGAATTGATACCTGCGGCCCGCTACAGTGCTCAAGCGTCGAGGCAGGAGGCAGCAGTGATTACGGGACGTCTCTTCATTCAGCATCCGCGCAGCATTGGCGAAACGTACCTCGAACACCAGCAGCATGCGTTGAGCTTCGGCGTCGAGCTCGTGCTCGCCGGAATTGCCTGCATTCTGCACGCTCTGGTACCGGCGATCTTCGTGACCACGGGAAGTCGGACCGTGACCCGACTGCATGGACGTATGGTCACGAATCGGGCTGGCGCCAGACGAAGTATGTCCGCGGACCACGGCGCGGCGGCGCCGGCTTACTCCGCAGCGAAAAGCGCCTGATGGCGATAGCCCGGCGCAAATAAAGCAATCCGTCCTTCCGTATCAAGCAGATCGTTTCGCACGCTCGCTACACCGGCACACTCGGCGGGGGCTCCCGGAAGAAGCGAGTCATCCAGCACAGATAGGCCACCCCCAACACAAACCAGATGGCGCCCAAAATCAGCGCGGCGCGATCCAGGCTCACGAGCAACCACAAGTCAGCCACGGCACCGATCAGTGGAAACACCAGGCCGCTCAACGCACCGATCCTCTCGCCGCCTAGCCGGCCGGCCAGATAAAGGCGCACCACGCACAGGTTGACGGCGATAAACGCAAGGAAGGCGCCAAAATTGATGAACGACGTCGAGGTCGCGACGTCAAGCAACAGGGCGATCAGCCCCACGACACCGGCGAGCGCGATGTTGAGCGCCGGTGTTTGGAAACGCGGATGAATGTAGCCGAAGACCCGGCGAGGTAGAATCCGATCCCGGCCCATCGCGTACAGTAGCCGCCCAACGCTCGCCTGCGCCGATATTCCGGAAGCAAACTGCGCCAGGATCAGACCAGCCAGGAACACCGTGACGAACACGTCGCCGCCGATCGTCTTGGCCACTTCAAAGGCCGCTGAATCGGTGTCGTGAAACACCGTGCCAGGGTGCGCGAGCTGCATCGAGTAGGCGGCCAGCACGAAAATGGCGCCCCCGATGAGGGCGATCCATAGGATGGCGCGCGGCATGTTCCGCTGCGGATCGACGGTTTCTTCGGTCAGCGTTGAGACCGCGTCGAATCCCAGATAGGAATACGCTGCGATCGCCGCGCCCGACATTGTCGACGCAAACGGCACATGCGGCTTGAAGAGCGGCGCTGCAAGCGCGAGCCCTCGGGGGCCGGCGGCCGCCAGCGCGTAGTGCCAGCACAAGATGACAAACAACGCGACCACGATCAGCTGCACCGCCATGAGCGCGATGTTGAACCGCGCCGCCAGTTCAATGCCGACGATGTTCACACCGCTGGTCAGCACAATGAAGGCGACGATCCAAATCCACACCGGTATCAGCGGAAAGGCGGTATTCAGATAAGCCGCGCCAATCAGCCAGATCACCATCGGTATGAAGAAGTAGTCGAGCAGTGTTGCCCAGCCGATCATGAACCCGATGTGGGCGTTGAAATTGCGGCGGGTGTAGGTGTAGGCGGAACCGGCCACCGGATACTTGCGGGCAAGCCGCCCGTAGCTCAGCGCGGTGAAGACGATCGCAAACAGGGCCAGTAGGTAGGCGAGCGATGCTGTGTCGTCGCTAGCCTTGGCGAGCACACCATAGGTGCCGTAGACAATGACCGGTGCCATGTAGGCCAGGCCGAACAGCAGCACGGCGGGCAGNNGCGCCAGGTCATCAGCGCGCGCAGGCACCGGCGGCCCAGCAGCGCTATGCCGCACCAGCCCAGCAGCACGGCGGGCAGGCCGAGGGTGCGTTTCAGATGCGAGCCGTGGGACCCGGCGCCGCTCATGGACTCCTGACTACCGTCATCGCGATGACCTATCTCTTAGGTGTGACCCCATTTGACTCACTTAAGGCCCACAGAAGATGCGCCGGAGTGGCGCATCGTCTGCGGAAGCTGACATCGAAAGCGGCAGGACGGGTCGCTACCCATCGTGCGCGGCTGGCTGGCGGCCATCCAAGTCCTATCGTCCAGCTAGCGCTTGAAATTGAAATCGAGACCAATGGTGCGCGGCTGCGAAGTGAGCACTCGGTTGAAATCGGGGTTCGCCAGGTTGAGCGCCGTCATGTTTTCCAGGGCCGGGTGATTGTTGGCCAGATTGGTACAGAACAGCGAGACACTCCAGTCCGAACCGGATTCGACGCCGATGCGCAGATTCGCGA
Organism: Gammaproteobacteria bacterium; assembly: GCA_003132025.1. GTDB lineage: Bacteria > Pseudomonadota > Gammaproteobacteria > Steroidobacterales > Steroidobacteraceae > FEN-1191. The sequence goes on from PKWJ01000012.1 coordinate 17,541, forward strand.
GGCCGTAACCCGGGAGACTCCACATTTGCCCCTGGTTGATGGCCACCAGGTCATAACGCTGCCCGGTGTAGGTGTAGTCGGCGTGGGCGACCAGCGACAGCGCGCCGTTCAGCTCATGGTTGTAGTCGAGTCCAATGTTGGCCGTGTATTCGGGTACATCGGGCACCACTGTAGACGTTGGGGATCCCACCGGCTGCCCCTGCAAAACGATGGTGTAGTGGGGTCCTGGCTCGAGTTTGGCATGCGTGTAGGCGCCTGATGACGACAACGTGAGTCCGGTGGCGAGCAAGGCCCTGAGTTCGAGCTCGGCACCGTAGATCTTGGCATCGCCGGCATTGTCGAACAGCGGATAACCGAACGGCAGTTCCTCCAGCTGGATCTGTGTCCAGTCTTCATAGTACAGGCCGGTGTTGACGGTTAGACGGCGGTCAAGAAAGCGGGCCTTTTCGCCAACCTCATAGCTCCAGAGTGAATCGGATTTATACGAGGTCGGCCATGCCTTATAGCCGAAGTTCGCCGGGGAATTGGGGGGCGGGAAAATCGGCAATGGCTGGTTGCCACCGCCGGGACGAAACCCCTTCGCAGCCGTGGCGTACACCATCAGATCCTTGCTGAATTCATAGGACAGGTTCAGCTTCGGATCCACTCCGTTCTCCGATTGCGAGACATTGATGGTTGAAGGCGTCGCACCACCCAGGGGTGAACCCCAGCCGGCAAAGTACATTGACAGATCGCTGGTGTAGGTGAAAAAACGCAGTCCGGCGGTCGCCTTGAACGCCGACGTTACGGCCCAGGTGCCTTCCCCGAACACGGCCCACTGGCGGATATTCGCCGGTTCGTTCAAGCCCCATACCGTGGTGGTAGCAGCGGGGGTTGAGAAATTGGAAAAGTCCACATAGGAAAGATTGTTCTGGCTCTGCGTGTTCAGTTGCCACTGGGAGTTGAAGTCCGAGTAGAACACGCCGGCAACGCCCTTGAGCGGACCATCCCCGTTGGACGCGATGCGTAGCTCCTCGCTGACCTGGCTGGAGGGATCGGTTTCCGTGCCCACTACCGGTCCGGACCCTACGCCGTTGCCGCCGTAGAACGGCAGCTCACCGCAGTCGGGCGCGACCGTGATGCAGGTGAATGGATTTTCGAAGGATTCGCTGGTGTCCTGGGTCTGCGCGGAGCGCCGAGTCCAACGCGCCGTCACCGAGGTGATGTCGAAACTTGGGGCGTGATAATTGGCGGTCAGCGCTCCGAGCGTAAATTGGTCCGAGTACGGCTCGGCAATGTCAAAGGGCTGGTAATGCGCCAGGGTGGTACCCGGGACCGAGTCATAGGCGCTCGGCCCGTCCTGCTCGACGCGCTGATAGAAAACTGTCGGCGTGAGCGTCAAATCATCCGTGACCTTCCACAGCAGCGTAGCGCGGGCTCCTGCCAAGTGCTCCTCGTTCGATTGCTTGTGATCGGCTGCGACCGGAGCGGCCAGTACATTGCCGCGGAAGAAGCCGGTGGGATCAGGCAGCGGGAAATCGGACAGTACAACGCGATCGATCCAGCCGGATGTGCGGCTGTCCGTGCCCACCAGCCGCAGGGCCATCTGGTTGTCGATCAGCGGCAGGTTGAGCATGCCGTTGATGGTGTAGTTGAACCCTCCGCCATCCGTGTCCGAGACCACGGCTTCACCTGACACGTGAAACGCCTGCGGGTCGGGCTGGTTGGTGACCAGCTTGACCGTGCCGCCCATGGACCCCGCTCCATACAGCGTGCCCTGGGGACCGCGCAACATTTCCGCCCGGTTGAGGTCATACAAAGATGGATCGATGACCACCTTGCCGTTCTGTGCCTGTGCTGGTGACGTCATCGGGACATCGTCCAGATAAAAGCCCACGGTGGGCGAGTTGCCGCCCGAACTGGTCATGCCGCGCATTTCGAATTCCGTCTGGCCGGGACCATTGTTCCTCATCGAGATCCCTGGGGTCTCTGAGGCCAGAGTGGAGAAGTCGGTAATGCCGCGCGCGGCCAGGTCCGCTCCAGAGACCGCAGTGATACTGATCGGCGTATCCTGCACGGTCGAAGCGCGCTTCTCAGCCGTGACGACGATTTCTTCGAGGGCGGGCCCCTCTGCCGCCGCCGTTGCGTCGCCTTCCGCGTCGGCGGCACAGACCAGCGTCGGCGCGAGCCAGAGCGCCATCAGCCCTATTCCCGCACCAGCAAATTTCTTGATTTGCATCGATCGCTTACTCCCTGAGATGAAAAGTCAACCCCCCGACTTTCTCAACTCCCACTGTCGCGTCTTCCGGGATCTTCGTTCTTCGCCGAACACCGCATCGGGTGTTGTTAGTGGGTAAAGGAATCCAATCACGTTGCCCCGGATGTCGCAAGTCAGCAAGCGAATGCTGTCAGCGACGTCGATGAACCGGTGGCCTTCGATGTCGCGCAGTCCAGCATTTTCGGCCTATGCCACGAAGAAGTTCTGAATCGTCGCGACAACGCGCGACATCGCGGCGTCCGTACGCGCCGGTGCGTCGGCGTTATGGACACTTCCCCCAGGGGCGGCCTTCTCCGGTTAGGACAAAGGGTCGCGTAGACCATCGTATGGGAAACTGGCGTGTAATCGTTGGGCGCCGTGAATTGCGGTGCGACCGACGTCTCAGTTGCGGCATTCCTTTGGAAAACCTGGCCGTTAGGTTGGCCACCGCACAGTGCAGGCCTCGCCACGGCGTTAAAAGCGCCCCTTTCAGTTCCGACTCGATAATGGTCGGTTCCCAAGGCACAGCATCGCTCCCGCCGCAGGCCGATGCAACGCGCGCCCGATGGCAGCCTCAATACAGGTTATTTATTAGCGCCGAAGGTATCCCTCACCTTGTCCGACACGGCGTCAAGAAATGGACGACCGACCAGATCCGGTTGCTCTCGCTGAAGTTGCTTGGCATATCGCATGGCAAACGCGGTTTTCGCATAGTCAACCCCGTACCACGGATTGTCGGATTTCCAACTCTTGACTTCTGCAGGCTTCGAATAATCCGTAACCGATCGCTGAACAGGTTTATTCTCCGATTTCTCATGCTCCAGTTGCTTCTGAAGAAGCTCATTTTGCAGTCGCATATTTTCCAACTGCTGTTGCATTTGACGTTGTTGTTCGGCTAGTTGGTTCTGTCGCTCCTGTTGTTGTTGGAGCTCCTGTTGCTGATGCTCTATCTGCTGCTGTTGAAGCTTCTGCTGATCGCCTCGGCACTGACCTAAGGCAAAATCCACCAATCCAGCACATGGATCTGCCTGCTGGGCGTAAATCGTCGCAGGAAAAGCGGTGAGGGATAATGCAAGCAAATACGACTTCATAGTTTTCGCTCTCCTCGTTGGCATACAAAACCCTGATGACCGCTCAGGCATGGCCGACACCGAGGACTTGTTCGACGGATCGGATCAACTCAACGGTCTCGAACGGCTTGGTGAGGACCAGATGTGCTCCGGCCTTTTCGGCCGATGCAAGGTAAGCCGTGGTCGTTATCGCCGATGGCTGGTAATCCGCGACGCCGAAGTTACCGCCGCCGGAAATTGCGATGATGCGCACCGCAGGGAATGCCTTGCGAATCGATTCAATTGCTTCCACGCCATTGATCTGAGGCATGATGATATCGGTGATGACAAGGTCCGTCGGGCTGCGCGCGAGCTCGGCAAGCGCGTCCATTGCGCTCTCAGCGGTACGCACTGAATATCCGGCGCGATCGAGCACATATTTCACCGAATCGCGCACGTCCGGTTCATCGTCGACAACCAGAATGTTTTGCATTCCTCGCCTCACACCACCGGCTCCGCCAAGTCGCCAATCACTTCGAGGCGAGCGACAGCCAGGAAAAATATTCGAAACGTGGTCCCGACGCCAATTTTCGATTCGACCGTGATGCTAGCACCGAAACTCTCTACGATGCCATGGACCACGGAAAGACCCAGACCTGAGCCATGGCCAACGGATCGCGTGGTAAAGAACGGCTCAAATATGCGCTCAACGGTAGCCGCGTCCATTCCCCGCCCCGTGTCGCGAACCCAGAATTCGACGCGCGGTTGCGATCTGCTACCTACGCGGGCATTGTCCTGATATCTCAGGCCAATCGTCAACGTGCCTTTCGCGCCCTCCATCGCCTGGTAGGCGTTGGTGCACAAGTTCATCAGCACGTGCGCTGCGAGCGTCGCGTCGGCCTGCACCAATGGAAGCGATTCTTCGATTTCGGTCCGTATCTCTATGGTCGGCGGGGCGAGCGCAGAAAAAAGGTGCAGGGCCTCGGCCACCACTTCTCGCAGGTCGATCAGCGCGAGCTTCGCCTCGCCGAGCTCGCGGCTGAATGTCAAAATCTTCTTCACGATATCCTTCGCACGGCGCGCGGCCGCAAGCACTCGCTCAAGATTCGCGCGTGGTGCCCCGGATGGCGGCAGATCCTGCAGCGCCGTGTCTGTATAAAGGATGATCGGAACCAGCACATTGTTGATTTCGTGAGCTATACCGCTCGCGAGTGTACCCACTGTCTCCAGTCGTTGACGATGCTGTAATTGCTTCTGTAATTCCTCGCGCCTGGCGTCAGATATTTCCTTTTCCTTGATCTTCGCCTGGAGCCGATCGTTCACGCCTACCAGTTCATGGCGCATGGCCTCCAGATCCACTGCTGCGTCATGCAGTTCGCGAATGCCGGTGTTGACGTTGAGTGCCCGCGTGTAGTCGCCCAAGGCGATGGCGCGAGAGACGGCCTGCAAGCGTTGGATTGGGCGCGATAGGCGATAACTCAGAATGATGGCGATGGCGAGCGCCGCGACCAGATATCCCGCCAGCAGCCAGAGCATTCGCGTAAGTGCGAGCTGGATTCTCTCCTGCGTAGGCTGCTCGTCGAACCCCAGGCGCAATTCAGCGCGATGGCTGCCGTGGACGATTGGCCGTACGACGAAGTAAATGCCGTCACCGCCTTGGCCAAAGCTCAAATCCGTGGAACGTGCCGTCTTGATTTCGGACGATCCATACAGGCTGCGGATGCTGCGGTCCCGCTCGTTGAGCTCCGCATAGCGTGCCCCGCCGTGAGTGATCGCGAAATCGAGCAGGTCTTCGATTCGCGACTGGGAGTCAAGTGCCCCCCCGACTTCGAATTCGTCGGCGAGCACGCGCGAAAAGGTCCTAGCATGCTCGATAAACAAGTCCTCGTGGCTCTCTCGAATCACGTAACCCATGCCGAAAAAAAGCGCCGGTAATAGCACTAAGTGCACCAACACCACACATGCGGTGACGTAAATCCAAAAGGTTGCCCTTATTCGTGCCATGAGGTGCGCATGTTCCTGGCGGCAGCATTGCGCTCGACATCATTTACCCATGCATAGCGCACCAGGATTGAAACGGTGGCGATGGCCCTGCTCAAGGACGCTGAACCACGAGCTTGAGGCTTGCAGGCCGGCGGCAAGGACCATAAGCTACGCGGGGTCACTGGTTGGATCGCTCTGATGCCGAGAAAATACAAAGAGAGAGCGCGCGAGCTTTCATGCCGACCGTCGCGGCTGCGCGTGGTTCTGGCCGATGACCAAACGATACTTCGCCACGGCCTGCGGGCAATTCTGGGTGCCGAGCCCGATTTGGAGGTGATCGGTGAGGCGAGCACTATGCAGGACGCGGCCGCGTTATCGCGGCGCTTGTTGCCTGATGTGCTGATCACGGATGTCGCTTTTGCGAATGGCATCGAAGTTCAAGCTTTAAGCCGGTTGCGGCGCGAATGCGCAGGTGTGCGCGTCCTGCTGCTTACCGGTCATAGGTGCCAGGAATGCATGCGCGCCGCAATGACGGCGGGAGTTCACGGCTACATCCTCAAAGATTCGCCATTCGAGGTCCTGCTTCGAGCGATCCGCTCCGAGGGATCTGAATATGAACATTCTGAACTGCCTTTGAGCACTATACGCAAGCAGGCGCGCGCGGTCGCGCAATCCGCCCAGGCGCAGACCGCCGATATGACGGCGCGCGAACTCCAGGTGCTGATAGGTATTGCGCTGGGATATTCCAACAAGCGAATTGCTGTGAATCTCGGGCGCAGCGTCAAGACCATCGAAAAACACCGATTCAAGATGATGCACCGGCTGGGGCTGCGGAACGCGGCGGCTGCGACACGCTACGCAATCAATAACGGTCTGCTGCACGATGATGACGGAGCACAGGAGGCGGCCCCGGAGCGTGAGTCGGCCGAGGCGGCGGAGCAAACTGCCCGCTCGCAGCGACGAGCGCGCCCCTAGGAGTGGTTCTGTGGTCGCGGGCAGCTCCCTGCCCGGGTGTTGGGATTTCACGACTGTGCCTTGAGCAGTGCCAGCGCACGGCTGTGCCCCTGCGCCGGCGGACCGGGCTCACTCGCCGGGCGCGCGGGCGCGGATAACGCCGGCTCGCTCGGATGGCAGGGCCCAGGCAGTCGTTCCAGGCGTAGCGAGTTCAGCACCACCAGCAGGCTGGAACCGGCCATTACGGCGGCGGCCAGGATCGGCTGCAGCAGTCCAAGCACGGCACAGGTCAGTGCCACCAGGTTGTAACCGAACGCCCATGCCAGGTTGGCAAGGATGGTGGAACGCACCGCACGCGCGCGGCCGACCACCCAGGGAAGCAGCCAGAGGCCGCCCACAGGCAGAACCAGATCGGCCGTCTCGCGCGCCAGATCGGTGGCCGAGCCCACGGCGATCCCGACATCCGCCCAGGCCAGGCCGGGACCGTCATTCAGGCCATCGCCGACCATCGCCACCGCGCCGTGGCGAGCCCGGTACTGATCGAGAGCGGCCCGTTTGGCCTCCGGCAGCAGGCCCGCTTGCCAATCATCCGTGCACACAGCGGCGGCAACGCGTGCGGCTGCGCCGGCGTGATCGCCGCTGAGCAACACCACTCGCAGCCCGAGTGCGCCCAACGCCTCGACGGTCGCGCGCGCCTCGGGCAGCGGCGTATCGTCGAACGACAGCGCGGCGCGCGCCCGTCCGGCCAGGGCATTCTCGCTCCAACCGACGAACACCACCGAATGGCCGCTTGCCGCCATGAGCTCGGCGCGCCCGCACAGCGCCGGCGGCAACACCCAGCCCAGCTCGTGCATCAAAGCCGCGCTGCCGGCCGCGACCGCCTCGCCGTGCACCATGCCACGCAGGCCGCGCCCGGGCAGGATCTGGACCTCCTCGGCGGCGATCGGATCGAGGCCGCGCACGCTGGCGGCCAACGCGATTGCCCGCGCCAAGCCATGCTCGGAATGCCGCTCCAGTCCAGCCAGTCGGGCCAGCACCTCATCGTCCCCGACCCCCTCGCTCGCAACATCGACCAGCCGAGGCCGGCCTAGCGTGAGCGTACCGGTCTTATCGAAGGCGATCAGGTGAGTGCCGGCGAGCGCTTCGAGCGCGCCGGGACTGCGCACCAGGCAGCCATGCCGCGCTAATTGCCCGATAGCGAGGGAATGCGCCATCGGCGCAGCGAGCCCCACCGCACAGGGACAGGCCACCACCAGCACCGAGAGCGCGGCGAGCATCGCCTCATCGAGCGGCAAACGATGCACCCAGTAGATCAGAGTGATGGCGGCGAGTGCCAGCACGATGGGCACGAATGCACCCACCACCCGGTCAGCGATCCGCTGCGTGCGGCTCGACTGGTGTAACGCGTCACGCACCGATCGGCAGATTTGCGCCCAGCGGCTCTCACCACCGGCGCTGCTGCTGCAGATCAGCAACGGACCGTCGAGATTGATGCTGCCGGCAAGGACAGAGGCGCCGACCGACTTTGCGATATGTCTGCTCTCGCCGGTAATCACCGCGTCATCGGTATGCGAGCACCCCTCCACGATCAGGCCGTCGACCGGGATGCGCTCGCCGGGCTTCACGCGGATCAGCATCCCGGCACGTACCTCGCGCACAGGCCGGCGGTGCTCCTGGCCTGCCTCGATCACGGTCGCCAACTCGCTCTCCGCGGCCAACAATGGCGCTAGATCGCGCGACGCCCGGGCGCGCCCCGCCGCCTCGAGATAGCGGCCGAGCGTGAACAGCATCAGCACCATCGAGGCAGTATCGAAATACAGGTGGCCGCCGCGCTGGAATACGGCGAGCGTGGAGTAGGCGTAAGCGGCAAAGCTGCCGAGCACGATGAGCGCCGAGGAGGTCAGGCGCCCGCGCCGGGCCTGCGACCAGGTCTCGCGCAGGAAAGGTTCGCCGAGGATCAGCACCGCCGGCGTCGCGAGCCCCCAGAGCAGCAGATGGATCGTAGGCAGCACCCGTCGGTCGGTCCCCGTGAAGGCCCCCGAGTACACCAGCAGACTGAACAGCATGATGTTCATGGACAGAAAGCTGCCCGCCCCCAGGCGTACCAGGAACCACGCAGCCTCGGATGCATCGCCGCTGCCGCTCTTCACCTGATGCGCGATGCAGCAGCCGTAGCAGCAGAACTTGCAAGCTTCGCCGTTCACAGCGCGCGCAAAACCGCGCCGGCCGACCGGCAGCAGGCAGTGGCGGCACAGCGCGTCGGGGGTTGGCGTCATGCGAGATGCCAGATGTGGTGCAAGCCATGGCCGGCCATCATCGGCATGACGCCCCGGCAAAGCGTCACCAGCCCCAGTGCCAGAATGAAGCTGCCGGCCAGCCGGACTCCGCGCTGGCGCCAAGTGGGCGCAAGCAGCCGACCTATCCCTCCCATGGCCAGCATGGCCGGGAACGTTCCCAGGCCGAACGCCGCCATGCTGAGACAGCCGGCGAGCACGTCAAAGGTACTGGCGGCTTGGGCGACCATGGCATAGACCAGCGGACAGGGCAGAAAGCCGTTGAGAACACCCAAGGCGAGCGGCGCCGCAAAGCCGCGCCGGCCAAGCAGGCTGCGCAGCGAGACCACCAGCGTCGAGCCGCCGAATCCGCTCGTGACGCCGTGCCAGCCGCGCACGCCGAAGAACCGCAGCGCCATGAGAATCATCAGCAGGCCGGCCATCACGGCCAGAACCCGCTGCCCGACGTCAAGCGACGCGCTGAGAAGCGGAGCTTCCCGTTGCGAGCCCGCGGCCAGAGATGTGCAGATCACCTGGCCCAGCGCGCCGGCCAGAGCACCCAGGAAACAGTAGCTCGACAACCTGCCGATGTTGTAAAGCACGTGACGCAGCGAGGTAGCGCTAGCGCCGCGCGGATCAGCCCCCAATGCGCAGGCGAAACCGCCGCACATGCCGATGCAATGAAAACTCCCTGCGAAGCCGGCGACGAACAGCAGCGCGTAATAGGTCATGGCCGATGTTCCCCGACATACCGCCTATGCCCGAGCGAGGCGGGTGACTGGCCGCTATTTTCTGCGCGCCAGCAGAGCGAGCCAGATAAAGAACCCGATCGTAAAGATCGCAAAGCCAACGAACGCAACTTCCTGCTGCACGCTGGCCCGAGCAAACGAGAATGCAGTTTGCGCCCACATGGTTTGGTCTCCTCAGCCGGTAGCGGTGCGGATCACGTTCATGGCGAGCTCAAAACCCAGGAACATCAGATTGATGATAGCGACCGTGAATAGTATCTTTACGCCGAGCAATGTTTTGATCTCCGCTTGATAGACGACACTCACCCGATCCGGCCTGGCCCGACTCCGCCCCAGTAGGTCACAATGTAGTAGCAGGCCCAGGTGAACAGGCCGAAATAGACGAACAACAACCAGACTGGAAGCACGCCGTCGTGCGCCTTGATGTAGCCGCCGGCATACTCGTGCAGGTCGTGCGCCGCAGGCGCTTCGTCCTCAGCCTTATGGCCGGTCAGCGTGGTCTGTGTATCGGTCATGTGCCATCTCCGCGTGATAGAAGTTGAGGGCTGCCTGGTCGGTCTCACTCAGCGCTCCGCCCAGGACCCCCCAGATGAATATACAGGTCGAGCCCAATCCCATCAGTATGGCCAGCGCATACGGACCCAGTACTTCGTACTCTGCCATGATCTACCCTCCTCCTCTGAGCACGTGACGTGCGAACCGGCCGGCATGGCCGGCGCTAGGGTGGCAACAGTCCATAGGCTTGCTCTGGAGTTGGAGCCTCCAATTTCGGGTTGTCCAGAGCCTGCCGATCCGCAGCCGGGATCTTCAATGGCTCCCCGCTGAGCGGGTCAGTGAACGCGGACAGCGACAAAATATAGTACGCCAACGCCCAGCGATCCGCATCCGGGAATGAGTCGTGGAAGGATGGCATCGGTGTTCCACTCAAGCCCGTGGAGATGGTCCGGTAGATGTCGGTCACCGACGGGCCGGATTTGAACTGACCGCTGGTGAGGTTCGCGGGGTGCATGGTGAACCCTGAATCGTCCTTCAGCCCGGGGGCCTCTTCGCCGTCACCCTTGCCGGTCTCGCCATGGCATTCCCAGCACTTGGCCTGAGTCCAGACGTCCTTGCCATGCGCAATCAATGCCGGCGTAGGCGCTGGCGGCGCGGGAATATATAGCGGCTGGCCCGGCGGCGAAACGACGAAGTACTGGACCGGCTTCTTGGGATCGGTGCGATCCACAGCCAGCACATATTTGATGTACTGGATCACGGCGAGTCGATCATTCAGCGGCAAGTCGTACCAGGGGGGCATTGCGGTGCCGCGCACCCCGCGCGTGATGGTGCGCAGCATGTCGCCATCGCTCGGCACAGGATCCTCGGTCAGCCTGAACTTGAANNGCGGCCGGCCCATTGCCGTCGCCTTTCACCCCGTGGCAACCGACGCAGCGACGCTCATAGACCTCTTTGCCATGCTCAATCCACTCCGCCGAGCGCGGCATGGTGATCCCGGCCGCCTCCATTTCCTGCGGTTCGAACAGATCCCGCCACTTGCCCCGGTTCATCCCCAGCTTCTGCACGTAGGCGATCAGACCCTGGACCTCTTTGGTCTCGATGACCAGTTTGACACTGCCGCCGGCGTACTCGTTGTTGGGCGTCCAGACCACCGGGTATTTGCCCTGCGCGACCATCGGCACGAACAGCAGACCATCGGCATTGGGCGTGATCTTCACCTGCTCCTTACTGGCGAAGTCGAACAGCCTTTCGGTCATTGCATTTCGTTCGAGCGTGGTGCCCGAAGCGCTGTCTTTGACGATCTTCACCGCTTCGGACGGCGCATCGAACAGACCGGAATAGGGGTCCATAATTGAATCGGGCGTCAGCATCCGAGGATTCCAGAAATGCGCCAGATGCCACTCGTCGCCGTATTTGAGCCCCTCTCGCGTCAGGTCCGGTCCGATGCGCCGTGTGCCGAACAGATGCGGCACGTCGTAGGCATATTCACCCGCCTCACTGACCGGTCCCCAGCGACGCGTCTCCCCGGTCACCGGCCGCACGTACTGGGAATGGCAATACCAGCAGCCCTCTCGCAGATAGACACGCCGGCCTATGTTCTGGAGCGGCGTGTAGTCGGTGGCCGAGGTTTCCATCCACTTGAGTTGACCGATATCGTTGCGGATCACGGCCGTGACGTGGTTGGTGGTTGCCGAGGGTTCAAAAAAGGGCAGCACACCCTGGGTGACCAGGGCGAGGAAGAAGAAGCCAACTCCGGCCACCAGTGCAACGAAGCGCGCGCTCATCTTGCGTGCCCTCCGGCCGGCAGCGCCGCGAGGCCGTTAGGCGCACCATTCTCAGGCCTGAAGCCAATCGCCGTAGCCGACCTGTTGAGCGCGGTCATCATCAGATTGATGATCAGCAGCGACATTCCAGTATCCATCGAGATCCCCGCCAGCGTGCGTACCAGCCAGTAGGCGCGCATCTGAACCACCGTATCGACCCACTCGGTGCCGTTCATCCACTGGAAGCCCTGCTGCAGACCGCCCGCGCTCAGCACCAGGCCCATGATCGAGATGCCGCTCGTGATCAGCCAGAACGACCAGTTACCGAGCTTGAACGACCACAGCTCGCGCCCGCACATGCGCGGCCACAGGTACAGCAAGCCGCCCATCGCCCACACCACAAAGGTGCCGAACACCGTGAGATGCGAGTGTGAAATCACGAAGTCCGTGAAATGGGTTGGCTGCTGGATCGAGCGCAACGCCTCGACCGAACCCTGGAAGCAGCCGAACAGGTACATCAGCGAGCCCATGATCAGGAATTTCGCCGGCAGGTTTGGCCCGAACTCGCGCCAGCGGCCCTTCACCGTGCCGAAGAAGTTGACCAGCACGGTCCACACCGGAATGATCAGAAACATCGAGGTGATGATTGCCAGCGTCTCGGCCCAATCCGCGATCGGGCTGTAGAGATAATGGTGAATGCCGACGAAGGGATAGAACAGCGCCAGCGACCAGAACCCGACCAGCGAGAGCTTATGAGCGTAGAGCGGATTGCGCACGCTGAGCGGGAGGAAATAGTAGATCAGCACGTAACCCGCCGGCGTGATCCACAGACCGACGATGTAATGAATATAAAGTCCATGGAACGCGGCGCTGTTGATGCCCGAGATCGTGTAGGGCAGGATAAAGCTGCCCAACACCAGATTGAGCGACGTCCACACGAAGGCACCGATCAGATACCACAGTGCCACATAGAGCGATGGATCAAGCCGCCGGCCGATCGTTGTCAGAAACTGCAACGTGGCGATGACGGTGCAGAAAAAGATCGGAATTTCCGCGAGCAGAGGCAGCTCACCGGCTTCGAGACCGTGATTGTAGCCGAGTGGCAATGAGAACAGCCCGGCCGCCAGGAACACGTTCCATACCCAGGCGACGAGCACGCCGTAGCGATTGAACGCAACCCGCACCCCGCATAGGCGTGGCACCAGGTAATAGCATTCTCCGATAAACAGACCCGAAAACGCGCCCATGATGACGCCATTGACATGCACCGGGCGCAGTCGCCCGAACGTCAGCGCCAGATGCGTCCCAAGATAGTCGGGATAGTTGAACATCCCGGATATCGTCGCTCCGACCGTGGGCGCGACCATCAGCCAGAACATGCCCCAGTAGAGCCACGCCCGCACTACCGGCCAGTCAACCAGTGCATCCAGGTCGAGTCCCGCGTACGGACCATGCAATGCGTCTGCTGTGGTCCCTGTCATTGCTTCTGCCATTAGCGCTCACCCCATGATTCGATCGATCTGCCCTTCAGCGAACCAACCGGGCGTCTATCGGGCGAAATTCCGGCGAATTTGCGGCGAAATTCCGGCGAATTCGCAGCGCGTCGTCGCACCTGGACCCGTGCCGGCGTACCCACGCTGCGGTGTCTTTACTACTTGGGCTGGAGCTGAATGTCGGCGGTGACGGTCTTGCCTGCAGCCACCGTGACCGACACTGATTTCTCGCCGGCGGCTTCCTGCCATGCCACAAGCGTGTAGGTGCCGGGCGGCACATCCTTGATCGTGAATTTGCCGTCATCCCCAGTAGTGGCAAAGTAAGGCTGATCGAATTCCCAGATCCATGCGCGCATCCACTCATGCGCATCGCATTTGACTTTGATGAGTTCCGGGGTTGCGGGCAACGGCTTGGTTACCGAGAACCCCTTGTAGGGCAGAGCAATATTGTAAATGGTGGCGTTGGTTTCGGCGTTTTGCGGATGAGTGTTGTGCAGAACAGGATCTTCGGAGGAAATCGTGATTTGCTGGCCGACGGTCGCAGCCTGCACCCGTGGCTTGAACATGCAGTGGGTGTTCACCAGAGAAATGGCAACCGGATCGGTTGGAAGTGCCTTGCCCTTGGTGATGTCCTTCAGGTAGACCTCGACGTTTTGCACTCCGCCATCCTTGCCCACCACATACACAGGGTTCGGTATTGACTCCCCGCAATAGTCCTGGTTCTTGGTGACAACGATGGGAGCAATGGTGGGCGTCGGGCCAGCGAGCTTTACTGTCCCCTGGATCGTGCCTCCATTAGTGACTGGAATGACCGTATACGAGTCAGCCAGAGCCAGTTGCGACAGCAGCAACGTGCCGCTTACGACCGCGGCGGTGCGCGCCAGAAGGCGCGGCTTGCGGCAGGCTTTCGGCAGGTATGGTCCAGCGGCAAATTCAATCACTATCCCCCCCTTAATGCGATTTCCAATGAGCCGCATCGCTATTCACTTTCTGCAATGAACACATGAAACAGTCGCCAGCAAAGCCACAGTGCATCGCGTTCCAATTGGTGGCAATGGGTAAATGTACCCAGGACTTCGGCAGATTGGTACAACTGCCCGGCTGCCGTATGCCGCGGCCGGTTTGCCAGAATATTTTTTCATGGCGGGAAATCGTCGATGGGCTTGTTCGGCGCCCCGGTCAGGTTTTTCGGGTAGGTCGGACTCAGGCTCTGTATGTAATGCACCAGATCCCACGCCTCGGCGGGGCTGATCGAGTCGGCGAACGAAGGCATCGGAGTGCCATTGAGGCCGCCAATGAACACTCGGTATATCTCGGGCCCGCCGTCGCCGCACTTGATGTGGCCTTCGGTAAGGTCATACGGCACGATCGGGTTGCCCCAATCGTCCGTGAGATCATCTGCCGACGGACCATCGCCTTCAGCGCCATCGCCATGGCATTGGGCGCAGTTGAACTTATCGTAGACGTCGGCGCCGCGTTTTACGGATTCGGCCGTGTACGCGGGCTCGGGCGGAATGACAATCGCCGGCTCAGGCTTGTCGGTCTTAAAGCGCGGTGAAAAAGTCTTGATGTAGGCGACCACATCGAGCCTTTGCTGGTGGTTCAATGTCGTACGAAGGCTTGACATGGATGTGCCATAGAGACCCGTGATCAAGACTCTTTCAAGGTCGGCGTCGGTCGGCAACGAGCCCGACGGCGTGGTGCGCCACTTGTAGGTACCCTGCCGGAAATCGCGCGGCACCGGTGTGGTGTCCTGGCTGAAGTGGCCCTGTCCGTCGCCCTTTTCTCCATGGCAGAGGACGCAATACTGCTCGTACACGACCTTACCCCGAGTCGCGTCCCCGACCTCCTGCGCGCGAGCGTTACCCGCCACTAGCATCAGCGTGACCAGAGCCGGCAGGACTGTCGCTATGCGAGTGGCCATTGCATCATCCCGAGCCGCAACCGATAGCCACATTGCCGAAAAAGGCGGCCAATATCGTTGGGCTTGCGGCAGCCCTACTTGGTGGAGATATATTCAACTAAAGCGGCGATCTCATCATCGGTCAATTTTTCGGTGACGTGGTGCATGACTTTGTTTTCCCGCAGCCCACTGCGGTACTGATCCATCTCCAGCACAAAGTAGTCCCGATGCTGGCCGGCGATGCGTGGCTGCGTGTTGACCCCCTCACCGTTGTGACCGTGGCAGACAGTGCAAGCCTCAATGTCACGCTCGGGCGCCCCGTTTTCGTAGAGCAATTTGCCTTTGTCCGCTAGCGCGGGGTTGCTCGATCCCTTGCCGGCCACAGGGGGTTGGGTGGAAAAATACAGTGCCACGCCTTTGATTTGCTCATCCGTAAGAGCCCGGGCTATCCCCCACATAAAGGCGCGTGCATGCGGATCGCTGCGACCACGCTGCCTGAACAGCCTCAGTTCGGTCTCTATGTAGCCGGGTATCTGCCCGGCCAGATTCGGGAACAGTGGCGAAGTGCTGACGCCATGGAAGCCATGGCACCTGGAGCACGCGTTACTGACCAGCTGCGTGGCGTTCAAAGCAGACGGATCGGGCGGCACTACGAGGGTAGCCGCCTGTGCATCACGAACGGCTGTGCTCGCGAGCGCGATTGCGGCGACGATGAGCGAGGTTACTGCCGGCCTTCTCATTAGAAGTCCATCCATAGCCCGATATCAAAAGTATTGTTGTTCGATGCCCGGGGATTGGTCGCGTTGAGAAGTATGAATGGGTTCTGGTTGTTCTTGACGACGTTGTAGATGTTGTACTGCATAATGAATCTGAAGTTTAACCAGGGCAGGTAGTCGAGCTCCAAAACCTCGTATTGGTTGCCCGGTGAGCCGTTACCTCCGTAGATGAGGGCATCGGCGGTACCGGTGGTGCGCACGAAGTTGACCAGCGCGCCATAGTGACGATTGTGGAAGTAGGTTGCCGTCACGTTCCATTCATCGAGATGATTTGTCGAGTTACTGTAAAACATCGGCACCAGCCCGGGATCGTACTCTGCATTTTCGTGCGTGTAGCGGCCCAGGAAGCTAAAAATATTGTGTTGACCAATGTATTGGTACTGCCAGTCATAACTGATGTCCAGATAGCGATTGACATAGCCAGGGTCGATTGTTTGCCCCGCAACGAGGCTCGGCGTGAACCTCGAGTACATGCCGGAGAGGCCAATCGAAGCCGAGTTGTAGCCCCAGTCGCGCTCGTACGCGGCTCGCCAATACGGAGCCCAGCCCTCGACGACGCCGCCTCCCACGTTGAGGTTGGTGCTATCGAGCGTGCTAGTCAGACTGCCAGACACCGCTGCGTGATAGAGCGACGCTCCGAGGTACAGTGAATCCTTGTACCAAACGTA
>PKWJ01000001.1 GCA_003132025.1 Gammaproteobacteria bacterium
TGATGCAGGCCTATGCCGAGGGCTTTGACATCCTGCGTAACAAGGACTCGAAGGATCTGCCCGAGGGCGAGCGCTTCGTACTGAACATGCCCGATATTGCCGAGGTCTGGCGGCGCGGCAGCGTCATCTCATCATGGCTGCTCGATCTGGGAGCCGCCGCGCTGGCAAAGGATCCGCAGCTCAAGGATTTCTCCGGCTTCGTCCAGGATTCGGGCGAAGGTCGCTGGACTGTGGAGGCGGCGCTTGAGGAAGCGGTCCCGGCGGACGTGCTCTCCACAGCGCTTTACGCCCGGTTTCGCTCCAGGCACGACCACACCTTCGGTGAAAAGATGCTTTCGGCGATGCGCTTTGGCTTCGGCGGCCACGTTGAGGGACAGGAGTCCATTGATCCTGAACCAAAGCCAAAAACATCGCAGGATCACTCGACAGATTCCGGTTCGGCGAAGATGCCGATTGCGCCGTTAAAGACAGGGAACGCCTGAAGTGCCCCGCGCCGCGGCCGCGGCAGCACCCTCCGACGCACTGGTTCTCTTCGGTGTGAGCGGCGATCTGGCACACAAGATGATCTTTCCGGCGCTGTACGCGATGGCCAGGCGGGGCACTCTTAACGTGCCGGTGATAGGGGTGGCTTCCTCGACCTGGACCGTAACGCAGCTTCGCAAGCGAGCGACAGACAGCATACGGAAGTTCGGTGGCGCCGCAGATCGCCGCGCGCTCGATCATCTGCTCTCGCTGTTGAGGTACGTGTGCGGCGACTACAACGACCCGGCTACCTTTCATGCGCTCAAGATGACGCTGGGCAATGCCCGGCGCCCGGTGCATTACCTGGCAATCCCACCTCCGCTGTTCGCGACGGTCATCAAGGGACTCGGCGCGGCCGGCTTGGCCAATCAGGCACGCGTTGTGGTCGAGAAGCCGTTCGGACGCGACCTGAGCTCGGCGCGCAAGCTCAACCGCGAGGCGCGGGCGGTGTTCAAGGAGGACTCAATTTTTCGTATAGATCACTTCCTAGCGAAGGAGGCGATCATGAACATCCTGTATTTTCGCTTTGCTAATTCGTTTCTGGAACCGATCTGGAACCGCAACTACGTAGCGAGCGTTCAGATCACCCTGGCAGAGAATTTTGGTGTCGAGGGCCGCGGAGCGTTCTACGAGACCGCCGGTTGTCTGCGCGACGTGGTTCAGAACCATCTGTTTCAGGTCGCCGCCCTACTGGCGATGGAACCCCCGACCACTAGGGGTTTTGGTGCCGTGCACGGCGAGACGGCTGACGTGTTCCAGGCCATGCGCCCGCTGAAGCGAGGCGATCTGGTCCGTGGTCAGTACGCCGGCTATCGTCGCGAGCCGGGCGTAGCGAGGCATTCCGACGTCGAGACTTTCTGCGCCCTGCGTCTTTTCATCGACTCGTGGCGGTGGGGCGGAGTGCCGTGGTACCTGCGCTCCGGTAAGTATCTGGCCACCACGGCCACCGAAGTGATAGTGCAGCTCAGGCCGCCGCCGCAACGGTTGTTCGCCGACTCAGGACCCGAGGCCGGGAGGGCCAATTATCTTCGTTTCCGGGTTTCGCCCAGCTGCGCAGTCGCGCTCGCCGCTCGTGTCAAGCGGGCGGGCCAGGAATTTGTTGGCGAGCAGCGAGAGCTCTACCTGATCGATGAACAGCCGGGTGAAGAGGCGCCTTATGAGCGACTGTTGGGCGATGCTCTTGTCGGCAACGGAGCGCTATTCACCCGCGAGGACGCGGTGGAGGCTGCCTGGGCGGCGGTCGAGCCAGTGCTCAAGAACCACCATCGGGCCTGTCATTACCGCCGCGGCAGCTGGGGCCCCAAAGAGGCTGATTCGCTGATCGCGGCCGACGGCGGCTGGCATAACCCCACAAGCGTGCGGTCGGAGAAGACGTGAATGTCACACGTGAGGCGAGCATGAGCAGCGGAGACTTGCCAGAACTTCCGGCCTCGGCAGATCGGTGATCAATGAGGAGGGTATCGCCCATCGCCTGCCTGTTCGTGGATATCGGCGGTGTCCTGCTCACCGACGGCTGGGATCATCACGCCCGAAAACGGGCAGCAAGGACTTTCAAACTCAGGTGGGCCGAGATGGAGGAGCGCCATCTGCTGATGTGTGACACCTACGAGGAGGGGAGACTCACACTGGAAGAATACCTGGGCCAGCTGGTCTTCTACCAAAGGCGAGCGTTCACGCGCGCTCAGTTTCGGCGATTCATGTTCGCGCAATCCAGGCCATATCCCCAGATGATCGAGCTGATGGCTGAGCTCAAAAGCCAGCACCGGCTGAAGATAGCCGTGGTCAGCAACGAGGCGCGCGAGCTCAACGCATACCGGATTCGCAACTTCAAGCTGAACAGGTTTGTGGACTTCTTTGTTTCCTCTTGCTTCGTCCATGTCCGCAAGCCCGACGCGGAGATCTTTCGGCTGGCGCTGGACCTTGCACAGGTCCAAGCTCGGCAGGTCCTCTACATTGAAAACACCCCGATGTTCGTCGAGGTCGCTAACGGTCTGGGGATTC
This sequence comes from Gammaproteobacteria bacterium, assembly GCA_003132025.1. Taxonomy (GTDB): domain Bacteria; phylum Pseudomonadota; class Gammaproteobacteria; order Steroidobacterales; family Steroidobacteraceae; genus FEN-1191. Next base: position 2,524 of record PKWJ01000001.1, read on the forward strand.
GAAGCATTCTTCACACGAGTTACGACACGACACGCGAAAAGCTGTCGACATTCGCGCTATACGGCGAGTGACAAGCAGGTGCCGCTTGTCTAGACCTTGCAGACCAACCAGGCTGTTCGTCCATGCAAGCTGCTAAATCGGGTATCCTGACGATAAATGGTGGCTCGTCCAGCATCAAGTTCGCGCTGTACCAGACGGGAGAACCGCTGACGCGAAAGCTCCACGGAATGTTGGAACGTATCGGCCTGAGTGGGACAACGCTGACGTTCCATGATTCAACCGGCAACGCGCCGCAGCGCAACATAGTGCCTGCCGGCAATCACCATTCAGCGGCAAGCGTTTTGATCGACTGGCTCGAGAAGCAGCCTGATTTCCAGTCGGTCGGTGCCGTGGGACACCGCGTGGTCCATGGTATGCAACACGCCGAGCCTGCGCCTGTCACGTCGGAGTTATTGGATGAGCTGCATCGCATCACGGCCTACGACCCGGATCATCTGCCGCGCGAGATCGAGCTCATCGAAGCGTTCCGGCAGCGGCATCCGAAGCTCTCCCAGTTGGTCTGCTTCGACACGACATTTCACCTCAGCATGCCGCGCGTCGCTAAGCTGCTTCCCATTCCGCGGCGCTTCGATGCGAAGGGCGTTCACCGGTATGGCTTCCACGGCTTGTCCTACTCCTATCTGATTGAGGAACTCGCGCACCTAGGCGATTCCGCGGCAACCACTGGACGCGCGATCCTCGCGCATCTGGGCAACGGAGCGAGCATGGCGGCCGTGCGCGATGGTAAAAGCATCGACACCAGCATGGGCTTCACCCCGGCCTCCGGATTGCCCATGAGCACCCGCTCGGGCGATCTGGACCCGGGGTTAGTCAGTTTCCTCGCGCGCACCGAGCACATGAATGCAGCTCAGTTTGACCGAATGGCGAACCACGAGTCCGGCCTGCTTGGCGTATCAGAGATCAGCTCCGACGTGCGTGATCTGCTGGCACAGGAAGCCGCTGATGTGCGGGCGGCCGAAGCCGTGGCGCTGTTTTGTTATCAGGCAAAGAAGTGGATCGGCGCATTCGCTGCGGCATTGGGCGGGGTCGATACATTGGTGTTCGCCGGAGGCATTGGCGAAAACGCGCCACTCGTCCGCGAGCGCATCTGCGACGGACTCGGTTTTCTTGGCATCGAGGTCGATCCGAAGCGCAATGCGAACAGCGCAATGCTGATTTCGCCCGATGCCGGTCGTGTCAAGGTGCGAGTCATCCACACCGACGAGGAACTCATGATCGCCAGGGCGGTAGTGCGCCAGCGCCACCTGGGCTCAACGTCGTAGCACCTGAGCCTTGGACGCCTGGCCCAGCGCCGTTTCGCTATTCCTTGGCAATCTCGGATTTCATCCGGCCATATTCTTCGTGGCTTAGCTCGCCTTTAGCGTACCTGGCGTCGAGAATATCGAATGCCTCCTTGCGTGGTGGCTTGTCGTATTTCTGGTGCGCCCGGTAGGTATAGCCCCAGTTGCCGAGGCTCGAAAACAGGAGAAACACGATACCGAACCAAAGAAACCAGCCCCAGCTGAAATACCAGTCGTTCCAGTAAGCATGAGCCATCTTGACTCTCCGTTTGCCAATACCATCAGCTACCTGACCACAGACCCGGTCAACAGCTACGCGGCCAGTGCCGCGGGTCGGGAAGCTGCCGCACCAGTGGCCACGGGCACCACTCGTGAAGCCATGTGGCCCTAGTGTCACTAGGGGCGTCGTCGGGTCGGCGCTCTGTGCGCTGGCACACTCTCGGTGGAGGTTTTTATTGCTTTTGTCTACGCACCAAATTGGACACTCGCCTGGCGACCAAGTGCTGCCTGCTGTGCCGTCTAACAAGTGCGTTTTAGGTTTTGGAAGGCGACATTTCACCAGCGGGCCCGGCTCCGTGCCGCTTGGCGCGGGCTATTGGTGGTGCGCTCGAATCAACGCGGGTCGCGTTAGGCACGCGTCTGTGCGCCACCGAACGGACGTCATGCTGGCCGGGCGCGTAGAAATAATATCCGATCCATGATCGCGAGCAGAGACGCTCGTTTCAGCGTTTACCCAAGTGTTGTCGCTTTAAAAAGTTCCCGTCGCGTGCGCCCGGAGTGAGTTGAATGTGCCGCCTTTGATCGCCGGAAACTGGAAGATGAACGGGCTGGCAGCGCAGCTTGGCGAGATCGAGGCCATTGCAGCGTCGGTGAAGGCCACGCGGCCGCTCGCTGACATCTTAATCTGCACCCCCTCGACGCTCATTGCGCGCGCAGTGCAGTGTGCCGCGGGGCGCATCGGTATCGGCGGGGAGAACTGCCACAGTGAAACGGCCGGCGCGTTCACGGGAGATATCAGCGCGGAGATGCTCAAAGATGCAGGTGCCTGCGCGGTGATCGTGGGACATTCGGAACGTCGGCAACATCACGGCGAGACCGATGCCATGGTGGCGGCCAAGGCGAGCGCCGCGCGCCGCGCTGGACTCCTGGCTGTCATCTGCATCGGCGAGACCAAATCGCAGCGGATGGACGGCAAGGCTTTGTCTGTGTGCGGCGATCAGATCGCGGGCAGCGTGCCCGACGGGATGACCTTGTCCGCCAACGCGGTGGCCTATGAGCCGCTCTGGGCGATTGGAACCGGCCACACGCCGACCTCGGAGCAGATCGCGGAAGTGCACGCGCATATTCGTCATTGCCTTGTGATGCGTTTAGGCGCGGCAGGCAGAGAGGTGCGCATCCTCTATGGCGGGTCGGTCAAGCCGTCCAACGCGCGCGAGATCCTCGCGGTACCGGAAGTAGGCGGCGCGTTGATCGGCGGCGCCAGCCTGAGGGCGACTGATTTCGGAGCCATCGTCAATGCTGTTTCAAGACAAACTGAACCATCCCTGACCGCGTTGGAATAGCGCCCCAATGAGTGTTGCCCGCAGTCGGTTTGAGTCCACGCCTCCGTGAACGCACCGGAACCTCGAAGAGAGAGTAACGCGGTGTGCGCCGCAGGGGCGGCGTCGGACGCCATAAGGCGCGTCGGAATTGCCGCGGACCACGGCGGATTTGTGTTGAAGGGTGAGGTAGCGCAATGGTTGCGCGACTCGGGGTACGAGGTCATCGACTTCGGCGCCTACCATTTGAATCCAGCAGATGACTATCCCGACTTCGTAGGCCCCTTGTCGAGGGCGATTGCCGCCGGGCAGATCGAGCGCGGAGTGGCGCTGTGCGGCAGCGGCGTGGGCGCGTCCATCGCCGCGAACAAAGTCCGCGGCGTGCGGGCCGGGCTCATCCATGACGTGTTCTCCGCTCGCCAAGGCGTCGAGGATGACGACATGAATGTGGTTTGTCTGGGAGGCAAGGTGATTGGCACCGCCCTGGCATTGGAATTGATTGAGACCTTTCTGAGCTCGCACTTCAGCGGCGCTCCACGACATCGCCGCCGCCTCGCAGAAGTGCAGGCGCTGGAACACCAGGAGATCTAATTCATGAAAACCGACACCCTCACGCCCGAACTCCTCGACAGGATGAACGCGTATTGGCGTGCAGCAAACTACGTGTCGGTGGGTCAGATCTATCTTTACGACAATCCGCTGCTGAAGCGTCCGCTGCGCCTGTCCGACGTCAAGCCACTGGTGGTCGGGCATTGGGGTACGACGCCGGGCCAGAACTTCATCTATGTGCATTTGAACCGGGTGATCAAGAAATATGACCTGGACATGTTCTACATCGCCGGTCCCGGCCACGGCGGCCCGGCCATTGTCGGCAACGTCTACCTCGAGGGCACCTGGAGCGAGGTGTACCCAAATGTCACTCAGGACGAAGCCGGGCTCAAGAAGCTGTTCACGCAATTCTCGTTTCCCGGCGGCATTTCCAGCCACGTCGCGCCGACGACTCCGGGATCGATTCACGAAGGGGGCGAGCTGGGATATTCACTCAGCCATGGCTTCGGGGCCGCGTTCGACAATCCCGAGCTGATCGTCGCCTGCGTAGTCGGCGATGGCGAAGCGGAAACGGGCCCGTTGGCGACAGCATGGCAATCGAACAAACTTCTGAACCCGATCACCGACGGCGCCGTGTTGCCGATCCTGCATTTGAACGGCTACAAAATCAGCAACCCGACCGTGCTCGCCCGCGTCGAGCACGAGGAATTGGAGCAATTTATTCGCGGCTGCGGCTGGACACCTCACTTTGTGGAGGGCGACGAGCCGGAAGCGATGCATCAACTGATGGCCGGTGCCCTGGAACAGGCCATCGAGGAGATCCGGCGCATTCAAAACAATGCGCGCAGCCACAACGATACCACGCGACCGCGCTGGCCAATGATTGTGCTGCGATCACCCAAGGGGTGGACGGGACCGAAGGTCGTCGATGGCCTGCAGGTGGAGGGCACGTTCAGGGCACATCAGGTGCCGCTGCTGGTGGATCCTGAACATCCCGAGCATGTGCAGCAGCTCGAGAACTGGATGAAGAGCTACAAGGCGGAAGAGCTGTTCGATCAGAATGGTCGGCTCATGGCGGAACTGGCCGAGCTCGCGCCCAAAGGAGAGCGGCGTATGGGCGCCAATCCCCACGCCAACGGCGGTATTCTGCTGCGCGACCTGCGCATGCCGGATTTTCAGGCCCACGCGGTGAAAGTGCCTTCGCCGGGTGCCGTGGATGGCCAGGATACGCTGGTGCTCGGTGGTTTCCTGCGTGACGTGGCCAAGCTTAATCAGGAGCAGCGTAACTTTCGCGTCTTTGGTCCCGATGAGACGCTCTCGAACCTCCTGGGCGCGGTGTTTGAAGTCACCAACCGTCAGTGGGACGCCCGGAAAGTCGACAATGATGAATTCCTCGCGCCCGCCGGACGCGTGCTGGACTCGATGCTCAGCGAGCACCAGTGCGA
>PKWJ01000050.1 GCA_003132025.1 Gammaproteobacteria bacterium
GACGTGGGCTCGTCGCGCTATCATCTGCTCCAGGCGGTAGAAAGATCCCTGATACGACTCGGAACGGACTACATCGACCTGTTCCAATTGCATGGATTCGACGCCCGAACGCCGACGGAGGAGGTGCTCTCAACGCTGGATGTTCTCGTACGTGCGGGGAAAATCCGCTATGTGGGCGTCTCCAACTTTTCTGGCTGGCATCTGATGAAGTCACTGGCGACGGCCGACCGCTACGGATATCCGCGCTATGTCGCCAATCAGACGTTTTACTCCCTGGTTGGCCGGGACTACGAGTGGGAGTTGATGCCTCTGGCCCTGGATCAGGGCGTGGGGGCCGTCGTGTGGAGTCCGCTTGGCTGGGGTCGCCTGACTGGCAAGATCCGTCGCGGGCAGCCGTTACCGCAGATCAGCCGTCTGCCAAAGACAGCCAAAATCGGACCGCCGATAGACGAGGATTATCTCTATCGAGTCGTCGACGCGATCGACCAGATTGCCGCGGAGACGGGAAAGAGCGTGCCACAGATTGCCTTGAACTGGCTGCTTCAACGCCCGACGGTATGTACGGTGATCATCGGTGCCAGAAACGAAGAGCAGTTGAAGCAGAATCTAGGGGCCACCGGCTGGAATTTGACCGCAGGTCAGATGCAACGACTGAATGCCGCCAGCGAGGTGACGCCCGCATATCCGTATTGGCATCAGCGGCAATTCGCCGAGCGTAACCCGCCGCCCGTTTGATCGCCAACGTAGAGTGCCTTCGTACGCGAAGAGTCACCCGGGACTTGCGCAGTTTTCTGCGTGTCAGACCGACTTCAGTACCTTCTGGACTTCGCGGCGGGAAGGGCATGAAGGCTGTGCGCCCAATCGCGTCACGGAAATGGCGGCGGCGGCATTGGCGAATCGCACCGCGTCGATCAGCGGTTGCCCCTCGGCCAGCGCGACTGCGAGAGCGCCGTTGAAGACATCACCGGCGCCGGTGGTGTCAACTGCCGTCACTTTGAATCCGGGCACGATCTGCGCGCTATCGCTGGTCGCGACCAGCGCACCGCGCGCGCCGAGCGTCAGAATGACGGTCTGCACGCCCCGCGCACGCAGCACGGACGCGGCCTTCGCGGCGGCGGAGTCGCTATCGACCTTGATGCCGGTCAGCAGTTCGGCTTCGGTTTCATTCGGCGTGAGGATCGAGACGTGACGTAGAAGGTCATCCGGCAACGCCCGGGCGGGCGCGGGATTGAGAATCACGCGCGCGCCGGATTTGGCCGCGAGCAGGGCGGCGGTCTGCACAGTCTCCAGCGGTATCTCCAGTTGCACCACCATCACGCCGGCACCGGTAAATATCTTCCGGGCTTTCTTCAAATCTGCGGGTGACAGCCTGCCATTGGCGCCCGGGGCTACACCAATGCTGTTTTCGCCATGCTTGTCCACGAAGATCAGCGCGACGCCGGTTGAAGCCTTGCGATCGCGGTAGATGTGATCGACGTTTACTCGCTCCTTGACGAACGCCGTTATGGCTTGGTCGCCGAATTCGTCCTGGCCCAGGCGGGCAACGAATGCCACGTTGCCCCCGGCGCGGGCGGCGCTGACCGCCTGATTGGCGCCCTTGCCTCCGCCGGTGATGTGGAACTCACCGCCGAGCAAGGTCTCACCCGGCCGCGGGATACGGTCGAGCTTGATGATCATGTCGGTGCCGGAGCTGCCGACGATGACGATGCGCTGTGGTTTCATCGTTTTGATGCGATCAGGATTGCAAGCCCCGCCAGATAGAATAAAAACATCGCGCCGAGGAGCTTGTTCGTGCCTCGAGGGGCGCCGTGAAATTCCTTCCAGACGAATACGCCCCACAGCGCACCGATCATCGTGGCGCCCTGACCCAGGCCATAGGACAGTGCCGCCCCGGCCACCGTGCTGGCGATAATGTTGAACGACATGCCGACATTCCAGATGACGCCGCCGAGAATGCCGACCATATGCAGCCTGAAATTGCCCTTCGTAAAATAATCCCCAAAGGGCACGGGCGGACCGGTGAAGGGCCTGATCATCATGGCGCTGTTCCAGAGGAAATTCGACAGCAGCACGCCCGCGCTGAAAAGAACAATCGCGGTGTAGGGACTGAGCTTCCCGGCCTCGAGGACTTTCGTGACAGGATCGATCCGGCCCATCGACTGGGCGACGAAGCTATAGAACCAGCCCATCAGCAGACCGGCCGCCACCGAGATGACGATACCTTTGACCGGCGGGTGCTCCCGGCCTGATGCCAGGCGCTTATAGGCCAGCGCGTCGAGAATGATTGCGATCAGGATGGCCGCGACTCCGAGCGCCAGCATCGGGGCATTGCCCTGTCGGGTGGCGAGAAACGTCGTGACGACACCAATGCACATGGCCAGCCCGACGCCCACAGGAAACGCCACTGCCAGGCCCGCGATATCGATCGCAACCACCAGCAGGATATTCGACAGATTGAAAATGACGCCGCCGAGAAAGGACCAGAACAGCCATTGGCCACTGGCCTGGTGCAAGTCGGCGAGAAAACTGCGCCCGCCAGTGCCGTTGCTGCCGAGCGTAAAGGCCAGCACCAGCGCCAGCAGAAACACGCCGATCGCGTAGTCCCAATAGAACAGCTGGAAGCGCCACTCCCGGCTGGCAAGTTTTTGCGTGTTGGCCCACGAGCCCCAGCACAGCATCGTGACAACGCACATCACGACCGCCGTCGGATAGGATTCAATGACTGTCACGTATTGTTCCCGCGCAATTCTTCTAATTCTCGGTAGCCGCAATCTACATGGAACCGCGCCGAAGATCGATTCGATTTAGTAGCTTGCCGAGGTTGCGATCACGTGCAATGAAAAGATCTGTGTTATCACTCATATACGATGCATTTCTATAGTTCGCTCTACAACTGTTTTCTGATAGGGACGTCAGCCGAGTGGCACGTCTGGCCGGTGCCGGTCCGGATACAACTTTGTATCGACTTTGGTGCACTCAGCTGCACGACAATGGCGTGTAGGATTGCTCTGCTCGTGCCGATCAGTGCGCGGTGATAGCATCCGCCGCCCCAATCAGTCGAGGACATCACCATGCGTCAGCACCTTCTACCGGCGTTTGTTCTTGCAGTGTTCGCGCTCGCATTGACCGCTGTGGCCCCATCGACCGTGCGTGCACAGGACCGCCCTGACGATCAACACGCCCAGATGCCTCCCGATCATGGCGACAATCACACTGCCGCGCGGCCCGAGGACCACCACGACAATGCCAAGCCCGATCCGGTCGCCCAGTATCGTCACGACCATCCACACGCATCGGCCCGCTGCCACGACGGCTTTTTCACCACAACCAGCGATCGCAGTCGTGCCTGCACCAAGCATGGCGGGATTGATGTCTGGCTTGCGCTCTAGACAAAACTGCCAGCATGATCTGCCGTGCAGACGCCGTGAATTTTCTAGAAATGCGATCGCAAGCAGGAGTGAACTATGAATGCATTATTCAGGACCCAGCGTAACCGTGCGCTGATCGTCGCGGCAGCGCTTGCCGTCATGGTCGGCTCGGCCTCGGCAACCGACGTCAAAGTGAAATTGATCGGAGCGGAAGAGACCCCTCCGGTGACTTCGTCAGCGACGGGGACAGGTACCATCGTCATTGCGGCGGACAAATCTGTCAGCGGCACCATCAAGACTACTGGGATCGACGGCACCGTAGCGCACATTCACCTGGGTGCGCCGGGTGCGGCCGGGCCGCCCATCATAACGCTGACCAAGGGTGCGGATGGCACATGGATGGTACCGGCGGGCTCGAAGCTCACCGATGACCAGTACGCGAGCTTCAAGGCGGGCAACCTGTATGTGAATGTCCATAGCGCGGCGCATCCGCCGGGCGAGATTCGCGCTCAGCTCAAGCCCTGATTGGCGGTGTGTTGCACGCGGCTTCGCGGCGCGCTGGCGCTGCGGAGCTGCTGCGGCGCGCGGCGCTAGTCGCAAGCGCTTGCCCATCGATGGTTTCATCCGCAGAGTGCGGGCCGGGTAGATCGGGAGAGGGCATTCCTCCCAGAACAGCCTCGCGGCTGATGATGCCTACTTTCTTCACTGTCAAGCCTGGTCTGGCGATCGGCCCCTGCTCGCGTCCTTCCACGTGAGGAGCAACAGGTCGGCCGGCGGCTCCCCAGGTGGGCTAAGCGACACACTGGTGAGCTGCCGCGCCAGAAGCACCGTATCGTGCAGCGCAAGTTCTAATTCGGCCTGCGCCGGAGCCGCCAACCGGGTGCCATCGCGAAGGCAGAAAATGGCCTTGAGCGCCTCGGCTTCGAGCGGGACAGTAACTGGCGCGACGCCCTGAATCCGGCTAACCGAGATGATCGCGCCCGGCTCGCGAACCATGAGGCTCAAGTCGGTGGCAGGGCCATTCACCAGCGTGCAGTGCGTGGGAGCATTTCCGGGGAACAACGCGGTCGCTGCGAGACGGTCCAGGATCACCGGCTCCTGATCGCCGATGCCGAGCTGAAAGCCTTCACCTGCGATCAGGGTAACTGAACGTGCATATCCGGCGTAGTTGGAAAATGGCCCGCTACTCGCGACCGTGGCGAGGCTCAGGCGCCACTCGAAGTCGTTGCCGACGCCCGGCTCGCGCGCAATCTCCAGGGTGACGCCCGTGCCATTGCGCCATGGCATGGAACGATACTGCGCGCGACGCAGATGCACCATCAAGGGTTAGACATCATAAGAAAAAGCCCTGCCCGCACCACGCCTGTAAGAAATCGGTGGCGCAATCGGTGTCCGCCTACAGGCTGAAGCGAATTAGTTTACTGCGCGACGGCATACCATTCGATCCGGATCTGGGTTTAGCGTCGGGCAGCAGGAAGGGCAGTAGATGGATATTCGGTCAGTCGGTCCCCTGGTCCGAGGCGTCGCGGTGTTTGGTGCGGTGCTTTGCCTCTACGGCTGTTCCGCCACATCGCCGGAAGCCAACGCGGACCGCCAGGGCGACCCGCAATTGGCCGCCCGCGTCAAGGACGCTCTGGCGGGCGATGAGCGTCTCTATTCCGCTCACATCGAAGTGACTGCCGAGCACGGCGGAGTTGTTCACCTGTCCGGAGTGGTCGGGTCGGTTGACGACTTGAACCAGGCCAGGCGCGACGCCGGCGCCATCGCGGAGGTGCGGGCCATCGTCGAGGATCTGGAGATTGAGGAAGGCAACGCCGGCCTAGCGCGTACCACCCTGTAGCTGCGCCGCTACGCGCAGGCCGCTGCGAACGGCGGCGTGCACCGTGCCCCAGTGCCCGGTGGTATCGGTATGCTCGCCGGCAAAATACAGCGTGTCCTCAACCGGCTCCGTCAGCTGCGCCGAGGCATCGATGGCTCCCGCGGGGACGTAGCTATAGGCACCCCGCGCCAACAGGTCAGCCTGCCAGTCATGGCAGTGCCAGCTCAGCAGCAACTGCTCCAGGCTGGTGGTCGACAACCCAAAGGCGTTGGCGAGCGTACCCAGGCAGCGCTGCAACAGCGCGTCGGGTTTTGCCGGAGTCGCGGGCGCGCTTTCGATCAACGCTACCTTGGGCCCTGCCACCCAGGCGGTGATCATGGCGGCGGTGTCCGGCATCGGCGTCCACCACGTTGGCGGCAATGCACCGTGGGTGAAAAGGAAACTGAGTCGGTCCAATCCAGCCTGCACGCCCGCGGGTACATTGGGCAAATCAGCGCCGGCCCAGAAGCGTGCCCGAAACACCAGGGTCATGCGCATCACAGTGCCCATCACCAGCCGCCGCGCTTGAGCCAGGATCCTGCCCGGGGCCGGCGCAAATTCGATGGCCTGCGCCTGCAGTACGCCGAGGGGTACGCAGACCAGCGCTTGCTTCGCTGCCAGGGCGAACGCATCGCCGCGCTCGTGTGCTCCGCTGACGGTCACGGCACCGCGCCGCCAACCGATCCGCTGCGCCATGCTGCCGAGCAGGATGGTCCCACCGGCGGCTTCAACCTGTCGCGCCAGGAACCTGGGTAGGGCGTCGTAGCCTTGTCGCACGTGAAACAGCCGGTCGCTATCGATCTGGTCCTCGGCTCGTTGCTGCATCGCCAGCGCCTTGACGCCGATGACTGCACTGTCCGCTGCGTTGAATCCTTCGACGTACTCCACGGCTCGCGTGCGTGCCGCCTGATCGATCGCGACGCGTCCGAGGTACTGGGCGAACGTCAGATCGCCATCAGGTGGCAGGGTCGCTTCAAATGCCAGCATGTGCTCCAGCACTGAGATGCCGGCACCGCTGTGCTGGTGGACCTGTAGCGGGCCGCCGCTCGTACACAGCTCGACACCGTCGATCTCATAGGTGGCAAGCTCAGCCTCTCGCAGCAGGCTCCAGGTTTCCGGCGGAAGTCCATGCACGAATTCCGCGCCCAGCTCGACCGGCATGTCCGGCCTGCCGGCACCGTCGCTCGCGTGCGTGGTGAATATACGTCCGCCGACCCGATGACGCGCCTCGATGATGGCGATGCGCTGGCCGGAGTTCGCCAGGATGCGCCCGGCGGTGAGTCCCGCCATGCCAGCGCCGACGATGATGATGTCGAAGTCCAATTCACTCTCCTGGCAACCTGCACCGATCCTGCCGCAAGGCTGCATGCTGCGCCATCGGTGTCGGTGCGAGGGCGGTAGTATCGCGCCCACGTCGATGTCTCCGTGAGACCGACAGAAACGCGGTTCACCCGAGGCGAAAATCCGCACTGCAAACGCCGGTGGTCGCGCACGGCCGCCGTCTGGCAGCAGGCTTTTTCAGCGCGGAGGGATTTTTATGATTCGTAAATTGTCGACCGGCTCGTACCGGCTGTATTCCGCCAACAAGGATCGAAAGACAGGCCGGCGGCGCAACCTGGGCACCTTTCCGTCACGCGAGGCGGCGCTCAAACACGAGCGCGCGGTGCAATACTTCAAGCGCCATTGACCGCGCCGGCCGGCGCGCTGCGGGCCTGCCCTTGCAAGCCGGCGTCGATTCACGTAATGACTTAGCTCTTGCGTGCATCTCTAATACCGGTCCTGGGATTGCTAGGCGCCACTGTTGCCACCGGTGCCGAACTGAGTGGGCTGGGCTCAGCCGCGCGCTCGCTCCTGGGGGCCACGCAGGGTGTGTACGTCGAGGCTGGGGATGGCACCGTCCTGCTGGCACAGGCCGCCGACCTGCCGGTGCATCCGGCTTCAGTCTCCAAGGTCCCGACCACGCTGGCGCTGCTGCGCAAGTTTGGTCCCGAACATCGCTTCGTCACCAGCTTTGAAGCCAGCGGCCGTTTGCACGACGGCACGCTCGATGGCGACCTGGTGGTCGCGAGCGAGGGCGATCCGTACTTCGTCGATGAGAATGCGCTGCTGGTCGTGGAACGACTGAACGCGCTGGGCGTGCAGCGGGTCACGGGCACACTGCGTGCGCGCGGCTCACTGACCTTCGACTGGCAAAGCGATCCGGACGCCGGGCGATTGCGCCAGGCGATGTCCGGCATGGCGCCAGCCGCGGCTTGGGCTGCCGTGCGGGAGCTGCACGATGCGGACGCTGCCACCTCGGGTAGCTCCTCCGTGACGCTGCCCACCATCCAGTTTGCGAACCGCATCAGCGATGCGGCACCCGGCGCCGCACCGCCGGTCGCACGCATCCTGATCGTGCACCAGTCGCAGCCGCTGCTGGCGCTGGCGAAATCGCTGAACGACTATTCCAACAACATCTTCAAACCATTGGCCGATGCGGCCGGTGGCGCGTCAGCGGTCGAGAGGGTGGCGCGCAGTGTGTTACCGGCCGAGATGCGCTCCGAGGTCACTCTTGGCGACGGGGCCGGCACCGATCCTGGCAATCGCCTGAGCCCACGCGCGGCGGTCAAGCTGCTGCGCGCGCTGGAGCAGGAACTCGCGCTCACTGGACACCGGCTGTACGACATCCTGCCGGTCGCCGGGGTGGATGCGGGTACGCTACATGACCGATTGAACGCATCCGATGAAGTCGGCCGCGTCGTCGGCAAAACAGGCACTTTCGGCGACTATGGCGCCAGTGCCCTGATCGGCGCCATCCCGACCAGCGATCGCGGGGTGGTGTATTTCGCTATTCTGAACCACGGCATTGCCGTGCCCGACGCCAGGCGTCGCCAGGATCGCTTCGTGCGCGCGCTGCTGCAGCGTCTGCACAGCCACAGCTGGGAATATCGGCCCGATACGCGCACGGCGGTGGCGCGGGCGCAGCTGCTTAGCGCGCCCTAGAAGCCTTCCGACCACGGGCGAAGGTCGAGTTCCTGCGTCCAGGCGCTGCGCTGTTGCCGGTGCAGCATCAGGTAGGCTTCAGCGATCCGGTCAGGATGCAGCATGCCGTCCGAGCCGAAGCGCTCATCGGCATTGGCGATGAACCCCCGGGCGCGATCACCGTCGATCACGCCATCGACGATCACATGCGCCACGTGAATACCCCCGGGGCCGAATTCGCGCGCCAGGCTCTGCGCGATCATGCGCAGCGCGGCCTTGGCTGCCGCGAAGGAGGCGAAATTGGCGCGACCGCGCAGACTGGCCGTCGCCCCGGTAAAGATGAGTGTACCGGCTTGCCGCTCGAGCATTCGCGGCAGCGCTGCCTGCGCCAGCAGAAATGCACCGAAGGCGTGAGCGCGCCAGTGCTCTTCGAATACCTTCGGGTCGATCTGCAGGAACGGAGAAGGGCGGTTTCCCCCGGCATTGTGGACCGCGAGGCTCAGCGGCGCGAGGGCCTCGGCGCGCGCCACGAAGCGCGCCACATCCTGGCCGCAGGTTACATCGCCGATCTCCACCTGCGGTGTCGCACCGAGCGCGGCGATGCTACGGGCGGTTTGATCCAGTTTCTCCGGATCGCGTCCCGCGATCACCACGCGGTAACCCGCGCTCGCAAACGCGCGTGCGGCGGAGGCGCCGAGGCCGCGCGCGGAGCCGACGCCCAGGATCAAGGCGCTGCTATGCCGGGCGTCAGTCATGTGAGCCTCCGATCGATTCTGCGGTTCGCTGGCAGGATAATGCCCTCGAACAGGCGCTTCACGATAGAATTTCGGGGCGCCGTCGCCGCCGATGATAGGGCAGGAAACATGGATTCAATCTCGCGCTCGCTGATTGCGGCGCAGAACAAAGCCGAGGCGCTGTTCGACGAGGTCGTCGNNCGCGATTTGGCGTGCGCCGTCACTGGCACAAGCGCATCGCGCGCGCCGGGCCCAATAGCGTGCTGACCTATCACGATCCCGCGGCCGATCGCAGGATCGCCGACGACGACATCGTCTACCTGGACTTCGGACCGGTATTCGACGAGTGGGAGGCGGATTTTGGACGTACCTACGTGCTTGGCGCAGATCCCGGTAAGCATCGCCTGGTCGGCGACATCGCGGCCGCGTTTCAGCGCGGCAAGGAGCTGTACCGGCTGACTCCTGACCTTCGCGCCGGGCAGATGTACGACTTCGTAGCCGGTCTTGCGGCGCCCGCCGGCTGGGAGTTCGGCGCACCCACAGCCGGACATCTGATCGGTCACTTTCCGCACGAGGTCTCACACGCCGACGCGAGTCGCTTTTCAATCCGGCACGGTAATGATCAGCGGCTACGTGAGCCGGACGAGCATGGACTGGCGCGTCACTGGATACTGGAGATTCACTTCGTCGACCGGGTTAAGATGATCGGCGGGTTCTTCGAAGAGCTGCTGACATTGGAAACCCGCGCTGAAATTTGATTCCACTGCACACAATTCGCTCGCAGTGAGTTTGGGGACTGCAATGCACCGATGGCGGCGGCCGATTCAGCGACTGTCGATCGTAGCCACAGCGGTCACGGTCGCGGCGATCGCAATGGGGCTGAGCGCCTGCGGCAGCCACCCGACTGCGGCCACGGCCGCACCGGTCGCGCCCCGCGCCGGTGCACTCGATGCCGCGCGCCTGGCGGGGGCGGCGAACGAGCCCGACCAGTGGTTCACCTCGGGTCGGGACGCGAGCGGTGCCTACTACTCGCCGCTCGCCGACATCAATGCTGACAATGTCTCGCGGCTGGGATTCGCCTGGGAGTACCACCTGGGATCGCATCGCGGCCTGGAGGCGACCCCGATCGTGATCGACGGGGTGATGTACGCGGTCGGAAATTTCGGCCATGTGTACGTGCTCGATGCCGCCACCGGCCGCGAACTGTGGACCTACGATCCGCAGGTCGACGGCCAGTGGGGCCGTTACGCCTGCTGCGACGCTATCAACCGCGGTGTTGCCGTCTGGAACGGCCGCGTCTACGTCGGCGCGCTCGACGGCTATCTGCACGCGCTCGACGCGGCGACCGGCAAGCGGCTGTGGAAAGTCGATACGCTGCCGGCCCGCGGTCCGAAGACGCCCTACACGCTGTCGGCCGCACCGGTAATCGCCGGCGACCTGATCATCGTGGGCAGTGCCGGTGCCGATTTCGACGGCGCCCGCGGCTATGTGGCCGCGTATGACCTGGAGAGCGGCGCATTTCGCTGGCGTTTCTACACCGTACCTCGCGATCCGAAGCAGGGTCCCCAGGATCAGCCGCATCTGGTCGATGCGGTGAAGAGCTGGGACCCTCGTCACCAATGGGAAGCCGGCGGCGGGGGCACCGTATGGGATGGCATCAGCTATGACCCGGAACTGAAACTGCTCTACATCGGAACCGCCAACGGCGCGCCCTATAACATCAAGTTCGACGGTCGCAAGGGCGGCGACGATCTGTATACCGCCGCCATAGTGGCGATCCACGCGGACAGCGGTCAGCTCGCCTGGTATTACCAGACCACTCCGGGTGATCGCTGGGATTTCGACAGCACGCAGAAGATGATTCTGGCTGACCTCGACCTAGGGCATGGGCCGCGCAAGGTGCTGATGCAGGCCTCGAAGAACGGCTATTACTACGTGCTCGATCGCGCCACCGGCCAGCTGCTGTCGGCCAACAACTTCACCTACGTGAATTGGGCCAACGGCATCGATCCGAAGAGCGGGCGGCCGATCGTCGCGGCGCAGGCCGACTACCAGAAAGGCGCCAAGCTGCTGTTTCCGGCCAATGCCGGCGCGCACAGCTGGCAGCCGATGTCGTATGACCTTCAGACCAGGCTGACCTACATCCCGACCCTGGAATGGCCGATGGTGTATTTCGATTCCACCAGGCTGCGTGCCGGCATGATCGAAGGCTTCTTCACGGTGCCGGCGTTTCCGCCTGAGGATTACGATCCCGCAGCGCTCGCCAGCCTGTACGGACCATTGCCGACGCTGGCGCGGCTGGATCAGGGTTTCCCGGCCGCCAAGAGCCGCGGCTCGCTGCGTGCCTGGGATCCGATCCATCAACGCATCGCATGGCAGGTACCCAGCCTCAGTAACTGGGATGGCGGTGTGATGTCCACCGGCGGCGGACTGGTGTTCCAGGGCGATGGCGCCGGGTATCTGAACGTCTATGCCGCCGACAGCGGCAAACAGCTGGCACACGTACTGCTCGGCACCGGAGTGATGGCGGCGCCGATGACTTATCGGATCGCGGGCACCCAGTATGTGGCGGTCATGGCCGGCTATGGCGGCAATATGGTGGGTTACCCGTTGCGGGCCAATTATGCGGCCTACAACCGGGACAACGAGGGCCGGATCATTGCCCTGAAACTCGATGGCGGTGCCGTGCCGCAGCCGCCGCTCCTGGCGCCGATCGTGTTTCCCGCGCCGCCGCCACACGAGGGCACGCCGGCTCAGATCGCCGCTGGTGAGGTGCTCTACAATCGTTTTTGCTCGCGCTGCCATCAACTGGGTCGCGGCGTGCTGCCCGACCTGCGCACCTTGAGCGCCGGCATCCACCAGGCGTTCTACGACATCGTGCTCAACGGTGCACTGGCGTCCAATGGCATGGCGCGCTGGGACGATGTGCTGTCGCGCGCCGAAGCCGAATCGATTCACGCCTATATCGTCGACCAGGCATGGAAGGCCTACGACGAGCAAACGGCCGCGGCCAAGACCGCGCGCTCGCAGTAAACATGCATCATCTCGGCTCGCGCTGGTAGGGGCACGATGCGACTTCATCCCACGGGAAAATTCGATAACCACGCGGCCAGCTACTGGCACATCGAAGCACGGCCGCTCGCCGCGGCGATGGGTGCCGAGATCTGCGGCGTTGACGCGGCACAGGTCACGGACGAACAGTTCCAGGAGCTGCGTCAGGCGCTGTTCCGGCACAAGATGATCTATCTGCGGCAGCAGAAGCTGACGCACGGCGAACACGAAGCCTTCAGCCTGCGCTTCGGCCCGTTCGCCGAAGACGCCTACACCCAGGGCTTGCCGGGGCACCGCAATGTGCACCCGCTCATCAAACAGGCCGACGATCGCTCCCGGATGGTATTTGGCGAGGGCTGGCACACCGACTCGCCGTTCCTGCCACAGCCGCCGTCAATCACCATTTTGTATTCGATAGAGATACCGCCGTTCGGCGGCGACACCACCTGGGCAAACTCGGCGCTGGCGTATGCCATGCTGAGCGACACCTACCGCCGCATGATCGAGGGCCTGAAGGTGCACTTCTCGATGCGCGATGTGCTCAAGTCGGTGCACGACGCCGTCGAAGTAGGCGACAGCCCGATCGGGCGCCTCGCCGCCACGCGCGATGCCGAGCGCCTGTCGGACGACCTGCTGCGCAAAATCAGGGGTAATACTCATCCGATGGTGCGCACGCACCCGGTAACCGGCGAAAAGGCGCTGTATGTCGATCCTTCCTACGGCATTGGCATCGAGGACATGCTGCCGGAGGAATCGGCGCCGATATTGCGCTTCCTGACCGAGCACCTGACTCAGCCCGCGTTCACCTGCCGCCTGCGCTGGGAGCCCAACATGCTGACGCTATGGGACAACCGTCTCTGCGTCCACCAGGCGTACAACGACTACCAGGGCTATCGGCGCGAACTCTATCGCACCACCGTGAGCGGCGAGACGCCGGCGTAGATAATGGTTGCACAGCACGACGTGATCTCCGAGCTGGCCGAACTGCTGGGCAACGATGTCGTGGTCGCGCCGGACGCACAGAACATCCTGCGCCATACGAGCGACTTTGGCGTTCGAGGCGATCCGGCCGTCGGTATCCTGGCCCTCACGTACCCGCGCGACACGTTGCAAGTGGCCGCGATTCTGCGCTATTGCAACCAGCGACAGATCGCGGTCCAGCCGCAGGGCGGCATGACGGGACTGGTCGGTGGCGCCGTGCCCGTGCGCCCCTGCGTTGTGGTCTGCATGGAGCGCATGCGCGCCATCAGGGAGATCGATACCGCCTCGGCAACCATGACGGTGGAGGCCGGCGTCGTCATGGAGGCGGTGCAAAAGGCCGCTGAAGGCGCCGGCCTTTTCTTCCCATTGGACCTTGGGGGGCGAGGCTCATGCCAGATCGGCGGCAACCTGTCGACCAATGCCGGTGGTAATCGGGTACTGCGCTTCGGCATGGCGCGCGAATTGGTGTTGGGCCTGGAGGCGGTGCTTGCCGATGGCACCGTCATCAGCGCGCTGTCCAAGGTCATCAAGAACAACACCGGATACGACCTGAGGCAGTTGTTCATCGGATCGGAGGGCACGCTCGGCATCATCACCGCCGTGGTACTGCGCCTGTTCGCCAAGGCGCGCACCATCTGCACCGGCCTGTGCGCGCTTGACGACTATGCCGGCGTCATCGATCTGCTGCAGCGCGCGCGCGCCGGGTTTGGACCGCAACTGACCGCGTTTGAAGTCATGTGGCCGCAATTCTACGAGCTCGGCACGATTGGGCTGGCCAGAAAGCTGCCGCTCGAGCTGGGCTTCGGCGCCTACGTGCTGATCGAAACCATGGGCTTCGATCCCGAGGCGGACCCACGACGCTACGAGGAAATCATCGCCGCGGCGATGGAGGCGGGCATCGTCAGGGACGCGATCATCGCCCAGTCGCAGCGCGAGTCGAGCGACCTGTGGGCAATCCGCGATTCGCCGGGCGAATGGCAGCACAGCGCGCACTGGCCGCAGTTGAGTTTTGACGTGAGTGTGCCCACCGGCGACATCGGGGATCTGACCGCACAGATCAGCGCGACGCTCGAGGATCGATGGCCGGCGTTGAAAGCGCTGTACTTCGGCCACGTGGCGGACGGGAACCTGCACGTGTCGGTTTGCATGGCCGGCCACTCGGTGCCGGAGCTGGATATCGAGCGCGCCGTCTACGAGCTCGTCTCGAGGCGTCGAGGCTCGATCTCGGCCGAGCACGGCATCGGTTCGCTGAAACGGGACTTCCTGCACTTGTCGCGCAGTGCGGAGGAAATCGCGCTGATGCGCACGATCAAGCAGGCGATCGATCCCAACGGCATACTTAATCCCGGCAAGATTTTCTAAAGCCATCGCGTCACGAAACGATGCCAAACCTATTGCGACCGGAGCATCTATGCCGCAACCGCGCGTGACCGGGCTGGTGAGTCCAATGGTCGCTGTCCTCTGGCTGGTTACTTCGTTGCAAGCCGTCGGGGCGCAGAGTTCCCTCAAAGTCATCGACAACCCCGGCGGAGGGCAGGTGGTCTACGGCGCGGTGGACCAGGACACACCGCCGACAGCGATGGCGGCGGTGCTCCACTACGTACACACCCATTTCGGCGAGGCGCCTGCGGTCGGCAAGGTGTTCCAGTCCCGCGACGGGCGGAACTTCGGTGCTTTCTTTACCGTCACCGCGAAGACGCAGGGCAACAAGAGAATCGCCGGGCTGGCCATCGTCTCGGTGGCGCCCGGGACCAAACCGGCCGCAGCAGTGCTCTACGACGAGTCCAGCCGCTTCGCGAAAACCGAGCCGATACTGCTGCGCGCACTGAGCGACGCATGGCGCAGCGCGTCCACGCCAGCAGCGCCTTCTGCAAGTGCCGGCTCGGGAGCAGGATCGGGATCTGTTCCGCAGCTCACGCCGACCCGATTTCCCGATGGTAGCGGCGCGGTCAGTCTGCCGGCCGGCTGGCGCATCCCGTTTTCCTCGCACGGCGCCGCAAAGATCGTCGGCCCGCGCGGCGAGGCCGTGCTGCTGGGCAATTCCGTCGGCCCGATCTATGACGCCAACAATCCCCAGGTGCTGGCGAGGATGCGCTACGCCAATCCCAATAACCGCCCGATGCTGTGCCCGAACAGCGATGCGCTGCATACCTATCTGTGCATCCTGCAGCAGGGTGGGGCGCAGCCCGCGTTTCAGCTCAAGAACTCCCGGACGTTGCCGCCTCAGGGTCGGGCGGTGCAATCGGTGCTGATCGACGCTGACCTGGATCTGCACGACGGCAGGGGAGTCATGTCCTGCGAGCTCGGCCTGAGCGTCACCGCGCCCCGCCCGATGGGCGATCGCACCCTTGGCATCAACGGTACCTGTGCTCCCCAATCGTCCGCCGCGCAGGAACAACCGACGCTAAAGGCGATCTATGACAGCTACAGCATCAACGGCCAGGTGGTCGCCAACGAGTATGCCGGAGATGAACGCCGCAGCCGCCAGGCCGGCAACAACGCCCGCATCCAGGCCAACAATGCGCACGCCGCCGAAGACGCCCAAAGTGCCTCGTTCCAGGCTCATATGGACAACATCGATCGCTTCAGTAAGAGCTTCCAGAACTATCAGTTGGACCAGACCGAACTGCAGGACAGCGAACACAATGCGCGCGGAGCGGTTCCCAATTCTCTGGCCGATGCCCTGATCAAAGCCAATCCCGACCGCTTCCAGGCGGTGCCGACTCAGGATTTCCTGAAGGGCACCGACTTTTAGCCGATCCGCAGCCGTAGAGTCGAATTCCCAGGTTCGTCATTTCATGGACCAGCGGCAGATCGTCGCTACCCATAAGTTTGCGCCCCGGAACGGCGCCAGGGCGTTCAGAGTGGCTGCATTCGCGTTAAAATAGCCGCAGGAGCGGTGAATTCCGATAGCTACGCCATCGGCGTGAGGCAACCTTATGAACACGCGATTTAACCTGACAGGCCTTGGAGTTTTCGCAACGGTAGTTCTGGCGGTGTTCGCAGCGACTCCTGCAAGCGCGGGCGAGCGTGGCTTCGGCGCAGTTGGCGGCCATGCCGGTGCCTTTCGCGGTGGGCCGGGCGCGTACGGATGGCGCGGGGGCTATGGGTTTCGTGGCGGCTGGCGCGGCTACGGCTTCTATCCCGGTTGGGGCTGGGGCTGGGGAGGTCTGGGGTACGGATTGTTCTTTGCAGGGCTGCCGTTTTATTACTCGACGTTGTGGTGGGAGGGCGTTCCGTACTATTACGCGGCCGGAAATTATTACCAATGGAACAGTGGCGTCGGCGAGTACGAGACCGTGCCCGCGCCGCCGGGCCTGCAAAGCCAGGTAGCCATGCAACAGCCCGGCACAACTGATCTCTTTGTCTATCCTAAAAACGGCCAGAGTGCTGAGCAGCAGGCGCGCGATAAATTCGAGTGCCATTCGTGGGCCAAAGATCAGACTGGATTTGATCCGACGCAGCCCGGTGGTGCAGCAGACGCTGCGCACGTGCCGCCTGCAGCCGAGTGGGCGGCGAAGCGCCAGGATTACACGAGGGCCCAAACGGCATGCCTTGAAGGCCGGGGTTACTCCGTGAGATGAGCTTCAGGGCGCGCAGCTGCTGCGCGCTGCGGCCATCGACTGTTTGATATTTATAGTGAGATTAATGCCGTAACCTATTGATATAGAATAGCGGTATAATGCTCGCTGCGATCAGTCGCACTGGCCCGATGAGGGCGGTTGCAGGTGCTGATCGCTGAGCCGCATCAGCGGCTGCAACGGAACCAACAAAGAACCACCGGGTCAACTGCTTCATACCTGCGGCGTTATGGCGCGGGTATTACGCGGGCAATGCCTGCGCCGGACCGAGCGTAAGAACAACATGGTGCTTACGCAGGCAGTGCCCAGACCACCAAGGCGCCCAATAACATTGATCTCGGGTAGCATGGATCTCGGGCGTCAGGCACGTAGCGCTGACTATCCGCTGAGCGAGAGGATGTCCGGAGCTTCAAGCCGCCACCCCCGCACCGGTGATTTGCGTCCAAACTTACTTGTCGGCGTGCCGACTTGACGGGCTTTGCTATGCGCTATCTGCTTTCACTGCCGGTCATCGGACTTGCCATTGTACTGTCGGGATGCCACGGCCATGGCGTGGCACCCTACGTTCCCATTCCCCCTCCACTGACTTATTCCATCGGCGGCAATGTGGCGGGTCTTTCCGGAACGGTCGTCCTGCAGGACAACGGTGGCGACACCCTGTCGGTCTCGCGCAACGGTTCCTTTGCTTTTGACGTTACGTTGCAACCGAACGCACCGTATGCCGTAACCATCCTCACGCAACCAGTCAATCAGGTCTGTTCGGTCAGCGACGGTAGCGGTACGGCCACGGCCTCGGTCACGAATATCATCGTCGCGTGCAGTTTGAGTTCGGGTGCCAGTGACGTATGGACCTGGGTTGCCGGCTCAGACTTCGTGAATGCCCCCGGCGTCTATGGCACACAGGGCGCGGCGTCGGCGAACAATGCGCCCGGCGCGCGCCGGCAGCCCGTCGCTTGGACCGATGCCGCCGGTAATTTCTGGCTGTTTGGCGGCAACAGTGCCGGCAATGTCGGCATGCTCAATGATCTATGGGAGTACGCCCCCTCAGCTGCGGAGTGGGTATGGCAGGGTGGTTCTGACACAGTGGGCGCCGCAGCCGCGTACGGTTCGCAAGGTGTGCCGGCTGCAGGCAATAACCCCGGTGCGCGCGAGGGCTCGGCAAAATGGACCGACACCGCGGGCAATCTCTGGCTGTTCGGTGGCGATAGCCTCGCCAGCCAGAACTGGGCGGAATTCAACGACCTCTGGAGCTACAACCCGACCACCGGGTTGTGGACCTGGGTCGGCGGCTCGAACACCGCGGCCAGCGCAGGCAGCTACGGCACAGTGGGTGTTCCTGCCGCGAGCAATGTGCCGCCGGCGCGTACCGATGCGATCACCTGGATCGACAGCGCCGGCGTGTTCTGGCTGTTTGGCGGCGCGCAGCTCAACTCGAATGGTAGCTATCTCGCTGTATTCAACGACCTGTGGAGCTACAACTCGACCACCGGGCTGTGGACCTGGGTCGGCGGCTCCAACACGCCCAACGCCGCGGGGGTTTATGGCACGCAGGGAACCGCGGCCGCCGGTAACGTGCCTGGTGCCCGCATGGGTGGGAGCGCGTGGTTGGATGCCAGCGGCGATGTCTGGCTGCTGGGCGGTTTGGGTCTGGCCACAGGCGGACTGGCGCAGGAATTCAACGACCTGTGGGAGTACGTCCCCAGCAGCGGCCTGTGGACGTGGATCGGAGGTTCCAATTTCCCGAATGCCGCAGGCGTGTATGGCACGCAGGGCGCGGGCGCTGCCGGCAACGGCCCGGGTGCGCGCGTCTCGGCTCTATCGTGGAAGGATCAGGCCGGAGATTTTTGGCTATTCGGGGGTTATGGGTACGCCCAGGATGGCAATGTCGGAAATCTGAACGATCTGTGGGAATACAGCCTCGACACCGGCGTGTGGACCTGGATCAGCGGCTCCTCGTCAGCAGCCGCAGCCGGGACCTACGGAATCCAGGGCATTCCCTCGCTGGACAACGCTCCCGGCGCGCGCGCGCAGGCGGCCGGCTGGCTCGACAGCAGCGGCAATTTCTGGCTGTTCGGCGGCTTCGGATTCGATTCAACCGGAGTGCAAGACGACCTGAACGACCTGTGGCGCTTCGCGCAGAGCCCCTGAAGGGCCCCACCGCGACGGGGTCCAGCAACAGAGAGAAATGGCATGAAAGGGAAATCGAGCAAGCCCCGACTCACGCTGCGTGCCGCGCTAAGGGGCGTCTACCTGATGACAGCCGTACTGGCGCTGGTGGCCTGCCACGGCAACTCTTCCGGCAGCAACGCGGATTATACGGTGGGTGGCACCATCACCGGTTTGACCGAGGGTAGCGTCGTGCTGATCTACAACGGCACCATCACCGTGACCATCTCGGCGACTGCGGCCACCAACAGCTGGGTCTTTCCCGGCTCATTTGCCGCGAACAGCAGCTACTCGGTCACGGTGGCAACGCAACCCCTCGGAGAGCTGTGCGAAGTAACCGGTGGCGGCAGCGCAGCGGCGCTCACCGCGGACGTCGACAATGTGACGGTGGAATGCAGCGATTACGGGCAGTGGACCTGGGAAGGGGGCGCGGACACGGTCAATGCCGGCGGCGTCTACGGCACGCAGGGTGCCGCCGCGGCAAGCAATGTGCCGGGGGGGCGCTATGACTCCATCTCGTGGATCGATTCCTCCGGCAACCTGTGGTTGTTCGGCGGCTTTGGCTACGCCGCAACCGGTGGTGCGGAGTCTCTGAACGACCTGTGGCGATACAGTCCGAGCAGCGGGCTGTGGACCTGGGTCGGTGGCAGCAACGCGGACAACGCAGCGGGAGTCTACGGCACGCTCGGTACGCCCGCGGCCGGCAATGTGCCGGGAGCGCGCTATTCAGCCAATTCGTGGATCGACTCGTCCGGCAACCTCTGGCTCTACGGCGGGTATGGCTACGACTCAACCGGCGCCGTCGGCAGGCTCAATGATCTGTGGCAATACAATCCGAGCACCGGGCTGTGGACCTGGATCAGTGGCGCAAATGTGGTCAATGCCACCGGCATCTACGGCACGCTCGGCACGGCCGGGGCCGGCAACGTCCCGGGAGCGCGCTATTCGGCCAATTCCTGGATCGACTCCTCCGGCAACCTGTGGCTGTTCGGCGGGATTGGCTATGACTCAACCGGTGCTGTCGGAAACCTGAACGACCTGTGGCGATACAGTCCGAGCAGCGGGCTGTGGACCTGGGTCAGTGGCGGCAGCGGGGACAATACAGCTGGCGTCTACGGCGCGCTCGGCATCGCCGCGGCCGGTAATTTGCCGGGGACGCGCCAGGCGGCGAATTCCTGGATCGACTCCTCCGGCAACCTGTGGCTCTACGGTGGATATGGCTACGACTCGACCGGCGCTGCGGGGTACCTCAACGACCTGTGGCAATACAGTCCGAGCGCCGGGCTATGGACCTGGGTCAGTGGCGGCAACGTTGCCAATGCCAGCGGGGTCTATGGGACCGAGGGCACCGCCGCTGCCGCTAGTGTGCCGGGAGCGCGCCAGGCAGCCAACGCCTGGGCCGACTCCTCCGGCAACTTCTGGGTATTCGGCGGGGCGGGCTACGATTCAACCGGCGCGTCGGGAACTCTCAACGATCTGTGGCGATACAGTCCGAGCAGCGGGCTGTGGACCTGGGTCAGTGGCGGCAGCGGAATCAATGCCACCGGTGCCTACGGCACGCAGGGCGCCGTCTCGCCCAGCACCGTGCCGGGCGCTCGCCAGGCGGCGAATTCCTGGGTCGATTCCTCCGGCCATCTGTGGCTGTTCGGCGGCGTGGGCTACGCCTCAGCCGGCAACGGCTATCTCAACGATCTGTGGCAATTCGTAGCACCGTAGTGACAACAGCAGGCTACCGCGTGTGATCAGGAGAAATGCAATGTGTCCACGAGCACGTCGCCCGCGGATCATCCTCGTCTCGGCAATGCGGAGCATCGCTCTGGTTGCTGTCGCATTAACGGCTGCCGATTGTCATCACAGCACCACTGCGACCAACACCACCTACTACACCGTCGGCGGCACGATCAGCGGCTTGACCGTCAGTAGCGTCGTGCTGGCCAACGGCAACTCCACCGTGACCGTCGGGGCGGATGCGACCTCCTGGGTGTTTCCGACTTCCTTCGCCCCCGGCACCAGCTACTCGGTGACGGTGAAGACACAACCCACCGGGGAGCTGTGCGAAGTAATCAGTGGCGCCAGCGGGACGGATACCGGCAGTGTGGGCGATGTGACGGTAGTGTGCAGCTATGGGGAGTGGACCTGGCTGGCTGGCTCGACCACGGCCAACGCCGCCGGGGTCTACGGCACGCAAGGCACCGCGGCGGCCGGCAATGTGCCGGGAGCGCGCTACTGGACCAGCTCCTGGACCGACGCATCCGGCAACTTCTGGCTGTTCGGCGGGGTTGGCGCCAACTCAGCCGGCGTTACCGGGTACCTGAACGATTTGTGGCGCTACGACCCGAGCACCGGCCAGTGGACTTGGGTCAGTGGCGGCGACATCGACAACGCCAGCGGCGTCTATGGCACGCAAGGCACCGCGGCGGCCGGCAATGTGCCGGGAGCGCGCGAGGCAGCCAGCTCCTGGATCGATTCATCCGGCAACCTGTGGCTGTTCGGTGGCGTGGGCTATGACTCCAGCGGCGCTCTAGGAGACCTGAACGATCTGTGGCGATACAGCCCGAGCACTGGGCTGTGGACCTGGGTCAGTGGCGGCAGCGCGGACAATGCCAGGGGCGTCTACGGCACGCTAGGTACCGCCGCGGCCGGCAACGTGCCGGGAGCGCGCCAGGCAGCCACGTCCTGGATCGACTCGTCCGGCGACCTGTGGCTGTTCGGCGGAGTTGGCTATGACTCAACCGGCGGCGTAGGCAACCTCAACGATCTGTGGCAATACAGTCCGGCCACCGGGCTATGGACCTGGGTCAGCGGCGGAAACGCAGACAATGCAGTTGGTGTTTACGGCACCCAGGGCACCGCGGCGGCCAGCAACATTCCCGGAGCGCGCTATTCGGCCAGTTCATGGATCGACTCCTCGGGCACGCTGTATCTCTTCGGCGGGTACGGCTACGACTCTACCGGCTCAAGCGCGGGTGCGGGCAAGCTCAACGATCTGTGGGAATACACTCCGAGCAGTGGGCAGTGGACTTGGGTCAGTGGTGAGGACATAGCCAATGCCAGCGGGATCTACGACACGCTGGGCACCGCTGCGGCCGGCTACGTGCCGGGAGCGCGCCAGGCAGCCACATCCTGGATCGATTCAGCCGGCAACCTGTGGCTGTTCGGCGGGGTTGGCTTCGACAGCACCGGTGCCTTAGGAAACCTGAACGATCTGTGGCGATTCAGCCCGAGCACCGGGTTCTGGACCTGGGTCAGTGGTGCGGACGTGGCCAACGCCAGTGGGGTCTATGGCACGCTGGGCACCGCCGCGGTCAGCAGCGTGCCGGGAGGACGCGATTCGATGAGCTCCTGGATCGACTCTGCCGGGGTCCTGTGGGTGTTCGGCGGGTATGGCATCGACTCAACCGGGGCGCTGGGCTACCTCAACGACATGTGGGAGTGCAATGCGGCCTCGTGAGCGCGCGCTTACGACCGGCAGCGCCAATCACTGACTGATCAGAGCAAGCCCCAGGCGCAGGATTCCAGCCCCGTACTGCCTAACTGCGAGGCCGATCTGATGAGTGCCGAACACACAGAGGAACTCTCCGAGCCGCGGGTAAGCACCAGCCTTCCCATTTCAGTATCCGTGTCGGTGTCCGACGATGGACGAAACAGCACCGATGGCGCGCATCATGATGCCGCACCCAAGGGTGGCGCCACGCGCCCCGACAGCGCCGACAGGCGCAAAGAGAGCGCGAGCAGTGACAGCGCGCCCGATAAAAAGGCTGAGTTAGCGGCCAGTGCAGTATCGATCGCCAAGCTTCAACTGCAGGAGCGCCTGCCCGCTCTCGATGACGATGCGGACGTCGGCGTACAGAAGGAACACACCGTTACCAGGGATGGCAAAGCGGATCTGCGATTCAGCGGAGTGCTGCTGGCATCCGCGGCGCCGGCATCGGCGCCCGAGGGGCACTGGCAGGAGTATCGCGTCTACCAGACGAACGGCGGCAAGCATGTGTTCTCTAAGGTGACACGCACCGTGCTCGAGAAAGAGGACGACACGCACGAAGCCGACGTATTCGACCCGTCGCCGTCCTCGGTGCCGTCGCAGCTGATCAGGAGCGCGCGCGAGCTGGCCCGCGCACGGCCGCTGACATGGATGGATGCAGCGGTCGCTTTTTTCGGCTATGACCCGCTGGCAAAGGCTCTTTATCGAAAGCTCAGTGTTCGGTTCGAGGAAGAGATCAGTTAATCGAGAAGCCTGGGCTCGGGCTAAGGTTCCTCCGGCAGCTCGAACCATCGACGGGTGCGCCGTGAACGGCGCGTCCTACTCGCTGCTTCCAAGGTCAACAACATCGCAGCGGGTCGGACAGTACTGACAACGCTATGAGTTCGTGGCCGCGGTTCTGCAAATACGGCTCTCTGGTAGAAACGCACTCCCATGCGAGGTCACATCCTCATGCGAGGAACGCTGCTTGGTCTTCATAGCAGTGCTAAGCGGATATCTACATCCGGTCGCGTTCATAACAACAGCGAGGTCTCACGATGCGTACCGAATCCGATATTTGGATTTCGTCGGTAAGGTTCCAGCGGCGCAGCGCATTGCTCCTGTTCGGGTTGTTGCTCGGCTACGTGCCTGGAGCGCAGGCCGATAGCGGCTGGTCGCCGACCGCCACTCAAGGAATAACGCTGACCAATTTCGCGATCCAGGCGCAGTCGCTCGGACCACTGCCCGGCACTACGCCGCTACGCGTCGTGCTGGGAATGCAGCTGCAGAACGAGGCACAACTCAACAGCGCGATCCTTGCGATCAATACGCCCGGTAACCCCTCTTACGGCAAATTCGTGACGCCGTCGCAATTCGCCGCGGCGAATCACGTTGCCAGCGTGACGGTGACCGACAGCGAAGGGGGAACGGCATCCGCAACGGTGACGGTTAAAACTACCCAGTGAGTCAAGATCCCGGCTCGGCAGCCACGTCATTCGCCGCCGACAGTCGTGCCTCGGCCGCCGCTACCATCGCTTTGAAGCGGGGATGGTCACGCAGCGGATCGAGATCAGGATCGACCTTGGCGTGGTTCAACCAGGCGATGGCCATGGTTTCGAAAACCGGACCGAGCAGTTCGATTGCGGTTGGCAGGTCCTTCAAATAACTCGTCAGGCTGCAGGCAAAGTTGTAGCGCGCATTCATATTGTCCGGATCAATCAGCAGGGCGCGGCTTATCCAATCCTTGGCGCGTTCGCCTTGCCCTAGCACCGCCAGCACGTTGGCCCCGTAGGCCATGGCCGTCCCGTTGTTCGGGTCCTGCGCCAGTGTCTTTTCGATACGGGAAAGCGTGATGTGCGCGACCCGAATAGCAGCCTCGGAATCTCCGACGGCGGTATAGCAGGTGAGCAACATGGTTCCGGAATTCATATCCGTCTCCATGAGATTCATTGACTTTTCGTAATAGCGAGTCGCCTCTTCCAGTCGTTGTTGCCTGAATCGCAAATAGGCAGCTGCTCTGTTGACTTCGTAGGACTCAGGGTCCAGGCGCAGGGCGATTTCGATTTCGGCGGCCGCCTCAGAATGACGACCGTGCTGGGACAGGATTCTGGCCTTGACGGCATGGGCCTCGGCCAGATTGGCATCCAGCCCGAGCGCCCGCTCGGCTGTCACCAGCCCGTCATCGCCTTTTCTGCCATTGACGAACCGTAAGTTCATCTGTGCAATGGCCATGAGCGCCCAGGCGCGCGAATACCCGGGGTCAATTTCGGTCGCGCGGCCGCACAGGCGAATGATGGTCTCCGTGCGCCGGGCATCGGCTTCATGGCTCGTGACGTAGTACTGTCGCGCCATGAGATAGAGATTGTAGGCCTCGACACTTTCCGTACCGCGGTGCTCAATCGCCTTTTTCTCCTCGGGCACCAGCTTGAGTTTCAGGGCCTTGACGATGGCCTCGGAGATTTCAGCCTGCAGCGCGAAGATGTCGTTCAGGTCGCGATCGTAGCGCTCGGCCCAGATATGATCATTGGTCGTGCCATCGACCAGCTGGGCGGTGATCCGTACGCGGCCCCCCGCTTTGCGCACGCTTCCTTCCAGCACGTGGCCGACCTTGAGTTCGCGTGCGAGTTTCGCGACATCTACATGCTTGCCCTTGTACATAAAGGCACTGTTGCGCGAAACGACCGCCAGTCGCGAGACCTTGCTCAGGTCGGTGATAATGTCCTCGGTGATGCCGTCGCTGAAGTATTCCTGCTCCTGATCGCCACTCATGTTGGCGAAGGGCAGTACGCAGATCGCGACGCGAGGAGCGGGGTCGGCGGTTGCGGCTGTTGTCGAGCCGGCAGCCGGGTTCACCGGTTGACGTGCACGTTGACGTTTGATCACGGTGCCGAGCGAACGGATCAGATCCTGGAACGGTGCGCTAAAGGGGTCCTCACCCCAGCGATCAAGGTCGGTCGTTTGAATCGCGCGCACATCGATCGGGAGGCGAGCCTCTTCGAATCGCACCGGCACCAGGATACCGCGCTCAGCCGCGTCGCGCGCCTCGCCGCGTACCCAGCGGGAGGCGACGGATGTTGGGGTCCAGACTACCAGCACGGCGCTGGCTGCCTGGAGCTCGGCGTCGATCTGATCGTCAAACTGCTGCCCAGCGTCAATCGCCGGGTCCCACCAGACCGACCAGCCCTTCGCCTCGATCGCGGCCACGAGCGGCGCCACGCGCGCCTTATCGCTGCGGGAGTAGGAAACGAAGACGTCGGCCATGCCTGTTGGACCTCGCTCTAGCTGATCGCCGCAATCCAACTGCGGCACCGGTAGCTTAACTCGGCTCGAGCGGGAGGCGGATAGCAATTATAAGCCCCTGCGCGCTGTGCCGGTCGCGGCGGCAGTTGTTTAGTCGTTATCGAGTGACGGCAATTTGGAGACCTCGGCAGCAATTTTCTCCGGGTCGGCACCTGCGACCGGGTAGGACTTCGACCACAGCACCGAACCGTTCGCGACAGCGGCGATCTCGATGTCCAGCGCCTGATCCGACCCCTGGGTATCGACAGAGCCGCAGACCGCATAGGCGGATTGATTCTCTCCTGCGCGCGCGAGAACCGATTCCAGGTAGCAAGCAGGCAGCTGATCGTTGGCTAGACCGACCTTGCCGCGATGAGCGATCGCGATGCGCCCATAGACTTGCGCAAATGCGGAGTCAGCAATCGCCTGGGCAGCCGCGTCGCCCTTAGGTGCTGCGAAGGGGATCGCAAGCACTGGGGTTCGATTCGATGCGCTCCCGTTGTCATCGTCGGAGAACTCTTGGGCAACCTGCGCAGCGAGCTTCGCCAGACCTGCTTTGTCGGCTCCGTCCTGATATTGCTGGGTGATCGTCTTAAGCTTCTGTTCCTGGGAGGAAGACAGACCTGACGATCCAGGATGGTCCGAGTCGCTGCGGCCTCGATCCAGCAACGGGACGCCGACCCAGGCGATGACCACGATGCGCACCCACAGCGGCCATCGCTTGAAAGCCGACCATGCGGACGAAAACGCCCAGCCTGCGACCTCGAACGAGAAACGCAGCTTCTGGCCTTCCTCTTCCCTGGGGAATGTCCGCGGCGGGGTAGGGCGTTGCGCGTCGATGGGCCGATTGGCCAACTTCTTGCCTGTAGGCGGGGCGGCGGCATCACCCGCCACCNNCAGCCGATGGCACAGGGTTTCGAGAGCAGCGGTCGGGCGGCCACCGGGAAGTTTCAGCCATTGCACGCTGAGAAATTTCTCCGGCACGCGCGCATGTGATTCGATCGTGTCGTCGATGACCACGGGCAACAGAAACAGGTGATCGTCGGCCATATCGAGCGTCCGCTCAACGGCCAGGCGCCACTCCCTGCGAAAATAACCCTCATGTCGAGCTTCTGTTTGAGCCGACACCAGTGGCATGAAGTNNCATGAAGTAATCGCATTCGCGAATCTGCCTGCGGATTTTCTGATCCCAGATGTCCCCGCTG
The DNA here is from genome assembly GCA_003132025.1 of Gammaproteobacteria bacterium. GTDB lineage: Bacteria > Pseudomonadota > Gammaproteobacteria > Steroidobacterales > Steroidobacteraceae > FEN-1191. Next base: position 26,645 of record PKWJ01000050.1, read on the forward strand.
CCTAGTTCGCTCTCGTCGAACCAGACCTCGAGCCCATGGGCCGGCAGCGCCTCGCCGATCAATCGTGCCGCCTGGCGATCCTCGGACGCATAGCTGAGAAAGACCGTTGGCTTCGGTCTATTGGATTCGCCGCTCAAAAGAGTTTCTCTCCCTGCTCGGGCCAAAAGCATAGTTGCCGCTATAGTCCCTGTCCTTGCAAGCGTAGGCAATTGGCTGTCCAGCAGCGGATGCGTACCAGCGAGAGTTCGTCTTGCTCAGGACGCTTAAGGCAATGGTTGATCAAGAGCTCGGCCCGCGGGAGGCGGGAGTTTCGAGAATCATCATGCAATGTGAAGATTAAGATATAAGCTATATGTTGCTGATATATCTTCAATATTATATACGGCAGTGCAAGGAGAGTGACCCATGTGAAGAATAGTCCTCCCTGCCGTGTTTCCATGGATGGCCTCACGCGATCACCCGGAGCCTTCTAATGACCCCCACTATCACCGCCTTTGAACGCTCGCCCGACCGCGGCAGGGGAATGGCGCGTGACATGCGCGTTCGCTGGGCGCTTGAATGAGTCGGCCAGCGTTACGAGGTTCATCTTCTTTCGTTCAGTGCGATGAAGGAACCCGCGCATCTTAAGCCGCATCCTTTCGGGCAGATCCCGACCTGTGAAGAAGGCGATCTCGCGGTGCATCTGGAATCGAGATAGCTTCGAATGAGCGTGTCCCGCAAAGCGGGGCGCCGTTGGTTCCGTTGATGACCCTCGGTACACTAGAAGCAATTTGCTCAGAGGAGTGACCGCCATGCGATTGGGTCTACTTGTGATTGCTATCCTTACTCTCGGAGTGTCTTGGGCAGCTACACCGCCGGCGCCGGTCAATTACGCCAAAATCTCAGCGACCGATCTCGTCAGCCGCACCCCTAAGGGCGGTCTTCACAATCCCTACAAAGATTCGCAGGCAGACATAGTTGCTCAAGGGACGACTCTGTTCCGCAGCTATCCTTGTGAGGGGTGTCACGGCGGAAACGCCGGCGGCGGCATGTGCCCGCCGCTGACCACAAGCGACTGGATATACCGCGGAGACGATGACTCGCTGTTTCGGCTCATCACGTTGGGCAGCGACGAACTGCAGAAGCGGGGTTACACGCGCCAGGGCCTCATTACCGCGGCGGGCCCGATGCCGCCGATGGGTTCAATGGTCAAGAATTCCGATGAAATCTGGAAAATGCTCACCTTTATTCGCTCCCGTTACGACAGTGATCCTGCCTACAAGTACGGAGTTCCCGCTTCGCAACAGTAGGTGGAGCAAAACATGGAATTCAAAGGTGCAACCCTGCTGTACACATTGGCTGGCCTGATGATCACGTTCGCGGGGTTCTCGGCGCTCCTGTTGACCCTCCGGCCGGCCGCTGGAGCGAGGTTGTCACTGCTTGACAGGTACCTTGCAAAAACGGTCATGACACACATTTTAGTATTGACGGCGGGGGCGTTGCTGCCGGCGCTATTTGCCCTCTACGGCATTCAGAAAGAGTGGATATGGCGAGGCTCTGCTGTGCTGTTCGCAATACCGATGCTGTCTCTTCAGGTCACCTATGCGCGCCGGCGCCGCAAGGTGGTCGGCACAGGACCGCCGCCCTCAGTAGTCGCGGTCTTCGTTGTATTCGGCTCCGCTGTGACACTGGCGATGCTAGGCTACGTTTTGGAAGGACTCCAATACAGCGCTGCAGCCTATATCACGGCGTTGACGATCGACTTCTTCACGGTCATTTTCGGTTTCGTGATCGCGCTCGATGTGATCATGCAGCAACCAATGGAAGTGTCGGAGCGGCCGGCGCCGCATTAGGGCTTCACAACATAATATCGACACCGATCGCGGCCGATTCAGAGTTTTTCCCGATCACCGCGCGCAGTGCTGGCGCCTGAACTGTCGGCGGTGCCGAGCGTTGAATGTCCCAAGTTGACCCCACGTGTCGATCTTGACGCCGCTCTGCGTTTGGCGCAGATTCCAAATCAAGGCGCAATAATGCGACCAGCCCAAAAAAAAACGGGCATTAGGGAGATCAATATGAAGCTATTTAAGATGCCTTTCGTGGGTGTAGTAGCAGTGGTGCTCGGCTTCGCGGTCGCCGGCGTGCTAGTGCCAGGCCCTGTCCGCGCAGACGCGCCGAGCTCCACACAGCAGGACGCGTCGACCGTCGCAAGGGCGCGGGCGGCCTTCCTCAAGCACATGTCCTCGCGCCGGCCGATGGTGCCCAGCAGGTTGGGGCCGTCGCCCGCCAATGGCGGGGCCACGGCGGAGCCGTCGTACAACTGGTCGGGCTTCGCCGACCAGGAGAGCGCCAGCAAGACAATCTCGTCGGTCAGCGGCCAGTGGGTGATCCCGTACGTGGAGTNNTGGGTCGGCATCGACGGCTTCAGCAACGGAACGGTGGAGCAGCTTGGCACTGCAACACAGTGCTTCGAGGGAGTCACGTACTACTACGTTTGGTACGAGATGTTCCCAGCCGGCACCATCGAAGAGGGCACGGTGGCCTGCATCAACGACAACGTCGACT
>PKWJ01000037.1:0-152242 GCA_003132025.1 Gammaproteobacteria bacterium
GCTGCCCGTGATCCTCGTGATCAACAAGGTCGATCGCCCCGACGCGCGCGTGGCGGAGGTCGTGGACGAGGTCTATGAGCTGTTCCTGGACCTAGACGCCGACGAGCACCAGATCGAGTTCCCGATCGTCTACTGCAACGCCAGGGCCGGCCGGGCCTCACTTGACCCCGCCCAGGAGGGCACCAGCCTGCAGCCGCTGCTCGATCTGCTGGTCGAGCACGTGCCGGTGCCCGAGTACGACCCCAGCCACCCGCTGCAGGCGCTGGTGTCGGAGCCGGTAAAGCCGGTGCTCGACTGCGTCGTAATGTCGAACACCGTGCATGTTTATGTCAGCCAGTCCGACAAGGGCGAGCTGGTCATCGGCGCCGGGACCGACGCCTACACCTCCTACACCCAGCGCGGCGGGCTGCACATCAGTGCCCACGCACTCGAGGCGGTATGCGAACTGTTTCCGATGTTTCGCCGGCTGCGCATGTTGCGCAACTGGGGCGGTATCGTCGACGTCACCCCGGATCGCTCACCGATCATCGCCAAAACGCCGGTACCGGGCCTGTACGTCAACTGCGGCTGGGGCACCGGCGGCTTCAAGGCCACCCCGGGCGCCGCGCATCTGTTCGCCTGGACCATCGCCCACGATGAGCCGCATCCGATCAATGCGCCGTTCACCATTGAGCGCTTTCGCGACGGCCATCTGATCGACGAGGCTGCCGCGGCCGCGGTCGCACACTGAAGACGTCCCGATGTTACTGATCAGCTGCCCATATTGCGGCGCGCGCCCGGAACTGGAATTCACCCACGCCGGCCAGGCGCACCTGGCGCGTGCGCGCGAGCCGGCGGCGGTAGGCGCACAGGACTGGGCGGATTTTTTATATATGCGCGACAACACCCGCGGCGTGCACGCCGAGCGCTGGCGCCACACGCATGGGTGCGGCCGCTTTTTCAATGCGTTGCGCGACACCACCAGCGATCACTTCGTTGCCACCTACCGGGTCGGCGAGCCGCCGCCGCAGGGTGCGGCGTGACCCAGGCGTTCCGCAGTGCCGACCGAGGACGCGTCGATCGTACGCGCCCGCTGCGCTTCAGCTTCGACGGTCGCAGCTATGAGGGCCTCTCGGGTGACTCACTGGCCTCGGCGCTGCTCGCCAACGGCGTACACCTGATGGGCCGATCGTTCAAATATCATCGTCCGCGCGGCGTTCTTGCGGCTGGCGCCGAAGAACCCAGCGCACTGGTAAGCGTGCGCCGCGATGCTGCGCGCTACACCCCCAATCTGCGCGCCACCCAGGTCGAACTCTACGACGGGCTGGAAGCCCACAGCCAGAATCGCTGGCCCAGCCTCAGCTTTGATGTCGGCGCAATCAGCGACCTGCTGTCACCGTTGTTTCCGGCAGGTTTCTATTACAAGACTTTCATGTGGCCGCGCGGCGGCTGGAAAGCTCTCTACGAGCCCTGCATCCGCGCCGCCGCCGGTCTTGGCCGCGCGCCCCGAGAGGTCGATCCGGATCGCTATGCCAACCGCTACGCACATTGCGACGTCCTGGTCGTCGGCGGCGGCCCGGCAGGATTGGCCGCGGCGCTCGCCGCCGCCGACCGCGGCGCACGCGTCATGCTGTGCGACGAGCAGGCGCAACTAGGCGGCTCGCTGCTGGCGGAAGCGTCCGGCGATCCCACCGATGCGTGGCTCGCGCGCAGCATCGAGTCGCTGCGTGCCCACGCCCGGGTGACGCTGTTGTCGCGCACCACCGCCTTCGGCTATTTCCCACACAACCTGATCGCACTCAATCAGCGCCTGACCGATCATCTCGAGAATCCACGAGCCGGCCAGACCCGCGAGCGCTGCTGGCAGGTGCGTGCGCGGCAGGTGGTGCTCGCCACCGGTGCCATCGAGCGTCCCCTGGTGTTCCCGGGCAATGACCGGCCGGGCATCATGCTGGCGGCAGCGGCACGCAGTTTCCTCAATCGTTACGCAGTGGTGCCCGGCACGCGCGCGGTGGTGATCGCAGCCTGCGACGAGGCCTACCGGGCGGCGATCGAACTGCACCAGGCGGGCGTCGCCATCGCGATGATCGGCGATGTGCGGGCGCGCGCCGATGGCGACTGGCCCGAGGCGGCGCGCCGTGCCGGTCTGCCGGTGCAGACTCACACCACGGTGCTGGGCACCGAAGGCCGGCTGCGTATCAAGGCTGCGCGCCTGCTGCGCCTGGACACCGAGCGACGGCCGATCGGCGCCATTCAGTCCCACGCCTGCGACCTGCTGCTGATGTCGGGCGGCTTTACGCCCAGCGTGCACCTGCATTCGCAATCGCGCGGCAAACTGGCGTGGGACCAGCGCGTGCAGGGTTTTATCCCGGCGCAGGCCGCCGAACGCGTGCGTTCCGCCGGCTCATGTCGCGGGGTGTTTTCGCTGGCGGCAGCGATCGAGGATGGCGCTGACGCGGGTAGCTCGGCCGCAGGCGATGCGGCGGCGTGCACGACCGCCTTTCCTGCCGCACCGGACAGCTCGCGGGCAGCACCCGATGGCGCGATGGCGGGCTACGCCGGCGCCCTGCCCCAACCGCAAGCCGCGCCGGGCAGCAAGGCGTTTGTCGACTGGCAGAACGACGTCACCACACGCGACCTGGCGCTGGCGCTGCGCGAGGGTTTCGTCTCGATCGAGCACATCAAACGCTACACCACCGCCGGCATGGCGACCGACCAGGGCAAGACTTCCAACTTGAACGCGCTCGGATTCGTCTCGCAGCGACTCGACAAGGCGATCGCTGAGGTCGGCCTGACCACTTTTCGCATGCCTTACACGCCGGTGACTTTCGGCAGCTTCGCCGGCTTTGCCCGCGGCGAGCTGTTCGACCCGGTACGAACAACGCCGATCCACGAGTGGGCCGTGCAACACGGCGCGGTATTCGAGGATGTTGCCCTGTGGAAGCGCGCGCGCCATTTCCCGCAGGACGGCGAAGACCTGCACGCGGCGGTGGCGCGCGAGTGCCGTGCGGTGCGCGGCGGCTGCGGTATTTTCGATGCCTCGACGCTCGGCAAGATCGAAGTGGTGGGCCGGGATGCGGTCACGTTCATGAACCGCATGTACGCCAATGCCTGGACCAGCCTTGCGGTCGGGCGCTGCCGCTACGGCGTGCTGCTGCGCGAGGATGGGTTCGTGCTCGACGATGGCGTGGTCGCGCGCACCGCCGAGGATCGCTTCCATGTCACCACCACCACCGGCGGGGCCCCGCGTGTGCTGGCGCTGATGGAGGACTACCTGCAGACCGAATGGCCGGAGCTGCAGGTTTGGCTGACCTCGACCACCGAGCAGTGGGCGGTGATCGCGCTCCAGGGCCCGAACTCGCGCCGCGTGCTGCAGTATCTGGTGCAGGACGTCGATCTGTCCGCCGCAGCGATGCCGCACATGAGCGTGGCGCGCGGCGCGATCTGCGGCGTGCCGGCGCTAGTGTTTCGCGTCAGCTTCACCGGCGAACTCGGGTTCGAAGTCAACGTACCGGCGGATTACGCACTGGCGGTCTGGGCGGCGATCTACGAGGCGGGGGCCGCGCACGGCATCACCGCCTATGGCACCGAGGCCATGCACGTGCTGCGAGCCGAGAAGGGCTACATCATCATCGGCCAGGAGACCGACGGCACTGCGACCGCGGATGATGTCGGCCTCGGTTGGGCGGTCAGTAAGCTTAAGCCGGATTTCGTCGGCAAGCGCTCGCTGGCACGACTGGCGATGAGCGCACCCGATCGCCGGCAGCTGGTCGGCTTGCTGACCAGCGATCCGCAACTGGTGCTCGAGGAAGGAGCGCAGGTCATGCTTAGCTCCGGACAGCGCCCGCCCGCCCGGCCGATCGGTCATGTGACGTCGTCCTACTACAGCGCAACCCGGGAACGCTCGATCGCGCTGGCCATGGTGGCCGGCGGCCGCTCGCGTGTCGGCCAGACCCTGTGCGTCGCAGCCACCAGCGGCGACGTGCCGGTGCAGGTCACGTCGCCGGTGTTCTTCGATCCGGAAGGAAAGCGCCTCGATGGTTGATCTGTCCGCCCTGCGCCGCCCGCCGATCATTGCTGCAAGCCCGATGCTGCGGCTGCAGCCGCCGGCCGCACGCCACATCCTCCGCGCCGCGCCAGCGGTGCTGGAGGCGGCGGGCGAGGCGCTCGGGTTGTCGCTGTCGATGCCGGTATGCCGCGCATCGATCGCGGCTACCCGCGCGGCGCTCTGGCTCGGCCCCGACGAGCGCCTGCTGCTCGGTGAAGCATCCTCGGCGATCGAAACCGCCCGTAGACTGCAGCAGGCGTTGCAGCAGCAGCCGCATTCTCTGGTCGACGTCAGTCATCGCCAGGTGGCGTTCGCCATCACCGGTCCCCAGGCGGCCACCGTGCTCGCGGCCGGCTGTCCGCTGGACCTGGACCCGGGCGCATTTCCGGTCGGTATGTGTACGCGCACGGTGCTCGCCAAGGCTGAAATCGTGCTCTGGCGCCGCGCCGATGACGGCTTCCATCTCGAGGTCTGGCGTTCCTTCGCCGCCTACGTATCGGGCGTGCTCGCCGAGGCGGCGCGCGATCTGGCAGACACCTAGGTGAGGTGTGGCGTGGCGTCGGCACGCCAAGCCACGTACGCTTAGCGCCATGGACGCCCGGTCGAGCACGCTGCCCACGCACTTTGGCTTTCTGACCCTGCGCCAGTTCTCGATGATCGCCTTCACCAACGCCATCGAACCGCTGCGCATGGCCAATTACCTGGCCGAGCAGAGCATCTATCGCTGGTCGGTGTACACCTTCGACGGCCAGCCGGTGCCCGCCAGCAATGGCCTGACGGTGGCACAGACCGAGCGCATCGATGACGGCGCGCTGCCCGACATCCTGTTTGTCTGCGGCGGCGTCGACGTGCAGCACGTGGTGGACGATGCCCTGCTGCAATCGCTGCGCCGGCTGGCACGAAAGCGCATCGTGCTCGGAGCGCTGTGCACCGGCGCCTACGCGCTGGCCAAGGCCGGCCTGCTCGACGGCTACCGCTGCGCGATTCATTGGGAAAACCTCTCGGCGCTACGCGAGACTTTCCCGCAAACCGAGTTCACGCCCGATTTGTTCGTCGTCGATCGCGACCGCTGCACCTGCACCGGCGGCATCGCGCCGCTCGACCTGATGCTGCATCTGATCACCCCGCGCATCGGCAAGACACTCGCGGCCGGGATTTCCGACCAGTTCATCCTCGAGCGCGTGCGCGACGCGGACGACCCGCAGCGCATTCCGCTGGCGAAACGGCTCGGCGGCTATCACCGGTCACTGACCCAGGCCGCGGCGCTGATGGAGGCCAACGTCGAGGAACCACTGTCGCTGGAGGAACTGGCGCGCATGGCCGAGGTGTCGCAGCGCCAGCTGCAGCGCCTGTTTCGTCGCAGCCTGGGACTCACCCCGGCGCAGTATTACCTCAATCTGAGGTTGCGCCGGGCGCGCGAATTGCTGCTGCAGACGGACATGCCCATCATGACCATCACCGTGGCTTGCGGTTTTCGCTCGCCGGCTCATTTCAGCAAATCCTATCGCGCGGTATTCGGCCATTCACCCAGCCGCCAGCGGCGTGATCCTGCCGGCAGCCGCAGCAAGCCCAAGCCCGGGCGCGCTGCGCGGCCGGCAACGCGCCACCAGCACGACCGGTGAGCCACCAGCCACTGTCGGGAAAGCGCTGGTTTTTGTCACTTGCAGGCAACTCGCCGATGCACCGCGATACGACAATCGTGCACCGATCGGTAACTGCCTGCCGACGCGGCGGCACCCATGCAGCATCCAGCGGGTCTCGGAACGGGTTTCGAGCCGGAGACACTATATGAAGAGCCATGCGCGTGTGGTCGTGATCGGCGGTGGCGTCGTTGGCGTCAGCACCCTCTACCATCTGGTCAGGAAAGGCTGGAAGGATGTCGTCCTGCTGGAGCGCTCGGAACTGACCGCCGGATCCACCTGGCATGCGGCCGGCCTGCTGCCGCTGTTCAACATGAGCTATACCGTCGGCCAGCTGCACAAGTACTCGGTCGACCTGTACAAGCGCCTGCCGGGGGAGACCGGCCAGGAAGTCAGCTTCCATGTGAACGGCAACCTGCGCCTTGCTACCTGCGCTGCGCGCATGGACGAGTACCAGAAGTACTGCGGCACTGCTAACACCATCGGTGTTCCCTTCCAGGTGATCGGTCCGCAACAGGTCAAGGCGCTGTGGCCGCTGGTGAATCTCGGCGATGGCATCGATACACCGCGCATCGTCGGCGCCCTCTACCATCCCGACGACGGTCATATCGCTCCGGCCGACCTGACGATGGCGCTGCGCAAAGGCGCACGCAATGGCGGCGCCGACATCCACGAAAACTGCGAGGTCACCGCCGCGGCACGCAGCCCTTCAGGCGAATGGAGACTCACCACCAACCAGGGCGAGATCAGCTGCGAACACGTGGTATGCGCCACCGGTAACTACGCGCGCCAGACCGGCCGCATGTTCGGCGTCAACGTGCCGGCGATTCCGGTCGAGCACCAGTACATCGTCTACAGCGAGTCACCCGAACTCAAGGCCTACCGCGAGGGCGGCGGCCGCGAACTCGCGGTGCTGCGCGAATCCGACGCGTCTTATTATCTGCGCGAGGAGCGCCTGGGATGGATTCTCGGTCCATACGAGGCCGGAGCACCCGCCCGGTTTGCCGACGGCGTGCCCGAATGGTTCGGCAAGACGCTATTCGAAGGCGACCTCGACCGGCTGCTGCCGCACGTGGAAGCCGCGCAGCGCCGCGTACCGGTGCTCGAGCACTGCGGCATCAAGGACATCGTCAACGGTCCGATCTCGTACACGCCCGACGGCAGCCCGCTGATCGGACCGGCGGGCGGTCCGCCAAATCTGTGGCTCAACGAAGGCCATAGTTTCGGCATCACCGCGGCCGGCGGCGCCGGCTGGCAGCTCGCCGAATGGATCGTCGAAGGCGAGCCCGGCATCGACATGCTGGCGGTGGATCCGAGGCGCTACGGCAGCTACTGCACCAGGCGTTACGTGGTCACCAAGAACGAGGAGACCTACCGCAGCGTCTTCACGATCCACTTTCCCGACGAGGAGCGCCACGACGCTCGCCCGAGCAAGACCAGCCCGGTGTACGACAAGATCGACCGCCTCGGCGCCGTCTGGGGCCAGCGCTACGGCTGGGAACGCGCCAACTGGTTCGCTCCGCCCGGCGTCGAACGCCGCGATGTGTGGAGTTTTCGCCGCAGCAATTATTTCGAGCACGTCGGGCGCGAATGCCGGATGATGCGCGAGCGGGTCGGCGTCATCGACCTGACGCCATTCACCAAGCACAAGGTCACCGGCGCCGGCGCCGAAAGCTGGCTCGACGGCCTGGTCGCCAACAAGGTGCCGGTCAAGCCAGGCCGCATCGCGCTCAGCCATGCGCTCACCAAGCGCGGCGGCATCCGTTCCGAGTTCACCATCACCAAGATTGGCGAACAGCACTACTACGTGATCAGCGCCGGCGCCGCTGAGCGCTACGATTCCGACTACCTGCAACGCATGCTGCCAAGCGACGGCTCGGTCAGCCTGCGCAACATCACCGGCAGCCGCGGCTGTTTCGTCGTCGCTGGCCCGCGTTCACGTGAACTGCTGGCGAAAATCGTCGATGTGCCGCTCGATAACGCCGCGTTTCCCTGGCTGACGGGCCAGGTAATCGAGGCCGGCTACGCCAGCGACGTGTACGCGTTGCGCGTCAATTTCGTGGGCGCGCTGGGCTGGGAACTGCACTTCCCCATCGAGCACGCGCACCACCTGTTTGACGCCGTGTTCGCCGCCGGCAAGGAGTACGGCGTCGGCATGGTTGGCATGCGGGCGATGGAATCGCTGCGCATGGAAAAGTCGTACCGCATGTGGGGCAGCGACATGACGCGCGACTATACGCCATTAGAGGCCGGCCTCGATCGCTTCGTGCGCATGAACAAGGGTGCCTTCATCGGTCGTGAAGCGCTCCAGCGCCAGCTCGCCGCCGGCGTGCCGCACCGCTTCGTGACCCTGGAGGCGCACGATGTGGGCGACGCCGATCCGCTCGGAAACGAGCCGATCTTCGCCGCCGACGCGAAAATCATTGGCCGCGCGACTTCCGGCTACTTCGGACACACGCTCGGCAAGAGCCTCGCGATCGGCTATGTACAGCCAGAGTACGCGGCGGTCGGCACTGAGCTTTCAATGGAGATCCTGGGCCTGCGACGACGGGCAACCGTGCTCATCGAATCGCCGTTCGATCCGGACAACAACGAACTGAAGGCCTGACTTGACCGAAGCGCTCGATCTCGCCGGGCTGATTGCCAGTCGCAGGCCTGGGCATAGCCTTCCGGCGCCGTTCTACCTGAGCCCTGAGATCTACCAGCGCGATCTGAGCCTGATATTCGGGCGTCATTGGATCTTCGTCGGCGTCGAGCCGGAGATTCCCGAGGCCGGCGACCTGTTCACGGTCGACATCGGCAGCGACTCGATCATCATCGTACGCGACGATGACATGGCCGTGCGCGCGTTTCACAACGTCTGCCGACATCGAGGCGCGCGGCTGCGGCCGGAGGGGCGCGGCATGGTCGCCAACCTGGTGTGCCCCTATCACCAGTGGACCTACAACCTGCGCGGCGAACTGGTGCACAACCAGCACATGGGTGACGACTTCGAGCGCTGCCGCTTCGGCCTCAAGCCGGTGCACATTCAGAGTCTGGCCGGACTGCTGTTCATATGCCTCGCGGAAACCCCGGCCCCGGGTTTTGACGACATGCGCGCCGCGATCGAGCACTACGTCGCGCCGCATAACATCGCCAACACCAAGGTCGCCTTCCAGAAAGACATTATCGAGCACGGCAACTGGAAGCTGACCATGGAGAACAACCGCGAGTGCTATCACTGTTCGGCCAATCACCCAGAACTGACTGTGTCGCTGCTGGAATATGGCTTCGGTTACCAGCCGTCGATGGAAAACGTGGAACAAGTCAGGGGTTTCGAGGATCTGCTGACGCGTCAGCACCAGCGCTGGGAGGCCTGCGGCCTGCCATCGGCGGAGATCGATCGACTGGAGCACATCACCGGCTTTCGCACCGTGCGCCTGCCGATGGTGCATGCCGGGGAATCGCAGACACTGGATACCAAGGTCGCCTCGCGCAAGCCGCTGGCCGAATTCCAACAGCTGGATCTGGGCGGGCTGTCGTTCTGGACCCAACCCAACTCCTGGCATCACTTCATGAGTGACCACATCGTCAGCTTCTCGGTACTGCCGATCTCGGCGCACAAGGCGCTGCTGCGTACCCGGTGGCTGGTACACAAGGATGCGCAGGAAGGAGTCGACTACGATCTCAAGCGGCTGACGGAAGTCTGGGACGCGACCAACGACCAGGACAGCGCTCTGGTCGCCAATGCGCACCAGGGCATCGTCAGCAGCGCTTACCAACCTGGCCCCTATTCGCCTTACACCGAAGGGCTGGTGGACAAGTTCTGCAACTGGTATCTGGGGCGGCTCGGCGCGGGACTGGAACTTGCCGCTGGCGCAAGCCCGACCAGAACGGCGCCAGCCTCGCGACCCGGCCGCAACGCTGCGGCGGCAACAGCTGCCGCGGTAGCGCCTGACGCCGGCACCGATGCGCGGCTGTACTCGATCAGCTTCAGCCAGTCCGGCCACACCGTGCCGTGCCGCGCGGACCAGAGCATCCTTACCGCCGCCGAAGGGGCCAGCTTGCCGCTGCCGTTTTCATGCCGCGAGGGCCGCTGCGGCACCTGCCGTGTACGGCTGGTTTCAGGCCAGGTGGATATGAAACACGCCGGCGGCATCCGCCAGCGCCAGATCGACCAGGGCGATATCCTGGTGTGCTGCAGCCGCCCCCTGTCGGATCTGGTCATAGAAAAATAGCCGCACCGGCGCTACCGTCCGCTGGCGCAGACGCAGCCGGTGCACTCCTATAATATCTGTGCGCCGGATCGTTCCAGACCGCTGCTGCGCGTGGAGGTGCGCCATGACGAGACGCTGCATTCATTTGGATTTCGTGAAGACCGATCACCAGAACACCCACGGCTGCGAGGAGTGCCTCAAGATGGGCGATACCTGGGTGCACCTGCGCCTGTGTCGTGCCTGCGGCCATGTGGGCTGTTGCGACGACTCAAAGAACAAGCATGCCACCAAGCATTTCCACGCTACCCGGCATCCGATCATCACCTCGATCGAGCCGGGTGAGGACTGGAGCTGGTGTTTCATCGACGAGCTAGTGATGGAGCTGAAGTGACGCCGGAGCCTATCGCGACCAACGAGTTGCTGCGCACGCGCCGCAACCAGATGTTCCCGAAGCTCACGGCCGCGCAGATTGCGCGCCTCGAGCACCACGGTGAACGCCGGCAGACGCACGCCGGAGAGATCCTGTACCAACCCGGCGACCGGCCAAGCAAATTCTTCGTCGTGATCTCCGGCGACATTGAGCTCTACGTTTCGCAGCGCAGCGGGTACGAGCTGTTCTACACGCTGCTGCCAGGGGATTTTACCGGCGAGATGAATGCGCTGCGCGGCAGTGCCGGCATGGCGCGCGCCCGCGTCGGCCACGACGGTATTCTTATCGCGATCGACATCGAGCGGCTGCGCCTCATCGTGCAGACCGATGCCGAGCTTAGTGAGCTGTTCATGCGGGCGTTCATTCTGCGCCGCATGGGGCTGCTGTCGGAGCACAGCTGCGACGTGGTGCTGATCGGTTCCGGCCATTCCGCCGACACGCTGCGGCTGAACGAATTCCTTACCCGAAATGCGATCCCGTTCGCGATGTTCGACGTCTCCGCCGACGCCGATGCGCAGGCGATGCTGGAGCGATTCCATGTGCCGCCCGAGGACGTGCCCGTGGTCATCTGCCGCGGCGAGCGGGTGTTGAAGAATCCGAGCAATTTCGAAGTCGCGGGCTGTCTGGGGGTCAACCCGCAGATCGACGCGACGCGGGTACACGATCTGCTGATCGTGGGCGCGGGCCCCGCTGGCCTTGCGGCCGCAGTCTATGCCGCCTCCGAGGGCCTCGACGTGCGCATGGTGGAAATCACCGCGGCCGGCGGACAGGCCGGCACCAGTTCCAAGATCGAGAATTACCTGGGCTTCCCGACCGGCATTTCCGGTCTGGCGCTGGCCGGCCGCGCGCTGTCGCAGGCACAGAAATTCGGCGCCAGTGTCAGCGTCGCCTTGCAGGCAACCGGCCTGCACTGTGACCGCAGGCCGTTTGTCGTGGACCTCGCCGAGGGTGGATCGGTGCGCGCCCATATCGTGCTGATCGCCAGCGGTGCGCAGTACCGCACGCTCGACATCGACAACCTGTCGCACTTTCTGGGCGCCGGCGTCTACTACGCCGCCACCGCCCTGGAAGCCAAGCTATGCGACAAAAAGGAAATCGTCATCGTAGGCGGCGGCAACTCGGCCGGCCAGGCCGCGGTGTTTCTGGCAAACTCCTGCAACCACGTTCATATCCTGGTGCGCTCGGATGGCCTGGCCGAGAGCATGTCGAGCTATCTGATCCGCCGTATCGAGCAGAGCCCGAATATCACCGTGCACGTCCATACCCAGCTGGTCGCGCTGGAAGGCGAGCGCGAGCTGCAGCGCATCACCTGGCGCCGCGGCACTGACGGCACCGAGGAGCAGCACGAGATCGCACATGTATTCCTGATGACCGGCGCGCTGCCGAATACGCGCTGGCTGAACGGCTGCGTGGCGCTCGACGCTCGCGGCTTCGTCAGGACCGGACTGGATCTGCGGCCGGAGGACCTGCCGGCGCCGCGCTGGCCGCTGGCGCGCCAGCCGTACCTGCTCGAGACCAACCTGCCGGGAGTATTCGCGGTCGGTGACGTGCGCTGCGGCAGCGTCAAGCGCGTCGCCGCCGCGGTCGGCGAAGGTTCCAGTTGCGTGCAGTTCGTGCACCGCGCATTGCGCGAATTGTCCGACGCCGGGCAGGCGCCAGCCCAGGCGTAAATCGACGACGGCCCGCGATGTGACGCGTTTGGCCCGATCATGGCGATGCATTCCGATGGCGCTGCTGCTGGCAAGCCTGGCCGGTCCCGCCCCGGCACCAGCCCGCGGGGATGAACTTTCGATAACGCTGCAGCAACAGCCCTGGACCGGCGACCTGGACGGCATGATCGCGCGGGGCTACATCCGGGTACTGGTGCCTTACAGCCGCACCTTGTATTTCGTCGACCTGGGCGGCACCCAGCGCGGCATGAGCTATGACTTCATGCGCGCATTCGAGGACGATTTCAACGCCAGGCTCGGGCGCGGCGCCCTGCGCGTCCATGTGGTGTTCATTCCGGTCTCGCGAGCGCACCTGCTGCCGCTGCTAGTGGCCGGAGAAGGCGACATTGCCGCCGCCAACCTCACGATCACGCCCGAGCGCAGCAAAATCGTGGACTTCACGGCCCCGGCTGCCCGCGATGTGAAAGAGCTGATCGTCACCGGCCCCGGGGCTCCAGCGCTGGCGACGCTCGACGATCTCGCGGGCAAGGAGGTGTACGTCAGTCGCGCCACCAGCTATTACGAGAACCTGCAGGCGCTCAATCAGCGCTTCCGGGAGCGCTCCATGGCGCCGATGAGACTGCGCGAAGCGCCTGGCAACTTCGAGACCGAGGACGCGCTGGAAATGGTCAACGCCGGCCTGGTGAACATCGTGGTCGCCGACGGCTATATCGCCAAGCTGTGGCGCGCGGTCTATCCCAACATCCGGGTGCGCGAGGACCTGGTGATACATCAGAACGGCGACATCGCATTCGCCATCCGCAAGGGTAGCCCGCAGCTCAAGCGCGCCCTCGACGCCTTCACGGCCACGCACGGCCAGGGCACGGAATTCGGCAACGTGACGCTGCAGAAATACCTGGGGCAGACGCACTGGGTGCAGAATGCCACCTCAGAACAGGAGCTGAAGAAATCCGACCTACTGGTCGATCTGTTTCAGAAATACGGCAAGCAATACGACATCGACTGGCTGCTGATGGCGGCGCAGGGCTATCAGGAGTCGCAGCTCGATCAGGGTCGGCACAGCCCCGCCGGCGCGATCGGCATCATGCAGGTGATGCCCGCGACCGCCGCCAAGATGCAGGTCGGCGACGTCACGCAGTTGGAGCCGAACATTCACGCCGGCGTGAAATACATCCGCTACATCGTCGATCAGTACTACAAGAATGAACCGATGGACAGCCTGAACAAGGTGCTGTTCGCGTTTGCGGCCTATAACGCCGGCCCGACGCGCATCGGCTCGCTGCGCACCGAAGCACGCTCGCTCGGCTTCGATCCCAACGTCTGGTTCGACAACGTCGAGCGCGTCGCCGCCTATCGCATCGGGCGCGAGACCGTGCAATACGTCGCCAATATCTACAAGTATTACATCGCCTACACGCTGGTGCGGGACAACGTCGCGCATAGCCTGAAGGAAACGCACTGACGCGCCGCGCCGCGCCGAGCGCCGGATCGCCCTCAGCCCGCTGTGGCCCTCGATGCCTTGGGATGACCGGCGCCAAAATTCCGATCGGCCACCAGACACAAAATCTCGAACATGATGGTCGCCCCGACCAACGCGGTGTTACCGGTCTGGTCGTAAGGCGGCGCGACCTCGACCACATCGCCGCCGATAAGGTTCAGGCCGCGCAGCCCGCGCAGCAGGCGTTGCGCTTCCAGCGTGGTAATGCCGCCAACCTCCGGCGTGCCGGTACCGGGGGCGTACACCGGGTCGAGTCCATCGACATCGAACGAGATATAAGTGCGCCCATCGCCCACGACGCGACGCGCCTCCTCGATCACCCGTTCGACGCCGAGATCGGCGAACTCCTCGATGAACACCACCCGCATGCCGTGCGACTTGGAAAAATTGATGCCATCCATGAAGTTCTGGCCGCCGCGAATACCGATCTGGATGGTGCGCGTTGGGTCCAGCACGCCCGCCTCCACCGCCAGGCGAAAAGGCGCGCCGTGGGTGAACTTGGAGCCGTAGAATTCGCCCCAGGTGTCGCAGTGGGCATCGATGTGCACCATGCCGATGGGCGCATCGGCCGCGATGGCCCTGAATATCGGGTAGGTGATCGAGTGGTCACCGCCGGCGCTGATCGGCAGCACGCCGGCCGCATGTACCTCGCGATAATACGCCTCGATCTCCTCCACCTGCTTTTCCAGATCGTAGCGGTGCGACAGCCGTACATCGCCGATATCCGCCACGCGACACAGTTCATAGGGATTGATGCCCAATCCGAGGTTGAACGAGCGCATCAGGCTGGATGCATTGCGGATCTCACGCGGCCCGTGTCGGGCGCCCGGCCGATTGGTCACACCCAGATCGGTAGGCACGCCGATCAGACCGATGTCGACCTGCTCGAGCGTTGTCGCCAGCGGCGCGCGCATGAAGGTCGCAATCTCGGTGTAGCGCGGCTGCTTCATCGGCTCGTAGGGCGCACCACCGATGAGGTCAGGCCGGGTATAGTTGCTGTCGTTCACAGGGTCATTCTATCGCAGCCCGGCGGGCGCGATAGCCCGCAGTGCTGACAACGACGTACACCAGCAGGCTGCCGCCCAGACCCGCGTAGATGGGCAGATCGGAATCCAACCCGGCCCAGGCCAGCAGCATGACGACCAGAGTGCCGCCGACCGAGATCGAGGCCAAAGCGCCTGCGGTGGTGCCGCGCCGCCACATCATAGCTCCGATGACCGACACCAGCAGTCCGCCGACCAGCAGGTCATAGGCCACGGTCAGGGCGACGATCACGTCGTGCATCGAGCATGACACCACGGTCATCACCGCACCCAGCGCCAGCGTGACGACGCGACTTTGAACGATCGAGCCGGCATTGCCCGCGCCGCGCAGGCGCAGGTAGACGTCCTCGAGCAGCACCGTGGATGCCGCCAACAGACAGGCACTGGCGGTGGACATGATGGCGGCGAGCGCCGCCGCCAGCACCAGGCCGCGCAGGCCGACGGGCAGCACCGTATTGACGATCTCGGCGAAAGCAGCGTCCGCGTTGCCGAGCGCCGGCAGAAATACGCGACCGGCAGTGCCGATCAGGGCTCCGGCCAGCGCATAGCACAGACAGTACAGCCCGACCCCGATCCCGCCGACCCGCGCCACCCGCACGCTGCGGGCCGTGAATACGCGCTGCCAGACATCCTGGCCAATGATGATGCCGAAGAAATACAGCACGAAGAACGAGACGATTTTCCCGGCGCCGATGTGCGTGAGAGAGAAGAATCCGGCCGGCAGGCGTGCCTGCATGGCCGACAGGCCGCCGGCGTGCAGGATCGCCCCGGGTAGCAGGATGAACAGAATTCCTACAGTCTTGATCACGAACTGAATGATGTCGGTGAGCGTCAGCGACCACATGCCGCCGAGCACCGAATACGCCACCATGACGCCGCTACTGATGAAAATCGCGGGCGTGCGCGGAATTCCGACGATGACTTCCATCACCGATCCCACCGCAATCGTTGCCGTGACGGCGACCATCAGGTCATAGGCGACCATGACGACACCGCCAACCACACGGGCCGAGGCGCTGTAGCGCCGCTCGAGCAATTCGGGGACCGTGTACAGCTTCAGCCCGAGAATGCGTTCGACGAATACGGCGCTCAGCACAATGATTCCAAGGCCAAGCATGAACACGAACCACATGCCCGAAATGCCGTACTGGTAGCCGAGCTTGACGCCGCCGACCGTGGATGCGCCACCCAGCACGATGGCAGCCAGCGTGCCGGAATACAGCCACTGTCCGACCGAGCGGCCGGCCACCAGGAACTGATCCTGGGTGGTGGCCCGGCGGCGCGCCCAGAAACCCGCGCCCAGGATGCCGGCCATGTACGCGATGACAACGAGCAGATCGAGCTTGGCCGTCATGGAACGCTATCAGCCGCTGGCGATCGATGCTCCGATCATGCCACACTGCCGACGATGCAAAACGGTGCGGGTTGCGGTTCACTCAGTCGGCGCCAGTTGCTGCGCATGATCGGAGTCACCGCAGGCAATGCCGCAATGTACCAGGCCATGAGCAGCCTGGGTTTTGCCGAGGACTCGCCCTATCGGGGTCCGATCGATCTGCAGGGCGCGCCGCGTAATACCTCGGTGCTGATCCTGGGAGCCGGCCTGGCCGGCATGACCGCCGCCTATGAACTGCGCAATGCCGGTTACCGGGTGCAGGTCCTGGAATTCAACGCCCGGCCCGGCGGGCGCAACTGGAGTCTGCGCGGCGGAGATACCTACACCGAACTCGGCGGGTTGACTCAGCACTGCCAGTTTGATCAGGACCTTTACATCAACCCCGGCCCGTGGCGCATTCCGTATCACCACCGCGGCATACTCAACTACTGCAAGCGACTGGGTGTACCGCTGGAAGCATTCGTACAGATCAACTACAACGCTTATCTGCACAGCAGCCGCGCCTTCGGTGGCAAACCACAACGCTACCGCGAGATCAAAGCCGATTACCAGGGGCAGGTGGCGGAGCTGCTGGCCAAGACCACGCGACAGCAGGCGCTGGATGCTTCGGTCAGCAGGGAAGACCAGGAAAAACTGCTGGCGTCGCTGCGCGACTGGGGTGCACTCGACAAGACCTATGCCTATGTCCCCGGCGACGCCAGCAGCGACCGACGCGGCTACAAGAAGGCGCCGGGCGGCGGCATGAGCGCCCGTCCGATCCCGTCCGAACCTATCGGCCTGAGCGACCTGCTCGACTCGAAGCTGTGGCAGGGCATTTACAGCGGCGATACTTTCGATCTGCAGACGCCCCTGTTTCAGCCGGTCGGCGGTATGGGCAGGATCGGTGACGCCCTCGGCCGTGAACTCGGTCCGCTGATCCGCTACCACGCCCGCGTCACCGACATCCATCAGGATGCGCGGGGCATCAGCGTGCAGTACGAGGACATGCTGAGCCCTGGGTCGCAGCTCACCGCCAGCTCGGACTGGTGCCTGTGCACCATTCCGCTGTCGATCCTGGCGCAGATACCGATGAATGTCGGTCCGGCAATGGCCGCGGCCATCGCGGCCGTGCCTTATGCCTCGGCAGTCAAGGTCGGGCTGCAGTTCAAGCGTCGTTTCTGGGAGGAAGATGACGACATCTATGGGGGCATCACCTATACCGATCTGCCCATTACCAACATCGGCTATCCGAGCAGCGGCTATCACAGCGCCGGCAAGGGTGTGCTGCTCGGGGCCTATATCTATGGCGTGGATGCAATGGAGTTCACTGCGATGGCGCCGCCCGAGCGGGTACAGAAAGCGGTCGATTACGGTAGCCAGATCCATCCGCAGTATCGCGAGGAATTCGACAACGGAGTCGCCGTCGCATGGCACCGTTCGCCGTTCGCCATGGGCTGCTACGGCATGTGGAACTCCGATACCCGCGCCAGGCACTACGACGATCTATGCCAGATCGATCAGCGTATCGCCCTTGCGGGCGAGCACGCCTCCTACCTCCCCGGCTGGCAGGAGGGCGCGATTACCTCGGCGCTTGATGCCATCGAGCGGCTGCATCGACGCATCGTCGCGCAGGCCGGCAAGGCATGAGAGCGCTATTCGGTGGCTTGACGCTACGCCGGCTGGTTATCGCGCTGTTGGTAGCCGGAATTGTGGCCGCGGCTCAGGCCGATGATCCCTCGTTCGCCGTCATGGCCACACTGAGCAACGTCAGCGGCGAGGACATCTACAACCGCATCTGTCAGGGCTGCCACATGGCGCATGGCGAAGGCGCGATCGGCGCCGGCCGCTACCCGAAACTGGCTGATGATTCCACGCTGGCGTCCTGGCGCTATGCGGCACTCACCGTGCTCCAGGGCCGCAACAATATGCCGGCCTTCAGTGCGCCGCCGCAGCTGGAGTGGGATAGCCCGACGCTGCATCTGAGCGATGCCCAGGTGGCCGACGTGGTCAACTACGTGCGCAGCCATTTCGGCAACAACTACAAGGAGCGCGTCACTGCCGACGACGTCGCGAAGCTGCCGCACCCTGCCGTGGGCGCTGCGCCTTAGGATTTCGGCTTCAGGGCAGATATCCGAGCAGCTCGGAGCTGTTCATCACGTGGCAGTAGATCATGTTGATGATTTCCAGCTCATGACGATGCAGGTCGTCTGACGCGGCGGCGCAGCCGTCATCGACGACGATGACCGAGAAGCTTTCGTCGGCGAGGCTGCGCACGGTTGACGAGATGCACTGATCGGTGAAGATGCCGCAGCACACCAGCTGCGAGATTCCCAGGTTGGTGAGCATCAGCCGCAGGTTGGTGCCGGTCAGCGCACTGTCGGTGGTCTTGGTGACGATGATTTCGTCCGCCTGTGGGGCAACATCGGCAACGATCTGCGATTCCCACTCGTCCTTTGGCAACAGCAGGTTATTCCATCCCGGCAGTTTCTGGCTGAGCGAGCGGTCGCGCCCGTCCCTGGTCTGGCAGGCGATGCGGGCGTACAGGACTTCGTGACCATCGCCGCGGAAGCGATGCAACAGCCGCCGGATCGTCGGCAGCACGACGCGATGCATGCGTTCGTGAAACGGCGTCCAGGCGTCATACATCGCCCGCCCGGGGCCGTCCAGAGTTGCGGGCTCCGGTCGTTGCAGATACACGTTCTGCACGTCGATGACGAGCAGCCCGAGTTTGCCGCGCTCCAGCTTTGGATCCGCCGGCGCCGGGGCTGCTGCGTAGTACAGCGAGCGGTAGGCCTGCTTCCAGGACACGGGTGGGCCAGTCGTCGTCATCGCCGCCTCCAGCGCCGCATCGGCGGCGATTGTCCGCAGATGGTAGCAGCGCATCCGGTTTTAGGGTGCAGCTGCCGTCGCGACCCCGTATGCTCGTCGCGTGCGGTCACAGCTACCGAGGATCGCGTTTATGAGCGCCGATCAAACAACATCGCAGGCAGCTCTCCGACACCAGGGCTGCCCTCGCCCGCCCAGTCCCACGCTGCGCGCGCGCGACGCGCGTGTCATCGCCAACATCGGCCGCCTGCGCTTCTCGCCGCTGAGCCTCGTCGGCGGCCGCGGCAACCACCTGATCGAGGAAGGCGGTCGTGAGCTGCTTGACCTGTCGGCTTCCTTTGGACCTGCGATCCTGGGCTACAGCCATCCGGCAATCGCGACCGCGGTCAACGCGGCGACCGCGAGCATGGCCGGGGCCAGCCTGCTGGCGTTTCCGAACGAGAACGCCGTGGCGCTGGCCGAACAGCTGCTCGCGATCACACCGGGTTCGGGCGAGCGCCGCGTCTGGTTCGGCCACTCGGGTTCGGATGCCAACGATTGCGCACTACGCGTGGTACAGGCAGCGACCGGCCGCTCGCGTTTCATCTCGTTCATCGGCTCCTATCACGGCAATCTCAGCGGTTCGATGAGTATCAGCGGACACACCGCGATGACACACACGCTGCCGCGCGCCGGACTGGTGCTGCTGCCGTATCCGGACCCGTATCGGCCCAGCTTCAGTGCCGAGGAGGTGCTGAGGCTGCTGGACTATCAGTTTGCCACCAGCTGTCCGCCGCAACAGGTGGCTGGGATCTTCATCGAGCCGTTGATGTCGGACGCCGGCGTCATCGTGCCGCCCGGTGGATTTCTCGCTGCCATACAACAGCGCTGCCGCCGGCACAGCATCCAGCTCATCGTCGATGAGGTCAAGGCCGGCCTCGGCCGCAGCGGCCGCCTGCACTGCTTCGAACATGAGGGTTTGGAGCCGGATCTGGTGGTGTTCGGCAAGGGGTTGGGCGGCGGCCTACCGCTGTCGGCGCTGATCGGCCCGCGCGCGATCATGGACCATGCTGCCGCGTTCGCGCTGCAGACCACAGGCGGCAATCCGGTCGCGACCGCGGCTGGCCTTGCCGTGCTGCGTACTCTGGCCGCCGAGGGCCTGGTAGAGCGCGCCGCCAACCTGGGTCAGGCGCTCGCCGGCCGGCTGCGCGCGCTCATCTCGCGTCAGCCGATGATCGGCGACGTGCGCGGCCGCGGACTGGCGATCGGCATCGAGCTGGTCAGGGATCAGGCCACGCGCGAGGCGGTGCCGGTGGCGACCACCGCCAAAGTGATCTATCGGGCGTGGCAGCTCGGCGCCGTGCTGTTCTATGTGGGCCTGCGTGGCAACGTGCTCGAGCTGACGCCGCCGCTGACGCTGAGCGACGCGGAGGCTGAACGGGGCGTCGCGATCATCGATCAGGCGCTGACCGACGTCGGCCGCGGCCTGGTTGCCGATGCGGACGTGGCACCGTTCATGATGTGGTGAGCTATGATCGTCCGTGAGATACCGCCACCGGCTCGGGGCGCGGTCGGCACCGAGGATCGATGGCTGTACTGATCAAGCGCCTCACCCTGCTCGAGGCCCTGGGGCTTTCGCTGGCTGTGGTCGCACCCACCGTCACGGCCGCCTTCAATATCACGCTGGTGGTTGGCGCCGCCGGTCCCGCCGCGCCGCTCGCATTCGTGATTGCCGCGGTGGCTACGGTGCTGATCGCGTTGTCGTTCATGGCGTTCACGCATCGCGTCGCGCACGCGGGTTCCGCTTACGCCTACATCACGCACACCTTTGGCAGTCGGGCAGGGTTCGTGGCCGGCTGGGCGCTGCTGCTCACCTATCTGGGATTCGGCACCGGCTTCGCCGCGCTGGTCGGCAGCTTCACCAGCGCCGCGTTCAAGGATGTCGGCGTCAGCACCGGCAGCGTCGGCTGGCTGGCGATCGGCATCGTGGGGCTGGTAGTGGCCTGGTGGCTCGCGAATCAGGACATGCGGCTCGCCGGCCGCGTAATGCTGCTTCTCGAGGCGCTGGCCATGGCCGCAATCGTTTACCTGTGCGTGGCGATCCTGCGCAAGGTGCACCCGGACAGCGAACGGCTGGCCGCGAGCTTTCGGCCGGCGCGCGCCTTCCATGGCTGGGTGGGCCTCGGCTTCGGGATGGTGTTCAGCATGCTCTCGTTCGCCGGCTTCGAAGGCGCGGCCACGCTCGGTGAGGAGACCGTCAACCCGCGGCGCGCGATTCCGGTGGCCCTGATCGGGGCGGTACTGCTGTGCGCAGTATTCTTCACCTTCGTCTCGTATTGCGAGGTGGTCGGATTCGGGCCGGATGGGATGCGCGAGCTCGCCAATTCCGACGCGCCGCTCGATGTACTGTCGCGCCGTTACGTGTCTGGGCGGCTGTCGATCGCACTGAATCTGGCGGCGGCGACTACGTGTTTCTCGGGCGCCATCGGCGCGATCGCAGCCGGCGGCCGCGTGCTGTACGCGCTCGGCCGCGTGGGACTGTGGCGCCGGCTTGCCGAAGTGCATCCGGTACACGGCACGCCCGCGCCGGCCATCACCGTCACCGCACTGCTGATCATCCTGCCTTTCCTGCTGTGGGCGCCGTTCGCCGGCGCCGGCAACTACTACAGCTACACCAGCGAAACCGGTGCGCTCTCGCTGCTGCTCATCTATATCGGCGTCGGTGGTGCGGAGGTCATCGAGGCCCGGCGCGAGGGCCGGTATCGGTGGGCCGCCACCTGCGCGCTCGGACCGCTGTTGCTGTTGTGGGTGCTCTATTGCAACGTCTACCCGGTACCCGACTACCCGAACAATCTGTGGCCGTACGTCACGCTGGCGTGGGCAGCTAGCGCACTGCTGATCATTCACTTTCGACCGGAGCTGGCCGCAGCGCCGTTACCGGAATACAGCCTGGCTGCCTCGGCACCGACCGGTGACACCCACCATCAGACGTAGTGGCCGGCGCGCTCGAGTACCTCGATCTTGTAGCCGTCGGGGTCGGTAACGAAATAGAAGCGCGCCGAACCATTAGGCGCGGCCAGCGATTTGATGTCGCCAGGCGCGTAGCCGAGGCGTAGCAGCAGATCGCGGTGCGCGCCAAGATCCTCGACGCAGAATGCCACATGGCCGTAGCCGGAGCCGTGCGTGTACGGCTCGCTCTGACTCTGGTTCCAGGTGAGTTCGATTTCGCAACCGCTATCTGCATCGCGCAGATACAGCAGCTTGAACGTCGGGAATTCTAGCCGGTGCGACTCCTGCAGGCCGAAGGCCTGCCGGTAGAACGAAGCCGAACGCTCCAGATCGAGCACGCGGATCATCGAGTGAATGAGTTTCGCCATGTTCGTCGCTCCTTGCGCCGATCTCATTGTACGGTGTCGAGCGACTCGATGTAGGCCGCGAGATTCGCGATGTCATCGTCGCTCAACGGCTTCGCGACCGCAGTCATGATGGCTGCGTAGGTCCCCTGGCGCCGGCCGTCGCGATATGCCTTGAGCGCGTTGATGACGTACGGACCGGACTGACCCGCGATCTTTGGATATTGCGGGATCACGGTCGAGCGCCCGTCCGAGCCGTGACAGGCAGCGCACTGAACGAATTTGTCACGCCCTTGCGCCACCGAGTCAGGCGCTGCGAGCGCACGCACCAGCAGCGCCGGCACTACCACGGCGATGCAAACGATGAATCCTCGGCCAACGGCGGGCATCGGTGCACCTTGAGGCGAATCAGTAGAGCACGATGTGCGGCAGGGCCAGCGTGTCCGCCGACGGGATCTGACCGGCGGCCAACAGCGCATCGACGATGCGTCGCCGGCTCGCGACGACATCGATGCGCGCCTGGCGCAGCTCTGCGACCTCGCTCGCCGTGTAGGGCTGGAAGTCCGCCGCTAGCTGCGCGCGGCTGTAGGTTGCCAGCAGCCAGTTGAGCACCGCGGCGATGTCAGCATCGGAGTTCGCGTTCAGGGCGACGTTAGGCACCTGTACCAGGTAGCGGCGACCTTCCGGAATGCGCGTGAAATACCCGACTCGTCCGGCGAGCGTCGGAATCTCGGCTGCGGAGCTGCCAAACTCGCCGTGGCAGCCCTGGCAGTTGGTGGCATACAGCTGCGCCGTGCGCGGCATCGGCGCCAACTGCAGGCCCGAACGGCGAGTCTCGATGTCGGGTACATTGCTGCCGGACGCGGCAGGCGGGCTGCCGGCGCTGACGATCGAAGCTGCGAGTGCGAGCGCCAGCGCGGCCGCGAACTGTCGCATGCGCGGCCCTATTCCGCGAGGCCGACCAGGCCGGCGCTGGAACAGTGGTAGACCATGCTCGAGGCACCGAAGCACCAGACGATATCGTTATTGACCTGCGGCCGGTAGGAAGGCATGTCGCCTTCCTGGCCCAGGCAGGCGCATCGCCCGCACGAGTCCTGGCCGCAGCAGTCGCGATACGCAATCAGATAGGTCCTGCCGTCATCCGGATTGATGCACGAGCCGATCCACGAGGTCGGCGACGGCGAGGTGCCGGGCGGACAGGTGTGCGGTCCGCCGCCGCAGCAGGCGCACAGGTAGCCGTCGCTCGCGCAGTAGCGCCAGTAGTTGCAGCGCGTCGGATCGTTGGTCTGGGCATGATTGGCAAATTCGGAAGCGAACTTGCGCGCCGGCTTGGCGACTGGCCGCTCGCCGGCCTGTGCGCGGCGCGCCACCGGCAGCAGCGGCAGCGACGAGGCGGCCACGAGCCACAGCCCGCACTGCGACAGGAAGCCGCGGCGCGAAGTAAGTTGCGCCGCTCCGCGGCTCAAGCTCTCGATCAGGCCGTCGAAGCGGCCACTGCAGATCGGCTTCATGTGTGACTGACCTCGTCCTGGTTGCGACTGGCGAGCCGCTGGGCCGCAAGGTACGCCTGGATGGTGCCGAAGCCGGTCTCCTCGGCGACGATCAGACTCTCGAGGTGTTCGCGACTGTTGACCAGGCCCTTGGCGCGGATGATCCCCTGCGCGTCGATCAATATGGCATACGGCAGCTTGCCAACCTGAAATGCGATGCCGACCTGGAGCGAATTGACGTACGGCAGGTGGCCGAGCCGAAACTCCTGAATCATCGCGCGCTGCTCGGCGGCCTCGCCGTCGCCAACCAGTACCACGTCCAGGCCCTCGGCGCCCGCAAGCGAGCGTGCGATCGGCAGCAGCTTCTTGCACACCGGGCATGATGGCGACACGAACAGCAGCAGCCGGCTGCGCGCCGCGGCCGCAGGTCCCCCGATCTCGACGCGATCTCCGGCGAGCGTGGCCACACTGATCGTCGGCGCGGGTTCGCCGACGGCCGGACCGTGATCGCTGGTCATGGCCCCCATCGGCGCGACACGCTCATGCAGCACACCGACCTGGCGGGCCAGCGCAAACAGCAGCACCGCCAGCAACAGCGTGATCACCAGCTGGATCACAACGATGTAGGGCAACGCGTTCGCCATGACCCTGACCTAGAAACCGAGCCGCGCCCGACCGGCGCGCAGGTTGTCATCGAAGCTGGGCGGCGCTAGCTGCAGGGCGATCTGCAGCACCGGGTAGAGAAATCCAAGCGTCACGACGAAGGCCAGTACGAGGCTGAGTTCCGCCGCGCTCAGCGCGCGTCCGTTCGTGGGCAGCAGCAGTACCAGGGCCAGCGCGGCGAGCACCAGGTTGCGGCCAACCATCCACGGCGCGATGCCCTGGCGCCGTTGCGAACCAAAGCAGCCGCAGTCGATCGAGCGGCGGCCGCGGCCCAGGTTGATCGCAAGCGCACACGCATAGGCGAGCAGCAGCGCTGCGACAGCGAGTGCCCCCGCGACACGTGTGCGCTGCCACAGCAGTGCAGCCGCCGCCAGCGCCTCGGTCAGCGGCACCAGCAACGCCACTGGGCCTGCGAGCAGCTCGGGCAGGAGCCGGTAGTGGCGCACGATGGTCGGCCACTGCTCGCGCGCGCGCAGCTTGTGGAGAGCCGCGGCGCCGAACAGGGCCGCCAGCGCGAGCGCGAGCGTCAGCTGCGCCAGCGTATCGAGCATCTCACTCACCCCACACGGTCAACAGTTGCGGCGTGAAGCCAAGGGGTTTGGTCCTATAGAGCGGTTTACCGGTCGCGAGCCTGAAGCCGTAGATCCGGTAGCTGTCCGCGATCACGTACAGCAGCGCATCGGCGTCCTGCGACACCGCGATCGACTGTGCCGGCTCGGGCAGCTTCACGCGCTGGAGGCGCGTGCCGGTGGTGGCATCGAATTCCCACACCTCGGTGCCAGAATTCTTGTGGGTCCAGTCGCGCCCCCGGTGCATCAGTACGTACAGACGGCGCTTGGGGGAGTGGAAGTGGCTGATCTGCCAGCCGCCGGGTCGCCACCCGGCGCTGCGCTCCGCATCGCTGGTCAGCGACCAGCTCGCGCCAATCACCGCCTGCTCGCCGGCAAGATTCACCGGAATGACCCTGCCATGGTAGGTCACCAGATAGAGCATCTGGTGATGCTTGTCCCAGCCGGAGTGCTCGAACGCGGGATCGTTCTTGGCATCGAAGACGTTCGCGGTGCGCTTGACGGTGGCGTTGGCCGACTCATCGAAGCTCACGGTCGCAATCGCGCCGTCGGCGCACAGCGAGGAGAATCGCGCTGGCCCCTGCGCGAAGATCAGACCACAGCCCGGGATGCCGATCGTGCCGACCGCCTTGCGCTCCTTGAGGTCGGTGACCGTCACGGCCGTCTGCGGCGCAAGGTTGTAGGTGAGCCCGTAGTGCCCATCCGGAGTCACATCAAAGTTGTACTTCTTGGAAACGATCAGCAGCCGCCCCGCCGGCAGCGGGATGTCCTCACTGACCTGCAGGGTGCGCGCGTCGCGCACCACGATGTAGTCGCTGCGCTTGCCGCGGGTGTGCTTCTCCCAGTAGGAATCCACGGCATAGAGCTCGCTGCCGTCGGGAGACACCGCGAAGTTCGGCCAATAGGCCTGGTTGAACATGCCCTCGACCTGGCCGCTGGTACCGTCCAGGACGTAGGTTCTGGCCGCCTCGGCCGCCGGGAACGCGACATCCAGGACATATAGCCGCCGCAGATCCGTTGGTGCCAGTGTCGCGGTGACGTGCGACTCGGCGAGCTGCAGCTTCGCGTCCGCGGTGAGATCATCCGAATCGCCGGCAAGCGCGGGGCTCGCGAGCACCAGTGCACTCGCGGCGACGCCCGCGGCCAAGATGCCCCCGCTCCACCCCCTCATCGGTCCCGCTCCTATCGTTGCCGCGCGGCCACCAGCACTGGCTTCAGAACTTCACGTTGAGCTGCATGCCGACAGTGCGCGGCTGATTGGTCGAGTAGCGCACGGTCTGCGGAATGTTGAATTGGAAGCTGGTGTTGTTGGCGGAAATCAGCGCCACCTCGTTGGTGAAATTGGTAACAAAGGCGACCACCGACCATGGTCCGTGATCGAGGATCAGGTGCGCGTTCGCAATGTTGTACGACGGCAGATGGTAGCCGAAGAAGTAAGCGACATCGGTCGACGGACCGACGAAGGAATCGTCGATGCGCGCCGTGAGCTGGTAGTTGGGAACGATTGGCGTCGTGTAAGCCAGCGATGCGCTCGCGGTATCCTTCGGTACGTTCAGGATCGGCACCGTGCAGCTGCCGGTCACCGGACACGGCCGCGTGACACCATCCGGGGCAAATGCCACCTGCGACAGGTAAGCCTGGAACGACGCATTAGGCGCGGTGATCTTCGAGTTGGTGTAGGCACCGCTCACCGACATGGTCCAGGCCTCGGCCAGCTTGGCGTTGATCTCGAGCTCCGGGCCGAAGGCACGGCCGTCGCCGGCGTTGTTGTAGTACTGATAGCCGCAGGGCAGCGTGATGACCTGCTGCACACCGAGCCAGCGGATGTAGTAGACGTCGCCGTTGATCGTCAGTCGATTGTCCAGCAGTTTCGCCTTTTCGCCAACCTCGTAGTTCCAGGCCTCGTCGGGGCTGAAGGCGAGCACACCGGGCTGGCAGTTGATCGGCGGGCCGCTCGGCAGGATCTGGTTCGCCCCGCCGGGCCGGAAGCCCTTGGAAATCGTCGTGTAGAGGTTCAGGTCGTGCGTGGGTTCATACGACAGGTCCACTCGCGGGTTGAAGCCGCTGTCTGAGGCGCGCGTGACTTGCACCGGCGTGACCGCCTGATTGGGGTACGGGGCATCCACGCCCCAGGAAAACTCGTGCTGTTCGCTCTTGTACGTGTACCAGCGCACGCCGGCGGACAGCTTCCAGTGATCGTCGAACTTGTACGAGCCGTCCGCGAACAGCGCCGTCTGCCGCACCCAGTAAGGGTTCCAGGAGGTGAAGTACGAGCCGTCGGGAACGCTCGGTGTCGCGTTCAGCGGGCTGTTGCTGACCTCGTTCCAGATTGATTTCAATTGACTATAGAACACTCCCCCGACCCAGTGCAGGCCGCCGACATCGTGCGAGGTCAGGCGCACCTCCTGGCTGAACTGGTGCGAAGGGTCGACCTCGGAGTACAGCACCGGCGCCAGCGGCGAGTTGCCCCCATTCGAATAATACAGCGACTCGGAAGCATCCTCGGCCTGGTGATTGAGCCGGGTGAAATACGATGTCGCGCTGGTCAGGTCGGCGAAGCCGACGTTGGCGTTGATCGTCAGGCCGTAGATCTGGACGTTATCATTCAGGAATTCGCGCAGCGGAAACACCTCGTAGTGCGCGTCGTAGATCTTGCCTGGCGACGCACTGGTGGGGCTCGAATCCAGCAGGTCGTAGCCTCCCATCGACAGGCGCTGATCGTACGCCATGGCGGTGATCGACAGATCCTCGTTGGGCTGAAACAGCACCGTCACCCGGCCGTTGCGCATGTGCTCGACGTTGGCCCGCGGGATCTCGCTCTCCACCGGCGCGTTGTATACCGGCGTCTGATTCGGAGTCAGCAGCGTGGTCGCAGCGTTCGGCACGTTGACGGCAATCAGATTGATCCAGCCGCTGCGATCGAGGTCACCGCCGACGATGCGCACCGCGATCTTGTCGCCCAGCGGCAGGTTGAGCATCAGATTCGCCCCACCGTTGGCGCCGCCGCCGTCGGTATACGAGCCGGTCACCTGCGCCGAGCCCTCGAACTGGTTGAGTTTCGGCTGCGCCGTGACGACCTTGACCGTACCGCCCATTGAACCCGAGCCATAGAGTGTGCCCTGCGGGCCGCGCAGCACCTCGACGCGATCGACGTCGTACAGGCTCGGGTCGATGACGACCTTGCCGGACTGAGACAGTGCGGGCGGTGACAATGGGATCTCATCGAGGTAGAAGCCGACCGTCGGCGCTGCGCCGCCGTTCGAGGCCAGACCGCGGGCTTCGTATTCGGTGAGGCCGGGGCCGGCCGAGCGCATCGACAGCCCAGGAACGTCGCGCGCGAGCTCCTCGACGTTCACGATGCCCTGCTCCTCGAGCTGGGTGGAACTCACCGCCGAAATGCTGATCGGCGTGTCCTGAATGGTCGACTTGACCTTCTCGGCGGTGACGACGATCTCGGTGAGCCCGCCCTCGCTGGTAGCAGCGGCGCTCGTGTCCGCCTGCGCGCCAGGTACGAGATAGAACGCCGCTAGCAATCCCGATGCACAGACGATGGCGGCCCGCGCCGCGGCACGCGGCGGCCAATGTTTGTAAGGACCAGCGCAACCCGTACACGCATCCACTGCCGTCGAATAACGGACTGTCGTTCTCATGAATCACCGCCTCCCCTGCGATGGAATGAAAGCGCACGCGACGCAGCAAATATAACAGTCTTACAGCGAAGGGAAACGCACTAACAGATATGAGTTCTGGTCAGCATCATCCCGGTGCAGTGCTGGCTCCCCAGGCCCTCGATCGGTGCGTTGTACGCGCAAACGAGCATGTCGCGAACATTCAAGCGAGTTGCGTCACACGACGGGCGCAGCTCGTCGGCCACGCCGCGATTTTCGCGCTTGCCGAATCCGGCACGCATCACCACTTGATCATTTGCGCCGCGCGTGGTCCAAATGGACACCGGCCAGATGGTCGGTCACCTGGCCGCGAACGGTCCTGTTCTGCCTACCGGTCCCCGTGCCGCAAGGGGGCGCCGGCTACCGGAAGCGCTCATCGATCGGCAGGTCGAGTGCGAATGCGTGCCGGTTGGTCTCGTTCGCAAGACCGACTATAGCCACCAGCTCTGCGTGCTGTTGCGGCGTCATGCCCTTGTGTCTGGCGGCAAAGCCGTGCGAGGCGATGCAATAGCGGCAGCCATTGGTGATGCTCACGGCCATGTAGATCAGCTCCTTCGTCAGCGGATCGAGCGCACCGGCCCCCATGACCTCCTTGGAATTGGCCCACATGCGCCGCAGGGTGGGCGGATGGTGCGCCAGTATCTTCCAGTAGTTGTTGACCCAATCGGTGTTGCGGGTAGCCATGATGTCGTCATACACCGCGCGCACCGCCGGCGAGGCGCTGACATATTCAATCGGGGTCGCGTTCGCGCTCATGGTCAACCTCTTTTACCCGCCAGGCGTTCGATCTCTTCCAGCAGTTCGCGTGTGCTGCGTTGCCTGCAATAGCCGCGATTATTGCGCAGCGACCATTCATGTCGCTCGGCCGACAGCGTGACGCAGGCATCGGTCGGCAGCGTCACAAGATAGCCAAGGTCGCAGGCGTCACGCACCGTCGAATCCACGCATTGATCGGTCAGGCATCCGGCCACGATCAGATAGCGCGTGCCAAGATTACGCAGCACATAATCGATGTTGGTGGAGATGAACACCGATGATGAGGTCTTGGGAAAAACGATCTCATCCTCACCGGGGGTCAGTTCACTCACCATGTTCGCGTCCGGCGAACCCTTGGGCACGTTGAAGCCGGTGATCTTGTAATCCAGTGAGCGGTCACGTCCGTCTGCCGTCAGACTCTCGATCACGGTGTAGACGACTTCTATCCCGGCGCGGCGACAGGACTGCTGTAACAGCACCATATTGGGCAGCGCGCTGTGCTTCAAGGTGCGAAAGAAATAGCCGTAGCGCTGCTCCTTCTCGGCCGCGCCGAGATGAGCATATTCACCGCCATCCCGGCTGCAGTTGTAGGTCTGCACATCGACCAACAGCAACGCGGCACGCGCCGGGTCAATCTCGATCTCGCGACTCAGCGGCTGGCTCACGCGGATACCCCCATGAAGGCGCGCTCGGCCGAGCGTAGCGCCGCGGCTATACGCCCTGCCCACTCGGACTGACCGGCATCATCGAGCAGCAGGTCCTGGCGTATTTCGATCTCGACATGCGGCAGCCCGCGCGCCTCGCCATGGCGCGGAATGGTGTAGTCGGTCGCGTCGCTGACGAAATAGGGCTCGTTGTCCGCGATATGCAGATTGCCCTCACGGCGCAGCATGTCGAGCACCAGACCGGCGAAGCGCCGGTCACGGTTGTAGAGCACCGCGGCGTGCATGTCGCGTCGCACGCCACGGAAAATGTTGGTCATGCTGTGCTGGGCTACGAGAATGGTGCGGCGATTCGCGGCCAGCCGCTGATCCAGCAGCGCGCGTATATGGGCGTGGTAGGGATCGAATATCTCGCGCCGGCGAGCCACGATCTCCTGCTCGCTTAAGGCCACATTGCCGGGGATCGCGATCGATTCGCCGATCGTCGGGATCGATGAGGCCACGCCAGGATCGCGATTGCAGTCGATCACCAGGCGCGAGTAGTTCTGCGCCACCAGTGCGGCATCCAGCTCGGCGGCGACCCGCCGGGCGACCGCCAGCGCGCCGATGTCCCAGGCGATATGCCGCTGCAGTTCCGGATCCGGCAGCCCGAGATCGCCCAGGCGCGCCGGAATACGCCGGCTCGCGTGGTCGACTACGATGACGAAATTGGATTGTCCCTGACGACCGGACTCGAGTACGGCCGGGGGCTCATCGGCGCCGAGCAGCTGGTAGTCCGCGCCGCGGGCAGCATCACCGCCGGCAACTCCGCCTCCGATTGCATTCACATCACGATCAATAGACTTCGGCATAGCGGCGACAGATCTCCGTCTCACTCAGATTGTCGAGCCCCTGGATCTCGGCGCGTTTGAACTGCAGGTAGGCAGCGAGCAGATCCGCGCCCAGCCACTCAACCGCGGCCTCACTGGCTTCGAGGCATTCCAACGCCGCGCCCAGGCTGTCCGGCAGCGCGGGTGCTGCTGTCGGCTCGATTTGCCGCTGATGACGTACGCCGTCGAGGCCAGCCTGCACCAGTATGGCGAGCGTCAGATAGGGACTGGCGGTGGCATCGGCGACGCGATACTCGATATTGAATTGCCGCGCGCGCTGCAAGGGATCATCACCGGTCACTGGGCAGATGCGCAGCGCAGCGCCGCGGTCCAGCGGGGCTACATCGGCTCGGGTGGGAGCCCATCGATTCGGGCGCAGGCGGTAATAGGATGCCAGCGACGGCGCGGTCAGCGCGCACAGCGCCGGCATGTGATGCGCGATCCCGGCGATGAACTGATTTCCCAGCTGCGACAACTGCCATTGCCGCTGCGCGTCGTACAGCACCGGCTGGTCGCTACGATCGCGAAAACTCCAGTGAATATGAGTGCCGTTGCCGGTGCCGTTCGGCTCGGGTATCGGCGCCAGGCTGACGCGGTGCCCGAAGCGAAACGCTACCGCCTGCGCAAGCTCGCGAGTGATCACCGCGTCATCCGCGGCACGCAACCCAATCGCAGGCGCCGTCGTGACCTCGAACTGGCGCGGTGCGTATTCGCACAGGAACGAATCCGGAATCACTCCTGCCTGGCGCATTGCCGCCAGCAGCGCTTCACCGAACAATCCCTGGCGACGATAACCATCGAGCTCGTAGGGCTGCGGCGGATGAGCGGCGACGCCGCTGTACGTGAACTCCTGTTCAAAGGTCGCGAGCAGTCGCAGTCCGGTGTCCTGCTCCAGCCGATGTAGTGCACGGCGCAGTACCTGCCTTGGACAGAAGTCCCACGGCGCCCCGTCCAGCGTGACGATGTCGCCTAGGTAGAAATATTCGGTCGCACTGCCGTCGAACGGTACGAACACGCGTGTGGACGCGTCCGGAATCAGAAACACCTCGCCGCTGGTGCCGAACGTCGTCATCTGGATGTTGCCGAAGGCGGACAGGAAAATATTAGTCGGGGCCAGACCGACTCCGCGCCGCAGCCGAGCCGACAGATCCGCCGCAGGGAAGCTCTTGCCGCGGAAATGACCGGACAGGTCGCTGGTTCCGACAAAGACTATCTGTTCGCGCTCCATCAGCGATTCCTCAACGCCACGTGCCGCGGCAGCTGATCACACTGGGTCGGCGAGCCGGCATGGCTGGGAAGCCTATCATCCTCGGTCGATCGAAAGAACACGCCCGGCGCGGCTGACACCGCTGGCGCAAGCCGCCGCGTCCGCGGCCGGATTGCCCTTGCTCCGGCGCTGCGCCTGAAATAGCCTTGGCCCATCGCGGGACCAGGGAGCATTCGATGTCAGTACACATTCGATCTGGCGTTCTGCTACTGGGAACGCTGCTGGCCGCGGCCAGCGTCGCGGCAATTTCCGCCGAGCCATCGACCGAGCCGTCGGCGCCGAGCCTGCAGCGCGCGTTCGCGATACTTCACGGCGCGCAGTTCATCGATTTGACCCATGCCTTCGGACCCACGACGCCGCATTGGAAGGGCTTCGCGCCGGAGACGGTCACCACGCTGTTCACCATTCCAAAGGACGGCTTCCATGCCGAGAGTTTCTGCCATCCGGGGCAATGGGGCACTCATGTGGATCCGCCGGCACACTTTCACGATGGTCTCAAGACCGTGGATCAGATCGATCCGCGGCAGTTCCTGCTGCGCCTGGTGGTGCTCGACGTGCATGAGAAGGTCGCCCGCAATCCCGACTACGTGGTCACGCTGGACGATGTGAAGGCGTGGGAATCACGCCACGGCGCAATACCGGCTGGCGCCTTCGTGGCCCTGCGTACCGACTGGTCGAAACGCTGGCCGGATGACGCCGCCATGCAAAACGTCGACGCCCAGGGCGTGGCGCATTACCCGGGCTGGAGCAAAGCGGTGCTGCAGTATCTATACGAGCGGCGAAAAATCACCGCCTCCGGGCACGAAACCACCGATACCGATCCTGGGCTCGCGGTCACCAGGGATGACTATTCGCTGGAGAGCTATGTGCTGGGCACCAATCATTTCCAGATTGAGCTGCTGGCCAATCTGGATCAGGTGCCTGAAGCCGGCGCTCTCGTCATGGTGAGCTTTCCCAAGCCCGAAAACGGCAGCGGCTTCCCGGCGCGCGTGATCGCGCTGGCGCCGAAACACTGAATCGGGATTGCGGGAGAAATCCGATGAGCGCTGCATTGCCCGGGCAATCGACCATCGCGGTGTGGGGCGGAGAGACCGGCCACGAAGCCTACGAGCATTCGACCCAGGTCCCGGTCGTGCACAGCGTGTCCTTCGGCTACCCCGATCTCGACAGCTGGCACGCGGTGGCACTCGAGCGCGCCCCAGGACACATCTACTCGCGCATCAGCAACCCGACGGTGCGTGCATTCGAGGAGAAGATCCGCGATCTCGAGGCAGCGCAGGCCGCCACCGGTTTTTCCTCCGGCATGGCGGCCATCAGCGCGACGCTGTTCACTTTTCTGCGCCCCGGCAATCGCATGGTGTCCATCAAGGACAGCTACGGCGGCACTAACAAGCTGTTCACCGAGTTCCTGCCGTCGTTCGGCATCGAAGTCGCGCTGTGCGACACCAGCGACTTCGCGGGCATCGAAGCTGAGATCGCCGCGGGCTGCAGGTTGCTGTACCTGGAAACTCCGACCAATCCAACCGTCAAGGTGGTCGATATCGCGCGCCTGGCGAACGCGGCCCATGCGATTGGCGCGCTGGTCGCCGTAGACAACACCTTCGCCACGCCGATCAACCAGAATCCACTGTCGCTGGGCGCGGACCTGGTGCTGCACAGCGCCACCAAGTATCTGGGTGGTCATGCCGATGCGCTGGGCGGCGCCGCGTGCGGCAGCCAGGCGCTGATCCGCAAGCTGCAGCACTTCCGCGAGATCAACGGCGCCGCGCTGGCGCCGATGGATGCCTACAGCCTGCTGCGCGGCATGAAGACGCTGGCGCTGCGCATCGAGCGCCAGAACGACAGTGCGATGACGATAGCGCGCTGGCTGCAGGGGCAGCCCTGCGTGGAGCAGGTCAACTACCCGGGCCTCGAAACGCACCGCCACCATGATGTGGCCCGACGCCAGATGCGCGGCTTCGGCGGCGTGCTCAGTTTCAGCGTACACGGCGGGCTCGAAGCGATCAGGGTGTTCCTTCCCAGGCTGCGCTTTGCGCATCGGGCTGCCAATCTGGGGTGTGTCGAGACGGTCGTGGGACCGCCCTCAGTGACAAGCCATGTCGAGTGCACGGCCGAGGAGCGAGCGGCAGCCGGCATCCCGGAAGGCCTGGTGCGTTACTCCACCGGCATCGAGAATGTGACGGATCTGATCGCCGATCTCGAGCAGGCGCTAGCCGCAATTGCGTAACCTCAGCAGGCGAATCCTCTGGTAGGCGCCTGACCGCGCGCGTTGGACTATGCGGGAAACGTTACGCCCGAGAGGCGTGCACACGCTGCCAGCAGCTGCTGCTGGATAGCAAGGTCCGACGCCGCGGGATGCGCCGCGCGGCGCTGCACATGGTAGAAATACTGCCCGCTCACCAGCGCCGCCGGCTCACCACTGGTCGCAAGCCACACCTGCGTGCGCGGAGCAGCGTCCATATCATCGGGTGCTCCGGGGCCGCCCATCTTGGTCGCCACCCAGCCGGGCTCCAGCGCATTGGATAAAACGTCGGGCCACAGTCTGGCCACCGCGAATGCGAGGATCACGTCGTGCAGCTTGGACTCCGCGTAGGCGCTTGACCCGTTCCACCGCCGCTCGCTCCACGTCAGGTCGGTCATGTCGGCATCGGCGCCCCGATGCATGCCGGAACTCACATAAACCAACCTTCTGGGTTTGTCGATCCGTGCGGTGAGAATGTACGGTGCGAGAGTGTTGACAGCGAATACCGCGGGCAGGCCGTCGACGGTGTCACCACGGCCGCGCTCGCGGTAGCCGATGCCGGCGTTATGTATCACCGCGTCGAAGACGCCCAGCCGGTTCACCTGCTCGGCCACTTCGCAGGTCGACCTGATGCTCGACAGATCGCCGATCACCGCGGCCTCGGCGCCCGCGACCGCCGACAGCGCCTCGGCGGCGCGCTCGGCGCTGCGCGCGTGAAGCACGACGCGATGTCCGGCGTCGACCAGCAGTCGGGCCGCCATCTGACCCAACCCATCGGCGGAACCGGTAACAAAAATGCTCGCCATCGTGTTGCTCCCGATTCGATCTCAGACAGGTGTGATTCTTAGCATCTTCGTCGGCAGCTGGCGCCCCTGGCATCGCACGCATCCCATGGTCTTGCCATGATCACAGCACTGCGGCAAACTGAACAGTTACTAGAAAAGTAATAATTTATGGTGCCGCGAGCGCGGATGCATGCAACGACACAGCAAGCTTGATCAGGAGGCGGGCGGAATCCTTGGTAACGTTTCGCCGACGTTGCGACCGCTGGATGACGTACGCCGCTGGGGCGAGCGCATCAACGAGGCGCTGCGCGCGCCGTCCGCGAGCATCGTGCCCGCGGTATTCCTCCGAGGCGCGGGGTGAGCGCGGCCGCGACGCCGCCGCTATTTCGCTCGAGCGGGCAACGGGGCTTCTCCAGCGCGCTCAGCGATGACCCGCGCCATGTCCATGCGCGCAAGTTCGAGCGCCAGGTGCAGGTACAATTCGCCCCCGAGCGCTGCACCGTGCAGACGCCCGAGGGGTTGGTGCATGCCCAGGCCGGCGATGCGATCCTGACCGGCATTGCGGGCGAGCGCTGGCGGGTATCGCGCGTGCATTTTGGCGACAAGTACCGGCCAGTGCCCCCCACCCGCTCCGGGGAAGCCGGAACCTACCTGAGCCTGCCGAACCGCATCCTTGCACTGCAGATGACCGCGCCATTCGAGGTACTGCTGGCCGACGGCCAGTCCAGGCTGACCGGCAAAGCCAGTGACTGGTTGGTTGACTATGGCGATGGCAGCCTCGGCGTCGTTTCGCAGGCCATATTTTCCACCACCTACGAAATTCTCGGCTGATACACCCATGGCTCTGCACCAAGTCATTCAGCGCGTGTTGCTGGTTGGCGTGCGATTGGAGAGCCTGCCCGCGCCCCCGAAGCCACGCCCGCCGCCCCGGCTGGTGCCGCTGATCGAATCGATCGCTGCGGCCCACCGCCGTTTCGATCTGCGAGCGATCCATTACGGACACCGTTATCGCAGCGGCTTCTGGGCCATCTATCTCCTCAGCGCCGTCGCGGTGCTGTGCGCGGTGATGCCGCTGGCGCTCGGCTGGGACAGCTCCCAGCACGCGATGCATCCGTTCTCGGGACTGTGGGCGGTTGCGGAAGTACTGGTGATCGGCAGCGTCAGTGCCATCTACTACATGGGCCAGCGGCACGATTGGCAGGGCCAATGGCTGCGCGCCCGTACCACCGCGGAGCTGACCTGGTATCTGCCGCTGATCGCACCACTGCTCGATTTCTCGGCGCCGCAGACGCAGGCCAACTGGTATCTGCGGGTACTGGATCCGGGCCAGCACCTGCGCGGCGTGGACGACGTGGCGGCACTGTGCGCGCGCAGCGAACCACAGGCCCGGGCGCTGCTCGCTCAGGCCTGGGAGGATCCGGAGTTCGTCGACAGCTACGCCCGATGGACCATCGATATCCTGCAGGCACAGAAGCACTATCACGCGCGCATCGCCCTGCGCCAGCACGCACTGCTGCACCGGGTGCACCGGGTGACGAGCGGGCTGTTCGGTCTTACCGCGCTTGGGGCGATCACGCATCTGCTGATGCATACTCTGTGGCTGACACTGGTGACCACGTTTTTCCCGGCGCTCGGTGCATCACTGCACGGAGCCCTGGCGCAATCCGAAGCCTATCGGCTCGGCGCGACTTCCGAGCGGCTGATGCACGAACTACAGGGCGCGATCGATAAAATTCGCGCCGCGCTCGCTCAATACTCGCACGGAGACGGTGTGGCCGGGCTCAAAGCCTCGGTGGAGGCCGCCATCTCATTGGTGCTTGAAGAGCATCAGGACTGGCACATGCTGGTGCGGCCGCATCATCTGCCGCTGGCCTAGGCGCACAGGCGAATACTCTGCACCAGCATCAGCGATCGATCGGCGCAGGGGCCAACCATGATTTCGACCTCGCCCGGTTCAAACACCGGCCGCAGGTCCAGCCCGAGAAACCGCAGCTCTGCGGCAGCAATATATAGAGTCACCGTGCCGCTCTCACCGGGCCGCAGTGCGATCTTGCCGAAGCCTTTGAGCTCCAGCAGCGGTCGCGCCACGCTTGCGATCCGGTCGTGGACAAAGAGAAACACGGTCTGTTCTGCGGCTCGCGCACCGTCATTGGCAACGTCGACCCGCACCTCGATCTGCTCGCTTGCGGTCACCTCGTGCGGCGACACACGCAGGTTCGACAGACCGAAGCGCCCGTAGCTCAGGCCATAGCCGAATGGAAACAGCGGCTCATTGGGGAGGTCGAGATATTTGCTGGTGTAGGCGTTATCCGGATCGGCCGGCCGGCCGCTCGGCCGCTGGCCGAAGAATATCGGAACCTGCCCCACGGCACGCGGCCAGCTCATCGGCGTGCGTCCGCTCGGCGACACCTGCCCGGTAATGACATCGGCGATCGAATGCCCCGCCTCACAACCAGGAAACCAGGCCGCGAGCACCGCGTCGGCCCGCTCGATGAGCCACGGCACGGCCAGCGGCCGTCCCGAGAACACGATGGCGATCACCGGTTTGCCAAGCGCCTTGGCGCGATCGATGACGCTGAGCGCGAGCCGACGCTGCTGCCCGGGCAGGTCGAGACATGCGCGGCTGGCTGCCTCGCCGCTCATCGCAGCGGCTTCACCCACGCATAGAATCACCGCATCCGCCGCGCTGCAGATATCCAGCGTCCCGGCGATTCCCGAGATGTCGTCGCCTCCGATAGTTACGCCCGGCGAGTGCACGACCTGTGCGCCCAGCAGCGCTGAGCGCAGGCCTGCCACTACACTCACGTAGGTCCCGGGCTGACCGACGAGCGACCACGGGCCGCACATCTGGTCGGCCGCGTCGGCCAGCGGGCCGATGACGGCGAGGCGACGCACGGCACCCGGCAACGGAAGAGCGGCGTCGTTCTTGAGCATCACGACGGCGCGCGCGCCGATCTCGCGCGCGAGGCGGCGGCGACGCTCCAACGCCGGTGCGCCCTCGGCGCTCGCGCCGCGCCGATACGGCTGCTCGAACAGGCCCAGCCGCAGCTTGAGCGTGAGGACGCGGCGCACCGCGTCGTCGATCTCAGTCATGCTCACCAGTTCGCGCTGCAGGGCCACTGGCAAACCGATGCGATAGGCGTTGGCCATCATGTCGATGTCCACACCAGCCTTCAGCGCCAGCGTTGCCGCTTCGGCCAGATCGGCGGCCACTCCGTGGCGCATCAGTTCGGCAATGGCGTTGTAGTCGCTGACGATGACGCCGTCGAACCCGAGTCGCCCGCGCAGCACGCCGCGCAGCAGCCCGACGTGAGCCGTCATCGGAATGCCGGCAAGATCGGTAAACGCGGGCATCACACCGGCCGCTCCGGCGGCGATTGCCGCGGCGAACGGCGGCAGATGCACTTCAAGCACGCTGCGCTCGGAGATGTCTACCGAGGCGTAATCACGCCCAGCGGTCACCGGCCCGTAGGCGCAAAAGTGCTTGGCTACCGCCGCCAGCGCCGCTGCGGCGGCAAGATCGCTACCCTGAAAGCCGCGCACCTTGGCGGCGGCGATCTGCGCCCCGAGCCACGGATCCTCGCCCGGACCCTCTGCAGTGCGCCCCCAGCGCGGGTCGCGCGATACATCGAGCATCGGGGCGAATGCCATCGCTATGCCGTCGGCGGCGGCCTCGGTGGCCGCCTCGCGCGCCGTGAGTTCCCAGGCCTCCGGATCGAACAGCGCCGCTTCGCCCAGCGGCACCGGAAACAACGTGCGATGGCCGTGGATGACATCGAATGCGATCAGCAGCGGAATGCCAAGCCTGGATTCCTCGACCGCCAGCCGCTGCATCTCATGCACCTGCCCGCCACCGTACAGATTGAGCAGGCTGCCGATCGTGCCGGCCCTGATGGCGTCGGTCGAATCACCGGCAATGACCGGTCCGGTCACCGTGTATCCGGCCGCTGTCATGGTGAGCTGGCCGAGCTTTTCCGCCAGGGTCATGTCGGCGATGAGTGCCCCGATCCGATTCATGTGATCCATCTTCCGCTTCTGGCCACAACAATAGAGCGCCTGGCGCTTTTTCTATACCCTTCAGTGCCCGACCGTAGCAAGGTCGCGAGGCTTTCGGATAACGTGGGCGATTATGGACGACCGGTGTCCAGTCCCGGTGAAACCGTGCGCCAACATCGACTGAAAAGGCTACCCGTGGCCAAAATCGACCGATCTGCAGAAACCAGAGCCCGCGCCACATCCACGGGCGCGGCAAGCATGGGCCCTGCCCCAGCCACCCTCGCCCGCCTGCCCACTGACAAGTTGCTCGAGGCGGTGCAGCGGCAGACCTTCCGTTTCTTCTGGGAAGGCGCGGCCGCGGCCAGCGGACTGGCCCTGGATCGGCGCAGTGCGCGCGACCGGGGGGTTGAAGGGCCGGTAACGATGGCGGGCTCAGGCTTCGGCGTCATGGCGCTGATTGTGGCCGTGGAACGCGGCTGGGTAACGCGCGACGCGGCGCTGGAGCGTCTGCAGCGCATGCTCGACTTTCTGTTCCGCGCACCCTGCTATCACGGCGCCTTCTCGCATTTCATGGATCCAAGCACCGGGGCCACGATCCCCCTGACGCGCAAGGACGATGGCGGCGATCTGGTGGAGACCTCATTTTTGTGTATGGGCCTGCTGTGCGTGCGGCAGTACTTTGATGGCGGCAACAAGGCGGAAAGGAAGCTTAGGGCCTACATCACCGATCTGTGGCAAGGCGTCGAATGGAACTGGTACACCCAGGGCGGACGCCAGGCGTTGTACTGGCACTGGGGCCCCAACAATGGCTGGTCGATGAATCATGCGATCCGCGGCTGGGACGAGTGCCTGATGACTTACCTCCTGGCGGCATCCGCTCCGCGCCAAGGCATCGAGCCCGACGTGTATCACTATGGATATGCGGCGGGCCGCAATTTCCTGAACGGCAAGTCCTACTACGGCATCGAACTGCCGCTGGGCGTGCCCTACGGCGGCCCACTGTTCTTCACTCATTATTCGTTCAGCGGGCTCGATCCTAGAGGTCTGAAGGACCGCTACGCAGACTACTGGCAGCAGAACGTCAATCACGTGCGCATCAATCATGCGCACTGCCTGTCCAATCCGCAGCGCTACCGCGGCTACGGCCCGGCCTGCTGGGGCCTGACCGCCAGTGACGACAAGCACGGTTATGCGATGCACGACCCGGTCAACGACAACGGCACCATCTCGCCCACCGCGGCGGTGTCAAGCCTGCCGTATGCACCGCGTGCTTCGATGCGGGCGCTGCGCCATTTTCTCGGCGCCTACGGCGGCAAGCTCTGGGGTAGCTACGGCTTCATCGACGCCTTCAGCGAGACCCGCGGCTGGTACGCCGACACCTTCCTCGCCATCGACCAGGGGCCGATCATCCTCATGATCGAGAACTACCGTACCGGCCTGTTGTGGAAGCTGTTCATGAGCGTGCCGGAGGTGCAGGCGGGGCTGCGCAAGCTCGGCTTCGACAGCCCGCATCTGCACCGACGGACTCGAAGCTGATGGAGCCGCTCGACCTGTGGGTCGATCGGCAATACCGGCATGCCGCGCGCGCCATGCTACGGAGCGTATCGGCGCTCGGCATCGTCAAGACGCGGCCCGGCTTCGGCCAGCGCGTGGTGCCGAAGCCAGGCTCGATCGTCGCCTCCCCGGTGCTGGCCGCCTACGATCCGGACCCCGACTATTTCTTCCATTGGTTTCGCGATTCGGCGGTGGTAATCGAGGCACTGCGGCTGCTGATGGAGGATGGCACTGCCGCAGCGAACGCCATGGCGCAATTCTCCGACTTCGTGCACTTCACATTGTCGCTCCAGGGGCTGGATGGCCGCGAGCTGGTCGCAGCGCCGGCCTGGCGCGTGATAGTGGCTCCCGACTTCAAGAGATTCCTGCGCAGCGATGCGGACCTGGCCAGCGCGCACGGCGAGGTGATTGCCGGAGAGACCAGGGTCAATCCCGACGGCACGCTCGACATTTCCAGCTGGCCGCGCCCGCAGCATGACGGCCCTGCGCTGCGGGCCCTGACCCTGATGCGCTGGCAGCGCAGTGCGCGCCTGGAGCCGAAGCTCGCCGCCGCGGTAGCGGCACTGCTGAACGCCGATCTCGCCTACACGCAACAGCACTGGCGCGAGCCGTGCTTCGACCTGTGGGAAGAAGAGCTGGGGCTGCACTATTACACGCTGTGCCTCGCCGGCGCAGCGCTGGAGGCGGGAGCGGCCTTCCTGCTGCAGGTTGGCGATTCACGCGGGGCGCAAACGGCTGCCGCGGATGCCACGGCGATTTCTCACATGCTCGATGCCTACTGGCTCGAAGATCAGGGGTACTACAAATCGCGCGTGCTGGCGTCGGGACAGCGCTCCGCCAAGGAGCTCGACATCGCGATCGTACTGGCCACACTGCACGGCGGCGGCAGCGGCCGAAGCCATTCCGTCCATGACCCACGGGTGCATGCCACGCTCGCGCGACTGGAGGCCCTGTTCGGCGCAAGCTACGCGATCAATCGCGAACGACTGCCGACCCAGGGACCGGCCATGGGACGTTATGCCGGCGATGTCTATTATTCGGGTGGTGCGTACTACTTCTCGACCCTG
Organism: Gammaproteobacteria bacterium; assembly: GCA_003132025.1. Lineage (GTDB taxonomy): Bacteria > Pseudomonadota > Gammaproteobacteria > Steroidobacterales > Steroidobacteraceae > FEN-1191. The sequence continues at coordinate 41,623 of PKWJ01000037.1, forward strand.
GCCGCGGCCGAGTTGTGTTTCCGCGCGGCCGTTGGCACCACCGACGCCCAGGCGCTGATCAATCGCGGCAACGCCTATCTGGAAATGGTGCGCCGTCATACCCCGCCGAGCGGTGACCTGTCGGAACAGTTCGACCAGAACACCGGCGCGCAGAGCTCAGCCAGGCACCTCGCCTGGAGCTATGCGGCTTACATTTCGTGCATCGCCGCGCGGCGCGTGGCTACAGGCAGGCAGCTTGCCGCATCGGGCCTGCCGGACTATGGTGCTGAGCGGTAATGGCAGATTCACGCCCTCATCGAGGAGTGTCCGGCACGATAGCCGACCCGGAACAGGAGGAAGTTGCCGGCAGCGCTGCAGCCGATGCCGAGGAGACAGCGCACTCCGGCCTTGTGCCGCAACTGGCCATGATGACGCGGGCACTGATGGCCTCGCCCGTGGGCAAGACGCTCGTCTGGCTGCTGCTCGGAATATTGCTGGTGGTGGTGGCGACCACCTACGGTCAGATCCGGCTCAACCGCTGGAGCAAGCCCTTCTATGACGCCCTGTCGCGCCGCGACTTCAGGGATTTCATGTATCAGCTGGCGGTGTTCTTCTTCATCGCCGGCATCCTGCTGGTGCTGAATGTCGCGCAGCGCTGGCTGGGCGAAACCCTGAAGCTCAAATTGCGGGAAGGCATGGTCGGAGACCTGATCCGTCTGTGGATGCTGCCGCGGCGCGCATTCTGGCTTGCCAACGCGGGACCGATTGGCGCCAACCCGGACCAGCGCATGCATGAGGATGCGCGCCACCTGTGCGAGCTGTCGGGCGATCTAGGCATCGGTCTGCTGCAGGCCTCGATTCTGCTGATAGCCTTCAGTGGCGTACTGTGGGCGCTTTCAAGCGGCTTTGCGTTCCATATCGCGGGCCGGATCTTTTCCATCCCGGGCTTCATGGTGTGGGCTGCCGTCATCTACGCGGCCGCCGGCTCGCTGCTGAGTTACTGGGTCGGCGGCACGCTGATCAATCGTAACGCCGAGCGTTATGCGCGCGAAGCGGACCTGCGAATTTCCCTGGTGCGCGTCAACGAACACGTCGATGGGATATCGCTCGCGGCGGGCGAAGCCGACGAGAGCCGGCGCGTCGAGCTGCATCTCGGGGCGGTACTGGCCGCTACGCGCCGGCTGGTCACTGGCCTCACCAACCTGACCTGGATTACTGCCGGTTTCGGCTGGGTCACGCTGGTGGCCCCGATCCTGGTCGCAGCCCCGCTCTACTTCGCAGGCAAACTGACGTTTGGCGGCCTGATGATGGCAAGCGCAGCGTTTACCCAGGCGCAGTCCGCCTTGCGCTGGTTCGTTGACAATTTCAGCGTCATCGCCGATTGGCGAGCGACCTTGCTGCGTGTCGCCAGTTTCCGGCGCGCCCTGGTCACGACCGACGTGGTTCCCCACATCGAAAGCCGCATCACCTACGCGGAGGGCGTGCCCGACAGGATCGTCATGGAGAACCTGGAGGTTGCCTCCTCGAGCGGCTGCGACATGCTCCGGGAGCGGCAGGTCATCGTCAATGCCGGAGAACGCGTGCTCATCGTTGGCGAGCCCGGAACCAACAAGACGCAACTGTTTCGCGCGCTGACCGGGTTATGGCCCTGGGGCGCCGGCCGGATCGAGCATCCCAAGGACGAAGCCATTGTCTACATCCCGCGCGGCACGCCTTACCTGCCTCGCGCCACGCTGCGTGAAGTGCTGGCCTACCCGATGCACGTTGAACGTTTCGACCAGGACGCATTTGCCCGCTCGCTGTCCCGCCTCGGTCTGCAGCGACTGGTGCCGGCGCTCGACACCACGCAGCGCTGGGATCGGGAACTCAGCGGCGATGAGCAGCTCACGCTGGCATTCGCGCGCGCGCTGCTGCAGGCGCCGCCCTGGATCCTCATCGATGACACCTTGCGCTCGCTCGATGGCGACACGCTGGAGCGCTTCATGGACGCGCTGACGCACGAACTGCAAACCACCGGCGTGATCCATATCGGCGGTGGCCAGGCCCGCAACCCGATTTTTTCGCGCACGCTGCATCTCGTCAAGGCGCCGGCGGCACACACCGTCGGCCGCGACGACAGCCCGCCAGCGCCACGACCGACGACTGACAGGGGATCCACGTTTGGCCAATGAAGTCCGCAGCACCGCATCCGGCATCGGATCGTTGCATTGGATATGCTTCGCGCTGCTGGTGGCGCTGCTGCCAGTTTTGGCGTCGGCGCAGGAGCTCGAACTGCGCCTGCCCGCTGCCGCCACCGATGCATCCACGCCGGTCGTGCTGCGCGATCTGGCCGAGCGCGTGCTGCCGGTCTATCAGGAAAGTGATCGCGAGCGCTATCTCGCGAACCTCGCGGCGCTGCAGTTCGTCTCCGGCGGCTTTGCGGCCGCCTATGCGACGCGCCAGGACCTGCGCCAATGGCGGCACAGCTCGCACGGCACCTGGCCAACCGACCGCTCGGTGGTGTACGACATCTACGCGCACGCGCGCGCGATCGAGGCAGAAGGTCGGCTGGACTTTGCTGCAGCCCTGGCGCAATCGTTCCAGGAAGTAGTGCCCAGCCTGAGCGACCCGGACGCCTACGAGATCACCTGGAACTTCGAGGCGCCAGCCCCCGAATCGCTGGAAGCACTGCAAAGCCAGTTCGATCGGCTACGGCCAAAAGGCTCGGTCACACTGCCTGAGGCCGTGGATCTCATCTGGGCCTATTTCTCTTTCACCGCCTACCAGCAGCTGCATCCGCTGGTCGATACGCTGGTGGCCGCGGACGACGGCCGGCGATATACCACCGACTCGGACGTGCTGATCCCAACACCCGATGGGGCTATTATTTCCGCCGTCGTGGTACGGCCGAGAAATGCCGCCAAGGCGCTGCCGACGCTGCTCGAGTTCACCATCTACGTGTATCCGGGCAACGATGCCATGGAGTGCGCCGCCCACGGTTACGTGGGAATCATCGCCTATGCGCGCGGCAAGAACCGCAGCCCCGACAAGGCGGTGCCCTTTGAGCATGACGGCGATGACGCCCGCGCGGTGATCAACTGGATCGCCAGGCAACCGTGGAGCGATGGCCGCGTGGGCATGTACGGCGAGGATTACAGCGCCTTTTCCCAATGGGCCGCCGCCAAACGCCTGCCGCCTGCGCTGAAGGCGATTGCTACATCGGCCGCCACCGCACCGGGTATCAATCTGACCCGACAGGGTGGCATCCCACTAAACGCCGCCTACCGCTGGGCTCGATTCGTCACCGACAACAAAACCCTGGACGAAGAGATCTATCGAGAGGATGCGCATTGGCGCTGGCTCGATCAGCGCTGGTATACGAGCGGCGAGCCTTATTGGGATCTGGCGCAGATCTACGGCACCCCCAATGCGAACTTCCGGCGCTGGCTCGGCCATCCGAGCTACGATGGCTATTGGCAGAAGATGATCCCCTACCGCGATGACTTCGCCCACATCAACATCCCGGTCCTGACCACCACCGGCTACTACGACAGTAACGAAGCGGGCGCGCTGTATTACCTGACCGAGCACTACCGATACAACTCCGGGGCCGACCAGACGCTGCTGATCGGCCCTTACGACGAGGTGGCGATTGAGCGCGGACCGCTCAAGGTACTTCAGGGCTACCAGGTCGATAGCGCCGCTGTGATCGATCTGCGCGAACTGCGCTACCAGTGGTTCGACTCCATCTTCAAGGGCGGCGCAAGACCCGCGCTGCTGCAGGATCGCATCAACTACGAAGTAATGGGTGCCAACGCCTGGGAACACGCGCCGTCGCTTGCCGCAATGGCCAACGGATCACTGAGGTTCTACCTGGATTCCGGCCCCTCGATCGACAGCAACCGCCTGGTTGCGAAAATGAGATCGAACCTTGCCTTCGCGCGCCAGACGGTCAATTTCGCCGATCGCAGTGACGCTGGTTGGAGTCCCACGTCCGACCTGATCAGCAAGAACGTTCCGCTACACAACCAGCTGACGTTCGTCAGCGAGCCTCTGGCTCAGCCGACGGAGATCAACGGCCTGTTCTCGGGGCTGCTGGATTTCACGGTAAATAAAATGGACATGGACATCACCATCGCGCTGTACGAGCGCCTGGCCAGTGGCGACTACATCCGGCTGTTCGATCCGCCCTACACGTTTCGCGCAAGCTATGCGCAGGACCGCAGTCATCGCCACCTGCTCAAGGCCGGCGAGCGCCAGCAATTGGGCTTTAGAAGTGACCGCCTGACGAGCCGCAGATTGCAGGCCGGCAGCCAGCTGGTCATGGTGCTCGGCATCAACAAGCGGGCGGACCAGCAGATCAATTACGGCACCGGAGCCGACGTGAGCGACGAATCCATTGCCGACGCCACATCAGCGTTGAAAATCCGTTGGTACGGCAGCAGCTACCTCGACATCCCGGTAAGACGCTAGGGGCGCACCGGCGCCTTCAGGTGCATGGCTCAATCGGCTTGAGTTCCACCCGCCGGTCGAGCATATCGGACGCATCGTTGCGTCCGGTGCCGATCAGGTTCTCGCGCGATCCGGCGCCAGTCGCGACGGTGCGTTTTTTCAGCTGCGGCTGGTCGCCTTCCAGCCGCGACTGAACGTACTCGGCCCGCAGCTGCGACAGGCTGTCATTCATGGCTGCCGGTCCGGTCGGACTGGTGTGACCGGTGATCTGCAGGCACGCCTGACTGGCCACTGCCTGCGTTGCGATCAGCTGCAGCCAGGTGCCGTAGCTGCCGCTGAATATGTTGTTGTCGGTCATGAACCTGACCGAACCAGGTCGGAACAGGAACTTCACCGCGAGGCGCTTCTTGCGCAGCCCGTAGTCCACCAGATCGCGGAACGCCAGCGTCGACTGCTCGGAGCGTCCGAGCTTGAGCAGGGTGAGATAAATGCCGTTGTAGACGCGCAGCTGGTCGCCGGCGGGGGTCTTGCGTGCGGTGGTGTAAAGGTCCAGCGCTTCGGTGTAGTGGCCTTCGTCGTAGGCGTCCTGCGCCTCACTCACCAGGGCTGCGGCGAGCAGGCCATCAAAATATTCCGGCCGGATCGGATCCCCTACCTTGCTCGCCTGGCAGGTGGCGATGTAGGCCTGGACGTTGGGGTCGTCGGTCCACACCGGACTGTCGCCGAATGCGGCGGTCGGAGTCGAATCGGCATCCGCGATGCGTGCGCGCGCCACCGACTTGGCGACGATCTTTCCGGTCTTAAGATCGGCCGTGACGAGACAGAACCGGTACGCTTCGCGTTCACCGCTGGTCTTCATCTGCGCATTCACCGGGGTGAAGGTACCCACCAGAACGCGCGGCTGCTGCTTGAGGCTCTCCGCGGTAATGCGCTGCACGGCATACTTCGGAAAATCCGACTTCACGATCCCGGTGATTCGGTCCTGGATGCTTTGCGTCGCCTTGGATTGATAGCCGGTCATGCCGTCGACCAGCGGATCGATCACGACCGTGCCCGCGCCTGCGTCCGGCGCCGGCGCATTGGTGAACACCGCGTGCGCAGCGTTGGCGACGGCCTCATCGAACCCGAGGACGGGTGGCGGCGGCGGCGGTGCCGGCGGCGCGGCCGGTGACGGGGTGGGTGTTGCTGCCGCCGGCGCTGCCGGAGCTGCCACCGGCGCAGCGCCTGCAGTGGGCGCCGACGCACCATGCTGGCTATCGTCCGGCGGCGTCAGTGGCGCGCAGCCAGCCGCGAGTGCGCCGAGCAGGACAGCGGCCAGTGCGCCGCACATCGGCCTACTGGCAGTTCTTGCTGATGTAAGCCCGCTGTTCGTCATTGAGACTCTCTCCTAACTGGGCACTTTCCAGGATAGCCTCGCACTGGCTACCCCATGGCTTCTTCTTGGTCTCCACCGCCGCAGGCGGTGCCGCGGCTGGGGCGGCCTTCGACACGGTGCTCGGCGTTGGGGGCGATGTTTTCACGCTGGCGAGCGAGGCGGCCGCGGGTTTGGTCAGGTAGTCCACCCGATTGGTCGCCAGACCAGAAAATTCGCCGTTCGGGTATTTATTCAGGTAGGCCTGAAAATCGGCCACATTCCTGCTGTACTTGATCGATTCCCAGTACATCAGTTCAACCTGCTTGGGATCCACGGCAGTCGACGCGGGCGGCTGGCTCACGGCCGCGTGAAAATAGAAATCGCCCTGGATCGAGGCTTCCGACCAAGGCTGTTGCGCGCCGTGCGTATCGGCCTTGACCCCGGCGATGACTTTCTTGAACACTTGCTCCAGCGGTACGCCCGGCTCGGCCATGGCCTTCACCAATTCACCGGTAAACACGCCGTTGGTGCCGCTGGCCCCGTCCTGGGCTGTCTGACCGGGCGCCGCCGCGTAGGCGATGAAGGTGCCACTGGGCGCATCCATGCGGGCGAGCCCGCGCTCAATGCCGCGGGTCTTGGGCAGCGGGTTATCGCGGCAGGCATCGAGGATCACGATGTTCATTTCGTTCTGCGCCGCCTTCATCGCGCGCAGCACCCGTGCGGCATCGAATGCATTCGCCTCCAGATCGGCCTCAGCCTGGATATCCGCATCGACCGGGATCAGGTAATTGGCACCCTCCGCCTGAACGCCGTGACCGGCATAGTAGAACAGCCCCACCGCGTGCTGGTCGCGGCCGATCTTGGCGGTGAACTCATCGACGGCGCGATAGAAATCCAGTCGTTTGGCGTTCACCCGCACGATGGTCTCGAAGCCTGCCGCCTGCAAGGCGCGCTGCATCGCGGCGGCGTCGTTGGCGGGATTGATCAGCTTCAGGTTCGGGTTCACATAATCGCTGTTGCCGATGATCAAAGCGATGCGCGTCTCCGCCGCGACGCAGTGCGCCGCCGACAGGAATGTCAGCACCGTGAGGAGACCGATCGGAAGCCGCACCGCCTGCCCTGCCCAGTTGCTCGTTATCGGTCGGAAGTCTGGTGGAAAAAGCAGCGCCAGGCAACTAACTGCAGGTAGCCACGTTGGCGGCGCTCAACTATGATTTCCAGGCGACGATTTAGTGGTCCAGCGGCAATTGATGGACCTATGCAGTTGTCGAGCCGCACTACAACAAAGACGATGGTTATTCTCAGCTTTCCGGCCCGACGATCAGGGCTCGCCCTGATCGCCATCACGATACTGGCCGCGATCGCGCATGCCAGGCCAAGCGGCTGGGGCTGGTGATCGGCAGCGACAGCTACCAGCACGCCGACCCACTGGGCAATGCGCGTGCGGATGCCAGGGCCGTGGCCGATGCTCTCAGCGCGAGCAGCTTCAAAGTCACCCTGAAGCAGGATGTCGGCCTGCAGGCCATGAAAGAAGCCTTGCGCACCTTCCAGAGCGAGGTGGCCGGCGGCGATGAGGTGGTGTTCTACTATGCCGGCCACGGCGTGCAGCTCGACAGCCGGGCGCTCCACTCAATCCGCTGCAGCCAGTCATGCTCGGGACCTGGCACGCCGCAGTCCTGCAAGGCGGCCTGAACTGGGCCGTCACGATATAGAACAACCCCGACGGCACCTACCAATTCAAGGCGCAGACCGAGGACAGCGGCACTTATGCCGCCAGCAGTAACCAATGGCGCACGACTTCCGCGGTCACCGGTCAATCCAACACCGGATCCTATCGGGCAATCGACGCGCGCAGCGTGGAATTCTCGGGTTCAGCCGGCACCGTGGTGTGGAAGCGCCAATAATGCGGCCGCGCTTCCAGCCCCGCCGCGCTCTAACCGACGTCGATCATCAGGTTATTGTCCGCCGCCGCCAGCCGCGCAAGCACCGTCGCCATCGCCACCAGCGCGGCTCCGCGCCGATGCGGGTTCGGTTCCAGGGTGAAGGCCAGAGATTGCCCGTTCAGTACCAGCCGGTTGACACCGCAGCCTGCGCCCGCGATCCGGTAGTGCACATCGACTGGCCGCCCCCGCAGCGTGGTCTGCGCCCGCAGCCCGTCCAACGACGTGGGAATTACCGGGTCCACGCGTAGCGACTGCGACTCGCAGCTCAGGCCCAGAAAGCAGCGCACGATCAGCCCCAGCGCTATGCCGGCGCCACTCGAGTACACCCGCCAGCCGCCGTCGAGCGCAATCGTCCCGTCTGCAACCCGCCCGTACTGTGCGCTGGCCTGGTAACGATCTTCGAAGGCTGCATCGGAGCTGGAGTAATAACAGTTGGCCTGGCGCAGGCTCGCCTCCGGCACGATCGAGCGGATACCGATCGGATTGGCCTGACACAGCGCATGAAAGAATCGTCGCGCCTCCCCGACGTGCGCCAGCACCTGCGCGTAGCGTAGATGCGCGTGCGTGTACATCAGGCCGATCTCGCGGCCGAAGTATGTCGCCGTCTCCGCGCGCTGGAACATGCGCTGCAGACCGCCATGGTACGGTATCGGGCGATCGAACAGTCGCACGCCATCGGTAGCGCTCAAGTGCGCATCAATCAGCTGCAAATGACTGCGCACCTCCTCCGGCGTCAGCATGTCCTCCAGTAGTGCGTGGATCATCGCCAGCACGCTGTAGTGCACGCCGGTGGTCTCGTCGCTCGGGTGCAGCAGGTAGCGCACGCCGCCGTCGCGTTCGAATATCGCGTAGCCGGCGAGCACGCCGTCCACCAGTAGCAGGCGTCGAAAATCCTGCAGCACTTTATCCGCCGGACCCTCGAGGCCGGCGGCGTCCTGCTCGCGCCCGATGCCGCGCAGCGCGCGCGCCAGCGTTTTCAGCGTCTGGAAATGCAACGTGACGGTCCAGGCGCTGCACATGTGTTCGCGCATCGCCGGATCGGCTGGCTGCAGCGAGTCGTTCCAGTCCCCATGGCCGTACGCGGCCAGGGCAGTGCCGGCGATGACGCGCTTGCCTGTCAGCGCCAGGGCTCGTTGCGCGTGCTGCCACACGGTTGCGCGTTCGCCCTGCTCCGGGCCGCGCCGATCGAAGAATCGCACCGGTTCATCGAGCACGCCGGCATCGCCCGAGGCGATCAGATACTGCGCCAGCACCAGCAGCGGCCAGAAGACAATATCGCCATGCGAGTCGTCGGCGCGGATGTCGCGCTCGCGTTCGAAGAACATGAACCACTGCGGCCAGTCGCCATCCGGGTTCTGCGCCGCCATTACCCGCAGCAACAGGTCGCGCATCGGCGCTACGCGCTCGAGCGCCAGCAGCATCTCGACCGGCCCCTGGCACACGTCGCGCGTGCCCCAGCCACCGCCGGAGTACTGCTCCAGGCCCCGCGGCGAAAGGTAGTGCACCAGCGCATTTTGTGTATACCACGGCACCATGTCCGTCAGGTCAGCCAGCTGCTCGGCGTGCGGACCCGCGGCAGCGCAGCTCATGTTCAGCTCCGGAATCAGCGGCTCACCATCCGCCACTCGCAGCACGCCCGACGCTGCCTCGGCGATCAATCGTCCGCGGATACGCAGGCCGACACGCGTCGCGGGCGCCGTGACCAGGCACACGTAGGGTTGCTGGCGCGAGTGTCGGTCGAGAAACAGCAGTTCATCCGCGCCGACCTGCTGCAATTCTGCGCCGGCATCGGGGACGATGACAAAACTCCCGTCCGGGAACCGGCCGCGAAGTTCGGTTCCGGCCCCGGGCGCGAGCACGATAGTCGCGCCCTCGCGCCACCAGTGCGCTGCGCCCGCCGCGCTGCCATCGTCGCCATTGAGTGACACATGGTGGCAGATCAGGAAGCGCGCCGGTGGTCCGGAGCTGACATCGATGCTCAAGGCCATTTCGTGCGGGTCGCTTCTTGCCTCGGCGCGCACTTCGATCACGCCGTCGTCGTGCCGATAAACCCAGCGGCAGGCGTCGGGTGACATCTCGAATGCGGACGGCACGTTCAGCAGTCGCCACGCGCCGCCGAGCTCGACGAACACGCGCTGTCCGTGCGAACGAAACAGCCCCAGATAGCTGTGCGTGGTGGAGATGCAGCGGTTGATGCTTACGTGTCCCTGCGTGAGCATCGAATGAAACACGCCGCTCATCCACACGGTCGAAGTCAGGGCCGTTTCATCCGGCGTCGTGTTCCGCCCGGTGCGCAGCACCTGCCCGTGCGGACGCAGCACCCGCAGCTCCTTCGCGCGCAGCACCACGTGGCGCTCGCCGTCATGGAAGAACGACAGCCGCACGCCGTCCGGGTCGAGCTCCTCATGGCGCCACTGCGATCCGAACAGCGCGTGCAGCGCGTCGTCGTCCAGGTCAAGGCCGTTGACCAGCGGCGCCGCGCTGAACAGCGTCGCCGGCGCGGCCATCGTTGCCGCCGGCGGCGCGCGCCTGGATGCGAATTTGATCGTGGCCGGGCGTGCTTCCGGCAGCGCCAGCACTCGATTCACGCCGGCAAGATCCGCGTCCGATGTGGCATCGGGATGATCGGCTTGATAGGCGCCGAAGAAACCGGCCGCGACGCTGCCGTGCGGGTGCAGAGCAATCGGCGCGTCGCGCAGTACCACCATCGCGTGTTCATGCTGCAGGCGCCGCCCGGGAAGCTCATTGGCCAGGCCATTCGGGCTGTCGCCGCGACGGGTCGCGAGCCCGTGAAACTGCAAGGCGTCAGTGGCGTATGAGTCGGCTTCCCGCAGCGAGCCGATCAGGCACCAGGGAATCTTCTGGTCGACCGCAAGATTCTGCCGCGATGCCATGACGATGCCGTGTGGCGCGTGGCGCAGCGGCGTGTGATCGAGGTACTGGCTGACGTAATACTCGTTGAGTCGCACCGCGCCGTACGGTGCCAGCGCCAGATCCTGTGCATAACTCAAGTCCACGCGCAGCGGCCGCGAGCTCGTATTCTCCAGCCGCACGTGCCAGAACCATGCGGGCGCGCCGTCGGCCAGCACCAGCGCTATCGAATAATCGATGCCGCGCCACCTGCCGGCCCCCACCAGCAGGCCGTCGGCCGCGCCGGCAGCAAAGCGCGTGCCGCTGCGTGGCCCCAGCAGTGGCGTCCACTCGATCGTCTCACCATGGCACCGCAGATACAGATTGGTCGGGCCACCCTCCATCTCGTTGCCGACAAACAGGTTCAGCGAAACCGGATCGCAATCGAAGCGGCGCAGCGAGCCGTTGGCGTTGAACTCGGCCCGCAGTCCCGGCCGGCTGCGCAACTTGAAAGCAGTTGGAGCGATAAAGACTTCAGGCATGTCGCAGCTGTCCCCGCATTGAGTTCATCGATCGTATCGGCCGCTGCCGGCAAACGCCATATGCCCGGCGGTTGCAGCCGCCGGCAGGGACGCCGAAACTAGCGGCATGAGCCCAGCCGGCATACGAATTCGTGCTAGTGGAGATGAGCCCGGGCTGGCAGCCGCGCTGGCGCAGGTCCTGATCGACTGCGTCGAAGGCGGCGCATCGGTGAGCTTCATGCGGCCACTGCCGCCCCACAGGGCACTGGCGTTCTGGCAGGGCGTGCTTGACAGCGCTGGGCGCGGCGAGCGCATCGTGCTGGTGGCCGAGGACACCGCGTCCGGCACCGTCGTCGGCACGGTGCAACTGCTGCTGGCGACGCCCGATAACCAGCCGCATCGTGCCGACGTGGCGAAAATGCTGGTGCACCGTCGCGCCCGCCGCCGCGGCCTCGGCGCAGCGTTGATGCAGGCTGCCGAAGCTGCGGCCCGCGCCGCCGGCAAGACGCTGCTGGTGCTGGATACGGTCACCGGCGGCGACGCCGAGCGCCTCTACAGCCGCCAGGGCTGGCAGCGCGTTGGCGTGATACCCGGCTATGCGTTGTGGCCGAACGGCGGGCTGTGCGACACCACCTATTTCTATAAGGTCCTGGCAGCTGGGCGGCCCTAGTCGCGGAAGTTCTCGAACTGCAGCGGAAGATCTATGTCGCACTTACGCAGCAACGCAATGGCGGCCTGCAGGTCGTCGCGCTTCTTGCCCGTCACGCGCAGCTTGTCGCCGTTGATCTGAGCCTCGACCTTGAGCTTGGCCTGTTTGAGACTGGCCACGAGCTTCTTGGCCGCGACCTGCTCGATCCCCTGCCTGATGGTGATGCCGCGGCGTGCCTCGCTCAGGTTTACCTCGACCTCGCCAAGTTCGATACTGCGCGGGTCGATGCCGCGCGCCGCCAGGCGCAGCCGCAGGATGTCGAGCAACTGCTCGAGCTGATACTCGCTCTGCGCGAACTGCGTGATGATGAATTCCTGCAGTTCAAAGCGCGCGTTGCTGCCGCGCAGGTCGTAGCGCTTGGCTACTTCACGATTGGCCTGGTCCACCGCATTCGAGAGCTCATGGGTGTCGACCTTGGAAACGGCGTCGAAGTACGGCATATAGGATGCAATTACCCTCATCGGCGAGGAGCGCTTTGTAGCATGAGCAAGGTCCCCGAGGTAACCCTGATTTTCTGGGTCATCAAGATTGCCGCGACCACTCTGGGTGAAACTGGCGGCGACACCGTGTCGATGTCGATGAATCTGGGCTATCTGGTCGGCAGTGCGATCTTTGCGGCGATCTTCATCGTCGCGGTTGCGGTGCAGATCAGGGCCGCCCGGTTTCACCCATGGCTATACTGGACGACGATTATCGCCACCACGATGGTCGGCACGACGCTGGCCGACTTCGCCGACCGTTCATTGGGAATCGGCTACACCGGCGGCAGTTCGCTGCTGTTCATTCTGCTCATGGCGTCGCTGGCGCTCTGGTACTGGTCGCTCGGTTCGGTGTCCGTTCACACCGTAAGCTCACCCCGGGCGGAGATGTTCTACTGGATCACGATCATGTTGTCGCAAACCCTCGGTACCGCGCTGGGAGACTGGACCGCCGATACCGCGGACCTGGGATACACCGGCGCCGCCGTAGTGTTCGGGCTGCTGCTGGCATTGGTGGCGGCGGCCTATTTCTGGACCAGGATCTCCAGAACGGCGCTGTTCTGGGGGGCATTCATCCTGACCCGGCCGCTGGGGGCGGTGGTGGGAGACTTTCTGGATAAACCGGTCAGCGCCGGCGGGCTGGCGCTGAGCCGCTATGTCGCCTCCGCCGCGCTCATCATGTTCATCGTCGCCTGCATCGCAATTTTTCCCCAGCGTGCCGCGGCACGGACCGTTCCGTCGTGACAGGCGCGGCCGATCGCAGCGACTGGCCGCGCATCTGCGTGTTGCTGCTTGTGGGCGTCGTGTGTGCCATGCAGATCGGTAAGGTGCCGCCGGCGCTGTCGCTGCTGCGGGCGGACCTGGATGTGGACCTTGTGGCCTCGGCCTGGATCCTGTCGATGTTCAGCGCCGTCGGCGCATTATCCGGCAGCGTAGCGGGCGCGTTCGCCGACCGCATCGGAGCGCGTCAGGTGACGGTCGCGAGCCTGTTGATCATGGCGCTGGCGACTGGCATCGGCGGCAGCGCCCATGGCGCGACACTGCTCCTTGCCAGCCGCGCGCTCGAGGGCGCGGGTTTTGTGGTCACGGTCGTGGCGGTACCCAGTCTTTTGACTGCCGCGGCGGCCGAACCCGATCGGCGCTTCGTCCCGTCGCTGTGGGGCGCCTACATGCCGGTCGGGATTGCGGTCGCACTGGCCGCTGCCCCGCCAGTTCTGTCCGCCCTCGGCTGGCGCTGGTGGTGGGAATTCAATGCCGCGCTGCTGGCCGCACTGGCGCTGGCCGTTGCCTGGACGAACTCCCGCGGGCATTCCGGGCACACACGCCCGGCAGCGCAGTTGTCGAGTCTGTTTCGCGCAGCGCTGCTGCGGCCAGGCACCCTGCAACTGGCGATAATGTTCGCCTGTTACGCATTCCAGTTCCTCGCCATCATGGGATTTCTGCCAACCATGCTGCAGCAGCGCGGCATGTCGTCCGGTGCGGCCGGGGAACTGACGGCACTGGCGGTGATCGCAAATGCCGTGGGCAATCTGTCGGCCGGGTGGCTGTTTACCCGCGGCGCCCGGCCGCGACGGCTCATCTGTACCGGCATCGCAGTGATGGTGGCGGCCGAGTTCATGGTGTTTTCCCGTTGGCTCCCGGTGTCACTGCAGTATTTCGGGGCGGTCGTGTTTTCGGCGGTCGGCGGCCTGGTCCCGGCGTCGATCTTCACCGCCATTCCCCGTATCGCTCCCGCTGACGCGCGCTCCACCACCATGGGTATCGTCGTCCAGGCCTCGCACATCGGCCAGTTACTGGGACCACCGACGGTGGCGGTGGTCGCGGCCACGGTCGGCGGCTGGCACGCATCACCGCTGGTCCTGGTGCCGGTGGCGGCGATCGGACTGGCAGCGGCATTGTCATTGCCGGTGCCTGATCGGGCCGGCACGCCAATCTGGCACAATGGCGGCGCTTAAGACACCAGCATCATACCCGGAGGACGATATGCCGAGCACCGCAAGCAGCAAGACCGCGACTTCGCGCCTGCCGTTGAGCCGCGACCTGATGGGCCGGCTGGCACGCGGAGCGGTGATCTGCGCTGAAGGCTACGTGTTCGAACTGGAGCGGCGAGGATACCTGCAGGCCGGCGCCTTCGTGCCGGTGGTGCTCACCGAGCATCCGGAGGTGGTCGAACAGCTGCACATGGACTTCGTGCATGCCGGCTCCGACGTCACGCAGGCCCTCACCTACTACGTGCATCGCGAAAAATTGCGGGTCATCGGCCGGGAAAAGGATCTGCTGAAGATGAACCGCAAGGCGCTGGCGATCGCCAAGAAGGTCGCGCGCAAGACCGGCACGCTGTTCGCCGGCGATATCTGCAACACCAATATCTATGACCCGGCCAGCCCCAAGGCACTGAAGGAAGTCGCGAGGATCTTCGAGGAACAGGTCGGCTGGGCCGCGGATGCGGGCGTGGACTACATCGTTGCGGAAACCTTCTCCTGGGGCGCGGAAAGCTTGATGGCGCTGGAGGCGATCAAAAAGTATTCCAAGGTGCCCGCCGTGGTCACGATGGCACAGCATCGGGAAGAGACCACCCGCGAGGGCTGGAGCATGGCCGAGACCTGCCAGCGGCTGGAGGCAGCGGGCGCCGACGTCGTGGGCCTGAACTGTCATCGCGGACCGGTGACCATCCTGCCGGCGATCGCGCAGATCCGCGCCTTGGTCAAGTGTCACGTCGCCGCCCTGCCCGTGCCGTACCGGACCACGCCGGATCAGCCCTCCTTCATGTCATTGACCGACCCGTGCTGCGACAATGCGCGCGCCTTTCCGGTCGGGCTGGACCCGTTCGTGTGCACGCGCGGGGAAATATACGAATTCGGCAAGGCAGCGTACGCCATGGGTGTGCACTACCTGGGCATCTGCTGCGGCGCCGGCCCGCACCACATCCGCGCGCTGGCCGAGGCACTGGGCCGGCGGCCGCCGGCGAGCAAGTACTCGGTGGATATGTCGAAGCACGCCTTCTTCGGCACCAACAAGCGCATCAAGCGCGTTCAGCGCGAATATCGCGCCAAGCTTTGACGCCATCCCAAGCCGCCATGGTCGCCGCGCGCGGTCAGGGTCGCGGTCGAAGCAGTGCCGCCAGTTCGCCGATGATGCCGCGGCGAAACGCCAGCACGCAGGCGATGAACACTGCCCCGATGATGACCGTGACCCAGCCGCCGACGATGTCCGACAGGTACTGCTGCAGCGTGACGACGACGGCCGCGCCGATCACCGGGCCAAAAAACGTACCCGTCCCCCCGAGCAGCGTCATCAGGATCACCTCTCCCGAGGTCGCCTGCTGTACGTCCGACAGCGTGACGAAGCCGAGCACCAGGGCCTTGAGCGACCCGGCGAGCCCGGCGATCGTCGCCGAGAGCACAAACGCCAGCAGGCGGTAGCGATTGACCTCGTAGCCGAGCGACACCGCGCGCGACTCGTTTTCGCGAATCGCCTTCAGCACCTGGCCGAACGGGGAGTGCACTACGCGCTGGATAAAAACGAACTGCAGCAGGAACGCGGCCAGCACCAGGTAGTACATGACCACGTCGGACTTCAACGGCAGCACGCCAAACAGGCTGCCGCGCGGCACCGCCTGCAGCCCGTTCTCACCGCCGGTGAACGGAGCTTCCAGGTACACGAAGTAAATCAGCTGCGCCATCGCCAGTGTGATCATCGCAAAATAAATCCCGCGGCGGCGGATCGCGAGTATGCCGACCATCAGGCCCACCAGCGCCGACACCGCCACGCCGGCAGCGATCGCCGGCACCGAACCCCAGCCGCGCGCCGTCGCGAGCCATGCAGTCGCATAGGCGGCGGAGCCGAAAAAGGCTGCATGTCCGAATGAAAGCATGCCCCCGAAGCCGAGCAACAGGTTGTAGGCACAGGCGAACATGGCGAAGCACAGCAGCTCCATCATGAATACCGGGTAGATCCCCAGCAGCGGCACACACAGCGCAAACACGCCGGCGATCACGTAAGGCACGGCGGCGCTGCGCATGCGCCTATTCCCGGCCGAACAGGCCGGCGGGACGCGCGATCAGCACCAGCGCCATGATCACGAACACGACGATGTTCGATGCCTCCGGATAGATGACCTTGGTGAAACCCTCGACCACACCTAACGCCAGGCCGCTGACGATGGCGCCGAGGATCGATCCCATGCCGCCGATCACCACCACCGCAAACACGACGATGACCAGCGAGTTGCCCATCAGCGGGCCGACCAGCACGACCGGCGCCGATAGCACACCGGCCAGCGCGGCCAGCGCGACACCCCCGCCGTAGGTCGCCACCACCAGCAGCGGCACGTTGACGCCGAAGGCCTGCAGCAGCGGTGCATTCTCGGTGGCGGCGCGAAGCGTCGCACCCAGGCGAGTGCATTCGATGACGAACCAGGTGGAAAAGCAGACCACCACCGACACCGCGATCACCCAGGCGCGATAGATCGGCAGGATCATGAAACCGAGATCGAACGCTCCCGTGAGCCCGGCCGGGACAGGATACGAATGCCCGGAGGCACCGAACAGCTGGTGCAGCGTGCCCTCGATGACCAGTGCCAGCCCGAAGGTCATCAGCAGGCCGTACAGCGGGTCGAGCTTGTACAGGTGGCGCAGGAACAGCCGCTCCACCACGATGCCAAGTACACCGATCGCCAACGGTGCCAGCAGCAGCGCGGCCCAGTAGTTGATGCCGAACCACTGCAGTCCCAGCAGCGCTGCGAACGCGCCCAGGGCATAAAACGCACCGTGGGCGAAGTTGACGATCCCCATCAGACCAAAGATCACCGCGAGCCCGAGACTCAGAATGGCGTAGAACGAACCATTCACCAGCCCCAGCATCAGCTGCCCGAGGATGACGGCGACCGGAACGCCGAACACTTCAGTCACGGAATGTTCGCCGGGGCGCCAGCGCAGCTATTTGGGCGCGAGCGGGCACAGGCCCGTGATTGGACCGAATGCCTCTTCACCTTTCATCACTTTCAGTAATTTGTAGTAGTCCCAGGGATATTTGGATTCCTTCGGGGACTTGACCTGCATCACGTACATGTCGTGCACCATGACGCCATCGGCGCGGATGTAGCCGCCTTTGGCGAACATGTCATTGATCTTGGTCCTCTTCAGCTCCGCCATGACCTTGTCGGAATCGGTAGTACCGACCGCCTTGACGGCCTTGAGGTACGTCAGCGTGGCGGAGTAATAGCCGCCCTGGTCCATCGTCGGCTCCTTCCCGGTCTTGGCGAAATAGCGCTTGCTGAAGGCACGGGTCTCGTCGTTCAGGTCCCAGTAGAAGCCGGTCGTCAGGTACAGCCCCTGCGCGGTCTCCAGACCGAGGCTGTGGATGTTGGTGATGAACGCCAGCAGCGCCGCGGGCTTCATTTTCTTGGTGATGCCGAATTCGTTGGCCGCCTTGAGCGAGTTACTGAAGTCCTCGCCCGCGTTCGCAAGGCCCAGCACCTGCGCGCCCGAACCCTGCGCCTGCAGCAGAAACGACGAAAAATCCGATGCCGCGAGCGGCACCCGTACCGCGCCCACAGTCTTGCCGCCGTTGGCTTCGACCACTTTGGATGCTGCGGTCTGCAGCTGGGTGCCGAAGGCGTAATCCGCGGTCAGATAGAACCAGGTCTTGCCACCATTCTGGACGATCGTGGTGGCAGTGCCGTTGGCGAGCGCCGTGGTGTCGTAGACGTAGTGCACGGTATAGGCGGTGCAATCCTCGTTAGTCAGCGATGCGCCGCCGGGACCGAGGGCGAAAAACGGAATCTTCTTGGCCGCTGCGACCTTGGACATCGCGATGTTGACGCCGGTGTTGGAGCCGCCAAACAGCACGTTCAGACCGTTCTGATCGGCCCACTCGCGGAACTTGGAGGCCCCGATATCGGGCTTGTTCTGGTGATCTGCGACCAGGATGCTGATCTTGCGCCCGAGCACCGTGCCGCCGAAGTCGGCAATGGCCATCTTGATGGCCTCGACCGCGCCGGTGCCGGCCACGTCGGCATAAGTCCCCGACAGGTCATCGATATCGCCGATCACGACATCGTCTGACGCGGCAGATACGGCCGATGCGCCCAGCATGGTCACCAGCGCGGTGGCCAGCCCAATCGTCAATGTCCTTAGTTGCATTTCATCCCCCTAAATGAGAATTTTTTCCGCTGATCACACGCCAAGATATTCGTGCACCATGGCCATCTTGCCGTCAAGCTCCGACGCGGCAAAGCCCTGCACCATCCGCCCGTGCTCCATGATGTAGAAGCGGTCCGCCAGCGCCGCGGCGAAGCGGAAGTTCTGCTCCACCATGACGATGGTGTATCCCCTCTGACGCAGTTCGTGGATGGTGCGCAACAACCCCTGCACGATCACCGGCGCCAGCCCCTCCGAGATCTCGTCCAGCAGCAGCAGTCGGGCGCCGGTACGCAGCGTGCGCGCTACCGCCAGCATCTGCTGTTCCCCGCCGGACAGGCGCGTGCCCTGGGTTTCACGCCGCTCCTTCAGGTTGGGAAACATGCCATAAATCTCGTCGATTGACATGCCCCCGGGACCGACCACCGGCGGCAGCAGCAGGTTCTCCTCGGCCGACAGGCTGGCGTAGATCCCGCGCTCCTCCGGGCAATAGCCGACGCCCAGGTGCGCGATTCTGTGCGGCGGCAGGCCGATCGCTTCATGACCGTTGATCCGCACCGATCCCGAGCGCTTGCCGACCAGGCCGAGCAGGGCCTTGAGAGTGGTGGTGCGGCCAGCCCCATTCCGGCCCAGCAGCGTCACTACTTCGCCACGCTGCACGTTGAAATCGACGCCGTGCAGAATGTGGGACTCGCCGTAGTAGGCGTGCAGCTCGCTGACGTGCAGTATTTCCGCAATCATCCGTGCGCGCCACGAAGTACGGAATCCGTGGATCCCATATAAGCCTGCTTGACCAACGGGTTATGCGACACTTCAGCGTACGACCCATCGGCGATGATACGGCCGTGCTGCAGCACCGTGATGGTATCGGCAATCGTTGCCACCAGGTTCATGTTGTGCTCGACCATAAGCACGGTGCGATCGGCCGCAGCGCGCTTGATGAGCGCGGTCACCGTGTCCACGTCTTCGTGACCCATGCCCTGCGTCGGTTCGTCGAGCAACATCAGCTCCGGTTCCATTGCCAGCGTGGTTGCGATCTCGAGTGCACGCTTGCGCCCGTAAGGCAACTCGACCGCGACCGTGCCGGCGAACCGCCCCAGGCCCACCGCATCGAGCAGTTGCATCGCCCGCGGGTCCAGAACCGCCAGGCTCGATCCGCGCCGCCAGAAATGAAACGACGTGCCCAGCGTGGGTTGCAGGGCGACGCGCACATTCTCCAGCACCGTCAGGTGCGGAAACACCGCCGACATCTGGAACGAGCGCACCATGCCGCGACGCGCGACCTCGGCCGCCCTGGCGAACGTGATGTCCTCGCCTTTGAAGAGAATGCGACCGCGGGTGGGTATCAGGAATTTGGTCAGCAGGTTAAAGCAGGTGGTCTTGCCGGCGCCGTTGGGACCGATCAGCGCATGAATCTGGCCGCGCCGTACCCGCAGATTGACGTCGTTGACGGCAAGGAAGCCGTTGAACTCTTTCGTCAGGCCGTGAGTTTCAATAATGAAATGCTCAGCCATATCGTGCAGCGCGGCGGTGGTGGCGGCTGCGCCCGTTTGTTCTGGACATTATGCGATATCGGCACATGCTGCACACCAGCATCCTACTCCGCCCGGCACATCCGGCGCCGATGTAAATTACGACCATGCCACTGAGTACCACTGGTGCTCATTCGCCATGGGTGTTGGCCATGTTGCTGCAGCTGCCGGCGCTCGCGCGGGCTCAGGGCGGCCCGCCGTTCCTGACCAACGATCCGGGAACCCCGGGCGACGCCAACTGGGAGATCAATCTGGGTTCGATGCAGAGCTTCGTGCGCGGCGCGTCGTCGTACCAGGTTCCGCAGCTCGACATTAATCTCGGGCTCGGCGATCGTATCCAGCTGACCTACGAGATTCCCTACGGGCTGCAGACCAGTGCCGGAGAGCCGTCGCACAGCGGCTGGGGCAATGCATTCTCCGGCGTGAAATGGCGCTTTCTGGACCAGGGACAACAGGGCTGGCAGCTGTCGACTTTTCCTCAGATTGAGACTGGCGTTTCAGCGCACGCGCAGCTCACGGCAATCGGTATTGCCGGACCGCGCTACCTTGTGCCGCTGGAGGTCGCGAGGACGCTCGGTCCGCTGCAGCTCAATGCCGAGGCAGGCTACTACATTCCGGGGTATGGACCGAAGGAGCGCATCCTCGGTCTTGTCGCCGGCCGCCCGGTCACCAGCCGACTGGAACTCGACGCGGAAATCTACGATGACCGGACCTATGAGGGGAGTTTCGGCACCGCATCGCATGCCACCACGCTCGATCTCGGCGGTCGATACCAGCTGCGTCCCGGCGTCATCGCGCTGTTTCTGGCGGGCCGCAGCCTCAACGGAATTGCCGACGGCCAGCCAGAATTCATCGGCTATCTCGGCGTGCAGATCCTGCTGAGCAACTACGGCCGCACGTTGAACAACTCACAACATTGATCGCCGCACCGCCTTAGGACCGCAGTGCTGCGCTCGTGCGCGGCAGAGGCAGAGGCAGAGGCAGAGGCAGAGGCAGCCGGTGACGATCATGACAATCGAAGAGAACCGTACTGGCTGTACTGTCAGCCCCCACGCGAGTCGCTGTTCACCGAGAACGAGTCGAATTCGCAACGCCTGTAACGGCAAGCGCGAGAAATTCCATCGGGACCCGAATTGGCGCGACCTGGTTCTGTTCCATGAATAGTTTCACAGCGACAGTGGTTCCGGCCTGGGCGCAAGTCACCAGACTGGGTGGGCGCGAGTGGTGGCGAAGCTGATCCAGCAGTACTGCGAGTATCAACTACAGGCCAAGGCGCCCTGAGGGCCGCGCCGGCCTGCCAGAGCGTTGCTTTTAGCGTTGGGCGACGGAAGCTACGCGCACAGTCTCGTGTTGCCGAGAAAAGGAAGTCAGCGGCGCGCGATTGATGCCGGCGACTACTTTCTCGACTGTGTCCGTGACGCAGTGTTCGTCACTCGGGGAGACGACATACGAGCCATTGAGTGCGCGCCGGTGGCATACCTGTTCGGCAGCGGAATTGATGCGCTCATACATCACGGCGACGTCGCCGGGCCGATCAAAATTCAGATCCCCAAGATGCACTACCGCCCGACCGTGGACCGCGTCAGTGGAGGAATCTGCAGCATAGGCAGCCGACATGCCCAGGATCGAAGAAGCCACGATAGTACCGAGCGTAATCCGGAGTTTTAGCGACATGTTGCCTCCCTGGAGGAACCGAATGCCCTGGTGGGCCGACCAAATGCTCTGTGACAGTGCGCATTGGTATTATCCCACGCTACATTGCACTCTACCAGCGCACATTTCATCGGAGCGTCGCATTTTGGCCGAATTCTTTGCCGATCACGCGTCAATAACCGTCCATTTCCGCGCTTCCTGCTATCCTTTCCGCCGATCTGGCCGGCTCATAAGGCCATTCATGCACTTCTGTAGTGCGTAACGGTCGCCCGATTTTGACCTTTCCGGCCAAGGCACCAAAACCTGCGGCCAAAACTGTGCAACAGCGTGTCGGAGTGACTCCGCCGAGCTTCGTAATGTGGTCCGGGTTGGCGGGGCGTCAGCGCACGCAGCGCAGCGAGGACACCTGATTCTTATCGTAGTCCTCATGAAACCCGTCGCTGAACAGCTGGCCCCAGGCGTCGTCGTCGCTGACCTGCAACGACGACCAGTAATAGCCCGAGGCTCCTTTCAGCCTTCCGGTTTCATTGAATCCCCCGATGTCGGCTCGGTTGGCAAACTGCACCGCCAACTCACCCAAGCTCGGCACGTGCCAGTCGTCATGGCCGAATGCCGCTAGGCTTCTGCAGTATTCAAACGCCTGACCCCACGTATAAACGCCGGGAGCGTCCGCGGGGGTGGTATAGAGGCTCTTGCCGGTATCGGGCGAAATGCCGGCGTAGACGGTGCCGTCTGGCATTCTGCCGCCGGCGGCAGGCACGAACGACGGTTTGCCGGTCTGCATCGACAATCCGGCGTACACCGTGCCGTCCGGCATCTTGGTGCCTATGTCAGGCATAGCCTGGGGAGTCGCGCCCGCTGCCATCGGAGCGTAGCCGGACAGGAAAGCGAACGCGGCAAGTGCAACTGCCGCAGCGGGGATGGCAACTCTTTGCACGTGTAGTTCACCCGATGGTCCGTGAGACGGCCTTGAGTCTACGCCGCACTTCCTTGCGCTTCCGGCATCACTTCTCTGCAATGCGCCTGACAATCCTGCCGGACTCATCCATGAATTCGATCGATGCAACTCCGGCGGGTGTGACCGTCAGCTTCAGCCGCGCCAGTCCCTTGGCATCGCGCAGGATGACGGTCGATTCGCGCTCCTCGTTCTTGCCGATGAACAAGCGCGGATAGCCGAAGCCGCCGGCCTTGGACAGCGTCTCGAATTCATCGCTGCCTTCCTGTGTATTTATCCGGTCGATCAGATCCAGGGGTATCGGCGTGGACGGGCGGTCGAAGAAAGTAAGCCCCGCGTGGCGCCGGCCGTGATCCTCGGTCTGGTCGAGGGAGATCACCTGATCCTGCTCGTATTGATCGAAGCTCAGATGACCACCGCTACTGACATTTTGCCCCTTCTTCGCGCCGCCAAACAGCAGGCCGCCGTTCTCGGTGCCCTCGTCATCGAAAAACAGGATCCCCGCGGCCTGTCGATTCGGGAATGCGTGCTCGGTGCCTTTGAATATCAGGCCCGGTGCGGTGGCCGAGTTGGAGATGGTCATGCGCAACGTCCCGTCCGGTTCGCGCACATTGATCCGCTGCACGTCGATCTCGGCGAAACTCGTCACCTCACGCTCTGCCGCTGCCCGCCCCCAGCCGACGATGGCGAGCAGTATGCTGATTGCCGTCAGCCAGCTGTAAACCAGGCTTTTACCAACCAATGTGCCCATCGCTCGAGCCCTCCAACTGCACGTTGCCAGTCATCAGTATTTTCATCCGCCCCCATCCCGCGGCAAAGGGAGCACGCAGCCCGCAGGGGCAGATGCCGTCGAGTCGGCCAGGCGCGCGCTGCGAAAGCCCTGGCCGGTTCGAGCCACTTACACGCCCTCTATGGCCAGCAGCGTCGATATTGCGGAGCGGTTACGAATCTCCAGCAACGGTTGGTACTCCGAGCAGCGGTAAAAGGCCTTGAGGCGCGACATGTCAGGAAATTCGACGATCACCAGCCGGTTCCCGAGCGCATCGCCTTCCAATACGTCGACGCTGCCTCCGCGCACCAGGTAGCGACCACCGTGGGCCGCGATCACCGCCGGCACCCGACCCCGGTACTCCTCAAAAACCACCGGATCCGTGATTTGCAGGCTTGCCAAAATGTACGCGCTCATCGTTTCGGCTCCTGAATGAATTAAATGAATCGGCATCTTGCGCGCGCAGTCTGCGCGCGTCATTAACATAAGCGCGTGCGTAGCGCGCGTAACCGCTTGGTTGGAATAAATATCCGGCGCACGCTTGGCCCCAGGGCAGGCCCGCGGCGCAGTCGGAATTTGGCTCGCCGCCCATACCATGTCAACATTACACAATCATGTCAGAAGGTGTTGTTTTGTGGTGGTGGTCTCTGTGCGCGGTAGGCGCACTCAATATCCTGGCGTGGTCGATGTCGGCCGTCGCGCTCAATCGGCGGCGAGCCGTCATGGCGCCAGATACCTACGCGGTACGGCGCCTGCAGCTTCAGCTATCGGCGATCTACGTATTCGGTTGTGCGTTCCGCTCGGCCGTACCGGTATTCGACGTGCCTCGCATCTGCATGTTTAATTCCTGGCTGTCGAGCGTCATCGTGGGCCGCTCAGTCGCCACCTGCGCCGAGCTGTGCTTCGTCGCCCAGTGGGCGGTGATGCTGCGCGTGACTTCGCGTTCAACCGGAAGCGCGGTCGGTAGATTTGCTTCGCTGGCCGTGTTGCCGCTGATCGCGGTCGCCGAAATCTGTTCCTGGTATTCGGTGCTGAGCACCTCCAACCTGGGCCACGTCGCCGAAGAGTCGATCTGGGGTCTGTCGGCAGCGCTTCTGGTCGTAAGCATGGCCGTGATCTGGCCACGTTGTAGCGCGAGCTTGCGTCCGGTGCTGCTTGCCTGGTGCGTCGCAGGCGCCGCCTACGTGGCTTTCATGTTCCTGGTCGATGTCCCAACCTACTGGTCGAGATGGATCGCCTCTGGGGCCAGCGGAGGCCACTACCTGAGCATGGCCCAGGGCGCGCGCGACGTCGCGCTTCGACGGGTGGTGTCGTACCGTTGGGAGGATTGGCGCAGCGAAATGGTCTGGATGTCGCTTTATTTCAGCGTTGCGGTATGGCTCAGTATCGCGCTCATTCATGCGCCCCTATCCGCGGCACGAGCTGGGCGCGGACTGCGGAACACCAGCGTCAACTGATTTCCGGCGGCGGACGCCAGGTGATACAACTCGTCGGCGAAATGTCGCACCAGCCTGATTCCCCTGCCTCCTGTGTCCGCGTCGGCCAACGACGTGGGCAGCCCGGCAGGCACATAGGCGGTTGGATCAAACGGGGTACCGTCATCCTCGATGCAAATCACGATCCGTTCGGGCTCGCGCCGGAAGCGGATCCTGAGCGTGCCGGGCTTGCCGTCGGGATAGCCGTAATGGATCACATTGCTGACGAGCTCGGTCAGGCATAAATCGATGTGGTGCACCAGAACGGGGGATAGGAGCTGCTCCGCTCCCAGCTGTGCGACCCAGTGTTCCAGGTCCCGCAGCTGCTCCATTCTTGCCTGCATTACCAGCTGCGAAGACCGTTCGGTTGCCATCCGGCAGCCGTATCAGGCAGCGCCAAATACCCCGCGCGCCGCGTCAAGATCATGCGCAATCGGAATGATTGCCTGAATCCCGGTGGCCCTGAGAACCTCTTCTACCTGATCGTTCGGCTTGTACAGCACCATGGAGCCCCCGCGCAGCTTTTGAGCCTTTGCACTGACGATCAGTGTTCGGATTCCAATCGACGCGATAAAAGTCACGTTGGACAGGTCGACCAGGATCTGGGCTCGGCGTGTAGAGGTAAGTACGCTGAATTTCAAATCGATCTGCTGAGTGCCAACGATGTCCATTCGACCGGAGAGATCGATACCCAGGATACCGGACTCGAGCTCGTGAACCGCCATTTCCATTTCGTCGATTCCTCGTCGCGATTCAGATGCATGTCGATGCGCGATTCTGCCATGGTGAACCAACGCGCTCAAGGACTGTACTCAGAGCGCCGCCGCCGGCGGCGCGTGCTCCCGATGATAGCGGTGAATCGCCCAGAGGTAGATTTCCATCAGGGAGTTCTCACCCAGTTGCTCGACAATGGCGTCGCGCCCGCGTCGGCTCGTCGTGCGCTGAAGCTGTTTTCGCGCCCGCTGGAACTGGCGCAACTGATTGCGGTACTGCCAAAGCAGTTCCCGCACGGCCATCTTGTTTTGGTGCAGTTCCCAAACACCAAGCAGCACTGCCAGGCTGCCGCTGCAGAAAGTCAGTACGTTCTTTAAGGGCACGCCGGTACGGGCATCGATGTCATGCAACGCCCCGCCAAACATGAAAAGTGCCAACAGTTCGATCAGGACAGCAATGAAAACACCGCTTCTCAGTCGCCCTATCCAGAAGCTATGCCGCTCCATGGTAGCGACTTTGCGCACAAAGTAGCGATATTGATCCTCGATCCAGTTGTGCTCGACCAGCCGCGCGCGCACAGCGTGATGCTCGTTCGATTCACCTGTACCGGCCGCCCCTGATTCGATGCCATCGAGCACAATGCTTATCCAGCCGAAACCGGCGAACCGGTATATGCCGGTAAGTTCGATCAGCTCCCTGCCATGTATGCCGCGATCAACGCCCGCCACGGCCAGGTAGAACCGCACCCTCAGTGTTTCTGCCAGCGCGCGGTAGGATAGGTATTTCCCGAACCAGCGTTTGGTCTGCACGAAGTAATACCCGAGCAGGCTCGCGAACAGGATGAGTACGTAGAACATCAGGAGAATCTTGCTCTCGGTGATTTTGTCGTAGATCAGATAGGCCAGTCCCATGGCAAACGCCGTGACTCCGAATGCGTTGAACAGCCGGTCGGAACGCCGCTGCATGTAGCCGGCAAGGGAATCGGCCTTGACGAATTGCCGGTCGATGTTCTCCAAATCCGACGCATTACTCAGCGCCATCATGGCGGCGCTGTCGCCCAGCAACGACTGGCTGCGCACCAGACCGCCATCGGCAACAACCCGATCGAACTCGGCGTTGTATTCGTTCAGATCAGCGAGTCGTCGCTGCAACGACGACGGCATCGACTGCTGTACCTCCAGAACGTTGTCGCCGGCAAACAGCAGATAACAGCGCTGCCCCACCCCATCGAAAGCGCCGTCGGCGCCGCGGCGGATCGGCACCCAAGCCACCTGCCGCACCGTGACCTCCAGATCATCCACCACCGGGCTGATCTCGATTCTGTTGACGCTCTCGCTTTGATTCCCGGCAGCGCCCAGGAAACGAAACACCTGATCCGCCATATCTTGGGGTCGGCTGGAGGAGTGTCCGTCCCAGCATGCGAGCAACAGGCTGGCGCGCCGAATGAGGATATCTTGTGGGCTACGGGGCTGATCTGCGCCCACCTCGATCCAGTGGACCTGCGGTTGATTCTGCAGATCTTTCGCCCGGGCCGGCGCGGGCGCCACGACCAACGCGTCCACTGATATCTCCAGTCCCAGGGTCGCCAGCGCGATCGCCATGCTTGCATCGTCGCGGACGTCAAACATCAGCCTCACGTCGGTGTCGGGCAGTCGCTGTTTGATCTCGAGCAGACAGGTGACCGCCGCCTCGACCAGCGGCGGGATTTGCGCCGCTTCCAGTTCCACGTGGCCCATGAGGCCGACAATGAACGGAGAGTTGTCGAGCTGGAACGACTTGATCAAGACCTGCCTGCCTGCGGGCGGAGCAAATTCAGGGCCGCGTTCACGCTGCATCCCACGCCAGCACGGTGAGCGTGATATCGTCGGATTGCGGCGCAGTGCCGGCAAAAACCGTGACGCTGCGACAGATATGCTCGACCAGCGCCGCGGCCGATCCATCGCCGTGCGCCTTGACCTCGGCGATCAGTCGCTCAGTGCCGTAGGCTTCATCCGCCGGGCTGAATGCCTCGGTGACGCCGTCGGTATACAGCACCAGTCGATCCCCCGGCCGAAGCTGCGCGGTGTGATTCGGGTAGTCGATGCCCGGCATCACTCCGAGCACCAGCCCGCCCGTGCCGCCCAGGGTTTCCACCGAACCGTCGACGCGCCGCAGATAGGGCGGGTTGTGGCCGCCGTTCGCATAGCTGAGCCTGCCGGTCGTCGCGTCGAACATGCAGTAGAACACCGTCACGAACAGATCAATCGGGTTTTGCGCGAACAGTACGTCGTTGGTGTGCGCGAGGCAGGCGCCGGGCTCGAGATAGTTTGGCGCGAATTCGCGCAGGTTGGTGCGCGCCACCGCCATGAAGAACGCCGCCGGCACCCCTTTGCCGGAGACGTCGGCCATGACCAGTCCGACGCGCCCATCCGGAAGCTCGATAAAATCGTAGAAATCCCCTCCCATCGTCGTCGCCGGGATCATGCGCGCCGCGCCGTCACACCCCGGCTTCACCGGAAACGACGCCGGCAGGATCGCGATCTGCAGCGCCCGCGCGACGTCGAGCTCGGCCCTCAACTGCGCCTGCGCCTGCTCGAGCGATGCGTTCTTGTCGGCCAGTTCGCGCGTGCGCTCGGCCACCGTGTTCTCGAGGATGTGCGTCTGCAGCTTCAGCACCCGCAGCAGCCGCAGCAGTCGTAACGCCCGCACCGCGCGCGCGTCCACACCTGCGAGGTAGAACGGCGCGATCGAAATCAGGTCCACCAGGCCCTGGAAGCTGAAGATAAATGCTCTCTTGTCCTCGGCCGCCACCAGGCGCAGCAGATACTCGAACGAGAACACGGCAACGACAATGATCTCTTCGATGTGAAACGCGCGTTTCGCCCATGAGGGCATTCCGGGAGTCGCCTCCAGGATGACGGATGCGACGCTCAGGACGATCAGCGCCAGGATCAGACTTTCAAACGCACGTCCGAACGGCCTGTCAGGTCGCAGCAGGCGCTGCGCACGCGCGCGCATTGCGGCACCGGCAAACCGTGCTGCACGGAGCATTGAAACACGGTGCATCGCCCGGCGCGTCTCTGACGCTGCCGGCGCCTCGTCCACGCCGGTGTCGGCGTCCCGAGCGGTGGCTGCCGTCTGAAACGCGCGCATGTGTCGCACTCCTTTCGTGCTACCGGCCCGCGGACTGCTCCGCGAGCATTCAGCGCGCAGTGTCGGATAAGCGGCCGGTATCGGCAACCCGCGGCCTGCCAGACCCGCCGGGCTACTGGCGCAGACTTAAGCCGGGGCAGCCGTGCCAGGCGCGATCAATCGCAATAATCTGGTCCATCTGGATTGGTGATCGTCAACATCGTTAAGGCAGTCCCGTTTTCGGGATCCGAGCAGGTCAGCGTGAGTGTGTCAGACGGCATTGCCGGAAGGGACTCTGAACCAAGCAGAGCTGTGCCGCAGAAATAACTATAAAAGTACCCGGATGCGTTAGGAGGAAGTTCCGCCAGCGGGTACTGGTTGTATGGCGTGCCGCCGTACTCATCGGTGATCGTGCAGGTGCTGCCCTCAGTGGCATTGGTCGTGGCCCACGACAGATATCCGTCATCACCAAGTCCGCTGACCTCCGCAGTGAACGAGGAGATCGTCAGCTGCGGATTTGCCGGCGTACCAGGTGCCGGCGTGCTGACGCCGACCAGCATTGACTGCGTGGCCGGCGTCGTTCCTGCAGCGCCGAAACACGTCAGAGTATAGGTGTCAACCCCGTACGGAGAGCTGGTCGACGGGGGGTAAGCGGGATAAACGACGGTAATACTGTCGCCCTCAAAGTTCTGACCGGGGCCACCTGTAGGCAGGCCTGACGAGGTATAGCCTTGGGTTACACCACTCACGTAGGTAGCATCGGCATACAAATCCGTCAGGTTGCAGGACGACGCCGTTGCAGTATTAACGGTGGTCCAATCGATGTAGCCCGCCTCATCGCCTGCTGAGGGCGGCTGCAGGAAGAAGCTCGTGATCTGCGGCTGTGCCGACGCCGCGCACATCGGCACGCTGCCGGCCGGCAGCGGCCAGGTCGCATTGGGAGCATTCCCCGCCAGCTCGGTATTGATCGTCAGGTACCAGTTGGCGAGCCGGCCGTCGATGTCCCCGGCTGGATTGGGGTTGCCGCTACCCGACACCAGGTTACTGAAGAAATCGGGCAGGTTATTGCGCACGTAATTGTCGGCGGTCACAATCTCGTTCAACGCGCAATTGATGTTGCCTGCGGCGACATAGTCCTCAGCAGTGCCGATGTACCCTGATAGTGTGTTCTGAACCGAGGTCGGCACGATGTGCGCACTTGTCACTGTCTGCTCGAGCGCCTGATACTTCTCGCTCTGCAGCGTATTAGCGTAGGCCGGCGTGGGGCTGCTCAGCCCCAGCCCGATCGCATAGATCGATATGCCGCGCTGAGTGGTGGTGCTCTCATCGCAGGAGCTGGTCATTTCCGCGAGGTAGCCCGGTTGTCCTCCTAACGCAGGACCAAACAGAGAAGCGTCGGAATCCTCGGGAATCGTTCCTTCCACGGTGGTCAGATCCGAGCGCGTTCCCCAGGCGATCAACGGGATCGGTCCCCCGGGAGTGAAGGCCGAACATTCGAGATTCGACGTACCGGGCATAACCGCATCGATGTTGCTCGCCGAGGTGACAAAACTGTTGTTGTCATTCGGGTCGATACCGGTCGCTGTGGCCTCCACCACCGCGAACCCGGATCCTGTCGGACCCGAATGGCCGCACACCGAGCCCGGAATGACGGCGGACGGGAATGACGGGCAGTAGATCGTGCCGGCACCGATCGTCAACGCACTCTGGTCGCAGGACCAGCCCTCTTCAATGGTCACACGCGGATCGGACTGCACGGAACAGGTTTGTTCCTGCACGGTGCCTGACAGGTTATCCCCGGGGTAGGCTTGGATGATCGTGACCAGCTCCGGGCCCAACGGCTCAAACGTGCACGCGGGGTTCGGGGGAGCGCACGGGGTCCCTGTCGTGACTGTTGGCACGGACTGTATGCCGGAGTTCGAAACCGCCAGACCCACAGGGTTCATGACGTCATGGCTGACCGTTGCCAGCGGCCTATTGACCCCGCTGGCAGGTGGCGCGGCGAACGCCAGAATCTGGCCGGTGCCGTTGAACGCCAACTGGGCCACGAAGGCGTAGGGCACGTTCGCGTAGGTGCCGACCTTGATCTTCTGCAGCCCCGGCCCGAGACGCTGCGCGAAGTCGCTGACGAACTTGTTCTGCACCGTGTCGAAACGCAGGATGCGGCCGTCGATGGTGGTGAACAGCACACCGGCGTCGCCGCCCAGCGATGTATTCGCCGGCCACAGGTCCATGCCAAATGGGGCGGCAAGCTGCGCGAGGAACTTCAACCACGGAATCGCGGTCGATGTCGGACCGCCCAGCGGGAGCTGGTGCGTGGCCAGCTGGCCGGAACTGCCGTAGATCTTGCCGCTCGAATAGACGATGAGGCGCGCGTCGAAGCTATCGCCCACGAGCACCAGCAGATCGCCCGCCTTCCACAGTACAGTGCCGGTGCTGGTCACCGCCG
The DNA here is from genome assembly GCA_003132025.1 of Gammaproteobacteria bacterium. Lineage (GTDB taxonomy): Bacteria > Pseudomonadota > Gammaproteobacteria > Steroidobacterales > Steroidobacteraceae > FEN-1191. The sequence goes on from PKWJ01000037.1 coordinate 72,687, forward strand.
ATGCGCTGGCAACCAGCGTTTCGGCAAGCGCCAGGGTCAGCGTGTTGGAGAATTTGTTATCGATCAGGACCGGTGCGCAGTAAGCGCCGGCGGCACCGCTGCAGTACTGGTTGGCTGTGCTGTTGAAGGGAAGCACCCAGACCGACGGTTTGGGGTCCCATGGACCGCTGGAGGAGACCACAAACACGTTACCGTTAGCATCAGCCGACACACCGTTGGGCCGCGCCGGGCCTGAACCCAGTTTGCTCCACTTGAAGATGATCTGAGCTGTGGGGTTCACGGCCGGCGCGCCTTTGGCCGGTTCGTAGCAATTCGGCAGCGTGCTGGCTGCCGAGTAACGCACGATTTGCCCCTTGATTGCGTCAGCGGCGATCAAATCGAGCGTCTTGCAAACCGAGTTCGAAACCCAAGCCAGCGCATCGAAGCCGCCGTGCGTGGACTCATCCTTGGCGTTATTGATCGGCGTAATCGCGTTGGCGATCACCGGCGCGATCGGGGTGGTGCTGCTCGGACCGATTACGAGATCGTAGACCAAATCGCCGTTCGAGTTGGCAGCGGTGACCTGCAGCTGATCCGCATTGACGCTCGCCACGATGCCCAGCAGCGCCGCGCCGGTGAGCAGGCGCGCCAGGACAATGCGGCAAATACCGGACGTGGCAGTCACTGATTCTCGGGTTGCATTGTTATTTTTCATGATTCCCGGATTCCCCATAGCTCGGGTCGCCGACACGAGGCGGCCGGGCGATATGTCTGACAGCAAATAGACCGTTCTTATAGCTCTGCAGCAATCGATCCGCTGCAGTAATGAAAAAGGCTACACCACGCCGGTGGCCAACACCAGAGTCCGGAGCAACGCACAATGCACGAACTCAATTATGTCAGTGCCCGGATGGCTGACGAGCTGCCGGCGGAATGAGTCCGGGCTGCGTCGGTTCGCCGGGCGCAGCCGATGACATGAGCTTCAGCTCGCTCGCGTGTTGCTCGCGCCGATGCAGCGTGTCCAGGTAGCGCTCATTCAGGGTTCGAAATACCGGCGGCGCCCCACCATCCTTGGCCAGTATCGCCGCGCTCTGGGTGAGCAGGGGCTCCGCCTCGGCATAGCGGCCAAGGCCGGTGAGCGCCGCCCCCTGCGCGCTCATCGCGACTGCGCTGCGCCAATGGGTGGCAGACAGCGCCGCCGTATAGACGTCCCTCGCGCCGCGCGCCGACTCCAGCGCCTCCGGATAGTGGTGCTGGGCAACCTGCAGCGTGGCGAGCACGACTTCACTCGAGGCGACGCTCGGATTACCGTCGCCAAGCAGCCGTCGGCGCATCGCCAGCGCCTGCTGGATGTCGCGATCGGCTTCGCCGTACTCACCCGACATGGTCAGCCAGAACCCAATCTGGTTCAACACGAAGGCGACCGTCGGGTGGTCCTGCGGAAACACCTTACGGTAGATCGCCAGCGACTCGCGCTGGGTGGCCAGCGCCTGGCGCGTATCGCCGCGGTCGTATTGCAGTGACGCGAGATTATGCAGGGCATTCGCGACTTCCGGATGCGTATCGCCGAGCAGCGCGCGCCACATGACGAGCGCCTGCTGGTAGAGCGGCTCGGCGCCTGCGAGATCGCCCTTATCCTGCATAGCCGATGCCAGGTTTTCAAGCGCGTTCGCTATCTCCGGGTGCTTATCGCCGTACAGACGCCGCTTCATTGCCATCGATTCGAGGTAGAACTTCTCGGACTCGCCGTAGTCACCCATCAGCTGGTGCAGCAGTGCGAGATTATTTATCGCCTCGGCAAGGTCGGGGTGTGGCTCATTGCCGCGCAATGCTCGTTGCATGGCGACCGCGCTCTGCATCAGCGGCAGGGCGGCCTTCAGGTCGCCGCCGTCGGCAACGGCCTGCGCCAGTTCCTTGAGCGTTCGGGCGACATCCGGGTTTACGGCCCCATACAAGGCCTGCTGGCGTGCCAGCGCCTCGCGCAAGGTTTTCTGGGCATCCACGTATCGTCCCTGCCGTGCAAGAAGCACACCGTAACCGTACAGCGAGCTGGCGAGCTGCGCCCGCGCCGCCCGGTCCTTCGGTCGTGACGACTCGAGACGGATCGCCTCGCGGTAAACCGGTTCGGCGGCGTCGAACTGCGCCTGGCGGGTCAACACCACCCCGAGATGCCGCAACGAATCAGACAGCAGCAAAGGATCATCCCCGATCTGGCTACGCCGTGTCGCCACGGCCCGGTCGAGCAGTGGCCGCGCCTGGCCGTACAGGCCCAACCCCATGTACACGGTGCCCAGGGTATCCATCAGCGTAGCCTGGATCTTCGGCTGCTGGGCGAGATCAACATCGACGCGCGCCGCTCCTTTGTCCAACATCTCGCGCGCCGTTACAGTGTTGCCGCGCGCCTCGCTTGGGTCCGAGATCTTGAATAGATCAACCATGAACTTCGTAGTCTGCTTGGCCGTCTCGGCCTCCGCTTCCGCCCGCACCGTCTGTCTCCGGGCGGCCGCCCGTTGTATCAGGGCGTAACCGGCCAGGCCGCTCGTCACCACCATGCCCGCGATTGCCCCACAGGCAAGGGCGAACAGACGGCGGTTGCGCCGCTGGGCCTCGCGGCGCCGAAGCGCGTCGTAGCCAACGCCGAGCACCCCGGCGATCACCTTCAGCTTTGCCGCCTGCCTGCCATCCTTGCCCGGACGTGCGTCGGCGGCGATCGGCTCGGTGCGGGCGTCGCTCAGTAGCCCATCCGCGCCGAGCCGAAAGCGCAGCGCCGGGGGGAAACATTCTTCGTCGCCCCTTCCTGGCTGGTCGGTGGCGTTGGGCTCACCGCCGACGATGAGACAGAAGATCCGGTCCTCGCGGCCAAGCCGCTTGAAGGCAATGACCTCCTCGTTCACCCAACGCGATTTGGCGGCCTGCGGCGAGCAGATCACGATCTGGCACGCAGACTGCTGCAGCGCCGCGTTGATGACCGTGCCCAGATCAGTTGCGCTCGCCAGCTCCTCGCGATCCCGGAATATCGGTGTCAGGCGCTTGGGAACGGGGCCGCGGACGGTGGTGGTGCCAACCAGTATTTTCGGCGGCCGATACGATTCGAGGCTCTTGTGCAGCCACCCCGCCCACTTCGCGTCACGGTGGCTATAGCTGAGAAATGCCCGATATTTTGGCTGATCCACGCTCACCTGTCCCTGAGCGCCGATCAGCCTGTCTTTTGCAGATCGTGGCTGGCCGCGGCTCGCTTGACGTTAAATGTAGTCCCAACGGGGTGACAGGTCCAAGTTTCGACAATTGGAGCAATATCGGGGTCGATGCGCGCCCTACTTACGGTGAAGCAATGGAGGATGCGCCGGCCGGGCTGGCTAACCTGCGTCTACGGGGGCTTGCTCGCGGCCGTGGTCGCCTTCGGTGGCGCGCTCCTCTATCTGAAGCTGCACGAAAGCGAACTTGTTTTTCGCACCGCCCTGAGTCATCAGCGCGCGACGGGCCAGCTGCCGCCGGATGCTGAACGTCTGGTGATCCGCGAAGCCGGCGGATCACAGCTCGCGGCCGTGATTCTGCGGCCGGAACCGCCCATGATTCAGGCTACTGGGTGCTGCATCTTCACGGAAACGCAGATTCGGCGTTCTCATCCGAGCAGCTCGGGCACTGCGAGAGCCTCAAGCAGCTGGGCTTCAGCGTATTGAGTTTTGACTACCGCGGATTCGGGCTGAGTGCGGGGTCGCATCCGAAGCGCATATGGACCAGGACGCCGAGGCGGCTCTTGCCGAACTGATCAAACGCCGCGTTTCACCGACTCACATCATCATTTGGGGCCATTCGCTCGGTTCAGGGCCGGCGGTCCTCCTGGCCAGCGAACATCCAGTCGCCGCGCTGGTGCTGTTCGGCGCGTTCACCTCGATTCCCGACGCGGCCCAGGACACCTACCCGTATCTTCCGGTCAAGTGGATCGCAAGCATTCGCTTTTCATCGATCGGCCTGATACCCAGGGTTCATGTGCCGGTCCTCATCGCGCACAGCGCCACCGACACAGTGATACCGCTGCGTCATGCCCAGCGGCTGTACGCCGCAGCGAATGAACCCAAGCGTTTGCTGGTGCTGCGTGGAGCGTGCTCCGACGGTTTCGGCGGCCACGTCGCAGCGTTATACGATCACGGCGAGCTGCTCATGCCTGCCCTATGGGCGCTCGTAGGGGTCGGCAAGTGAGCCATTCATGACGATTTGATGAATTATCACTCCAGCCGCTTTGCAATTCTGTCCGATCGATTAACCTGCCGATCGACTTTCAGTCGCCTCGAACGAGGTTGCAACCATGTCGCAAAGCGTTGATCAAGGTACCGGCTTAGATCCAGCAATGGGCCGCCGGCTGGAACGGCTGGGGCTGGCCGGCCACGAACACGAGTGGACTGACCGCTACGTTCTGTGCAACCACCTGCTCACTCCATCGTCGGCGGGGCCGAGACAGAAGTTCGAGGCCACCAGCCGGTTCATCCGCGATCTGGTAGCTCATCGATGGGCAAAGACGCAGCAGGCGCGCGAGAAGACCAACCCCAAGCGCATCCACTACCTGTCGATGGAATTCCTGCTGGGTCGGACGCTGCGCAACAACATGATGAACCTGGCGGCCGAACCGATCGTGCGACGCGCCATGGAGCAGGAAGGCTGGAACCTGGAGCAGCTGATTGAAGAAGAACCGGATGCGGGGCTGGGTAACGGCGGCCTCGGCCGCCTCGCCGCCTGCTTCATCGACTCCCTCGCCACGCTGCAGTATCCGGCCATCGGCTACGGTCTGCGCTATGAGTACGGCATCTTTCGGCAAACGATTCGTGACGGCTGGCAGCGCGAGCAACCTGACAACTGGCTGCGCAATACCGATCCATGGGAGGTGGTGCGCCCAAGCCGGGCGTACGTGGTGCCTCTGAACGCCCGATTTGACCTGTTGGGGTCGGCTCTGAGCATCACGCGTAATCGCCCTTCCAATCTGGTCGGCATCGCCTTCGACCGGCCGGTGGTTGGTTACGGCGCCCTGTGCATCAATACCCTGCGGCTGTGGGCGGCGGCAGCTCCCGACTCGTTCGATTTCGCCGAGTTCTCCCAAGGCGACTTCGCAGGCGCCGTCATTCAAAACGTGGCGGCGGAATCGCTCACACGCGTACTGTATCCGGACGACTCGACCGAGGCCGGCCGGGCGCTACGGTTCCTGCAGCAATACTTCATGGTGAGCTGTTCGCTGCAGGACATCATCACGCGCTTTCGCAGGACCAACGCCGACTGGTCTGCGCTGCCGGACCGGGTGGCCATTCAGCTTAACGACACGCACCCGGCCCTGTCCGTTGCCGAATTAATGCGTATTCTTCTGGATCAGGCCTTACTGTCCTGGGATCAGGCCTGGGACATCACGTTGCGCACGTTGGCGTACACCAACCACACGCTGCTTCCCGAGGCCTTGGAGCGCTGGCCAGTGGAGCTGTTCGAAGTGCTGATACCGCGGCACCTGGAACTCATATACGAAATCAATCGCCGCTTTCTCGACGACGTTCGCCGCTTATATCCGGGAGGCCAGAACCGTGTGCAGCGCATGAGCCTGATCGAAGAAGGGCCGGTGCGAAAAGTCCGCATGGCGCATCTGGCGGTGGTCGGCTCGCACAGCACCAACGGCGTGGCCGCAATTCACTCCGAGCTGCTTCGGACCCGGGTCCTGAGCGAGTTCGCCGAGATGTTCCCGTCTCGTTTCAACAATAAAACCAACGGGGTAACCCCCAGGCGGTGGCTGCAGCAGGCCAACCCGTTCCTGTCCCGGCTGATCACCCGCGAGATTGGTGATGAATGGGTCGGCGACCTCGCGCAACTTCGCAAACTGCTGCCGCTGGCCGACGATAGTGGCTTTCGCGAGCAATTTCGCGTCGCGAAACGCTGCGCCAAGGCCGCATTCGCAACCTGGCTCAAGGCTACTTCGGGACAAGTTATCGATCCCGACTCGATTTTTGACAGCCAGATTAAACGCATCCACAAATACAAGCGCCAGCTTCTCAACGTCCTTCATATCATTATTTTGTACAACCGGCTTCGGCTAGACCCCAGACAGGAGCTGACGCCCCACACTTTCTTCTTCGCGGGCAAGGCGGCCCCGGCCTACCAGTTGGCCAAACTGATCGTCAAGCTGATCAATAACGTCGCCGCCACGATCAACACGGATCCGGTGGTACGGGGTCGGCTCAAGGTCCTGTTCCTGCCTGAGTACAACGTGAGCATGGCCGAGCGACTGATTCCCGCAAGTGATGTCTCGGAACAGATCTCGACCGCCGGCTTCGAAGCCAGCGGCACCGGCAACATGAAATTCATGATGAACGGCGCGCTGACCATTGGCACCCGCGATGGGGCCACCATCGAAATGGCCCAGGAAGCCGGCGAGGAGAACTTCTTCCTGTTCGGGCTGACAGCCGAACAAGTGGCCGATAGCGCCGGCTGGTATGACCCGCGCTGGCACTACAACAATGAACCCGAAACGCGCGCGGCGCTGGATCTGATCTTCAGTGATTATTTCAGCGGGCACGAACCGGGTCTATTCAGCCCGATCCGGGACACCTTGTCGACCTACGGCGATCGCTTTCGGCATCTCGCGGACCTGACCGATTACGGGCGTGCCCACCGGGAGCTCGCCGCGCTCTATGCCAACCCAGAGGCCTGGGCAAGGACGGCAATTATCAACGTCGCCTGCTCCGGGAAATTCTCCAGCGATCGAACGATCACCGAGTACGCGAACGAGATCTGGAATTTGAAGCCGTCTCCGGTGCAGTAGCCCCAGCTCCGTCGAATGACGCCATGATTAACCACGCACTTGAGAGCTGTCTATGACGTCCATGCCATCGATCAACGGTGAAGACCTGGTCCGCCGCATCAGCCGTGATCTTGCCGATAGCTACGATGAAGAGTTGGAGATGGAGATCGAGGATCGCCACCTGCGGGGCGACATCGACTCCGGCGCAGAAACCGACGCCGACAGGCGCGATCGGCAACGCTACTTCAGCGAACTTTTCCGGTTGCAGGCGGAGCTTGTCAAGCTGCAGGACTGGGTGGTTGAGGCTCGCGAAAAAGTCGTGATCCTGTTCGAAGGGCGTGACGCGGCCGGCAAGGGGAGCGCCATCAAGCGCGTCACGCAGCGTCTGAATCCGCGCGTGTGCCGGGTAGTGGCACTACCGGCTCCCAACGACCGCGAACGCACACAATGGTACTTTCAAAGGTACGTACCGCACCTTCCGGCAGCCGGTGAAATTGTCTTGTTCGACCGCAGTTGGTACAACCGCGCCGGGGTCGAGCGCGTGATGGGCTTCTGCACGCCCGAGGAATACGAGGAGTTCTACCGATCAGTGCCGGAATTCGAACGTATGCTGGTGCGCTCCGGTCTGCGCTTGCTCAAGTACTGGTTCTCGATCACGGACGAGGAGCAGCATATCCGTTTCCTCGGCCGCATCCACGATCCCTTGAAGCAATGGAAACTCAGTCCAATGGATCTGGAATCGCGGCGTCGGTGGGAGGAATACACCAAGGCCAAGGAAGTCATGCTGGAGCGGACGCACATGCCTGAAGCACGCTGGTGGGTAGTCCACGCGGTCGACAAGAAACGCGCGAGACTGAACTTCATTGACCACCTGCTGAAACAGTTTCCGTACCACGAAGTGCTGAAGCCCGAGGTCGTACTGCCCGACCGGATACATCATGAGCACTACTCGCGGCAGGCGGTTCCTGCCGACATGCTGGTGCCGGAGATCTACTGACCGGCGGCACAGCTACCGGGCCGGCGGGCGGCGCGCGAGACGCTACCAACCAGACAGTTGGGAAATCACCTCGGGCAATACCGCCGTTCCTTCTTCCCGAACCGCGTCCAGCGCCGCCGGATTCAGACCCAGGGCCTTGACGATCGTCGGCGCGACCTGCGTGGTCGTCGTCGTAGCCGAGACAGTGGACGCCTTGAAGTGCGGGTTTGTCACCAGCATCATCACATTGGTGTCGTCATGCGCGAATCCGCCGTGATCTTCGATCATGGTGGTACTGCCGGAATAGGTCACGCCCACGATCGGCGTCACGATGATGTCGGGCGTGCGCGGATCCTGCCCCGGATCGAGCCCGCCCACGTTGTAGTTCAGCCATAGCGTGGGGCCGTAGTAGATCTGCCCGAGCCCAATCGCCGCGGCATTGCTCTCGAGCAGTGCCACCGCCGCCGTCACGCTCGCACCGGGGTTTAGCCAGAGCACCGACACATCATCCTCGGTCGCGCCGATTCCGGTCGTGTTAAGCGGTGACTCGGAGAACGGGATGGCACTGCCGAGTAGCGTTGCAGGTGTGTTAGTGCCATCGGCCACATACGAACTCGGGTCGATCGGTGAAGCTCCATGCTTGGCCGTGATGATCAGCAGGGTATCCTCGTAAATGCCAGCCGTTTTCAACCCACCCACGATGTCGCCGATCGAGGCATCCACGAACTCGATCTCCTGCAGCAATCGCAAGCTCGGCAGAGCGGTCGCATTTTGATAACCGCCGTTGCCCACGCCCGCCTCGGCCACGCTTTGCCCGATGTACACGGCTTGAAAATTCATGCCGAAGAGCGCCGGGATTACGGCCGGAGCCCCGCGGTGCGTCTTACCGGCAATCTGATTCAGCAGAGCCTTAACTTTCAACGCGTCGTAACACTGAATGTTTGCAAAGCTGCTATTCCACGCCCCACCGCTGGCATCGCGAACCGTGGCGCAAGAAACGCCCTGCGAGGTGGTCACGCCGGGCAGTGGCACCGCGTTCGAACTTACCTCCGGCGAATAGAAATCATCCAGGCCTTTGCCGCCGGGCCCACCCGCCATCGAATACGACGGGTGCTTATCGATCCAGCCTGTGTAGCCGCCCGCCTCGTGCACCACGCCGAAAATTGTGTTCGTCCGGATAAAATCCCACGGATACACCGGCGCGCAACCCTGTTGCGGATCGCGCACCAGTTTCGTCGGGTCGATCGAGGCGACGCCGCCCTCGGTAACCGCAGCTCCGCGAGCACCGCCGTTCAATTGGGTATCGTCGATGTCGATGCCCTGATCGTAGTCGGTCGTCGTTCCCTTTGGTATTCCGTAGGGCGCGCACGAGCCTCCGGCAAGACCCGTTCCTGTGGTAGCCGCGGGCGCATCGAGCGATCTGTCGAACGCTACGTCGTAATACAGGCCGGTTGACTTCGGCGTACCGCCGGAAACGATTGCCGCCAGCCCAGGGAAGGAATCCGACGGCTTCGAGGAAACCGCGCCGACGTAGTTGAGTCCGCGCTCGCTCAAAGCCTGCATGTTCGGGCAGTAAGGCTCGCCGTTGTTCACACCCGCAATCCCATGTGAGCAGTTGTAGAAATCCACAGCGTGCATGCCGTCGATGCTCAACAGCAGCACGTGCTTGATATTCCCGCTACCGACCTGGCCCGCCGCGGCGCAGGTCAAGGACACAAATGTTGCCCCTATTGCAACTCCAAGCCGGATCAGCCGCTTTGCCTTCATGTGGATTCTCCCCTGTTTGGCGGGAGCTTAGCTGTGATTGTTTACGTCCTGATGAACGTGGTCGTATTGCCAGTCTCTCCCGGAATGACATACGTTCGCTGAAGTGGCACGCTCCCTTGGGCTGAAATCCGGCTGGGGTAATTCCATTGACGCAAACGAAATCTCCGCGACGGGTCGTGACCGGCCATGATGAGAGCGGCACCTCGATTGTTCTCTCGGATGGCCCGCCCCCGCAGCATCATCCGATGCAGGGACCGGCGATCGGGGCGAGCTTCTTCGAGATATGGAACGCCGCCAGATCCGTCCCGTTGCTGGCCGCAGCGGAAGCACGCGAACCAAACGAGCGTGAATTCACCATAATGCCGGCTACAGGCCATCTATTGCGCATCATCGAGATCTATCCCCCGCAGCAAGGCGGCAAGCGCACGGTGATGCACCGTACGCAGACGCTCGACTATGTCGTGGTGATCGAAGGCGAAGCCGTTCTGATACTCGATGACACCGAAGTGGTGCTGAGTCAGGGCGATGTGGTGGTCCAGCGCGGCACAGATCACGCCTGGGAGAACCGTTCCGATCAGGTCGCGCGCATGGCATTCTTCCACATCGCTGCAGAGTTCAGCGTGGAATTACTGGCGAAGTTGCCGAAGCCACTCGAACTGATGCGCTGACGCCAAGCCCGCCGATCGAACCGGAATCGTCCGCGGCGGGTGACGTCACGTCCGGCGGCGGCTTACGACAAATGTCTCGTCGTTGAACCAGAGACCGCCGTACTTCTGCAGCACCTGTTGCGTCGCTTCAAGATACGCGCCCGTTGTTGCGACCGTGTCGAGGCGCTCATCCTCAATCTGATTCACGTAGATCGCGGCGTTCCACGCGGCAAACAGCGTGGAGGTCCCGATACGATCGCCAATCTCGGACGGCAGCGTGTGCATCTCATAGCGGAACACGCTTTTCTCATCTGGCAGAGCATTGATTTGAAAATCGCGGCCGTCGCGGCCGAGCTCCTGTTTGAGAGCGGCGATCAGTTGATGGCGGTCGACCTGAAACGGGTTCTCGCCCGGCCAGAGCTTCTGAATGATCTCCAGCCCGGGATCGCCACCGCGCGATTGAATGGCAAGAAGGCGACCCCCTGGCGCCAGGCTGCGCGTGAGCGGCGCAAGAACCTTTTCCGCCTTGAACGTTGCGGACATGCGCGCCCGCCAGGGTTGCGAGGCCAATATGAAATCGTAGCTCTCGAAAATGCGACCAGGCTTCGGGATCACCGAATCGAGCAGAAATTTATGGTCCTCCCGATAGATAACCAGTACGGAGGGACGAACGTAGCTCGGATTACCGGTCTTGGGGCTGGGCGTCGTCTGCCATCCATAGGCAAGCGTAGGGCCAAGTTCCTCGATTTGTTCCTCGTATTCATGAGTCGAACTGCCTGCAAGCCTCACCTCCTGCCAGTTCAGCGCTGTAGCGGACTGCAAATCGCGCGACATCAGCCTCGGCGCTTCGGCATAGGTCAGATTTGTCACGACAAACACCGTTGCCGGGTGCTCGAATAATCTGTCGGGCAACTTCTCCAGCCCTAGCCGGACATCTTCCAAGCTGATCTCCTTGGCTACCACCAAGAGAGGCACCTGGGGAAATTGATGGTGCACGCTGCGCATCAGCCGCGCGAGTACCGTAGCATCCCCCATGCCGGCGTCGAACAGACGCAGTGCCGGCGGGGTCGCGTGAATATGCGAAAGCTCCAGAGCAGCGCGGCGCGCTACAGCGGCTTTCTCGTTGCAGGTATTGACGAACGCCAGGTATTTCTGGCGATTGTCGTAGAAGCGAAATGGCGTGTTGCTCGATTGCGCTTTGTCTTGAATTCGTGGCGTCGACGCGGTCATGATCTCACGCACGTCGGCAGCCGCTTGCGATGGTATTGGCTCGGACAGTCATAGACGTATCCCCGGTGGCGACCGGGCTCCTGAGAGCGGTTCGCCCACGCCCACGTCATCCGCAGTTTAGAGACACGGATATCAACATGGTAGCGGACCGCGATTCCACCAATTCGTGACGATGCTCCTGGATCTAAAAGCCTGACAATTCATGGACTTCCATCTCAGAGTGCCACGAACGTCGAGATGCTGAATTCGCGGGGATTTTAGTGGAAGCCGAGCTTGAGGTTTTCTGTCAACCAGTGGCGCCGCCAATCGTTACGCGGCGCTTTGGTGCTCGTTTTGGGCGCGAGCTGCGCTTCGACTCGAGTTCTCGCGGACGATCCGCTGGGATTTTATGTCGGTGCGGGCATTGCCCGATTGCATTCCACGGCTACTGAGGTCTCCCCATTTCCTTTCTGCGTCGCGGGTGCCACAGTCTGTGGCCCGACAACATTTAATATTCCCGATTGAAGCGCCAACTTTGTCTATGGCGCGGGAATCCAAGGCAAATTCGGATGAATGTGTATGACCGCTGCAGCGCGACCTTAACGATCCACATGGACGGAGCTAATCAGCGGAAGCGGCGTTTTATCGGCGAGAAATCTGTCCTGGTCGCCGGAAACGCGGATTAGTCGCTGGTCAGAGCCCTGACACCGTCGCCAGGAAGACCGCGGCCGGTTGATTGAAGGTGCTCCCGCCGTCACTGGTAGTGCAGGCCCCCAAGGAACCATCCAGGTTGATGGGGCAGATGGAGACGGTAGTGGAGTTATTGTTGGGCACGTACGCGATTTGAGTTGCGTTTGAAATGTATAGCCCGATCTGCGTCGCGGCAGTGAATTTGAAAGTCCCATTGCCCTGCGTGATTGTGCAAGCGCCGAAGATGCCATTGCTGACAGGGCAGATGGACACGTAGCTACTGATGGTGGTGCTGCTACCAACGTTCCCGATATAAGCAATCGTGCCCAGCGCGTTGAAGCCTATGCCCTCCGGAAAGTCAAATCCGGGATTGGGAGCCGGACCGGATCCGGAAACCGTGGTGCAGGCGCTCAGCGAGCCATCGCTGACAGCGATATCGCAAATCGTCATCGACAGGTTATCGGAGGTCCCCGAAGAATACAGATGCGTCGCGTCGCTCGGACTTATCCCTACCAGCTGGGGATTCGCGAGCAGACCGCCCATTTCGCCGGAACTTACGCAGGCAGCAAGCGAACCGTCCAGATTAACCGGGCAAACAGAGACCGACCCACCCGCGCTGCCATTGTTGAAATTCGACGCGTACAGATAGTCGCCTGATGAACTGAGAGTGATTCCGTCCATGACTGAAAAGGTGGGGTCAGCAGCCGTCGTACAGGTACCAAATAGTCCGTTGCTAGCTATCGGGCAAATGGTTACCAGGTTGCTGACGGTGTTCGCTATGTAGGCGATCGTTGAGTTCGAATTAATCGTAATGGCTGCCGGGTAGTTGAAGCTCCCGTTTCCGCTCGAGACCGTGCAGACAGCGAGGGAACCATCGGCCTCATTCACTGGACAGATCGAAACCGTATCATTCCCGTCGTTGACAATGTAAGCGAAAGTGGCACCGCTACTGCTGCTACTACTGCTGCTGCTACTGCCGCTGCTACTACCACCACTGCTGCTACTACTACTGCTGCTACCACTGCTGCTGCCGCTGCTAGCACCACTGCTACTGCTACTGCTACTGCTACTACTGCTACTACTGCTACTGCTACTGCTGCTGCTGCTACTGTCGATGCCGACGCCATTGCCGTCGCCATTGTAGTCGCGGGAGCAGGCCGAAAGAGCCGCCATTGTAAGAACGAAAATATGGAGGTTGCATTTTCGGGTCACGGCGATGCTCTTGGCGAATGTCTGGACCACCATACGCCACAGTGCGTATTACCGGCGGTAGACGAGTGTGAGCTGTGTGCCACTAACGGACAAAATGACGAAGCTGATGGATTCTGCTGTAAGCTTTTCTTTGCCGGTGATCACCGGTACAAAGTCAGGCAGCGTACCTTTTTTTACTGCAAGAACGACTACGGCAATGAAGTCTCTGGGTAAACGGGCAGATGGACTGCGCCTCGAGCGCATGAAGTCCTCTGCCTCCTGGGCCGGCGAAGGCTTTCGCAACATTCATCGGATATTGCCTGGGTTGCGCGATCCCACCGCTAAGATGCCCTCGTTGTCGGACCTACTGTGCGGAGGTGGGCAGCGCGTTCCTCGGCGGAAGCTTCCGTCCCTCGATCCGCGCCCCACATGGTCCAATGCACCAAGCACGGGGCTGCGCGTGACATGGCTAGGTCACTCCACCCTGCTGCTGGAAATCGACGCGTTTCGCGTGTTGACGGATCCCGTGTGGGGGCCGCGCGCTTCCCCGTCGCGCCTGGTCGGTCCGAAGCGCTTCCAGCCAGTGCCGATCGCATTGCGCGCTCTTCCGTCAATCGACCTGGTCATCGTGTCGCATGACCACTACGACCATCTCGATTATCCGACCATTCGCGAACTGGCTAATCTCGAGGTGCCGTTCGTCACTTCGCTCGGTGTCGGCGCGCACCTGGAGGCCTGGGGGGTACCGGCAGGACGCATCGTTGAGCTGGACTGGTGGGAGACACACAGGCCGAAGAGCACGGACTTGTCGGTGACCGCGACGCCGTCCCAACATTTCTCCGGCCGCACCCTCCACGACCGCAACGCCACGCTCTGGTCATCGATGGTCATTCGATCTTCACGCCACACCGTATTCTTCAGCGGCGATACCGGCTTGACGACAGAGTACGCGACGATCCGCAAACGCGCGGGTCCGTTTGATCTCATCATGCTGGAGATCGGCGGCTACCACCCGGCATGGGGCGACATGCATCTGGGTCCTGAAAACGCGCTCCAGGCACTTACGCTGTTGGGCGGCGGCCCTTTCCTGCCCATTCATTGGGGCACTTTTGCCTCGGCGACCCATGATTGGGACCAGCCGGTCGAAACGCTCCTGACGTCCGCACCGAATAAAGGTGCGAACCTGCTGATGCCGCGGCTAGGTGAGCCCATCGAGCCGGCACATGAGCATGAGGTGACGCCGTGGTGGCGGGCGGTCGACCAGCGGCCGACCCGACAACTACCGTCAGAACCACCCGCTACAACGCTGCCTGAGGTAATGCCTTGGCCATCTGATTAGGCGCGGCAGGCGGTGCCGGCCAATGGCATCCGGCACTGACTGGCGGACCCGGCAACATGCGCGCGTCCCAGACCGAGGAAAATGATTATTCGTTGAATACGTGGCGCGAAGCGCGTATTGCTCCGTCGATATGCCCGAGCGCGCGATCACGCAAGCCATTGGCAAATCCATTGTCCTCTTCACTGGAAATATCGGCGCGCGCCTTATTCAGGTACTGCAATGCCTCGTGAATGCGTCCCCGATGATCAGGGTTCTCATCCACGGGCGGGTGATCATTGGGATTCTTTCCGTCATTGAACGCCGCCTTCCTGATGTCATTGATGGCCGCGTCAATCTGGCGCACAGCCTCCACTTCCTCGCCCGTCTGCGCCCAGTCTCCGGGACGGTGTTCGATCAGCCAACGCGCAGCACGCAAGTCAGACAAGGCGTGTAGATATGCAGGATGGCGTTGCGGTGGCGGCGCGGCAGCGCAGCCTGCGAGAAACGCGAACCCTGCGAGAATGAACGGCAGGACTTTCAATTTGTCCGCTTGCTGCATGATGTTCTCCAAAGCTCTGACGACAAACGAATACTTCGGATCGGCGGCGCGTAACGCGCTCGCCGGCCCTTACCCGACTGCCTCAATGGTAACCTCGCGGTAAGACTTCGCAACAGCATCGGCCAGCGCAGGCACCGCTACGTTTGCCACCACGACTCCACCAGCGTTTGCGCGAGCCAGACCATGAAGCGGCTCACTGAAAGCGGCTTGCGCGACTCGGTCCCGTAGACATAGATGGCAAAAACCCGTTCCCGCTTCAACAGGAAAACCAGCCCGATGTCGGTGTAGTCCATGGTCTTGACACCCGATTTCTCGTCGATCGACTGCTGGGTGGGGGCGCCCAGCAGCGAAGTGATGCGGGATTCGGCGTCCCAGATTCCAAGGCCAGCCACCCGGTCGCAATACGCCGTTGGCGGTTCGGATTGATCAACGCAGTCGATCTTCGCGACGCGGCCTGACTTGGCGTCAAACGTCACATCGAAGTGTGGATTCATGGTGGCGTTGCTGGAGTACGCCCAGGTGGGAAACGTGTCGGTATCCGTGCCTGCCGGCAAGGCATTGTCAGGGTTGGTCTTGGGATCGGTGTAATAGCCGTGCACCACCGAATCGCCGGGTTGCGCCGCGCCGTACACCACCGGCGGATCGCCGCGCTTATACCGGACGTCGCCGCGTGAATCTCCAAGGGTAACGCCGCCAAGAGTCGCGAGTTGTGCCGTAAGACGACTGTAGGAACGAAAGCCACTGTAGACGGCATAACCAACAATGCCGACGGCCAGTAAAATCCACACGTAACGGTACCAGGAGACCGGTTTTTCGAATGCCACAGGTTCGACTCCAAGAGATCGCCGGCGAAAGCCAGCATTCTGCGCGATCCGACCTGAGAAAGTCCCGCTATCCGGCGATAAACTTCATCCTTTTGAGCCGCTTAGGCGTCTGGCGGCTGGGCTTGGGCCCGCGCTGCCGATTCCTTGCACATCGGCGCCAATCCGTCAATGCCCTGCCAGTGCCCTGACCAATGGCTCAATGGCGCGGCCGGCCCGACTCGGGCAGCCTGGGCCGCCCTTCTGGGAAGCCGGGGCGCGCGTTGCATCCACGCTACGGCCTCATGAGCCGGTCGCTCGCCAGCGCGCGATCAACGCTTCGAGGTATTTTCGCGCACGGGGAGAGTGCGTGGCTTCGTCGGCCAGGGACAGTCGGTCCACTTCGCGGCAAACCGAGTCCAGGGCCGAGGCTTTTCGAGTCCTGATCACGAGTTGATCGTCCACCGGGGGGTCGAGTTGCAGCAACGCTGCCAGTGTGGAGGTAACGATCGGTGGGGGCACGCTGACCCCGATCGTGTCCAGCAGAAAATCGGCCACCCAGGGCGGCGTGGGCCGGATCTTACCCAGCGAGTACGCAGCCTCCGCCCGCACCAGCAGTGGCGTTCCCGCATCGCTGACCGCGGCCATCAGCGCGGCCGCCGCCACCCCTGCTCCAGCCGCGCTCAAACGGCCAAGCTCGATGTGCGCCCTGCGTCGCAGCTGCCGGAACTCTTCAACATCGGCGCTGCGCTTGAGTGTCGCGCTGATCGTGTGGCGCAGTCGTGCCCCCATCTGCGTACGCGCGTCGCTGATCACGGTCTGCACGTCATCGAAGCTGTCAACGAAGATGCAGAGCAGGCCGTAACGCCGCCGCAGGACCAGGGCGCGCGCCTCCTCATCCTCGCGCTGACCACGCTTCCAGATATACACGTGCTCGCCGACACCGCCGCCGAAATTCGCCTCGAAGCTCTGCAGCAGATCCTCGAAGTCCGGATCGTTCAACCCGAACCCAACGATCAGCGCGCTGAAGCGCGCCAGCACATGGTGCGCGAAGGCTCGATAGCCGAGCTGCCGGGCCATCACCTCCCGATAGGAGGCACGATCCAGCACACGGTCTTTGGCCGGGAAATGCAGCCATGCGCTTTGAGCAAAAAGCGGGATCGAAAATCTTCCGCGATCACCACCCGCAGCTTGCGCTCGTCGGAGTAGATCGCCCGGTGCATGCGGTGCCGGTCGCGGCGGCGTGCGCGGTAGGCATTTTCGTGCCCGAGGTCGTAGTTGAAGGTGATGATGCCCAGTGGCTCCAGGTCCTCGATCAGATCGTGCAGTGGAGTTCGCGCATCATCGGACAGCACGGTCGGCTTCCGTAACTACACCGCCTACGGCGGCTTCCTGCCGCGCGACATCGGCGGCGTGTGGATTGCGGTCATCATCGCCGTGTTCAGTTACTTCAGCATCGAGATGATCGCGGTCGCGGCCGGGGAAGCGGCGCGCCCCGAGGTCGCGATCAGGAGTGCCTTCCGCTCGACGGTTGTGCGTCTGGTCCTGTTCTATCTGCTGACCTTGGCGCTCATGCTGGCGGTCATACCATGGACCCAGGCGGGCTCGACGCAAAGTCCATTCGTGCTGGTGATGCAGGCCTCGCGCCTCCCGGCGGCAGGCGGCGCCATGAACTTCGTGGTGCTGGTCGCGGCTCTATCAGCGATGAACAGTCAGCTATACATCACGACCCGCATGATGTTCAGCCTGTCGCGCGCCGGACATGCACCCCGGAGCCTGGGTAGTCTGAACAGGCGTGGCGTGCCGCTGAACGCCCTGCTGGTATCGACCTTCGGCATCGCGCTCGCGACCGTGATCACCATCCTCTCACCGGCCGGCGCCTTTCTCACCATGCTTGGAATATCCGCGTTCGGCGCCATGTTCACCTGGATGATGATTTTCGTGACGCACTTTTTCTATCGTCGCGCATCGGCGAAAGCACCTGGGTCGTTCAGGATGTGGGGATTTCCGGCGACGACCTTGCTCGGAGCTGCGTTGATGGCAGCGCTGCTCGTCACCACTGCATTCACTGACGCCTTTCGAACCACGCTGGTCTTCGGCTTGCCGTTCCTGGCGGTGCTCACGCTGCTCTATTACTTTCACTATCGGCCGCCTGTCAGACACTCGCCGGCCACGATCTGATGCATGCACGTGCACGAACGCACGCACGCATGCTGAGTTGAACGGATATTGACGACGCAACGTCTCGTCACCCAACCTGCAATGTGTCCAGGGGATGGGCAGCGCCATGCGTTAGTTTACACCGAGTACTCTTTGCTATAGAGTACTCTCTAATGGAGATTAACAAGACTGAAGCTGCCCTGACACTGGCGGCAATCGATGCGGCCGGCGCACGTACTACCCAATTGCAGTGTTACCGGCGCTTTGCACCCTTCATGATCCTGTGGGGCGCTATCTGGCTGCTGGCAAACAGTGTGTCGGACCTCGCCCCAGACCAATCCGGTACTGTGTGGTTAGCGCTGACGCTGCTCGGCGCGACCGCCAGCTGGTGGATTGGCTGGCGCCAGCACGCAGCGGTTGCCGAGGGCAGTACCCCCCGTACGCGCTTGGATCAAGGCTGGCGCTGGATGCTGTGCTTCCTCGTGATTGTCGCTTTCCAGGTAGCCGCGCTCGCTGTGCTAGCACCGTCGGACGCCCGTCAACAGGACACCTTTTCCTCAATGTTCTGGACGTTCCTTTACATGGCCGTTGGCTGCTGGATCGGCTGGCGCCTATTTGCCATTGGCCTGGTCGCGACGCTGCTGATCTTGTTGGGCTACTTCGGCGTGCACAGCCATTACTTCCTTTACATGGGCTGCGTCTCGGGAGGCGCGCTGATGGCCGGCGGCCTGTGGCTGCGGCGCCTGTGAATGAGCTGATCCACCAGCCCACGCGTCTGAAGATCATGGCAACGCTAAACGCGCTGCGTGGCGCAGCAAAACTCGAGTTCACCGAGCTACGCAAGCTGCTCAGCGTCACGGACGGCAACCTGGGCACGCACCTCGCCACGCTTGAGAATGCCGGCTATGTCGAGATTGAGAAAACCTTCGTTGGCAAGAAACCGTGTACCCGCGTATCGCTGACACGCGCCGGGCGGCGCGCCTTTGACACGCACATTCAATACCTACGGGATATCATCCATGCTTCAGGTTGATCGCCTCTCCAAGCGTTACGGCGACCGAGTGGCGGTGAACGCGATCAGCTTCAGCATCGCGCAGGGCGAGACCGTGGGCCTGCTAGGCCCTAACGGCGCGGGTAAGACCACTGCTATTGGCATGATCAGCGGTATAACGAGGCCGGACGCCGGTGAGGTGAGCTTAGGCGGTGTCAGCCTCGCGCAGAACGCCAATGCATTGAAGCGTCATGTGGGGCTGGTGCCGCAGGACCTGGCGCTGTACGAGGAGCTGTCGGCCTCGGCCAACCTCCAGCTTTTCGGCGGGCTCTATGGCCTCGGCGCGGCCGAACTGCAGCCCCGGGCCAAGACTGCGCTCGCGCTGGTCGGCCTGGCCCACCGCGACACCGATCGCGTGAAGACCTTCAGCGGCGGGATGAAGCGGCGCCTCAACATCGCCGGAGCGCTGCTGCACGACCCAGATCTGATCCTGCTGAACGAACCCACCGTCGGAGTCGACCCTCAGTCGCGCAACGCGATCTTCGACAATCTCGAGGAACTCAAGCGCCGTGGCAAGACATTGCTCTACACCACCCATTATATGGAGGAAGCCGAACGGCTCTGCGACCGCGTGTTGATTCTCGACCACGGCCAGATATTGGCCAACGACACGGTCGCCCACTTTAAGCAGCAGTACACCAACCTGGAGGCCGCGAGGCGCTCCTGGAGCAACAGAGGCTCGGCGTGAAAGTAATCATCTACTCAGACGTAGAGCGTGAGTACCTGGACATGTACGTGAGTAAGTTCAGGAGCTTCAAGCTGGATTTCGTCGGGAGCACCGAGCAGCCTCGCATCCACAAGCCGAACCCCCTTACCTATTACTGGGTCCTGCACCAGAATGGATTGCAGCCACGCGATGTCCTTTACTGCGCGGCGCCGGGTTTTGACGTGCAGGGCGCCATGTCTGCCGGCCTTATCGCTGCGTGGCTCCGACGCCCGGTCGATGGGATGCTCACGAATCAGGCACCGAGCTCCAAGGGGATACCCGCCGACTATGAGATCGAATCCCTTCACGACGTCACGAGGATCATTCGAGCAAACCGCGGCGGGTGACTTGCCACTCGAGGTGCGCCGCAGATCTCGACGTTTGGTTCGACCAAAGCGAACTCCGTGGCAGCGATGCGTGGGACGCGTCGATACGCAAGGACATCAAGGAATGCACGCAATTCGTCGTCCCGATCATCTCTGCGAATACGAATGCGCGAAGTGAGGGTCGGGAGCGACAATGGAGCGCGTGACGGACGCAGCTTCGGCAGCCGCACAGTGCGGCCGTATCGATTCGATTTCCTGGCATATTTCAAGGTGCAAGAATGGCAGTAACGGAAGTGGAGGCGCTCATAGTCGGCGGCGGCCAGGCGGGCTTGGCTATGAGCGAGCACCTAAGCAAGCTCGCCGTGCCTCACGTTATCCTCGAGCGGCATCGGATCGCAGAGCGCTGGCGCTCGGAACGCTGGGATTCTTTGGTCGCCAACGGACCAGCTTGGCACGACCGGTTTCCCGGTATGACTTTCCCTGGGATCGATCAGGATGGCTTTGCCACCAAGAACCAAATCGTAGACTATTTTGTCGCCTACGCGAAACGCATAGCGGCTCCCATTCGCTGCGGCGCTGAGGTCACGGCCCTTGCGGCGAAGACAAATAGCGCAGGCTTCCGAGCGGAGACTTCCAACGGCGTCATCGAAACAAGGAACGTCGTCGTCGCGACTGGCCCGTTTCAGCGTCCGATCATCCCTTCGGTGGTGCCCGTCGATTCATCAATCGAACAGCTCCATTCCGCGGCATATCGCAATCCGGGTCAGTTACGCGATGGCGCGGTGCTGGTGGTCGGGGCCGGTTCCTCGGGCGTGCAGATAGCGGACGAGCTCCTGCGCGCGGGCAGGCGTGTCTACTTATCGGTGGGCCCGCACAACCGGCCACCGCGCCGCTATCGTGGACGTGATTTCGTCTGGTGGCTCGGGGTGCTTGGTGAGTGGGACGCCAAGGCGTCCGCGCCGGGCACTGAACATGTGACGATCGCTGTCAGCGGCGCTCATGGTGGTCATACCGTTGACTTTCGTGAGCTCGCGACGCGCGGAATTACCCTGTTGGGGAGGGTGACGCACTACCAAGACGGAACCATGGACTTCTCACCCGATCTTGCGAGGAACATTGCGCTGGGGGATGCCAACTACCTATCGGTCTTGGATTCGGCCGATGCCTATGTCGCCGCGAAGAGCCTCGATCTGCCGCCAGAACCCGCGGCTCGCAAGATCTCGCCCGATCCGCCGTGCGTGACTGATCCCGTCGCGAATTTGAACTTGGATTCCGCCGGGATCAGGTCAATCATCTGGGCCACGGGATACGGACTTGATTTTAGTTGGATGAAGGTCGATGCCTTCGATGACAGAGGTCGACCGGCACATGAACGTGGCGTTTCGATTGTGCCCGGACTTTACTTCCTGGGGCTGGCGTGGCTGTCGCGAAGGGCCTCGCCCTTCATCTGGGGTGTCTGGCACGACGCGGAATATCTCGCTGGCCACATTGCGGCTCGCAAGTGAAGGCCGGCGGCAAATGACCGTGTTCAGCGTGCCTAACTACAGCTTCGCACATTGATACCTGCACCGGATATCCATAGGCTCACGGACATCAAGCGCGCATGCCAAAGGTAGATGTCGTGATCGCCGGCGGGGGAGCCGTGGGATCCGCAGCCGCCTATTTCCTGACCGAACCGAGAGGATTCACAGGCACGGTGGCGGTAGTGGAGCCCGATCCCACCTATCGCCTCGCCGCAAGCACCCGCTCGGCGGCATCGATCCGCCGCCAATTCTCGACCCCGATCAACATCGAGATGTCGGCTTTCGGCATGGAGTTCCTACGGGCCTGTGGCGGCGGCCTTGGGGATGTCAACCTAAAGGAATCGACCTATCTCACGCTCGCCACGCCGGCCGGCGCCACGGCATTGCGCCGCAATGTCGACATTCAGAGGCGCTGTGGCGTCGAAGTGCGCCAGCTCGATGCGGCTGGGCTCGCCGATTGTTATCCCTGGATCAACTCTAGCGATCTGGCCATGGGCGCCGATACGCCAGACGGTGAAGGCTGGTTCGACGGTCACGGCCTGCTGCAGGGACTACGCCGTGCTGCCCTGAAGCACGGTGCGCGCTACATCCGCGATCGGGTGGAACACGTGTTAATGGATGGCGCACGGAGAGTGGCCGGAGTGCGACTTGGCTGCGGCGACACTCTGCGGTGCCGCTGGCTCGTGAATGCGACCGGCACGCAGTCGCGCGCGCTTGCGGCCTCGGCCGGCATCGACCTCCCGGTGTTCGCGCGCAAGCGCTGCGTGTTCGTATTCAGTTGCGCGCAGGCCCCTGCAAATTGCCCGTTGATCGTCGATCCTTCGAGTCTCTGGTGCCGGCCCGAGGGTAGTCGGTTCATTTGCGGAGTTGTGCCGGCGGATGATCCGGAAGTCGCCGTGGGCGACTTCGACGTCAACTACCAGGAATTTGACGAACTCGTGTGGCCTGCGCTCGCGCACCGCGTGCCTGCGTTCGAAGCCGTGCGTCTCGACAGCGCCTGGGCCGGGCACTATGACTATAACGTGTTCGATCAAAATGCATTCGTGGGTCCCTGCGAATCCGTTCCCAACCTGATTCTCGCCTCGGGTTTCAGCGGCCACGGCTTACAGCACGCTCCAGCGGTCGGCCGCGCGCTGGCGGAATTCATTCGCTTTGCCGAGTACCGCACAATCGACGTCGCGTCGCTTTCGTACACCCGGTACCCGCGCAATCAGCCGTTACGAGAGCATATCGTGATCTAGGGGGAAGGAGTCGATGTTGCAACTGGATGGTAATGACGTCGCAGCAAGGCTCGCGCGCGTGCCCCTGATCGACGCGCTGGAGCGCGCCTTTCGCTCGGAATTCCACTCGCCGCCGCGCCAGCACCACGCTGTCGGCAGCTCGGCCGACGGCGATCACTTTTTGCTGACGATGCCTGCGTGGCATACAGGGCGATGCATCGGCATCAAGCTCGCAACCGTTTTTCCGGGCAACTCCCGTCACGGACAGCCGGCGGTGCATGCCGTGTATGCGCTGTTCAGTGGCACCGACGGCTCACCGATCGCCACGTTGGACGGAACCGAATTGACCAGGCGTCGCACAGCAGCCGCTTCGGTGCTCGCAGCACGCTTTCTGGCGCGGCCGGAAGCGAGCCGACTGCTCATGGTCGGTACCGGCGCACTGGCGCCGCATATTATTGAAACCTATATCACCGCGCGCCCGATCACCGCCGTGCGCGTTTGGGGCCGAAGCTCCCGGCGCGCGCAGGCCGTAGCCGGCACTTTCTCCGGCCGATCCATCGACATCGAAGCCATCGACGACCTGGAAGCCGGCGTGCGGTGGGCCGACATCATCAGTTGTGCAACGCTGGCCACCGCGCCTCTGGTCAGCGGCGCATGGCTCACTCCTGGACAGCACCTGGATCTCATCGGCTCATTTACCCCGGAGATGCGCGAAGTCGACGACGAGGCGCTCGCGCGCTCACGCATCTATGTCGACACGCGGGAAGGCGCACTCGCCGAGAGCGGCGAACTCGTCCAGGCACTGGCCAGCGGGTTCATCACGGCTGCCGACATACGAGGCGACCTAGCCGCACTCACTCGTGGCACCGTTTCTGGCAGAGACTCTACCGACGAGATCACCCTATTCAAGAGCGTAGGTTGCGCCATCGAGGACTTGGCCGCCGCGGAACTCGCGCTCGGACTTGGTAGCGGGGCATGATTCGTAATTCTACACACTTGAATTACCACGATATTTTCTTCGACCACTAGTCAACGCTAGCGCGCAAGACAGCCGATCGTCGACGTAGCAGGCTCCGGCGGGGAAGTCCCCTCCGTTTGCTTAGCGCTCAACCAGCTGCACCCTCGTTCCACGACGCCCGTCTGTATCCTGTAGTTTACATCCTGTCTCCTATGGTATACGGTGCATTAATGTTCGAAGTGAAGCGCACCGACGCATTTGATGGGTGGCTCCAAGGACTGAAGGATTCGAAGGGGCGCACAAAGATCTAGGCGCGTGTCGACCGGCTGGCCAATGGCAGCGCCGGTGATGTCGCGCCGATCGGCGAGGGCCTGAGCGAGCTGCGCATTGATTTCGGCCCTGGCTACCGTGTGTACTACGTGCGAGCCGGCAGGACGCTTTACCCGTTGCTGTGCGGCGGCGACAAGGGCAGTCAGGACGCCGACATCAAGAACGCGCATGCGATGTGGAAAACTTTGAACCCACGGGCCGGAACGGCGGCCAAGAAGGAGTGACTATGGCAGCCAAGAGCAAACGCAGAAAGATCAGGATGGCGCCTTACGATTCGGCAGATTACCTGAAGACCGAAGAAGACATAAAAAACTACCTTGAGACGGTATTCGAAGAGCCCATGGATCGGCAGATGCTGATTCACACGCTCGGTGTTGTCGCTCGAGCGCGCGGCATGATGAAGCTCTCGAAGGAAACCGGCATCACCCGGGCCGGCCTTTACAAAGCGCTCTCTCCGGACGGCAATCCGAGCTTCGAGACCGTGACGAAGATTGTCGGTGCATTCGGCATGCGGTTGAGCGCGCAAGCGGCCTGAGTGGCGCTGGGTAAGTCGCGCCCCGCGTTGACTCGCGGCGCTGAAACAAGTTCCCGCAAATAAATCAAACGCTTACGTCGCCGCCTGCACTCGATCGTCGACTTTCGGTAGACGTTGCCGTCGATCCATCGGTAGACCAGCCCTCACTCCTTAGGTCCACAAATTCTAGATTCCCAGTCCGATCCAAGCCTGCAGCTACCAATGATGCTATCGAGAATACCGGCGCTGTTCGCGAAGCCGCAGAGTGCGCGGCGAGTGCCGTCGTCATGGCAGATGACATAGCTACGGCCGCAGGCTCACCGTACTACCCTGCGCGCACGGGACATCGAGTGCCACTGACCGAGCGGAATGATGGACATTTCGCAGATTTTCCAATCACCAGCTCCTACCCGAGTTAGTTTTTTCAATCCTGGCATTCACAGCATCGACCTCAAGCAAGAGTGCGAACCTTCGGCTCACGCGCGTAGTAACGCCGGCCAGCGGCTTCGACAAAAGCCTTGCCTAGGTCGGTGATGCCCTCGTCCGCTTCGACACCCGCCTTGTCGAGCAACCGCGTGGCCGCTTTGGTGGCGCCGATCGCCTTGAGGTGGCCGAAAGCGTCCATGACGAACTGCACGGCAGCGGCCTCCTTGAGCAGCGCTTGGCAACCCTTCTCCGACAGCACGATCGCCACGGCGTCGAAGATCTGCGAAGGAGAACCGGCCAGTTGCCCGTCCGCCTTGAGCGTCGAGCCATCGGCAAGCTTGGTACTGCCGACCCTCGGGGCGACAAGCATCGTCTTGCCGCCGGCGGACTTGACTGCTTTTACTAGCTTCCGGATTTCGCCGCCGTCCGAACCGTCGGCGATCAGGATGCCGATGGTGCGGCCTTCGATCGTCGCCTTCATGTTCTTCTGGATGGACAGGGCATCGCTGGGCGGCATGTCGATCGGCGCACGCGCCGCCTTAGCTTTAGCCGGAACCTTGATGCCGAGCCCCGCCGCCACGCGCGTTGCCAGTTCCTCATCGACATTGCGCAGGTTAGCCACCACTCTGACCGGCACTTCCTCCAGCGCGACCTTGGACAGTTCGAAAGTGAACGAGGATACGATATGTGCCCGCTCGCTATCAGTCTGCGATTTCCAGAAAAGGCGCGCCTGGCTGTAATGATCGGCGAACAACTCGGCGCGCACGCGCAGCTTGTCGCCCTGCTCATCGTTTTCTACGCGGCCGTGGGCGGTGGCAAAGCCGGTTACCGGGCATTCGCGCGGTCCACCCTCTTCTCCGTGTGCGACAAGACTGTTCGGCTCGTAGTTGGCACGACCGGTGGGCACGTTCATCTGCATCTGCCCGTCGCGCTGAAAGTTCATCATCGGGCACTTCGGCGCGTTGATCGGTATCTGATGGAAATTGGCAGTGCCCAGCCGCGATTTCTGCGTATCGAGATAGGAGAAAAGCCGCCCCTGGAGCAGCGGGTCGTTGGAGAAATCTACTCCGGGCACGATATTGGCCGGACAAAACGCCACCTGCTCGGTCTCGGCGAAGAAGTTGCCCGGATTGCGGTCAAGCACCATACGCCCCACCAGCCTCACCGGCACGACTTCCTCGGGGATCAGCTTGGTCGCATCGAGCACGTCATAAGGCTGCGCATCCGCAAACTCCTGATCGAACATCTGCAGACCCAGTTCCCATTCCGGATAGGCGCCACTGACGATCGATTCGTGTAGATCACGACGGTGGTAATCGTTATCCGCGGCCTGGAGCTTGAGCGCCTCATCCCACAGCGTCGACTGCATGCCGAGCTTCGGTTTCCAGTGGAATTTGCAGAATGTAACCTTGCCCCTGGCATTGACCAGCTTGAAGGTGTGGATGCCGAAACCTTCGATGGTGCGCAGGGAACGCGGGATTGCCCGGTCGGACATCGCCCACATCAGCATGTGCGTGGTCTCGGGCATGAGCGAAGCCCAGTCCCAGAAGGTGTCGTGCGCACTGCCCGCCTGTGGATAGGCACGGTCGGCCTCCATCTTCACGGCGTGCACTAGGTCCGGAAACTTAATCGCATCCTGGATGAAGAATACCGGGATGTTGTTGCCGACCAGATCCCAGTTGCCTTCCTGGGTATAGAACTTGACCGCGAAGCCGCGCACATCGCGCGGGGTATCCACCGAACCCGCGCCGCCGGCCACCGTCGAGAAGCGCGCGAATACCGGCGTCTTCTCGCCTGCCCGCTGGAACAGGTCCGCCTTGGTCACATTGGCGAGACTTTTGTACAGCTCGAAGTAGCCATGCGCGGCCGAGCCGCGGGCATGGACAATGCGCTCCGGAATGCGCTCATGGTCGAAGTGGAAGATCTTTTCGCGCAGCACAAAGTCTTCCAGCAGCGTCGGCCCACGCACACCCGCCTTGAGGCTGTTCTGGTTGTCGGAAACACGGATTCCCTGATTGGTGGTCAGGTGGCCTTCAGCCCCATGGGAACCCCGTTTGGGCACGCGCTGGTGAGTCTCGCCACCGCGGCCTGTGTCGGTGTCGAATCCGGGCTTGTTTGCCATAGGGTGTTCCTCCGCCGTTTTGAGTAGTGTTCAAAATACCGACCCTGCTTATTTTCCAGGGGTACCGCTAGGCCCTCTTATTGAGGATGGCCATGAACATCCCGACGCACATCGCGCCAAAGCCCAGCCAGAGCCGCACCGAATTCTGCGCCGTTGGCTCAGGCGGCGTCATGGGGACGGCGATGCCGGTTTCAGAGCCGGGCGGCGACATCACTGAGGCGGACTTGCCGCTCAACGTCGCCCCCCAGGTGAGGATCGAAGGAAAGGCGCGGATGAGCTGGGCGGCGGCGGCGCGACTGTGATCGTTCATCGCCAGCCACGCGAACAGAGACGCGGCATGCAGGCGGGCGGCGAATTGCCGTTTCCAGGCGCGCGCATGGTTCGGCCCGGCGGCGGGACCGTCGGCGACCAAGCGTTGCACCAGCAGCCAGGAAGACTGCATCGCCATGCTGATGCCTTCGGCGATGATGGGATGGGCCTCGCCCGCGACATTGCCCGCAAAGAATATGCCGTCGCAATAACGGGCCCGTATACCGGGCCGGATCGGGCCGGTGGCAAGGATGGCGTCCTCGACCATTGCGCCCTGCAGGGCGCGCCGCGCGCCTTCGGTGCTCGCCAGGATATGGCGAATCACCGCCTCGCCCGCCTTGCCACCGTGAATTTCGCGAGCCCGCCCCAACGCATCGCGGCGGACGCAGCAGGACAGGGTGACGCGGCCGCCATCGCTGTGCACTAGACCGCCATAACCGCCGGGAAAGGCAAGGAGTGGCATCACGCCATCCGCCAGCGCCCCGCCGCGGAAATGGGCCTTGAAGGCGAACAGGTCGGATGGCCGAGACGTCGCAGTGACGGCGAAGGCGCCCCTAGTGTTCCAGGAACCGCAGGCCGCGATCACTACCCGCGCGCAAATCTCATCGGCGGCGTCCGCGCGCCGAAGTGTGAGTATGTGTCGGTCCGCCTGCCTGCTCAGGGAGGCAACTTCGGCGGGCTGAAACAGCATCGCTCCGGCGGCGACAGCGGCATCGCGCAGCAGCACATCCAGATGTTCGCGGCCCAGCGCCCGGCCCCATCCCGCCTTCGCATGGGGCAACGGCGCCTCCACCACCGTGTCGCCGGCATACGCGGCGACCTTGTGCACCGGCGGGCCGGCCAGGGCGAGGAAGTCACCGGCCACGCCGCAGGCCTCCAGCACCGGCATGGTCGCCGCCGAGATGAATTCGCCGCACACCTTGCGGCGGGGAAATCCGTTGCGCTCGATCAGCGCCACCGACCAGCCCAGCTGCGCCAGCAGCCGAGCCGCCGTGGCGCCCGCCGGGCCGCTGCCGATCACTGCTGCGTCAAACTGCATCGCGCCTGGCCGAGAAGGCATGCGTGAAGGGAAGCGCCAATCCTTCCCTCAGGCGCCAGCCGTCGCCGGGCCACAGGCGCGATAGCTCGCGTCCGTTGAAGCCGGCGCGCACGCTGGCGACGGCGTCGTGCCGTGTGACGTCATTGCAGGCGAGCGCGAATACCATGCGGCTGGCCAGCAGGGCTACTGGGGACCGGCGCGGCTCGCAGGCGACGAAGCCGCACGCCTTTTGCTCTGCCAGCATCAGCAGCCGCCTCAGGTCCAGGCTATCCAGGTGATGCAGGAAGAGATTTGCGGTGATCATTTCGGCATCCAGATGCGGCATCGCCTCGAAGATATCGCCGGTGATGCTTTCGCATTTCCAGCCCAGTGCCGCAAAGCCAGCGCGCGTCTGCGCGCTCACGAGATCCTGTCGGTCCACGAGCAGCGCCGTCACCTGCGGCCAGTGCGGCGCCATCCGCCGCGCCAAGCCCAGCAGGAAACGCCCGTCGCCGGAGCCGAGATCGGCCAGCCGTCGCGGTGCCGCAAGTGGCCGCAGCAGCCCCGCCATGATTGTCTGCTGCCGCATGACGAAGTTGATCCGCACCAGATCGCGGCGTGAGGCACGCGCCCGCGGATCGTCCGCCGCCAGCAAGTCAAGCAATTCCGGTTCGAGGCTGCGCGAAAAACCCACTCACGCCGCCATGCGAAACCG
Organism: Gammaproteobacteria bacterium; assembly: GCA_003132025.1. Taxonomy (GTDB): domain Bacteria; phylum Pseudomonadota; class Gammaproteobacteria; order Steroidobacterales; family Steroidobacteraceae; genus FEN-1191. The sequence continues at coordinate 101,973 of PKWJ01000037.1, forward strand.
CATCGTCTCCGCCACCAGACCCGGCCCGAATGCCATAGCGCAGCCGCTGGTGCCAGGGGCGGTGCCCCGCATCAGCCGGTCGAGCACGAACATCACTGTGCTGGACGACATGTTGCCGAAATCATTGAGCACGCCGCGCGACACTGCCAGCGCGGGCGGCGGCAATTCCAGCGCCGCTTCCACCGCATCCAGTACGGTGCGTCCGCCCGGATGCACCGCCCACAGATCGATCGGCGCCTCGTCATTGAGGAAAGCGGAGCGCGCCTGGGCAAGACCGCTGCGGATGGCGCCGGGTACCCCGCCGGACAGCACCATGTCGAAACCCTGCTCGCGGATATTCCAGCGGATCAGTTCGGCGGTGTCGGGCAACAGCGCTGCCTTGAACGAATCCATCCGCACACCCCCCGGATCGGCGGAAATGAGCGCCGCAGCGCAGCCGTCGCCAAACAGCAGGAAGGAAAGGATTTCCTCCAGGTCGGTGGTCTCGTGCAAATGCAAAGTGCACAGTTCCAGGTTCATCGCCAGCACTCGCGCGCCGGGTTCGGAGCGCACGATATGGCGCGCCAGCTTCAACCCGTTGATCGCGGCATAGCAACCCATGAAACCAACAAATGTACGTTCGATATCGGGGTTGAGTCCGCAGCGCTCCACCAGTTGCAGGTCGATGCCGGGCGCGAAAAATCCCGTGCAGCAGGTAACGATTAGATGGGTGATGCGGCTGCGGTCCTCACGGGCCAGCAGCCGTTCCGCCGCTTCGGTGGCAAGACGCGGGGCGAATTTCTCGAACAGCTTCATGCGCGCGCCGGTGCCGGGAAAGGCGCCGGGCCGGTAGAAATGAGCGGCGTCGCCTTCGCCCTCCGGCTCAAAAAAGGAATAGCGGTGCGAAATGCCCGAGCGTTCCGCCATGCGGTTGAACAAGGCGAGGCGGCGATTGTCGCCATTCAGCATCCGACGCCCGAAGTCGAGAAAGCCCCCGTGCACGTCATGGGGCGGCAGCGCGGTCGCGATACGATTGATGAATGCGTCGGTCATGGCGCTGTCCTGGTCGCTTGGAAGATCAATGCAACCCAGCGGCGCCCGCCTCGATGCTTGGACGTCGTTTATACATCTTAAAAGGGTCTTGTTCTGTGCGGTATCGCCGAGCGCGCGGCGAGGTAGGCCGCTGGTCCCGCAATCGCTACCATAAGGATCAGACATCGCATACGCGGCTACTATGCAATGCGCTCAACACGGGGACCATTGGGGGAATTGCTCGGTTAATCGTAGGACACTCGGCGCCGCTGGAATTCTGGATGGGGACGCTACTTCGTAACGGGTAAATAAAGAATGCCGACACCACCGGAGCTCGGGGCTAACCTGGACGCATGAAACGTAACGCGCGGCGTCGCGATACCTACACCGACACGATGCTGTGGATTGCGGACGGCCGCCGCAGATGGAATCGGAAGACGCGGAAGCCGGGCGCCGCGGCTTACCTCAAGGCGCCATCGCTCGCATCCGCGGTTAGCCAAACAGCGGCAACTAGTGGCAACAGCAGCCTGCTATGCCGCAGTAAGCTAGCGACCGAAAATGGCGTCCACATGAGCGGAAAAATCTACACTGGGTCTACACGGCACGGAGTCCGCTCGCCTTTAAGTAGATTTTCGCACTATAAGTAATTGATTTAAATGGTAGCGGGGGCAGGATTTGAACCTGCGACCTTCGGGTTATGAGCCCGACGAGCTGCCAGACTGCTCCACCCCGCACCAGGAGGCCGCGCATTCTACACCACGCGTGCCTGGAACCAGTGAACTATTCAATAGACGTTATTTTTTAGACACTTACGGGAAAATCTCAGGGCGGCAGCACTCGCTCGCAGATCCGCAGCAGCGCATTAGGCAACACCCCCATGACAGTGACCGCCACGGTATTGATCACCAGGATGAACCGCATGCGTGCCCGCGCTTCGGGTACCGGCCGGTCCCCCGCGGCCTCGAAATACATGTACCACACCACCCGCAGGTAGTAGAACGCGCCGACCACCGAGATCAACACCGCGAAGGTCGCAAGCCAGGCATGCCTGCTGCCGAGCAGCGCCTGGATGATCCACAGCTTGGCCCAGAATCCGATGAATGGCGGCACACCGGCGGTGGAGAACATCAACGCCAGCATCATCGCCGCGAGCAGCGGATCGCGGCTTGCCAGTCCCTTGAAATCGGCGATTTGGTCGTGCTCAAAGCCGCTGCGGCTCAGCATAAGAATCATGCCGAACGACGCCAGTGTGGTGATCACGTACGCAATGGTGAAATTCAGCGCCGCCTGGTAACCGGCATTGACGCCGCTGGCGAAGCCCAGCAGCACGAAGCCGGCGTTGGCAATCGCCGAGTACGCCAGCATGCGCTTGATGTTGGTTTGTGCGATCGCACCCAGGTTGCCGACCAGCAGCGACAACACGGCGACCGCCATCAGCATCTGCGTCCAGATCGCAGGGGTGCCGGCCAGCCCATGCGCGAGCAGTCGCAGGATCAGCGCAAACGAGCCGAGATTGGACACCGTTGCAATGAACAGCGTCACGCTGGTCGGTGCGCCCTCATACACGTCAGGCACCCACATGTGAAATGGCACGGCGCCGAACTTGAACGCGATTGCGGCCACCACGAACGCCACGCCAATGATCAGCGCGGCGTCGGGGCCGCTGCGCACGATGGTGCTGAGCCGATCCAGGTCGAGCGTTCCGGTCAGGCCGTAGAGCATCGACATGCCGTAGAGCAATATGCCGGAGGAGATCGCTCCCAGTACGAAGTATTTGGTCGCCGCCTCGGCTGCGATCCCGGAGTCTCGATCGAACGCCACCAGCGCATAGAGCGATAGCGACAGCAGTTCGATGCCCAGATAGACCGTCAGCAGGCTGTTGGCCGAAATCAGTACGAATATGCCGAGCAGGGCCGTGAGGCACAGCACGTAGTACTCCCCTCCCCTGATAGCGCGCTGTTCCAGGTAGTCCTGCGAATAAAATATTGCCGTCGCCATGGCGACGAAGGCGGCCATTTTCAGAAACCCCGCCAGCGGGTCGGCCACGTACAGGCCGTTGAACAGCAGGAAGCGCTGCGTGCTCAGGCCATACTGGCCGGTCAGCGCCACGCCGATCGTCAGCGCCAGCATGGTCAGCGTTGCGGTCAGGCTGCGCCGAGTCGAGCCGAAGTACACGTCGCACAACAGGATCAGGCAGGCGGAACCCGCGAGCCACATCTCCGGAATCGCCAGCGCCAACGGACCGCTCGGTAGCGCACCAGGCATCATGCCGCCCCCGGAATCTTGCTGGTCAGGATCTGCTGCAGCAGATGCTGCACCGAAGCTTCCATCATGTTGAGCAGCGGCGCCGGCCAGACGCCGAGCAGCAGCACCGCCGCCGCCAGCACCCCGAGCACCAGAAACTCGCGCGCATTCAGATCCTGCATCTTGGCAACCTGGGCGTTCGCCACCGGCCCGAAGATCACGCGCTTGACCAGCCACAGGTTATAGCCCGCGCCCACCACCAGGATACTGGCCGCCAGCAGTGCGAACCAGAAACTCGCCTTGAAGCTCGCCAGGATCACCAGGAACTCGCCGACGAAACCCGAGGTACCCGGCAAGCCGGAGTTCGCGAGCGCGAACAGCACCATCAGAGCGCCGAACTTCGGCATCACGTTGACCACACCGCCATAGGCGTTGATGTCGCGGGTGTGCAGCCGGTCGTACATCACCCCGACACACAGGAACAGCGCGCCGGAGATCAGGCCATGCGAGATCATCTGCACCACGGCGCCATCCAGGCCGTTGATCGCACCCTTGGCGGAGCCGGTAGCCGCCACGATATAGAACACCAGGAACGCGCCCAGCGTCACGAAACCCATGTGCGCGATCGAGGAGTACGCGATCAGTTTCTTCATGTCCTGCTGGACCAGGGCGACGAATGCGATGTAGACGATCGCGATCAGCGACAGCGAAACGATCAGCCAATCCAGTTGATGGCTGGCATCGGGTGTCATCGGCAGGCTAAAGCGCAGCAAGCCATAGCCGCCCATCTTCAGCATGATCGCCGCCAGGATCACCGAACCGCCGGTAGGCGCCTCGACGTGCGCGTCGGGCAGCCAGGTGTGTACCGGCCACATCGGCACTTTGACCGCGAATGCCAGCAGAAATGCCAGGAAGATCCAGCGCTGCTGTGCCAGTGTCAGCGGCAGCTGCTGCATGGCCGCGATGCTGTAGTCGCCCGCCTTCAGATACAGGTAGATCAGCGCCACCAGCATCAGCACCGATCCCAGGAAGGTGTAGAGGAAGAACTTCAGTGTTGCGTACACGCGCCGCGGGCCGCCCCAGACTCCGATGATCAAGAACATCGGGATCAGCATCGCTTCCCAGAAAAAATAGAACAGCAGCGAATCCATCGCGCTGAACACTCCGATCATCAGGCCTTCCATGATCAGGAACGCCGCGTAGTACTGTGCCGGACGCTTGTCGACCACCGACCAGCCGGCGATGACCACAGGCACCGTCATGAAAGCGGTTAGCAGGATCAGGGGTAACGATATACCGTCAACGCCGAGGTAATACTGCGAGTGCAGCGCCGGAATCCACGACACGCGCTCGACGAATTGGAACTGTGCGGTGCCGTTGGCAAACTCGGCGTACAGGCGCACACACGCGGCCAGCGCCAGCAGCGAGGTCACGAGCGCAGCCCAGCGCGCCTGGCGGGCACGCTCATCGCCGAACGCCAGCGTCGTAAGGCCCCCCGCGACCGGCAGCCAGATCACGACTGAGAGCCAACCGATTTGGTGCATGCCTTGGGAACCTTCGCCTTAGATGTGCATCAGGAACCAGCCCAGCGACACCGCCAGGCCGATGATCATCCAGAAGGCATACGAATACAGAAATCCGCTCTGCAGCAGCCGCGTCGCACCGGCGAGCCGGTCCACCGCGTGGGCCGAGCCGTTGACCATTGCCCCGTCGATCAGCGTCTGGTCGCCTCCGCGCCAGAGCAGAATGCCGAGTGCGAGTGCCAGCGGTACCAGCACGTTTTCGTTGAACCAGTCGAAATAATATTTGTTGATCAGTACCCGATACAGTCCGCTGAAGCGCTCGCGCAGGGCCTCGCCTACCTGCGGTCGCTTGAGCACGCACCACCATGCGGTGAATACGCCCAGCGCAGCCAGCCAGGCCGGAGCCGACAGCACCGAATGCAGCGCGAACGCCATCGGTCCGAGCCATTCGGCCTTGAGTTCCCCGACCACGTCATGCTCCTGGAGCACCTTGATCGCGCTGCCGAAATAGCCGCCGAACAGGATCGGTTCGACCGTAAGATAACCGATGATCAGCGATGGAATCGCCAGCGCGACCAGCGGTGCCTTCATATCCCAGCCGACGTCGTGAAAGTGCTCACTCGTATGATGATCGAAGCGTTCAGGGCCATGGAAGGTCATGAAAATCATGCGGAACGTGTATAGCGCGGTGACGAACACGCCGAGCAGCACGCACCAGTAGGCGTAGCCAGCGCCATAGCGGTGCGAAGCGTGTACCGCATCGATCAGTGCGTCCTTGGAATAGAAACCGGAAAAGAACGGCGTACCGATCAGGGCCAGTGCGCCGATCAGCGCGGTCCAGTAAGTGACCGGCATGCGGTGGCGCAGGCCGCCCATCTTGCGCATGTCCTGCTCGTGGTGCATGGCGATGATGACCGCGCCGGCGGCGAGGAACAGCAGCGCCTTGAAGAACGCGTGCGTCATCAGGTGAAAGATCGCAACGCTATAGCCGGACACGCCCAGCGCGACCGTCATGTAACCCAGCTGCGATAGCGTCGAATAGGCGATGACGCGCTTGATGTCGTTGTTGACGATGCCCAGAAAACCCATGAACAGCGCGGTCGTGGCGCCGATCACCAGCACGAAGGACAACGCGGTCGGTGAGTACTCAAACAGCGGTGACATACGTGCCACCATGAAGATGCCTGCGGTGACCATGGTGGCGGCGTGGATCAGGGCCGAAATCGGTGTCGGGCCTTCCATCGAGTCCGGCAACCACACGTGCAGCGGTATCTGCGCCGACTTGCCCATGGCGCCGATGAACAGGCAGATGCAGATCACCGTGAGCGCCGACCACGCATGACCGTGCCACAGGATCATGCTCTTGGTGGCTATCTCGGGCGCGGCCGCGAACGCCGGCTGGTAATCCATGGAGCCGGTGTAATACAGCACCCCGGCAATGCCGAGCACGAAGCCGAAGTCCCCCACCCGATTGACCAGGAACGCCTTGAGGCCGGCAAAGATCGCCGTCGGCCGCGTGTACCAGAAGCCGATCAGCAGGTACGACACCACGCCGACCGCTTCCCAGCCGAAGAACAGCTGCATGAAATTGTTCGCCATCACCAGCATCAGCATCGAGAAGGTAAACAGCGAGATATAGGCGAAGAAGCGCTGATAACCCGGATCGTCCTCCATGTAGCCGATGGTGTAGACGTGTACGCACAACGACACGAAGGTCACCACCACCATCATGAGCGCGCTCAGGCGGTCGGTCAGGAATCCCACCTGCATGCGCACGCCGTCACTGACCAGCCAGGTGTAGACCGTGCCGTCATAGTTCGGTACCTGGTCCACCAGCATCTGCTTGAGCACCACGCACGACAGCACACACGAGGCGCCTACCGCGCCGATCGTGACCGCCGCGGCTCCAGCGCGACCGATCGCTTTGCCGGCCAGGCCCGCGATCAGCGCTGCGATCAGCGGCAGCATCGGAATGGCAAGCAGCAGCGTCTGATTCATGATTGCCGCGCTCAACCCCGCAGCTGGTCGAGTTCCTCGACGTTGATGCTGCGCCGCTCGCGAAACAGCACCACCAGGATCGCCAGGCCGATCGCCGACTCGGCGGCCGCCACCGTCAACACGAAAAACACGAAGATCTGGCCGTCGAGCTGCCCCAGGTAGCGCGAGAAGGCGACGAAGTTGAAGTTCGCGGCCAGCAGCAGCAGCTCGATGCACATCAGCAGCAGCAGCAGGTTCTTGCGATTGAGGAAGATACCGGCCACCGACAGCGCGAACAGCACCGCCGAGAGTGTCAGCAGATGCGCCAGTGTGATCATTCGCGATGCTCCGAATCCATCTTCACCAACCGCACGCGCTCGCTGGCGCGCGCCGCCACCTGGCGCCCGATGTCCTGCGCCTTGAGATTGGGCCGGTGGCGCAGCGTCAGCGCGATCGCCGCGACGATGGCCACCAGCAGCACCATGGCCGCAATCTCGAACGGATAGGCGTACCTGCCGTACAGCAGCGCACCCAGCTCCTGGGTATTGCTATAGTTGGCTGGCAGCGGCGCCGCGCCACGTGTCACATCGATGCCGAGCTTACCGGTCAGCACCACGCCTGCGATCTCGAGCACGATGACACCGGCCACGATCCATCCGAGCCAGGCGAAGCGGGTGAAGCCGGCACGCAGTTCCTCCAGATCGATGTCGAGCATCATGATCACAAACAGGAACAGCACCATGACCGCACCGACGTACACCAGCACCAGCACGATGGCCAGGAACTCGGCCTCGATCAGCAGCCAGATCGCCGCCGAGGTAACGAAACACAGCACCAGGCTCAGCGCCGCGTACACCGGATTGCGCGACACGATCACCGCCACGGCAGCCAGCACCAGCACGGTGGCGAAGAGGTAGAATAGGATCAGCGGCAGCACGGCAGCTCCCCCACTTTCAGCGATAGTGCGCGTCGGCGCTCTTGTCAGCGGCGATCATCGCCTCGTAGCGTTCCCCGACCGCCAGCAGCTTGTCCTTGGTCATGATGTTCTCGCCCCGGTGCTCCATGTGATACTCATGAATGCGCGTTTCGACGATCGCGTCAACCGGGCAGGCTTCCTCGCAGAAGCCGCAGTAGATGCATTTGAACAGATCGATGTCGTAGCGGGTGGTGCGGCGTGTGCCGTCGGCGGCCACGTCCGAGTCGATGGTGATCGCCAGCGCCGGGCACACCACCTCGCACAGCTTGCAGGCGATGCAGCGCTCCTCGCCGTTTGCATAGCGGCGCAGTGCGTGCAGGCCCCGAAAGCGCACCGACTGCGGCGTCTTCTCCTCCGGGTACTGCACCGTGACCTTGCGCCGAAACAGCGAGCGCGCGGTGACCGACAGTCCCGCCAGCAGCTCGGTCAGCATGAAGGTCTTGATCGGATTGACCATGGCCATGTCTAAAGCTTCCAGGGGCCGACGTGATACCGGCTCATCAGAGCTTCCACCGCAATCCACACCAGGGTCACCGGGATGAGAAACTTCCAGCCCAGGCGCATGATCTGGTCGTAGCGGTAGCGCGGGAAGGTGGCGCGAAACCACAGGAACAGGAACAGCAGCGCGAACAGTTTGATGACCAGCCAATGGGTGCCCGGCAGCGCCAGCAAGCTGGTGCCGCCCAGCCACCACGGGTAGCCGTCGAGCGGACTGAGCCAGCCGCCGAAGAAGAATACCGCGGTCAGGCCGGCGATCAGGATCATGTTGGCGTATTCGGCCAGGAAGAACAGCGCAAACGCCATGCCGGAATATTCCACGTGAAAACCGGCGACGATCTCCGATTCGCCCTCCGCCACGTCAAACGGCGCGCGGTTGGTCTCGGCAATTCCGGAGATGAAATACACCACCAGCAGCGGCAGCAGCCAGAACCAGTTCCAGGCCAGCAGCCCGCCGTGCTGTTGCGTGACGATGACACCAAGGTTGAGGCTGCCGGCCGCCATCAACACTCCGACCAGCGCAAAACCCATCGCGATCTCATAGGCGACCATCTGCGCCGCCGAGCGCATGGCGCCCAGGAAGGCGTACGTTGAATTCGACGACCAGCCGGCAAGTATCACGCCGTACACCCCCATCGAGGTCAGCGACAGAACGTACAGCAGGCCGGCATCGACGTTGGCGATGGCGTAGTTGGGCGCGATCGGCACCACCGCCCAGGCGGCGAAGGCGGGAATCAGCGTGATCGCGGGGGCGAGCCGGAACAGGACCTTGTTGGCGCGCGCCGGGATCACGATCTCCTTGATCAGCAGTTTGATGACATCGGCGAACGGCTGGCCCATACCCGGCAGAAAACCGAAGATCCGCACGCGATTGGGGCCGATGCGCAACTGCATCCAGCCGATGACCTTGCGCTCCCACAGCGTCAGGTAGGCGACCGAGAGGATCAGCACGATGCACAGCAGCAACGTGAACAGCGTCGAGTGCACGTAGCCCGGCAGCTGCCCCCACAGGTCGCCCAGCGCGCTCACGCCGTGCCCCCGTAGAGCTGCATGGTCGCGCGCCCGTCGCGAGTACGCAGCAGCGGCGCTGCGCGGCGCAGCACCGGGTCGATCTGGTACATCGGCAGGTCCGGCACCGCATCGGTCGCTGCCGTCTGCAGGGTTCCGGCTGCATGCAGCGCCGGCGGGCGCGCGACTTCCAGCCGCGACTTGAGCTCATCGCGCACCTGCTCGGACGACTGGTAGTCGAATCCGGGCAGCTCCAGCAGATTGCCGAGCACCCGCAGGATCTTCCAGGCTGGGCGCGACACGCCCAGCGGCCTGGCCGCCCCGCCCTGGCTCTGCCAGCGGCCCTCCAGGTTCACGTAGGTGCCCGAGGTCTCGGCGAACGTGCCTGCCGGCAGCAGGATGTGGGCCGCGCGCTTCATCTCTTCGCTCGCATAGGCGCTGACCGCGACCACGCAGCGCGCGTTTGCCAGGGTAGCCAGCGCACCCGGCAGCGCCGCGTCCGCCCATGGCTCGGTATTGAGCAGCAGGTAGCCGGCCAGCGTCTGCTCGAGCATCTGCCGTGCGCTGCGGCCCGCAGCGGCACGCACCGCGCCACCAGCGCTGCGGTGAGGCACCGCACCGGCCAGATAGGCTCCGGCCGCGTTACCGCCTTCGGCCAGTTCGCCGTAGCTGGCACCGCTCGCCGCCGCCAGCGCACGCGCCAGGGCCCGCAGCTCGCTGTAGCGGCTGCTGCGCGCGGCCAGCGCGCCGAGCCAGATCGCACGGCGCTCGCCGCTCATGAGCGCTGCGGCGATGGCGCGGTGTTCATCCGTCGGCACCACCCCGGCGAGCAGGCCGCTGAGCTGCGCCGCAGCTGCGGCACCATCGAGCGCCGCCATGAGCACCGCGGCCAGATCCGCGACCTGCTGCGCCGGCGGCGACAGCACGCTGTGTGCGACGGAGAAAAAGTAATCGAACCGCACCGGATTGATGAAGCTGATACGCGCGCCGCGCAGGCTGGCCTTGCGCACCCGGTGCGCCAGGATAGGTACTTCGTGCCGCAGATTGGCGCCCACCACCAGCAGCGCGTCGAGCTTGTCGATATCGGCAATCGGCAGACCCAGGCTCGGTGCCAGCGCATCGGACGCCTGCTCGCGAAAATCCCGCTGTCGCAGCCGATGATCGATATTGGCGCTGCCCAGGCCCTCGGCCAGGCGCGCCAGCAGATACAGCTCCTCGAGCGTACTCGAGGGGTGAGCCAGCAGGCCCACACCGGGCGCCTCGCGTGCCACGCCGGCCAGCCCCTGCGCCGCCGCCGCCAGCGCCACGTCCCATTCGACTTCGCACCAGCTGCCGTCGGGCTGGCGCAGCTGCGGCGCCAGCAGACGGTCCTCGCCGTAGACGCCTTCGTAGCTGAAGCGATCCCGATCGGCGATCCAGGTCTCATTGATCTCCTCGCACGGCCGCGGCACCACGCGCATCAGCCGGCCTCGCAGCACGTGGCCATAGAGCTGCGTGCCGACGCCGTCGTGCGGTGAGATCAGTGGCACCTGCGTCATTTCCCAGCCGCGGCCGCGATAGCGGAACGGCTTGCTGTTGAGCGCGCCGACCGGGCACAGATCGATGATGTTGCCCGACAGCTCGTGATCAACGCTGTGCTCGATGAAAGTGCCGATCTCCATGTTCTCGCCGCGCCCGGTGGCGCCTATCTCCTGGATACCGGCGATGTCCTGCCCGAAGCGCACGCAACGCGTGCAATGGATGCAGCGCGTCATGTCGGTCGACACCAGCGGACCCAGGTTCTTGTCCTTGACCGAGCGCTTGCGCTCGACGAAACGCGAGATGTCGCGGCCGAAGCCGACCGCCAGGTCCTGCAGCTCGCACTCCCCGCCCTGATCGCAGATCGGGCAGTCCAGCGGATGGTTGATCAGCAGGAATTCCATGACCGAGCGCTGGGCGCCGATGGCCTTGACCGAATGGGTGTAGATCTTCATGCCCTCGGCCACCGGCGTGGCGCAGGCCGGCAACGGCTTGGGTGCCTTCTCGACCTCCACCAGGCACATGCGGCAGTTGGCCGCGATCGGCAGCTTGTCGTGGTAGCAGAATCTGGGCACATATACGCCTTCGCGATCGGTCGCGCGAATGATGTTCTCGCCCTTGCGCGCCTTCATCGGCACGCCATTGACCTCGATGTTGACGAACTCCTCGCTCATGCGGCCTGCCGTGCGGCGTCGACGATGCTGCGTCCGCCGTGATCGATCATGTATTCGAACTCGTGGCGGTAATGCTTGAGGAAACTCTGCACCGGCCAGGCCGCCGCGTCGCCCAGCCCGCAGATGGTGTGACCCTCGATGCGGTTGGCCACGTCGAGCAGCAGACCCAGCTCCTCGCGCCGGCTGTTGCCGTCGAGGATGCGCTTGAGCGTGCGGTCGAGCCAGCCGGTGCCCTCGCGGCACGGGGTACATTGGCCGCACGACTCCGCCATGTAGAAACGCGCCAGGCGCTCGAGTGTCCTGACCATGCAGGTGGTCTCGTCCATCACGATCACGGCCGCCGAACCGATGCTCGAACCCACCGCCTTGAGCGAGTCGTAGTCCATGTTGGTCTTGAGCATGATCTCGCCTGGCACCACCGGCACCGAGGAGCCGCCCGGGATGACGGCCTTGATCTGGCGTCCTTTCCAGATCCCGCCGGCCAGAGCGAGCAGCTCGGAGAACGGGATTCCCATCGGCACCTCGAAGTTACCGGGCTTGGCCACGTGGCCCGAGACCGAAAAGATGACCGTGCCGCCCGAGTTCTTCGGCCCCAAGTCGGCAAACCACTGCGCACCCTTGCGGAGGATGGTCGGTACCGAGGCGTAGCTCTGGGTGTTGTTGATCGTGGTCGGCATACCGTACAGGCCGAAGGCGGCTGGAAACGGCGGCTTGAAACGCGGCTTGCCGGTCTTGCCCTCGAGCGAATCCAGCATCGCCGTCTCCTCGCCGCAGATGTAGGCTCCGGCGCCGACGAAGGTATGCAGATCGAAGTCCACCCCGGATCCGAGGATGTTCTTGCCCAACAGGCCCGCGACATAGGCCTCCTTCAGTGCCGCCTCGAAGCGCGGGATCGGCTCGGCCAGGAATTCCCCGCGGATGTAGTTGTAGCCCACGGTAGCATTCATGCAGTAGGCGCCGATCGCCATGCCCTCGATCAGCGAGTGCGGGTTGTAGCGCAGGATGTCGCGGTCGTGACAGGTGCCGGGTTCGCTCTCGTCCGAGTTGCACAACACGTACTTCTGCATGCTGGCGTTGCGCGGCATGAAGCTCCACTTCACGCCTACCGGGAACGCAGCGCCCCCGCGGCCGCGCAGTCCCGAGGCCTTGACCTGCTCGATCACCTGCTCGCGCGGCGTCTTCTCGGCCAGCAGCTTCTTCCAGGCCTCATAGCCGCCGATGCGGGCGTAGGTCTCGAGCGTCCACGGCCGCTCGTACTTCAGCGGCTCGAAGCAGGTGAAATTCAGTTTATCGTCCCAGGCGCCCATAGTCGCTTCCCAGTCGTTGCCCGCTCACTCAAGCGCATCCAGGATCTGATCCACCGTCTCGGGCGTCAGATGCTCGTGATACACGTGATCGACCATCATCATGGGCGCCCCGGTGCAGGCCGCGAGGCACTCCTCTTCGCGCTTGAGAAAGATGCGGCCATCCGGTGTGCTCTGGCCGGCACGAATGCCGAGCTTGCGCTCGACGTGGGCCTGGATGTCCTCGCCGCCGCGCAGCATGCAGGAGATGTTGGTGCACACACTGACGTGATGGCGGCCGCAGGGACGGGTCTCGAACATCGAGTAGAAGCTTGCGACCTCGTACACCTGGATCGGCGGCAACCGCAGATATTCCGCCACCGCATCCATCAGCTCCGGCGTCAGAAACCCGAGGTTCTGCTCCTGTACCGCGCGCAGCGCCGACAGCACCGCCGAGCGCTGTCGCCCCGGAGGAAATTTCGCCATCCAGTGGTCGATTTCCTCGCGCGTGTGCCCGGACAGCAGACCCGCCTTGCCCTGCACCTGGCTCATCAGCGATCAACCTCGCCGAACACGATGTCCTGGGTACCGATCACCGCCACCACATCCGCCAGCATGTGTCCGCGCACCATCTCCCCGAGCGAGGCCAGATGTACGAATCCGGGCGCACGGCACTTGATGCGGTACGGCTTATTGGCGCCGTCCGAGATCAGGAAAATGCCGAACTCACCCTTCGGCGCCTCGACCGCGGCATAGGTCTCGCCCTCGGGCACGCAGTAGCCTTCGGTCATGAATTTGAAGTGATGAATCAGCGACTCCATGTCGCTCTTCATGTGCTCGCGGCTGGGCGCACGCACCTTGCGGTCATCGACCATGACCGGGCCCGCATTGGCGCGCAGCCAGTCCACGCACTGGCGGATAATGCGATTGGACTGGCGCATCTCGGCCACCCGTACCAGGTAGCGGTCGTAGCAATCGCCGTTGACCCCGACCGGTATGTCGAACTCCAGCGCCGAATACACCTCATACGGTCGCTTGCGGCGCAGATCCCATTCGACCCCCGAGCCACGCAGCATGGGACCCGAGAACCCGAGCTGCAGTGCGCGTTCCGGTGATACCACGCCGATATTCACCGTGCGTTGTTTCCAGATGCGGTTGTCGGTCAGCAGCGTCTCGTATTCATCAACCCGTCCCGGGAATTTATCGGTGAACGCCTGGATAAAATCCAGCAGCGAGCCGGTGCGCTGTGCGTTAAGCCGATCGAGCTCCTTCTGACTGCGCCAGCGTGAGGGCTGGTTGCGCGGCATGGCCGCGGGCAGGTCGCGGTAGACGCCGCCGGGACGGTAATAGGTCGCGTGCATGCGCGTGCCGGACACTGCCTCGTAGCAGTCCATGAGGTCCTCGCGTTCGCGAAAGCAGAACAGGAACACGGTCATCGCGCCGATATCGAGGCCGTGTGCGCCGAGCCACATCAGGTGATTCAGGATCCTGGTGATCTCGTCGAACATGACGCGGATGTACTGCGCGCGTGGCGGTGGCGTGATTCCCAGCAGCCGCTCGATCGCCGTTACATAGGCGTGCTCGTTGCACATCATCGACACGTAATCGAGTCGGTCCATGTAGCCGATCGACTGATTGAAGGGCTTGGACTCGGCAAGCTTTTCCGTGCCCCGATGCAGCAGCCCGATGTGCGGGTCGGCCTTCTGGATGGTCTCGCCATCCATCTCCAGCACCAGACGCAGCACACCGTGCGCCGCCGGATGCTGCGGGCCGAAGTTGAGCGTGAGGTTGCGGATCTCAGGCACGATCCCCTCCCGGCGCGGCCGGCACGCCCGGAACCGGTGCCCGTTCCCCCGGCGGGTGATCGTGCAGCACCGGGTCATAGCGATTGTCGTGGCGGATCACGCGCGGCACCAGCGTGCGCGGCTCGATGCTGACCGGCTGGTAGATCACACGCTTTAACTGCGGGTCGTACCGCACCTCGACATTGCCGATCAGCGGGAAGTCCTTGCGAAACGGGTGACCGATGAAGCCATAGTCGGTCAGAATGCGGCGCAGGTCCGGATGGCCACGGAACAGAATGCCGAATAAATCGAACGCCTCGCGCTCGAACCACTCGGCACTGGCCCAGATGCCGGTCAGCGAATCCACCATCGGATCCTCGCTGTCGCCGGCCCAGACACGCAGCCGCAGCCGCTGGTTGTAGCTGATCGACAGCAGCTGCGACACCACCGCATAGCGCTTGTCGCCCGCCAGCGTATGCGGGGCGGCGCGGTTCACGCCGCGGCTGAAGCCGCTGCTTGTGGCCGAGTTGGTGCGCCAATCGGTGCGCCCATAGTCGAGGTAATCCACCCCTGCCAGATCCATCAGCAGCTCGAAGCGCAGCTGCGGATCGTCGCGCAGGATGGTGGCGACTTCCAGCAGCTGCTCGCCGGCCACCTCGATCGCGACCTCATCGGCCAACGAGCTGTAGCGCCGGATGCGCTCGCCCAGGGCAGCCGTGAGCCGTGCGGCGAGATCTTCGATGTACGCTGGCACTAGCCTCGATTCCTCAGAATTGCTGTGTACGGTGAATCAGGCGCTGGCCGCGGTCTGGCGCTCGATCTTGCGCTGCAGCTGAATCACGCCATAGAGCAGTGCCTCGGCGGTCGGCGGACAGCCCGGCACGTACACATCGACCGGCACGATTCGATCGCAGCCGCGCACCACGGCATAGGAGTAGTGATAGTAGCCGCCGCCGTTGGCGCACGAGCCCATCGAAATCACCCAGCGCGGCTCGGGCATCTGGTCGTAGACCTTGCGCAGTGCCGGCGCCATCTTGTTGACCAGCGTGCCGGCTACGATCATGACGTCGGATTGGCGCGGACTGGGACGAAACACGACGCCGAAACGGTCCAGGTCATAGCGCGAGGCCCCGGCATGCATCATTTCCACGGCACAGCAGGCCAGTCCGAACGTCATTGGCCACAGCGAGCCGGTGCGCGCCCAGCTCACCAGGCTGTCCACCTGGGTGGTCAGGAAGCCGCGTTGGGCGAAGCCCTCAGTGTCCAGCGCGGCTAATCCCACTCGAGCGCCCCCTTCTTCCATTCGTAGGCGAACCCGATCACGAGTATCAACAGAAACACGCCCATGACCGCAAGCCCGAATCCGCCGGTGCGATTGAGCGATACCGCCCATGGAAACAGGAATGCAATCTCGAGGTCGAAAATAATGAACAAAATCGCAACCAGGTAGTAACGCACGTCGAATTTCATGCGGTTGTCTTCGAACGGCTCGAAGCCGCACTCGTAGGGCGATAGCTTCTGCGCATCGCCGCGATGGCGCACGGACAGACGTCCGAGCACGGATCCCATGGAGAGCATCATGGCAGCCAGCAGCGCGGCTATGGCCAGAAAGATCAACACCGGCAGGTAATTCATCAGCATTGGCGCACCGTCATTAAAAGGGGCGGCATGTTGCGCTTGCACGCACATTGATCCGCCCCTTCGCTGCCGCATTGTAACAGGCGATACGGAACATATGGTGCCGACGGGGAGATTCGAACTCCCACACCTTGCGGCGCTAGCCCCTCAAGCTAGTGTGTCTACCAATTCCACCACGTCGGCGTCGATCAGTTCGGGCTCGGATGCGTCGGAGCGGCCGGATTAGCTGCTGGCGCGGAATTCGCTGGCGCGCTGGCCGGCGCCGTTGCGGGTGCGCCCGACTGCGCCGGTGCATTCGGTGTCGCCGGTGCCGCCTCGCCGCCCACTCCACCGGCGCCGCCGCCGCCGAGGATACGTGGCACCGTGGTTGTGTTCGCCGGCGTGCTCGGCGTCGCCAGCTGATCGAGCAGGCTGTTCGCCGCAGCGCTGCTCTTGCGCGCACCCACGTAGGCCAGCGACAGGCTGGTCACCATGAAGATTGCCGCCAGCACCGCGGTTGCGCGCGACAGCGCCGTGCTTGCGCCCCTGGCGCCGAACACTGTGCCGGAGGCACCGGCGCCGAAACCTGCGCCCGCCTCAGCGCCCTTGCCACGCTGCAGCAGCACCAGCGCCACGATGGCGGCGGCGCAAAAGAAATGAATGATCATCAGAAACGTATGCAACATGTTAGGTTCTGTTCTCAGCCGCGCCCCGCGGCCACGATGCTCAGGAATTCCTCGGCTTTCAGCGAGGCGCCACCGATCAGACCGCCGTCGACGTCGGCCTGCAGAAACAGCTCGCGGGCATTGCCGGCCTTGACGCTGCCGCCGTAGAGAATCTGCAAATCCGCGGCGATTTTAGCATCTCGCTCCGCCAGCCGCTGCCGGATGAAGGCGTGCACATCCTGCGCCTGCTGCGGCGAGGCGGTGCGGCCGGTGCCGATCGCCCATACCGGCTCGTACGCCACCACCGCGTGCGCAAAGCTGCCGATGCCGGTCAGCGCCACCACGGCTTCGAGCTGCCGGCCGACGTGTTCATGCGTGCGGCCGGCCTCCCGGTCAGCGAGCAGCTCGCCGACGCACAGGATCGGCAGCAGGCCGCGCGAATGCGCCGCCGCGAACTTGCGGGCCACCAGCACGTCATCTTCGCCGTACAGCGCGCGCCGCTCGGAGTGGCCCACGATGACGTACTGGCAGCCGACGTCCTTGAGCATCGCCGCCGATACTTCGCCGGTATAGGCGCCATGTCCCTCAGCGCAGACGTTTTGCGCCCCGAGCTTGACCGCCGCGCCGCGCAGCACCCGCGCCAATTCCGCCAGATAGACGAATGGCGGGCAGACCACGCAATCGACGCTCTCCAGATTCGGGGCCGCCAGGATGGCTTCGATCAACGGCCCATTGTCGGCCCGCGACCCATGCATCTTCCAGTTGCCCGCTACGAGTTTGCGTCGCATGACTTACGATGGATCCCCGTGACGTGGTCCTGGCGTGCCTCAACGGGCCGGTGCCTCAAAACGGTACCGTGCCGTTTTTGGGCGCGCGGATGATAGCCACGCAGCCTGCCACCCGCAATGGCCCGATGGCGCGTAGTCCGCGGCGCGCAGTCAGCTCGGCGCGGTCTCCGGCAGGGCTGCCGCCCTGACCGCCTCGGCCAGCTCGTCGGCACAGGCGCGCACCTCGGCCGCGTCGCGGCCTTCGACCATCACGCGGATCACCGGTTCAGTGCCCGAAGCGCGCAGCACCACCCGCCCCTCTCCCTGCAGTTGCTTCTCGATGCGCCGTACGGCGGTGGCAATCGCCGGCACCGCGGTCGGATCGAAACGGCGCGCCACCTCGACGTTCAGCAGTACCTGCGGCAGCTTGTCCATGCCGGCGGCAAGTTCAGCCAGCGAGCGGCCAGTCTGCTTCATGATGCTCAGCACCTGCAGCGCCGTAATCAGCCCGTCGCCGGTCGTAGTGTGATCGAGTGTCAGGATATGGCCCGAGGTCTCGCCACCGAGCATGCCGCCGCTTTCCTTGAGCTTGGCGAGCACGTGCCGATCGCCCACAGGCGCGCGTACGAAATCGATGCCGAGGCGGCGCAGCGCCAGCTCCAGGCCGAGGTTACTCATCACCGTTCCGACCACCGGCCCGCGCAAGCGGCCGGCACTCTTGGCCGCCGCCGCGATCACGAACAGCAGCTGATCCCCGTCCACCAGCCTACCTAAGTGATCCACCATCACCACCCGATCACCGTCGCCGTCCACGGCGACGCCGACGTGCGCATGCACTCCCGGCACCGTGAGCTGCAGCAGTTCCGGCGAGGTGGAGCCGCAGCCATCGTTGATATTGCGGCCGTTGGGCGAGCATCCGATCGGAACGATATCGGCGTCGAGGTCGGCGAGGATGCGCGGGGCGACCTTGTAAGCCGCGCCGTTGGCGCAGTCGATCACGATCTTGAATCCCGACAGGTCGGTGCCGCGAGCCAGTACACCACCGCAGAATTCCTGGTAGTGCAGCAGCGCACTGTCGACCCGGCGCGCACGCCCGAGTTCACGCGAGGCGCAGGTCATCGGCACCGTGGACAGTTGCGCTTCGATGCGCTCCTCGAGCTGATCCGATAGCTTGGCGCCCTCGCCGTCGAAGAACTTGATGCCATTGTCCTCGTACAGGTTGTGCGAGGCGCTGATCACCACGCCCAGCCGGCAGCGCAGATGGCGCGTCATATAGGCCACGGCCGGGGTCGGCAACGGTCCGGTCAGCAGCACGTTGGCGCCGGCAGCGACGAAGCCGGCCTCGAGCGCAGCCTCGAACATATAGCCCGAGACCCGTGTGTCCTTGCCGATCAGCACCGTGCCGCCATCGCCGAGCACGGTGCGCGCCGCCGCGCTCGCCAGTCGCAGCGCGAAATCCACCGTCATTGGATCGGTGCCCACGCGGCCACGAATGCCGTCGGTTCCAAAGTAAGCTCTACCCACCGCTACCCCCCTGTTTGACCGCGCTGGCGATGCGCACCGCATCCAGCGTCGCCGCCACATCGTGCGCGCGTACGATGAGCGCGCCGTGCAGCACCGCGATCGTCGCCAGTGCCAGGCTGCCGGCCAGCCGCTCCTGTGCCCGGGCGCCCAGCCCCGTCAGCATCGATTTGCGCGACAGACCGACGGCCAGCGGCAGCTCCAGGCGCTGGAACTGCGCCAGCGCGCGCAGCAGTTGCAGATTATGCGCCAGCAGCTTGCCGAAACCGAACCCCGGATCGATGCACAGCCGCTCGCGCGCAATGCCGGCGGCGATGCAGCTGTGCACGCGTTCGGCCAGGAATGTCTGCACCTCCGCCACCACGTCGTCGTAGTGGGGATCGACCTGCATGGTCGCCGGCTCACCGCGCATGTGGATCAGGCACACGCCGAGATCCCCCGCCGCCACCGCCTCGAGCGCGCCGGGGGCGCGCAACGCTCGCACGTCGTTGACCAGATGGGCGCCGGCCGCGCCGGCGCGCCGTATGACTTCCGGATCGGAGGTGTCGACCGACAGCAACAGCGGCAAGCGCGCCGCCACGCGCTCGATGACCGGCAGCACGCGGCGCAGCTGTTCGTCTCCCGCCACGGCCGCCGCGCCCGGGCGCGTGGATTCGCCGCCGATGTCGATGATCGCGGCGCCCTCGGCCGCCATGCGTTCCGCCTGCGCCAGCGCCGCATCCGGATCGAGGAAGCGACCGCCATCGGAGAACGAATCCGGGGTGACGTTCAGCACCCCCATGACCACCGGGCGATCCAGCTCGAGCACCCGGCCGGCACAGCGCATCTGCATGGACGGGCCTCCTGCCTACGGCCCGGGGGCCCGGTGGGACATCGCAAAACGGGTGTCAGCACGCAGAAGCATCAGACTACATGGCNNGCCATGTAGTCTGATGCTTCTGTAGGCTGACCGGTCTAGTGCTGTCCCGCGGGACGCACGATGCCGTCGGCCGGAGTGCCCGCCGGTGCGACGGCCGGCTTGCCGCTGCCGGTGGTCGGAGTGGTGTCGTCCCAGCCTTCCGGTGGCTTAGGAGTGCGGCCGGCCATGATGTCCCTGATCTGGTCATCGGCCAGCGTCTCGTACTTGATGAGCGCCTCGGCCATGGCGTGCAGCCTGTCCAGGTTGGTCTCCAGGATCTGGCGCGCGCGCTTGTAATTCATCTCGATCACGCGCCGCACTTCCTCGTCGATCGCGTGCGCAGTTTCATCCGACACCTGCTTGTGCTGGGTGACGCTGCGGCCGAGGAACACCTCGCCCGACTCCTCCGAGTAGGTCAGCGGCCCGAGCCGGTCGGACAGTCCCCACTTGGTGACCATGTTGCGCGCCAGCTCGGTGGCACGTTCGATATCGTTTGACGCGCCAGTGGTCACCGCGTCCTCGCCGAATATCAGTTCCTCGGCGATGCGACCGCCGAACAGCGTTGCGATCGAACTCTCCAGACGCCGCTTGCTCAACGAGTAGCGGTCCTGCTCGGGCAGGAACTGTGTGACACCCAGAGCGCGGCCGCGCGGAATAATCGTCACTTTGTACACCGGATCATGTTCCGGCACGCTGATGCCGACGATGGCATGGCCGGCTTCGTGGTAGGCCGTCATGCGCTTTTCGGCGTCAGTCATGACCATCGAACGCCGCTCGGCGCCCATCATGATCTTGTCCTTGGCACGCTCAAACTGATCCATCGACACCTGGCGCTGGTTGGCTCGCGCCGCGAACAGCGCCGCCTCGTTGACCAGGTTGGCGAGATCCGCGCCCGAGAAGCCGGGCGTGCCGCGCGCAATCAGCGCCGGCTTGACGTCGTCGCCCAGCGGCACGCGGCGCATGTGCACACGCAGGATCTGCTCGCGGCCGCGCACGTCGGGCAGCGGCACCACCACCTGGCGGTCAAAACGGCCCGGCCGCAGCAGCGCCGGATCGAGCACATCGGGTCGGTTGGTGGCCGCAATGACGATGATGCCTTCGTTGCCCTCGAAGCCATCCATCTCGACCAGCAGCTGGTTGAGCGTCTGTTCGCGCTCGTCGTGACCGCCGCCCAGGCCGGCGCCGCGGTGGCGTCCGACGGCATCGATTTCGTCGATGAATATGATGCACGGAGCATGCTTCTTGGCCTGCTCGAACATGNNACGCCGACGAACATCTCGACGAAGTCGGAGCCGGAGATGGTAAAGAACGGCACCTTGGCTTCGCCGGCTATCGCGCGCGCCAGCAACGTCTTGCCGGTACCGGGCGAGCCGACCATCAGCACACCCTTGGGAATCTTGCCGCCGAGCTTCTGGAACTTGCCCGGATCCTTGAGGAAGTCGACGATCTCAGCCACTTCCTGCTTGGCTTCATCTACGCCGGCGACGTCGGCGAAGGTCACATTGACCTGATCCTCGCCCAACAGCCGCGCGCGGCTCTTGCCGAACGACATGGCACCACGACCGCCCGCGGCGCCCTGCATCTGGCGTAGCAGGTAGACGAACAGCACCACCATCAGCAGCGCCGGCGCCAGCTGCAGCAGCAGCTGCGTGAGGAAATTCGGTTGCTTGGGCGGCTGGCCTTCGAGCGCCACATTGGCCTTGAGCAGGTCGCCGATCAGCGTGGTGTAATTGGTCTCGGGGTTATAGGTCTCGAACTGGGTCTTGTCCTTGAGGATGCCGCGGATCTGGTCGCCCTGGAGCACCACGCTGTCCACCTTGCCGGCGTGAACGTCGTTGTAGAACTCGGAATAGGTCAGCGGCTGGCGCTGCGGTCCGCTGGGCATGTAGCGGGTGAAAACCAGCAACATGACCATGACGATGATCACCCAGAGCAGGATATTTTTTGTCAAATCGTTCAAGTTCGTTTCACCATAATGCTGCGCGGCAGTAGCGCCCGGAACGAAATCGTGACAAGGACGCTACACCATCCTCATGCCGGAGGCCAGCAAGTAGGTTTCAGGACTGCGCGACCGCGAAGCGTCCGGTTTCAGGCACCTGACACGCCCGAAACGAGTGCGCGCCAAGGCCACCAGCTCCTCAAAGCCGGCCGCCTGCAGCACCTTGATCAGGGCGCCGGCGCCCGGTTTCAAGACCTCGCGCGCCATATCGAGCGCCAGCTCCGCCAGATACATGCCCCGGGGGGCGTCGATCGCGTCCATGCCGCTCATGTTCGGCGCCATGTCCGACAGCAGCAGATCCACCCCGGCGGCCCCGAGCGTGTTCTTGAGCTGCTGGAACACCGCGTCCTCGCGAAAATCGCCCTGCAGGAATTCCACGCCCGCCAGCGGCTCCATGGGCAGCAGGTCGGTCGCCACCACGCGGCCGGAAGTGCCCAACCGGCGCCGCACGTACTGGCTCCAGGCCCCCGGGGCTGCGCCCAGATCGAGTACTACCATGCCGGGCCGCAGCAGCCGCTCGCGCTGGTCGATCTGTTCGAGCTTGAATACCGCGCGCGAACGCCAGCCTTCCGCCTGCGCGCGTTTGACGAACGGATCGGAAAAATGCTCGCGCAGCCAGCGCTCGCTGCTCTTGGATCGGCGCGCCATGTTCGCGTGAAGACTCGCTACCGTCGGGATGGAGTCGGCGCGGCTGCGCCAACGCCCGTATCATAAAGCAATGCAACCGACGGACAAGCAATTGCGCTTCCTGCGTGGCCGCGCCCACGGCCTCAAGCCCGTGATCCAGATCGGTAACCAGGGCCTGAACGCCGGCGTGCTGGCGGAAACCCGGCGTGCGCTGGCCGATCACGAGCTGATCAAACTGCGCCTGCCGGGGGCCGATCGCGCCGCGCGCGATGCGCTGCTGGCCGAACTGGTGAGCGCCACCAGCAGCGCGCTGGTCACGCGCATCGGCCACGTCGCGGTGCTGTTCCGGGCAAACCCGAAGCTCACTCGCTTCCCGCTCCCAGACGCCTAGCCTAGGGCACTCTGACCATCTGCAGGAGCTGGTGACCCGGGCACTCTTGGCTAGACGTATCTGACCGAGACGATTTCATAGCTCCGGGTCTTGCCCGGAGCCGCCACCTCGACGACGTCGCCCTGCACCTTGCCGATGAGCGCGCGCGCAATCGGCGAGGTGATCGAAATGCGCCCGCCGCGGATGTCGGCTTCGTCCTCACCGACCAGCTGATAGGTGACCGCGTTGCCCCCGTCCTGGTCCTCCAGCTCGACGGTGGCGCCGAACACCACTTTCCCGGTGGGGGGCAAGCTGGCGATATCAATGATCTCCGCCGCGGCCAGCCGCGACTCGATCTCCATGATCCGGCCCTCGATAAAGCCCTGCTGCTCACGCGCCGCGTGATATTCGGCATTCTCCGACAGATCGCCGTGGCTGCGCGCCTCGGCGATGGCCTTGATCACGCGTGGCCGATCGGCCGACTTCAGCCGCTTGAGCTCGGCGCGCAGCAGCTCGGAGCCGCGCAGCGTCATCGGCGAGCGCTTCACGTGCCCACGTCCCGCCGCGGCGCGGCCTCGTCCATCACCCCGACTTCCTGATGCAGGTCCTGCAGGCGGTTGACGTCGACCTCATCCACATGATCGAGCGCCTCGCAGGTCGCGAGCGCCGCCGCCAGCGTGGTGTAGTAGGTGATCCGCCGGTGCACCGCTTCGCGCCGTATCGAGTTGGACTCGAGGATCGCCTGCTTGCCCTCGGTGGTATTCACGATCAGGTCGATCTCATCGTTCTTGATCATGTCCACGATATGCGGCCGGCCCTCGCGCACTTTGTTGACGCGGCGGCAGTCGATGCCGGCAGCCTTGAGCGTCAGCGCCGTGCCGGTGGTGGCGACAAGGTTAAATCCGTGCTCGATCAGCCGCCGCGCCAGCGGCACCGCGCCCGCCTTGTCGCGCTCGCGCACGCTGATCAGGCAGCAGCCCGAGCGCGGCAGCACCACACCGGAGGCGGCCTGCGACTTGGCATAGGCTTCGCCGAAAGTGCGGCCGGTCCCCATGACCTCGCCGGTGGACTTCATCTCGGGACCCAAGATCGGATCGGCCTCGGGAAATTTCAGGAACGGGAACACGGCCTCTTTGACCGAGTAGTAGCGGGGTACGCGCTCGCCCAGCACGCCCAGCTCGAGCAGTTTCTTGCCGGTCATTACCCGCGCGGCGATCTTGGCGATTGGCACCCCAGTCGCCTTCGACACGAACGGCACGGTGCGCGAAGCGCGCGGATTGACCTCCAGCACGTAGACGATGTTGTTCTGGATCGCGAACTGCACGTTCATCAGCCCGATCACGTTCAGCGCGCGCGCCAGCTTGCGCGTCTGCGAGCGCAGCTCCTCCTGCACTTCGGCCGACAGGCTGTTGGGCGGCAGCGAGCAGCCCGAGTCGCCGGAATGCACGCCGGCCTGCTCGATATGCTCCATGATGCCGCCGATCAGCACGTCGGTCCCGTCGCACACCGCATCGACGTCAACCTCGATTGCCACGTCGAGAAAGCGGTCGAGCAGTACCGGGGAATCGTTCGACACCTGCACCGCGCGCGCCATGTATGAGCGCAGGTCGTCCTCGTTGAACACGATCTCCATCGCGCGTCCGCCCAGGACATAGGACGGCCGCACCACCAGCGGATAGCCGACCTCGCGCGCCAGCTGCGCCGCCTGCTCCTCATTGCGCGCGGTCGCATTGGCGGGCTGGCGCAGGCCCAGCTTGCGCACCAGCTGCTGGAAGCGCTCGCGGTCCTCGGCGATATCGATCGAGTCGGGCGAGGTGCCGATGATCGGCGCGCCGGCCGCCTCGAGCGCGCGCGACAGCTTGAGCGGCGTCTGGCCGCCAAACTGCACGATCACGCCCTCTGGCCGTTCCTTGGCAATGACTTCCAGCACGTCCTCGAGCGTCAGCGGCTCGAAGTACAGNNTAGTCGAACTCGATGCCCTGGCCGATGCGATTGGGACCGCCGCCGAGGATCATGATCTTGCGGTTCCTGGTCGGCTCGGCCTCGCACTCTTCCTCGTAGGTGGAATACAGATACGCAGTCGAGGTGGCAAATTCCGCAGCGCAGGTATCGACCCGCTTGTACACCGGCACGACGCCGAACTCGCGCCGCTTGCCGCGGATCAGCACCTCGGTCGAGCGCGTCAGGGTTGCCAGCCTGCGGTCGGAGAAGCCCTTGCGCTTGAGCGCGCGCAGGCGCTCGATACCGAGCGCCCCCACGCCCTCGCGGCGCACTCGTGCTTCCTCCGCCACCAGGTCGGCAATCTGCGCCAGGAACCAGCGGTCGATCGAGCTCAGCAGCGCGACGCGCTCGATGTCCCAGCCGGCGCGAAACGCGTCGGCGACGTACAGCAGCCGGTCCGGTCCCGGAGCATGCAGCTCGTATCGAAGCCGCAGCTCGGTTTCTTCGGTCAGCGGCAGCGTCAGCACCGGATCCAGGCCGTCGAGCCCGGTCTCGAGGCCCCGCAGCGCCTTGTGCAGCGACTCCTGAAAGGTGCGGCCGATGGCCATGACTTCGCCGACCGACTTCATCTGCGTCGTCAGCCGGGTGTTGGCGGTCGGGAACTTCTCGAACGTGAAGCGCGGGATCTTCGTGACCACGTAGTCGATGCTCGGTTCGAACGAGGTCGGCGTCGCCCCGCCGGTAATCTCGTTGCGCAGCTCATCGAGCGTATAGCCGACCGCGAGCTTCGCGGCCACCTTGGCGATCGGAAACCCGGTGGCCTTGGACGCCAGCGCCGAGGAGCGCGACACGCGCGGATTCATCTCGATCACCAGCATGCGGCCGCTTTCCGGATCGAGCGCGAACTGCACATTCGACCCGCCGCACTCGACGCCAATCTTGCGCAGCACCGCGATCGAGGCATCGCGCATGCGCTGATACTCCTTGTCGGTCAGCGTCTGCGCCGGCGCCACGGTGATCGAATCCCCGGTGTGCACCCCCATCGGATCGAGGTTCTCGATCGAACACACGATGATGCAGTTGTCCGCGCGATCGCGGACCACCTCCATCTCGAATTCCTTCCAGCCGATGACCGCCTGCTCGAGCAGCAGCTCGCGGGTCGGCGAGGCGTCGAGCCCGCGCTCCACGATGGTCTCAAATTCCTCGCGGTTATAGGCGATGCCGCCGCCGCTGCCGCCCATCGTGAACGAGGGCCGGATGACGATCGGATAGCCGATGCTGCTCTGCACCGCCAGCGCCTCCTCCACGCTGCGCGCCAGCTGGGAATGCGGCACCTCGAGGCCGATCTCGCGCATGGCGTTGCGGAACTGCTCCCGGTCCTCGGCCATGTCGATGGCCTCGCGCGAAGCGGCGATCAGTTCCACCCCGTACTGCTTGAGCACCCCCTCGCGCACCAGATCGAGCGCGGTGTTGAGGGCGGTCTGGCCGCCCATGGTCGGCAGCAGCGCGCTCGGCCGCTCGCGCTCGATGATGCGCGCCACGGTGCGCCAGTTGATCGGCTCGATGTAGATCGCATCCGCGCTCTCAGGATCGGTCATGATCGTGGCCGGGTNNCCGATCACGATCGGCCCGGCGCCGATGATCAGGATGCTGCTCAGGTCGGTACGTCTTGGCATTGGTACCTATCGGCGCGCGCCGGCACGCAACTGCCGCAATTGATCCTGCAGACGCCGTACCATCAGCTGGATGAATGCCTCGAACAGCGGGCGCAGATCGTGCGGTCCGGGGCTGGCCTCGGGATGCCCCTGGAAACTGAAAGCCGGCCGGTCGGTGCGCGCGACACCCTGCAGGCTGCCGTCGAACAGCGAGCGGTGCGTGGCGGCGAGGTTTTCCGGCAGCGTTGACTCATCGACCGCAAAGCCGTGATTCTGGCTGGTGATGATCACGCGGCCGCTGGCAAGTTCCTGCACCGGGTGATTGGCACCGTGGTGGCCGAACTTCATCTTCACGGTCTTGGCGCCGCTGGCCAGAGCCAGCAGCTGATGTCCCAGGCAGATACCAAACACCGGCAGGTCGGTCGTCAGCAGCTCGGCGATGGCCTGGACGGCGTAGTCGCAGGGTTCCGGATCGCCGGGTCCGTTGGACAGGAACACGCCATCCGGATTCATCGCCATCACATCCGCGGCGTTGGTAGTCGCCGGCACCACCGTCAGCCGGCAGCCCTGGTCGGCGAGCAGCCGCAGAATGTTGCGCTTGATTCCGAAATCGTAGGCGATCACGTGCAGACGCTGCGGCGCACGCAGTGTCGCCGCCGACTCGCGCCCGATGCTGCCATCGTTCCATTGATAAGCCTGGCGCGTGGACACCACCTTCGCCAGATCCATGCCCTTGAGGCCCGGGAAAGCGCGTGCGGCGCGCACCGCTGCCGCCTCATCCATGCGCTCGCCGGTCATGATGCAGCCGGCCTGCGCGCCCTTTTCCCGCAGCAAGCGCGTCAGCCGGCGGGTGTCGATACCGGCGATCGCGACCAGGCGACCGCGCTTGAGAAGCTCGCCGAGCGGTTCGGCTGCGCGCCAGCTGCTGGCGATCATCGACAGGTCGCGCACCACCAGACCGGAGGCGTAAATCTGGGCCGACTCCATGTCCTCGGGCGTGGCGCCTGTATTGCCGATGTGCGGATAGGTCAGCGTCACGATCTGACGCGCATAGGAGGGATCGGTGAGGATTTCCTGGTAGCCGGTGATGGCGGTATTGAATACGACCTCGCCGGTGGTATTGCCCGCGGCGCCAATAGATTGGCCTTTGAAAATTGACCCGTCGCTCAGAGCCAGCACCGCCGGTGCAGTCACCTATGCCTCTCCTTCCACGCTCGAGCCTCCCGCGGCGCGTAAACCGCCGGGTCAGCGGTGATTTGTGACGCGCACATGCACAAAGCGGGAGGCGTTCTTTAGGAACATCCTCCCGCCTTGTGCGGACTAACCCGATACTCGGATTACGCGCAAAAGTTTAAAGACCCCTACCGCCCCTGTCCACGCAAATATCGGCCGCGTTCAACTAAATTTAGCGAAATCGCGTGCCAGCGGCCGTAAGCTGCGAAACACCTGTGCAACATCACAATATCTATCTGTATCCACTAATAAAAACGTCGCGCATCCCATAGCGTCCCGCTGGCTTCCCGGCCAGCCACTGGCCCGCGAGCAAGGCGCCGCGGCCGAACACCGAGCGGTCGGTGGCCGAGTGCTTGAGCAGCAGCCGCTCGCCGTCGCCCAGGAACCAGGCCTCGTGCTCCCCCACCACATCGCCGCCACGCACCACGGCGAAGCCGATCTGCCCTTCGTGCCTGGGGCCCGGATGGCCGTGCCGGGCGTATACCGCCTGGTCCGCCAGATTCACGTCCCGCCCCGCGGCCGCAGCCGCCCCGAGCGCCAGCGCCGTGCCCGAAGGCGCATCGGTCTTGTTGCGGTGATGCGCTTCCATGATCTCGATGTCGTAGCTGCGCGGCAGCGCCTGCGCGGCCTGGCGCACCAGTTCCAGCAGCAGCATCACCCCGAGACTGGTGTTGGGCGCCACCAGCAGCGGGATGACGTCGGCCGCGGCGGCCAGCGGCGCGGCAAGTTCCGCCGGCAGGCCGCTGGTGCCAAGCAGCAGCGGCACGCGCTCGGCCACGCAGGCCGCCACATGGGCTGCAGCGGCGCCGGGGTTGGAGAAATCCAGCACCACATCGGCCTGAGGCAACAGCGGCGGCAGGGCAGCGCTGATCGGCAGCGCGGTGGCCGCCGCCCCGGCGTGCAGCCCGGCGTCCTGACCTAAGGCGGCGCTGCGCTCCGAGGCCACGGCGCCGACCAACCGCAGCGCCGGGAACTGGCCGAGCAGCCGCAGCAGCTGGATGCCCATGCGCCCGCTGGCACCGACGATCACCAGGCGAACGGCGCTCAAGGTTGCTCGCTGGAGAAGAACCGCTTCACGCCGTCCAGGAAACTCTTCTGGCGTGGGGCGTGCTTGTGGCTGTCCTGTCGCAGCGTCTCATCGAACTGGCGCAGCAGCGCGCGCTGCTCGCCCGACAGATGCACCGGGGTCTCCACCACCACACGGCAGAACAGGTCGCCGCGATTGTGATTGCGCACCGATTTCACGCCCTTCTCGCGCAGGCGGAACACCCGTCCGGACTGGGTCTCCGCCGGGATCTTGAGTGCCACCTGGCCATCGAGCGTTGGCACCTCGACGCTGCCGCCCAGGCTCGCGGTCGCGAAGCTGATCGGCACATCGCAGCTCAGGTGCATACCGTCGCGCTCGAAGATCGCGTGCTCGCGTACGTGCACCTCGACGTACAGATCGCCCGGCGGCCCGCCGTTGCGGCCGGCCTCGCCCTCGCCGCCCAGGCGCACGCGGTCGCCGGAGTCCACTCCGGCGGGAATCTTCACCGATAGTTTCTTGCCGCGGCGCACACGTCCCTGGCCGAGGCACTGGTCGCAGGGGTTGCGCACCACGCGGCCTGTACCCCGGCAATGTGGGCAGGTCTGCTGCAAGGTGAAAAAACCCTGCGACAGCCGCACCTGGCCGCTGCCGTGGCAGGTCTCGCAACTGACCGGCGCACTGCCCTTGGCCGCACCGGTGCCGTGGCAGACATCACATTCGACGAACTTGCTGACGTCGACCTCGACCGAACGGCCGAATACTGCCTCGGCCAGGTCGAGCTCGATTTCGTAACGCAGGTCGGCCCCGCGATACACCTGCGAGGCGCCACCGCGGCGCGCGCCGCCAAAGATATCGCCAAACACGTCGCCGAAAATATCGCTGAAAGCCTCGGCCGCGTGGGCGCCGGCACCGCTTGCGGCGTTGCGGCTGGATTCAACCCCGGCATGCCCGTACTGGTCGTAGACGGCGCGCTTCTGTGCGTCCGAAAGCACCTCGTAGGCTTCCTTGGCTTCCTTGAATTTATCCTCGGCCTCGTGGTCACCGGGGTTGCGATCCGGGTGGAACTTCATCGCCAGGCGCCGATAGGCCTTCTTCATGTCGGCTTCGCTCGCGTTGCGAGCCACGTCGAGTACCTTGTAGTAATCGCGTTTGGCCATGAGTCGTAAGTCAGTCTTCTACGTCAGATCAATTCAGATGCGCACGACCAGCCAGGCGCCTGCTAGCGCCGGGCTGATCGTGCTTGAGTTGCGAGCGAACGCCGGTCCCTGGCTTGCGGCTGGCGCGCGGCCTTCAGGACGCACGACGGCCCTTGTCGCGAACCTCCTCGAACTCGGCATCGACCACATTCTCGTCGGTTTTCCCCTGCGCGCCGGCACCGGCCGCACCGTCCGCGCCCGGAGGCGCCTCGCCACCCGCGCCGGGCGAGCCGCCGCCAGGGCCCGCGCCGTCGCCCGGATGGCTCGACGCATAGGCGCGCTGCGCAATCGCAGCCGATGCCTGGCCGAGGATCTCGGTCTTCTTCTCTATGACCTCTTTATCGTCGGCGCCCAGCGCCGACTTCAGGTCGTTCATGGCCGCCTCTGTCTTGGCGCGCTCGTCGGAGCTGACCTTGTCGCCCAGATCCTTGAGCGCCTTGTCGACCGAGTGAATCATGGCATCGGCACGATTACGCGTCTCGACCAGCTCACGGAACTGGCGGTCCTCGGCCGCGTGCGCCTCGGCGTCCTTGACCATGCGCTTGATCTCGTCATCCGACAGCCCACTGGAGGCGCGAATCACGATGCGCTGTTCCTTGCCGGTGGCCTTGTCCTTCGCCGAAACATTCAATATGCCGTTGGCATCGATATCGAAGGTGACCTCGATCTGCGGCATGCCGCGCGGTGCCGGGGGAATATCGGTCAGGTCGAAGCGCCCGAGCGACTTGTTGTCGGCGCCGCGCTCGCGCTCGCCCTGCAGCACGTGAATGGTCACCGCTGTCTGGTTGTCGTCCGCGGTCGAGAACACGTTGGCCGCTTTGGTCGGGATGGTGGTGTTCTTCTCGATCAGCTTGGTCATCACGCCGCCGAGGGTCTCGATACCGAGCGACAGCGGGGTGACATCGAGCAGCAGCACGTCCTTGACCTCGCCGGCCAGCACGCCGCCCTGGACCGCCGCCCCGACGGCGACCGCCTCATCCGGGTTGACGTCCTTGCGCGGCTCCTGGCCGAAGAAATCACGCACGTACTTCTGCGCCAGCGGCATACGGGTCTGGCCGCCAACCAGGATCACCTCGGCGATGTCCTTGGCTTCAAGCCCTGCATCCTTGAGGCACATGCGGCACGGGCCGATGGTCTTCTGCAGCAGGTCGTCCACCAGCGATTCGAGCTTGGCGCGCGTGAGCTTGACGTTCAGATGCTTCGGACCGCTGGCATCGGCCGTAATGTACGGCAGGTTGACCTCGGTCTGCTGGCTTGACGACAGCTCGATCTTGGCTTTCTCCGATGCCTCTTTCAGGCGCTGCATCGCCAGCGGATCGCGCCGCACGTCGACACCGGATTCCTTCAGGAATTCATCGGCCAGAAAATTGATCACGCGATGATCGAAGTCCTCGCCGCCGAGGAAGGTATCGCCGTTGGTCGCGAGCACCTCGAACTGGCGCTCACCATCCACCTCGGCAATCTCGATGATGGAGATGTCGAACGTTCCGCCGCCCAGGTCATAGACCGCGATCTTGCGGTCCGCGCCCTGCTTGTCCAGGCCGTAGGCCAGGGCCGCTGCGGTGGGTTCGTTGATGATGCGCTGCACGTTCAGGCCCGCAATGCGACCGGCGTCCTTGGTCGCCTGGCGCTGCGAGTCGTTGAAATAGGCCGGCACGGTGATCACCGCCTCGGTGACCGGCTCGCCCAGATAATCCTCGGCGGTCTTCTTCATCTTCATCAGCACCCGTGCGGAAATCTCCGGCGGAGCCATTTTCTTGCCGCGCACTTCCACCCAGGCGTCGCCGTTGTCGGCCTTGACGATCTGGTAGGACACCATCTTGATGTCCTTCTGTACCACCGGGTCATCGAATTTGCGGCCGATCAGGCGCTTGACCGCAAACAGGGTGTTCTGCGGATTGGTCACCGCCTGGCGTTTGGCCGACTGGCCCACCAGGACCTCATCGTCCTTGGTAAAAGCGACGATCGAGGGGGTGGTGCGATCGCCCTCGCTGTTCTCGATCACGCGCGGCTTGCCGCCTTCCATGATCGCCACGCACGAATTGGTCGTGCCCAGATCGATGCCGATTACCTTACTCATTGCTCGCACTCCACCGGTTCAGTCGGTTCAGTTTCATGATGCACTAGCTTGGGACCAGTGCCTTGGTTTTCAACCGCTCTCGCCCCTAGCCGCCTGCGGCCTTCGCCACGATGACCCGCGCCGGTCGCAGCAGCCGACCCTTGAGTTCGTAGCCCGGCTGCACCACCTGCAGCACCGTGTTGGGCTGCGCCGCACTCGACTCCTGCATCAGCACCGCTTCGTGCTGGCTGGGGTCGAATCGTTGGCCGGACGGATCGAGCTGCTTGACGGAGAATTTTTCGAACGTCCGATCGAGCAGCTTCAGCGTCGCTTCCTGCCCTTCCAGCAGCGTGCGTGCGTCAGCGGTGGCGCCGTTACGCACGCCCAGCTCCAGTCCGTCGCGCACCGCGAGCAGTTCGGCCGCCAGGCCCTCGATCGCATAGCGGTGCGCGCTTTCGATATCGCGCTGCGCGCGCTTGCGCACATTGTCCAGTTCCGCCGCCGCGCGCAGGTACAGATCGCGCTGGGTACGGCCGTACTCTTCCGCGGCGGCAAGCTTCTGGCGCAGCGCCTCGGGTTCACCCGCGCCACCGGCTACTGCACCGTTGTCGGCAGCCCCTGTGGCCTGCGCCTCCGGTGGACTGCTCGACGATTCTTCCCGGCTTGCCTCAGCCACTATTTATACCTTTTAAAACAATAAGTTGAGTACGATAATTAAACAAGCTATCCGATGGCGCCATGATCGCTACTGCCTAGGTGGGGCTCAACGCCGTGAATTCAAGGCCGAGCTGAGAACTTTCGCCGTCAGATCGACGATCGGGATGATGCGCTCGTAGGCCATGCGCGTCGGACCGATCACACCCAGCACACCCACCACGCCCTTGGCGGAACTGTAGGGCGCCGTCACCACACTATAGTCATCCAGGATCTGATAACCCGACTCGTGGCCGATGAAAATCTGCACCCCTTCGGCGCGCAGGCTCTGATCCAGCAGGTGCAGGATATCGCGCTTTTCATTGAAGGCCTCGAACAGCCGCTTGAGCTTATCGACATTCGACGGCCCGGCGAAACCCATCAGGTTGGTTTCGCCGGCGATCAGGTACTGGATGTCCTCGGTGGCGCTGCCCTGTTCGAACAGGCGCTGTGCCATCGAGATGGCATCGAGCATGACTTGATTGAGGTTCTCGTGCGTCTCCTTGAGTTGGCGCACCAGCTCCTGATGAATCTGCGGCAGCGTACGCCCGATGCAATGCTCGTTGAGAAAATTCGTGGCGCGGCGCAGCTCCTCGGTCGAGTAGTGCCGGTCGAGCTGGATGATGCGGTTCTGCACCTCGCGGTCGTCGAACACCAGCACCACCAGCACGCGGTTCTCCGACAGCGCCAGGAACTCGATCTGGGTCAGCGACGCCGCCTGCGCCAGCGGCAGCGTCACCACACCGGCCAGATGGGTGATGTTCGACAGCAGCTGCGAGGCCGCTGCAACCAACGACTTGGAGCTGTCGGCTGGCATATCCAGGTGCCGATGGATCTCCTCCAGGCTTGAATCGTCGGTGGTGAGCTGGGCGCGCAGCAACGAATCGACGAAGAATCGGTAGGCCTTGTCGGTCGGTACCCGCCCGGCCGAGGTATGCGGCGAGCTGACGAAACCCAGCTCCTCCAGATCGGACATCACGTTGCGCACCGTGGCCGAGCTCAGCGCCAGGCCCGATTCGCGCGACAGCGTGCGCGATCCGACCGGCTCGCCGTCGCGAATGTAACTCTGCACCAACACCCGCAGCAGACGCTGCGCGCGTTCGTTCAGGACATCGTCTTTGCTTTCGGGTGCCATCTTTTGAAGTACTGAGCTAACCAGCCGCCCCCGGCGCCGTCAAGCGCATGCCATCCCCTGCCAACAGCCCCGATCAGGTCAAATTTGCCGCGCGTTGGCCGTCGCAGCCGGGCCATGCTACAACAGCGAGCGACTGGAAGGCCCGGACCCAAACATGCAAAAGCCGATACGTACTTGCGCACTGGTCGGCAAGTTTCAGGATCCACGGGTCGCCGAATGTGCCGCGGCGCTGGTGCCGGAGTTGCTGGCGCGCCAGTTGACGGTATTGGCGCCGCAGGACGGCAGCGCAAGCCGGCTGCCGGCCGGCGTCGCACCGACGCCGCTGCCGCAACTGATCGAGCGTACCGACCTGATGATCGCGATCGGGGGTGACGGTACGCTGCTGTACGCGGCTGGGCTGGTGGCCGAACATGAGATACCGCTGCTCGGGATCAATCGCGGCCGCCTTGGTTTTCTGACCGACGTGCTGCCGCAGGACATGGTGAGCTGCCTCACGGCGGTACTGGCCGGGGACTGCGAAGCCGATCGCCGCGCGCTGTTACAGGCGCGACTGATCTCCCCGGCCGGCGCCGAGGCACGCGGTTTCGCCCTCAACGATGTGGTGTTCAATCGGCTCGAGTCCGGCCGCATGTTGGATTTTGAGACCCACATCGACGGCCGTTATGTCAATTCTCACGGCGGCGACGGCATGGTGGTCGCCACCGCTACCGGCTCGACCGCGTACGCGCTTTCCTGCGGCGGCCCGATCGTCGACCCGCGGCTCAACGTACTGGTCGTGGCGCCAATCTGCCCCCACACGCTGTCGGACCGGCCGATCGTTGTGCCGGGGGATTCACGCATCGACATACGATTGAGCGGGCACAGCCAGGCCGGTGCCCAGGTCACCTGCGATGCCGGCATGCTCGGGGAGCTCAAGGCGGGAGGCCGCCTGGAGATCGTGCCCGCCGGCCGCGCCATCACGCTGCTGCATCCTCCCGGCTACGATTACTTCCGGCTGTTGCGCTCGAAACTTCACTGGGGTCTCGGCGGACTGGCCCACGAGCGCTAACGCCATGCTGCGTCATCTGCAAATCCGTGATTTCGCCATCATCGAAGCGCTCGAACTGGATTTCAGCCCCGGCCTTACGGTGCTGACCGGCGAGACCGGCGCCGGCAAGTCGATCATCGTCGACGCGCTGGAGTTGCTGTGCGGCAGTCGCGCCGGCGCCGACGTAGTGCGCCCCGGCGCCGAGCGTGCCGATGTCACCGCCACGGTCGACATCACCGCTACCGCCGGGGAGCTGCGCCACATCCTCGGTGAGCAATCAATCGATAGCAGCGGCGAACTGTTGCTGCGTCGGGTGGTAGGCAGCGATGGGCGCAGCCGCGCATGGCTCAACGGCCAGGCGGTACCGGTACAGGTGCTGACGGGCGTCACCGGATTGCTGTTCGAGATCCATGGCCAGCACGAATTCCAGTCGTTGGTACGTCCGGCGACGCAGCGCGGCCTGGTCGACACCTACGGCCGGCTGGAATCGCTGGCGGCACAGGTACGCACCGCCCACAGCGTCTGGCTGGCGCTGCTCAACCGCAGCATCGAGCTCGATAGCGCCGCCAGTGAGCGCGGTTCGCGGCTGGATCTGCTGCGCCACCAGCTGCACGAGATCGAGGCGCTGCAACTCAAAGCGGGCGAGATCGCAGAACTCAAGGATGAGCACAGCCGCCTCGCCAATCGCGGGCGACTGATCGAGGCCGCGCGCGGCGCGCTCGAGTGGCTGTACGAAGCCGACGCTCCTACGGCGCATACGCTGATCGCCAAATCGGTCGCGGTGCTGCGCCAGGCCGGCACCGTGGACGCGCAGCTCGCGCCGCTCAGCGTGCTGCTCGAGGAGGCGGCGCTGCGCGTCAAGGACGCGGGCCACTCCTTGCTGCAATATCTTGACGCGCTCGAGCTGGATCCGCAGCGCGCCGACGCCATCGAACGCCGGCTCGCGGCCATCGAAGAACTGGCGCGCAAGCATCGCGTGAACCCGGAGGCGCTGCCGGACCGGCAGGCGGAACTGAGCGCTCAGCTGGCAGGCCTTGAGGCTGCGGCGGCCGACGTCGGCGCGCTGCGGCTGCAGCTCGCGACGGCGACGGGAAGTTTCCAGGAACTCGCGGGGCAGCTGTCGGGGCGGCGCACTGCGGCGGCACGCGCGCTGGCTAAGGAGATCTCCGCGCGCATGCAGGAACTCGGGATGGGCGGCGGTCGCTTCCTGATCGACGTGGTGGCCGCGGAATCGGCCGAACCGGCGCCGCACGGCTTCGATCGGGTCGAATTTCGTGTCAGCACCAATCCCGGCCAGCCGCCGCGCGCGATCTCCAAGGTCGCATCCGGCGGCGAGCTGGCACGACTGTCGCTGGCGGTGCAGGTGTCCTGCGCCGCCAGCGCGGCTTCCTGCATGGTCTTTGACGAGGTCGATAATGGCATCGGTGGCGCGGTGGCCGAGATCGTCGGCCGCGAACTCCGCCAGCTCGGCGAGCACGCACAGGTGCTGTGCGTGACTCATCTGCCACAGGTCGCGGCCCAGGGACACCAGCATCTGCGGGTGGCCAAGCTGAGCGACGGCCGCAGCACGCGCACCAGCGTCGCACACTTGAGCCCCGAGCAGCGCGTGGACGAGCTCGCCCGCATGCTCGGCGGCGTGGAGATCACCCCGCGCGCCCGCGCCCACGCCAACGAGATGCTGGCCGCCGTCGCCAGTGCGGCGGCCGCGGCCAGCGCGATCGCGAGTAGCGCCGCAAGCAGCACGCAGCCCACCGGTGGCCGGCGTCCGGCACGCCCGCGCCCGGCGCCGCCCGTCAAATGACGCGTTTGACCCGGCCCAGCTTGCGCGCCGCGCAGTCCGGCCGCTGGCAGCGCCCGTAAAGCACCAGCGAGTGCTCCTCGATCAGGTAACCCAGCCGCTTGGCGATGGCGTTCTGCCGGGTCTCGATCTCCGGATCGACGAACTCTTCCACCGCGCCGCAGTCCATACACACGATATGGTCGTGGTGGGTGCCGTGGTTGATCTCGAACACCGCCATGCCGTCCTCAAAATGATGCCGGGAGACCAGGCCCGCCCCCTCGAACTGGGTCAGTACCCGGTAGACCGTGGCCAGGCCGATGTCCTCGCTGGAGTCGAGCAGTTTCTTGTAGATCTCCTCCGCCGACATGTGCCGCGTCGTGCTGTGCTCGAGGATCTCGAGTATTTTCAGCCGCGGCAGAGTGACCTTGAGCCCGGCCTTGCGTAGATCTTTGCCTTCCACGATGCACCTCGATGTACAGCTGCCAGGCCGCTCGCCAGGCGACGCCGACTGCGGACGATACGGTATGATGAGCCGATGAGAATTATCACACTATTTGTCGCCCTCTGGGCCTTGGGCGGTTGCGTTTACCGCATGCCGATCCAGCAAGGTAATTATCTGGATCCGGCGGCGATCGCCCTGGTGAAGGTCGGCATGACGCACAGCCAGGTGCACTACCTGCTGGGCACGCCTATGGTGCCCGGCGCATTCGATGATGCCCGCTGGGACTACGACTATTACCTCAAGATGCGTCGCCTGCAGACCCCGCTGCGCAGCCACGTAGTGGTCTATTTCGAGAATAATCTGGTGGCCCGCGTCGACAGCAATGTCACGAGCGCGCCGCCTTCCACCTACAGCTCCAAGGGCGTCGCGGCGCCCGAGCCGCACAACGCGCGCCACTAAGTTCCAGCGCGTCAGCCGCGGCGCGGCGCGCGCTGGGCCTGCGCCACCCGCGCCCGGCGCTTTGCCCGCGGATCGAGCTTGAGCGGGCGGTACAGCTCGATGCGATCGCCGTGCGCCGGAACATGCGCCCGGGAATAGACCCGGCCATAGATGCCGGTGGCCGCATGCTCCCAGTCGGCCGCGCGCTCGCCCAGCACGCGCCTCGCCCCGCTCAAGGCCGCGGCAATCGTGGCGTCATCCGGCAGATCAAGCTCACACACCAGGATTCCGGCCGGCGTATCGCACGCAACGCTGCAGCGCTTCGTCACACCGGTCCTGTGGTCAGTCGGCCGGCATCTGCTGCGCACGGGCCGCGAATGCCCGCACCAGCGCGCCGGCGGTCTCTTCGAACAACGGCTCGAACAGCGCCGACTTCAGCGCATTGGAGAATTCGAATTGCAGCGCGAGCTCTATGCGGCAGCCGTTGCTCGCCACCGGCGTAAAGCTCCAGTGCCCTTCAAGCACGCGAAATGGTCCCTGCACCAGATGCATGTGCACGCTGTGGCCGGGAACAAGGACATTGCGAGTAGTGAATTCGGTGCGCAACGGACCGCGGCGCACTGCCAGCCGCGCGATCATCTGGTTGTCACCGCGCTCGAGCACCTGCGCCGCGGTGCAGCCGGGAACGAACTCCGGATAGCGCTCGACCTCCTCGACCAGCCGGTACAGCAGGGCCGGCGGCCGCGCCACCAGCGCCGATCGGGTCATGTCTCGCATCGATCAAGTGTCGCTTAGTCGGGGTGCGCGACTCAAGCTTGAGTACAATGATCGCATGCCCAAGGCGGAAGTCACCGAGCGCGTCATCGCCGAGAACCGGCGCGCGCGCTATGACTATTTCATCGAGGAGCGGATCGAGGCAGGGCTTGCGCTGGAAGGCTGGGAGGTCAAGTCGATGCGCGCCGGCAAGGCGCAGCTCGCCGAGGCCTATGTCTACATTCGCGGCACCGAGGCGTTTCTGATCGGCGCGCACCTGTCGCCGCTGCGCACCGCCTCCACGCACAAGGTTGCCGACCCGGTAAGAACGCGCAAACTGCTGCTGCATCGAAACGAGCTCGATCGCCTGATCGGAGCTACCGAGCGCAAGGGCTACACCATCGTGCCGCTCGAGCTGTATTGGAAGAATGGTCGCGCCAAGCTTCAGATCGGGCTCGCCAAAGGCAAGAAACAGCACGACAAGCGCGCCACCGAGAAAGAACGCGACTGGGTGCGCGATCGCGCGCGGCTGATGCGGCGCGGTTAGGCGGCAAGCTACCCTTCAGCTCGACTGACTCGAGGCGGCCCAGATATTCAGGTCCCCATCGATCGCATGCTGGTCGATGCGCTGCAGTTCGGCGGCGCTGAACTTGAGGTTTTGCAACGCCCCCAGGCACTCCTTGATCTGCGGCCAGCCGCTGGCGCCGATCAGTGTACTGGTGATCGCCGGCTTCCTGAGCACCCACGCCAGCGCCATCTGGGCCAGCGTCTGGCCGCGCTGGCCCGCAATCTCGTTGAGTGCGCGCACCTTGTCGAGGTTGCGTTCGCTGAGCATGGCTTTGCGAAACGATCCGTCCTGGCTGGCCCGAGAACTATCGGGAACGCCGTTCAAGTATTTGGTCGTGAGCAGCCCCTGAGCCAACGGCGAGAATGCGATGCAGCCGATGCCTTCCTGCTCGAGCACGTCCAGCAGGCCGTGCTCCACCCAGCGATTGAGCATTGAATAGGACGGCTGATGAATCAGGCATGGGGTGTTGAAATCGCGCAGCATGGCCGCGGCCTCGCGGGTCTTTGTCGGTCCATAGGACGAAATGCCGACGTACAGCGCCCGGCCGCTGCGCACCGCGGTCTCGAGCGCCGACATGGTTTCGTCGAGCGGCGTGTCCGGGTCGAAGCGATGCGAGTAAAAGATATCCACGTAGTCCAGGCCCAAGCGCTTGAGGCTCTGGTCCAGGCTTGCGAGCAGGTACTTGCGCGAACCCCATTCCCCGTAGGGACCCGGCCACATGTCGTAGCCAGCCTTGGTCGACACGATGAGTTCATCGCGATGCGCGGCCAGGTCGGTGGCCAGGATGCGCCCGAAGTTTTCCTCTGCCGACCCATAAGGCGGCCCGTAGTTGTTGGCCAGGTCGAAATGCGTGACGCCGGCATCGAACGACTTGAGCACCATGTCGCGGGCATTCTCGAACGGCGCCGAACCGCCAAAGTTCTGCCACAGTCCGAGGCAGATGCGCGGCAGCTTGAGACCGCTGCGGCCGCAGCGGGCGTAGGACATGCGTTGGTATCGATCGGCGGCGGCAAGGTACATCGATGATCCTTTCGAGCGCGTCGGGCGTGAGGCCTTGGAAATTATACGAAAGTCGGCGGAAAACCCATTTTGCGGGCCGAGTTCTCAGGTCGCCAGGGGCACGGTGCTATACTCGGTGCGTTCCGAAGGGGGCGACCGGTTTCGACGTGGGTTGCGAACCTTCAGGGGCGTGCCGAGGTGCAGTGGCCCTCGTTAAACACTGCTGCAAACTCTAGTTGCCAACGACGACAACTACGCTCTAGCTGCCTAAACGCAGCTGACCTCTGAC
Organism: Gammaproteobacteria bacterium; assembly: GCA_003132025.1. Taxonomy (GTDB): domain Bacteria; phylum Pseudomonadota; class Gammaproteobacteria; order Steroidobacterales; family Steroidobacteraceae; genus FEN-1191. The sequence continues at coordinate 142,168 of PKWJ01000037.1, forward strand.
CAGCTCGTGCCTATGCGACTGTATCAGGGGACGCGCTCATAGGATCGCGGGCTACCGTGCGACGGGGTAGCTCCGTTAAGAGATACCGTGGCTGGTCCGGCGTCTTCCCTGCCCTTCGGGTAGCGACGGATGAGAACCAAAGAATGGGCTACGCGCGTAGATCCTGAAGTCTAGGACTTGCGGACGCGGGTTCGATTGATGCAATGGAATGCAATGGTCGCCTTCGCTCGTGAGAGCGAAGTAAACACGGGGCTCATTCGGCGAACCCTGCTGTCGTGGTGAACGACATGGCAACGCCGAGGGGTAGAACAAGGCCAACTTGCTCTGCCCTGTAGAGACTCATAGGTCGGCTGACTCGGCAACGAGCGAGCCGAAACTAGGATTCGAGCGCAGCAGGCTCGAATAACACGCCCCGCATCCTACTCACTGCGAAAGCAATGAGGGATGAAGGCATAGTCCAGCCCGTCTCGAAAGAGATGGATACGCTGTCCCGCCGCCTCCACCAAATGTGGGTAATCCCCGGAGAAATCCGGGGAATCCCCATGGGAACCTTTCGCCAGGTCACTTCGCCATATTGATGATTCTGGACTGAGTGAATTCCTCCAGTCCTTCCTGGCCCATCTCGGTGCCGAAGCCCGATTGCTTCGCGCCCCCAAATGGAATGTCCGGCGGCAGTTCCAGGTGCTTGTTGACCCACACCGTGCCGGAGGTCATCTGCTGCGCCACTTCGAAGGCACGTTTTGAATCGGCGCTCCACACCGTGCCGCCCAGGCCGTACTCAGTGCCGTTGGCGCGCGCAATCGCATCGTCCACGCTGGAATACCTCAGCACCGGCAACACCGGCCCGAACTGCTCTTCGCGCACCAGCCGCGCATCATCCGGAATGTCGCGCACGATGGTAGGCGCAACGAAATATCCGTCGCGCTCGAGCGCCATTCCCCCGGCGATCACCTTGCCACGGGTGCGCCCGTCCACCAGGAATTCCTTCACCTTCTCGAACTGGGTTTTGTTCTGCAGCGGGCCCATCTGGGTCGCGGCATCGAGCCCATCTCCAACCACGGTGGCATCGGCCAGTCGTGCCAATTCAGCGCACATCGCGTCATACAGGGAATCGGGCACGTAGAGGCGCTTGATCGCCAGACAAACCTGACCCGAGTTCATCATCGCGCCCCGGAACACCTTGGCAGCGACATCCTTGACGTCGACGTCGTCCAGAACGATGGCGGCGTCATTGCCACCGAGTTCCAGCGTAAGCCGCTTGATCGTGCCGGCAACGCTCGCCATCACCTTGCGACCCGTGGCGGTCGATCCCGTGAACGCCACCTTCACCACGTCGGGGTGCTGGGTGAGAACGCCGCCCAGATCATTCTGATCGACGATGATGTTGAGCACTCCGGCCGGCAGCAACGGCGCACAGAGCTCACCAAACAGCAGCGTCGTCAGCGGAGTGGTGGGCGCGGGTTTCGCGACCACCGTGTTACCGGCCAGAAGCGCCGGGGCCACCTTGATCATCAGCAGCATCAGCGGAAAGTTCCACGGGGTTATCGCTGCCACCACCCCGAGCGGCGCACGCTGCTGCACGATGCGCTCGGAATCGTTTTCCCGCAGGATTTTCACCGGCAGGTCCATCGCGGCAAACGCGCGAATCATGGCGACCGAGCCGCCCACCTCGTGCGTCGCAGCGGCCAGCGGTTTGCCCTGCTCCTGGGTCAACAGCCGGGCGAATTCGGCACCGCGCGCCTCCAGCGCAGCCGCAATCTTCAGCAGCGCCTGTCGGCGCGCCTGGATCGGCGTGGCCGACCAGGCCAGAAATGCGAGCTTCGCCGCGGCGACGGCGGCGTCGAGCTGCGCCTTGTCGGCGCGGGCGCATCGGGTAAGCAGTCTTCCAGTGGCCGGATTGATCACGTCCAGCGTCATTGCCCCTGCCACCAATCGCCCGTTGATCACTAACGGATACTCGGGCCCCGTGGTCCGCAAGCTTTGGGGATTCGCGCTCATACTGCTCACCTGACCTTCAAATAGCGATGTTCGTTACAGACGCAGCGGCTATGGCCACCTGCCGCAGCGATGTTGAGCTTGCGCGGCGCGCGGGTCAATGGTGGCCTGCACGCGACTCATCGCAAGGTCGGCGCGGTAATCGGTCGAACTTTTAGTGCTTGTATTTCTGATGTTTTTCGCTAAATTGGAAGCGCTGCTGAATGGTCTTCTGGGAGCGGGAGCGACACATTGCCTCAGTCAGTCATTGACACCGTGAGCTTGCGATTATGTACGCTCGCGCTCGGGACGCTGCTGGGCGCAGGCACCGCGTGCGTGGCGACGGCGGCGCCTCCGCCGCATTTCGTGCTCACCAGTCCTGATGCGCGGCTTGCCGTGAGCGTTCCGGAGATCTACACCGCGCAGGCCTTTGGCTGCAGCGGCGGCAACCAGTCCCCCGAATTGCAATGGAGCGGCGCCCCGGCCGGGACGCAGAGCTTCGTCGTCACGCTGTTCGATCGCGACGAGCGCAGCACACCGTCGGGATGGTGGCACTGGGTGGTCTACGACCTGCCGAAGAATGTCGACCGACTGCCCAAGGGAGCGGGAGTCGAGCACAGCCAGCAGCTGCCGCCAGAGGCGCAGCAGGGACGCACAGATCTCGGCACCGATGCCTATCACGGCCCGTGCCCGGCAAAGGGCGACCCGCCGCATCGCTACGTGTTCACGGTCTATGCGGTCAATGTCGCCAAACTACCGGTGACCCCCGAGTCCAGTGGCGCCATGGTGACCTCAGTGGTCCAGGATCATCTGCTGGGTAAGGCGGTGTTCGTCGCGCACTACGGACGCTGAAAGGTCACGGGTCGAGGCGAACCAGGCACTGCGCTGTAGTCATGTCGGTTCTGCGGATCGCGCCTGTGCCCTAAGACGCTCCAGCTCAAATCGGTATGCATCGGCATCACCGTAGTCCACGAAGCTACCATAGCGCGCATGCACCCCGAGCACGCGGCGCGCGTGCTTGATCGGGCACCAGAACTCCTCGGTACGAGAGGCTACTTCGCGAACATGCGCCAACACGCCATTCGCATAGGCGCAATACGCGCAATTTATCTTTTCAATGACGTTGAGATAGGCGAGCTGCTCACGGTCGAATGCGATGTAGTCGCTTCGTCGCACGTGCGGGATCCCGTACACCGGGAAGCACACCGCCTGATATAGCGCCACAAACAGGTCGAGCAGGACGAGCGGGATAATCAGCGCGTAGATCACCGGTGCGCTTAAAATCATGGCCGGGCGCGCGCCGAACACGTAGCGCAACAACCTGGCTCGCAGCAGGCGATGTCTTGCCATCACGGCCTGTTCGAAGTAAACGATGCCGTCGTGCACCTTGTAGTTGAGCTCAACGCGTCGTTTGGCGAATTCGAGCTCCAGCTGCCGCTCCAGGGCGCGGATCGACTCCACCAGCCGGGTAATTTCGTCACGGGTTGCCTGCGCCATAAATGGGGTTTCCTCTGCTTTCTTTTCTCAATAAAGTCATTGAATTACTCAATTATCGACATCTATTTCCTCAGCTAGGAATGACCGCCGTGTAGCCGCGGGCGATGACGAATCAGCGCATTGCATATCGCAGCCTTTGCCATCACTGACAGCGGAGCCTATCCTTTCCCGCAATCGAGGGGAGGGCTTGCCGTGTCGACCAGTCAATCCGATATCAATCGTATTCAGGCCGCGGTGTCGACTTCGCTGCACGCGCATTGGCGGCTCTTTTTCTTCGAGGGCCTGGTGTTGCTGTGTCTGGGTGTGGCGGCCATCGTGCTGCCGCTGATCGCCACGGTTGCGGTTGAGATCCTTATCGGCTGGCTGCTGCTCATCAGTGGAATTGTCGGCTTGATAGCCACGTTCCGGATGCGGCACGCGCCCGGATTCTTCTGGTCGCTGGTTTCGGCCATCCTCGCCACCGCGGCCGGTCTCGTGCTGCTGCGCTGGCCGCTGAGCGGAGCGCTGTCGCTGACAGTAATCCTGACGGCGTTTTTCGTGGTGGAAGGCGTCGCGTCTATCTTCTATGCGCTGGAGCACAAGCGCGAACTCACCGGGCGGTGGGCCTGGATGCTGGTGAGCGGCGCGCTGGATCTGATCCTGGGCGGCCTCATATTTCTGGGGCTGCCCGCCACGGCAGCCTGGGCGATCGGCCTGCTGGTGGGCATCAACATGGTGTTCGGCGGCTCGGCGATCATGTCCATGGCGCTGCTCGCGCGCACCGCTGGCGCGCCCCGCGCGGTGCATGCCAGCTGATTGCATTGCCGATCGCGGGCTCTAGAACGCGCTCTTGACCACGCCCCCATCCACTCGCAGCGCCGCTCCTGTGGTCGCCGATGACAACGGGCTGGCGATGTAGGCCACCAGGGAAGCCACCTCCTGCGTGGTCGCAAAGCGCTTGATCAGCGACGTCGGGCGCACCTTCTGGAAGAACTCCTGCTCGAGTTCCTGGAACGACTTTCCGCTCGCCTTGGCCATGGTGTCGATGAAGTCGCCGACTCCACGGGATTTCGTCGGCCCCGGCAGGATGCTGTTCACCGTGATGGCGGTGCCGGCCAGAGCCTCCGCCAGCCCGCGCGCCACCGCCAGCTGCGCGGTCTTGGTGACACCATAGTGAATCATCTCAGGCGGAATCTGCACGCCGCTCTCGCTGGAGATGAAAATGATGCGCCCCCAATTGGCGCGTCGCATCGCCGGCAGGAGCAGCCTCGCCAGCCGCACACCACTGAGCACATTGATGTCGAAGAACCGTAGCCAGTCCGCGTCGGTAATGTCCTCAAACGGCTTGGGCTCGAAGATACCCAGATTGTTGACCAGGATCTGCACCCCGGGGTGATCGCGCACCAGTTGTTCCGCGCACTCCGCGACGCTCAAATCGCCGGCGAAGCCTCGCACCTGGCCGCCGCACGTCGACCTGAGCGCTGCCACGGCCCCATCAACTGATGCCTTGTGACGGCCATTGACGATTACCCGAGCGCCTTCGCGCGCGAGCGTGGTGGCGATTGCCAGGCCGATGCCGGCCGTGCTGCCGCTTACCAGTGCGAGTTTGCCTGTAAGCTCCAGATCCAACGCAGCGGCCGGTCAATGCCCGTCGGTGGCGCGCCGACCGCGCTGCGACCGGCGCTCCTGGGCCCACTGGGCGGCGGTGTGCCGCGACAACGCATTCTGAAACAGCTCGCTTTCCGTGGCGCGCCTGGGCCCGCTGCGCCGATCGCTGAAGTGCCGGTACTTGCACTTGCAGGTTTTGGGCAGCGTGCAGCCCTCGAGGGGCAATGGCGGCGCCTGATGCGATAGAAAACGCGTCTGCCGCAACAATACCGATGCGCGGCAACAGGAGACCCCGGTACTTATCCCGACGGCATGCCAGGGATTGGTGACATGGATATGCGCAATCGCCCCAGCGCGCGTTCCGGCGCGCTGGATCTCATTCACCTTGCGCCGGCGTCGGAACCACGAAAATAACTTTATCATCGCCACGAACCCGCCTTTCGATGTGGCAGCGTAACAACCCCAAGCCAGGCAACAAGCCAGCCGTTGCCGCAGACGGTAGTACGGGTGGCGCTTACAGGCAACCCTTGTGTCGTCCGGCGTGTCAGGCAAACCGCTGCCCATCGGTGTGGGGATTCCCTCACATGGGCCCGGAAAGCGAAACCCTCCGTTTGGAGGGTTGATTTACGGGAATCCGCATTGATCGCGGCTGCTACAGGTCTGCGCGCAGCAGCAATTCACGCAGTGCCAGTTCGCTCACCGCCTGCGAGCGCGAGCGAACGCCAAGTTTGCGCTTGGCCTGCTCGACATAATAATGCACGGTGGTAGCCGACAGCTTGAGGATTGCGCCGATCTGCGCGTCGGTCTTGCCGCGCGACACCCAGCGCATGGTCTGCAGTTCACGTCGCGTGAGATTGATCGCGGCATCGAGCTTGTCGCCGTAGAGCGCTTTGCCGCGCTGGTGCGCCGCGTGCGCCAGCGCGAGCAGCAACGCGCGATCCGCCGGGCTGAGCGCGGCCGGGCCGCCGGCAAATGACGCCAGGCCCAGGTAACCGCCCGGCCCATGGATTGGAACTGCGAAGCCCTCCTGCCAGCCGCGTTGCCGCCCCATCTCGATGACATCGCGCACCGCCTGGGGCAGATCGCCCTCGGCCCACAGCTCGCTCCAGGTGAACGGCGACATGCGCCGGCGGGCCTCGTGGACCAGCGGATCCTCGGCGAATATTTTCTCAAGATAAACGCTGGTCCATTCTTTCGACCAGTTACCAAAATAGAAGCGGCCGCCGACCTTATCGCCCCGAACCAGCAACGCTCCCACCATGACAGTGGGCAGTCCGAACGCCGCCGACACGGCGCTGGTGGCCGCCGCCAGTTCCCCGGCGGCGTGAATCTCAGGCAGGTGCTGCAGATAGTTCTGCAATCGCTCGAAACGACTGGGCGGCATCGGGTGGAACGCTCTGGCGGAAGCTGCGCATCGCACCATAGCAAGCCGGGACGAAATATTGAGGCCGATTCGGCTGGTAACGCTACCTCAGCCGACGATGACGGTCGGCTGTCGGCGGCGGTCATTTTCAGCTAGCGGCCCAGGTCCGCCGCAGACCCAGTGTCTGCATGCGGTGCGTCACGCCGCTGCGCAATACCTGGCTTCAGTTCGATGACTGCGCCGTTGCTGCCGGTCGGTGCGAACCGCCGGGGCGCGGGGGGACGCGAACGAAAATCCTGTGCGGCCTGCGACCACAGCTGGTACCTGAATCGCAGCCGGTACTCGCCGCATTGTTCCGACATCTCAGGCAGCGGCGCGGATTCGGTCAGGTCCATCTGCCCTCTCCACCTGCGGTTGCCCGATCGATGGCGATGACACTGATGTCGTCGTCGATGCTCAGGATGCGGCTTGGCGCTCCATCGGCGTCACGGTGCAGGGTCCAGCAACTGGCGGTGGTCAGACGCGTGCCGTCGCGCCGCGACTGGATCGATTCGCCTTCCCAGCGGCCGAGGCGCTGCAGCGTGGCGTTGATCTGCTCGACCGGTTCGAAGAATTCGGTCTTCAGGATCTCGGCCTTGCTTTTGCCGAGTACCTGGCTGCTGAGCCAGCCGTACATCAGTTCGGCGCCGTGGCTCCAGTACAGCATGCGGTCGTGCACATCGCGCACCATGACGGCATGGCGTGCCAGATCGAGCAGCGCCGCCTGTTCGGCCACCACGGCCGCCTGTTGCTCAATCACTTTGATGCGCTCGGCCAGCGCCGCGCTGCCTGAGGCCAGCTCGCGCTCCAGCGCATCGCTGCGCTCGCGACATTCGTCCCCGTAGGCCTTGAGGCGTATCAGGTTCCGGGCGCGCAGACAAAGTTCGGCGCGGTTCACCGGTTTGGTCAGAAAATTCTCCGCCCCCGACAGCAGTCCGAGCATCTTGCCGTCCTGATCGTCGCGCGCAGTCACCATGATGATGGGAATGTGCTTGGTGGCACGGGTGCCCTTGATCTTGGCAGCCATCTGGTAGCCATCCATCCCGGTCATCATGACATCCAGCAGGATCAGGTCGGGCGGTTTCTTTAGGATCTTGGCGAGGCCTTCCTCGGCGCTAGCCGCGCTCTGGATCTGAAAGCCCTCGGCCGCGAGCATGATCTGCAGCAGGTCGCGGTTGCGCTGCTCGTTGTCCACGATCAGGATCCACGGTGAATGCTTGGCGACGTCAGGATTCATTCGGTACCGCGTGCACTTCCCGGGCCAGCTGAGCCGCGATGGTCGCCAGGAATTCACGGTACGCGAACGGCTTGGCGATATAACCGTCGCAGCCGGCAGCCCGTATGCGTTCCTCATCGCCGGACATCGCCAGCGCAGTCAGTGCGATCACCGGGATGGCGCGCGTCGAGTCCTCCTGCTTGAGCAGCGCCGTAGCCTTGAGGCCGTCCATGCCAGGCAGTTGAATGTCCATCAGTATCAGATCGGGCTGCTGATCGCGCGCCAGGGTGAGCCCGGCCTCGGCGTCGGTGGCGCTGAGCACGGCGTGACCCACCGACTGCAGCAGAAACGTCGCCAGCGCCATATTGGCCGGGTTGTCCTCGATCACCAGGATTTTTGCCATCTTTAGGCAACCTGTCGGCGGCCGGCCATCGCGCGTCGCACTTCGGATGTAAACAGGTCGGTGTCGAACCCGGCCTTCTCCATGATGGTGGCCACATAGCGCGACAATTTGGCGCGATCCTCAGCCGTGATGTGCTTGGCCGTTACTATCAGTACCGGGATGCTGGCAGTTTCCGGCTGTTCGTTGAGTGCAGCCAGAACATCGAAGCCGTTCACTTCCGGCATCATCAGATCCAGCACGATTACATCCGGCAGTTCACGCCGCGCGATCTCGATCGCCTCGCGGCCGCCATATGCGCGCAGCACGTTGCCCGCCATGCCGGTGACGCGCAGCGCAATCAGCTCCACCGCGTTGGGGTCGTCGTCCACCACCAGGACGGTGAGTTTCTTGCCCTTCGGCTGAGGAAACAGGCTTAAGCTCACCAGCGCCTCGTACAGCTCCAGCCTGGAGATCGGCTTCTGCATCACCGCCGAGGCGCCGAGCGCGAAGCCCTTGTTGGCATCCGCGACGATGGAGAGAATCACGACCGGGATGCCCCGTAGCTCCGGCACCTTCTTCAGGCGACCGAGGAGTTCCCAGCCATCCATGTTGGGCAACAGGATATCCAGCGTAATCAGCGACAACGGCTGCTGTATCGCCAGTACCAGCGCGGCTTCGGCCGATGCGGCGTGCAGTACCGTGAACCCTTGCGCCTCAAGCTGCACGCGAATGAGCTCGGCGGCTTTGAAGTCGTCTTCCACCACCAGCGCGAAGCCCGCCGCGGCGACCGCTTGCACCGCCGCCACCAGCGGCGTTTTCGGGGTCGCCACCACTTCGGTCTGGGTCACGCGTAGCGGCAGCCATACCGTGAAGCACGATCCCTCGCCTACAGCGCTCTCCACCGCCACCGCGCCACCGTGCAGCTCGGCGAGCACCTTCACCACCGCTAGCCCGAGCCCGGTGCCTTCAAATTTTCGCGACAGGCCGGCATCGATCTGGCTGAAGGGTTTGAACAGCCGCTCCAGTCCTTCGGCGGTAATGCCGATACCGCTGTCTACGATGCTGATCTTGAGAAACTGCTCGAAGCCGTTATCCGCCAGCGGCAGGCTCCAGCCCTTCCAGGAACCCGAGAGCCGGCCTACATCCATACGTGCCACGCGCGCGATGCGCACCGTCACCTGCCCGCCCTCGCTGGTGAACTTAACGGCGTTGGACAGTAGATTGTAGAGAATCTGCTTTATCTTGCGCGGGTCCGCATTGAGTGAACCCATATCCGAGGCGGCAATCAGATCCAGGCGGATATGGCGGGCGGCGGCTTTTTCCTTGACGATCGACAGGCTGTTATCCAGCAATGCGGCCACCTGGATCGGCTCCAGATCGAGCGTCATCTTGCCGGCTTCGACCTTGGACAAGTCGAGGATGTCATTGATCAGCGATAGCAGGTGCTGCCCGCTGCTGAAGATGTCGCCGATGTAGCCGCGCTGCTGCAGTGTGAGTTCGCCGAGCAGGCCGTCCCGCAGCACGTCCGAGAAGCCGATGATGGCTACCAGCGGTGTGCGCAGTTCGTGCGACATGTTGGCGAGAAACTCGGACTTCATGCGGCTCGCGTCTTCCAGTTCGACGTTCTTCTGCACCATGGTCTGCTCGAAGCGCTTGAGCTCGGTGATGTCGCGCGCCGCGCAGATCACCCCTTGCAGGTTGCGATCCCGGTCGTGAAAGGTGCTTGCGTTGTAGGACACCACGGTCAGAGTGCCGTCCCTGGCGCGTGCGGTAAGCTCGTAGTTGGTGACCCGGCCTTCATTCAGCACGCGGTTGATGCCCGCCTCCGCGCGCTGTGGGTCGGTAAACTGGTTTTTGAACGGCGCGCCGACCAGTTCGTCGCGCGTCCTGCCGGTGAGCGCCTCGGTCTGCTTGTTGATGTCGGTGATGATGCCGCGTGGGTCGGTGGTCACCAGCGCGTCGATGCTGGATTCGATCAGCGAGCGAGTATAAAAGTGCTGGTCGCGCAGGCGCTGAT
>PKWJ01000037.1:152274-170110 GCA_003132025.1 Gammaproteobacteria bacterium
TCCTCGATACCGCGCGAGGCCTTGAACACCAGCGCCTCGAAGCCGGGGGCGATCGGGGTGCCCAGTTCCACGCTCAACGCCGTGGCGCGCGCGATCACTTCCTGCGGATCGGAGATGTCGGCCGGAGTGAGCCGATTCACGACCTCAGCGGCCAGATAGCCCAGCATGCGCTCGGCGCCCACGTTGAAGATCTGGATCACGCCATTGGCGTCGGTGGCGATACTGGAGAAATTGGCGCTGTTGAAGATCGCCTTCTGCAAGGCCCCGGTTTTAAGCAGCGCGTCTGCTTTGCCGGTGTCGAGCGGGCCGTCGGGCTGCTCGGGGGATCCTTTGCGGACCAGGACAGTTGAATTTTCAGCCGCCCGCTCGCGCGCAGCCTTCAAAATTTTGTCCATCTATCAGCTTGGTCAGCAGTTCGGGCACCGTCTATGCGCTGGCGTACATAGGGATCTGGGTCACACTCGGTGCTGCGCTACGGGCAGGATCGATCGGCCGGACGCTACTTTACATAAGGCGCCTGCAGCCCCTGCCATCGCCATGATCGCAGCATTGCGTCTAACACCTTGACGTCACCGGCATAACGCTCAGGCACGCTCTGCAGATTCAATCGATAGATCTCTCGATTGCGCACCACGATCACATCATCGTGGATATAGACGTGTGCATCGCCGGCGCACTGCACCCGCGTCACATAGCGGCCGCCGGCGGCATGCGCCACGGAGTAGTTCGCCGCCTGGTCCTCGAGCACTGCGTCGTGCAGCCGAATGGCGTTGAGATCGCGGCGGTGCACGCCGTCGGCGGTGATGTCGTAAAACACGTCGTAGGCGGCATCGACACCCAGGTAAGCACGCGGCAGCCACGACAGCACAATGCCGAATCCACGCTCGGGTCCTTCGGACTTGGCGTAGGCGATTAGCGGCGCGGGGATGTTGACCGAATATCCATACAGCTGGTTGAGGTAGCGCCCGGTACGTACCTGGTTCGGCGGCTGATCGAACCCTGCCGGCGGCTGCGTGCCACAGAACTCGCCTCGCGCATTGGCGGTGCCCGAGGCGCCAATATTGCAGGCAACGATGCAAAGCCATGCTGCGGTCTTGGACATCGACATTTGAATCACCTGATTTTTATTCTCGAGCACCTTAAATCCACAGCGCAAATGCCGATACACTTATATGTCAACGGCGCGGGCAAACGAGCGTTCAACAGTAAATGTGGCGACACGATAAATCCGGCGGTAGATGTTCGCGTTCAGCGCTGTCGCACCGGCGCGACAGTCATTTTATCTGCCTTGATTGCGGCGCTCGGGGTAGGATGTTCCCCACACGGCAGCGCGCCCCGAGCCAGTTATCGCTGTAGCCGCACAACGCTATCCTGCACATCATGTCCGCCCCTGTAGATCTCAATGATACCGGTGTGAGCGAGGCCGACGACGCGCTACGCGCGCTCGTCAGTTCGATCCTGAGCGGCGTCTACAAGGAACAGGTTTATCTACGACATGTGTTTGAACTGTGCCGTGATGAGCCCGAGACCGCCCCGCAGCTGCTGGGGCTGATCGACCGCTACTACCGTCTCGGCCGCATGCCGGCGCCGCAGTTCCAGAAGCTCAAGGCAAAGATCGAGCAGGCAATGGGCACTCGGCCACCCGACGCTGAGGATGACAACGACGAGTCCGAGGAATCGGACACGCGGGAGTTACGCGCCGTCGACGGTCCCGCGCCAGAGGCCGCCGCTGCACCACAAAGGGCCGCCGCATCGCTCAGAGCCGCCACAGCGCGTAGGGCCGCCGCACCGCCCAGGGCCGCCGCGCCACCCAGGGGCACAGCGCCACCACCCGGTGCGACCGCAGCGACCAGCAGCAACCCTGCCACTTCCGGAGTCGCAGTCGAGCCACAACGATCCGCGGAGCAAGTCACGCCGGCAGAAACGGGCGAGCCCCTGCCGCCCAGCGAGACCCTGACCATCGGGATCGGGACCGTGCTGCGCAATCGCTACGAGCTGGTGCAGCTACTCGGGCGCGGCGGCATGGCCTCAGTCTACAAGGCCCGGGATCGCTATCGCACCAGCCTCGGAGTCGTGGATTGCTGGGTCGCGATCAAGATCGTGCAGCCGGACCCGTCGCGGCCCGGCAGTGTCGATGCGCTGGGGCGCGAGTTTCATAACGCCCAGCGCCTCTCGCATCCCAACGTGATCAACGTCTACGACATCGATCGCGAAGGCGACGCGTCGTTCTATTCGATGGAGCTGCTCGACGGCGAGCGGCTCGGCCAGTTGAACAAGCGTGCCGGCGGCCGATTGCCACGCCGCTACGCGCTGGCGATCATTCGCGATATCGGCGCCGCGATCGCCCATGCGCATTCGCGCGGCGTGGTGCATGCCGACCTCAAGCCGCACAACATCATGATCACCCGCGACGGTCACGTGCGCGTACTTGATTTTGGCAGCGGCGCGGTGCGACCGGGCGAACCGTGGATTTCCGAACTGTCCCCCGGCGGGGACTATCGGCAAGCGACCCCGCAGTACGCCAGCTGCGAGCAGCTGCAGGGCTGGTGTGCCGATCCACGCGACGATATCTACGCCCTCGCCTGCCTCGCCTATCAGCTGCTCGCCGGTAAGCATCCGTTCGATCAGCGCTCATCGCTGGTGGCGCGCGGTCGGCGCATGCGGCCGCGGCGGCCTCCCGCACTGCGCGGCGACAACTGGCGCGCATTGCGGCGCGGACTTTCCTGGAGTCGCGAGCAGCGCAACATGACGATGGAAAAGTGGCTGCAGCAGCTCGGGGTGGCCGACGGCGCCGAGAATCTGCCGCCGCTGGCACGCTTGACGGCGGCGCCTCCGCCGCGCCAGTGGCCGCAGCGAGCGGCGGCAGCGGCTGCGGTGCTGTTCAGCCTGTTCCTGCTCGCATTCGTCTTCGAGCACCCGGCGGCTGCCAACTGGCAACAGGCGCTGTCGGGCGCGCACAGCACCTGGCAGCAGCTGCAATCGATATGGGCATCTGACGAGTCGGCGGCGCCGGCAGCACCGCTGGCCAAGGGACCAACTGCGGCGCAGGGCATGCCAGCGCCGTCGCCCGCATTGGCGACGCCCGCGCCCGCACCGACGCCGGCAGCGACGCCGAGCGCTCGCGCCAAACCGGTCAGTCGCGTCGCTGCGGTCAGCGGTGCAGCGCTCGCGGGCGTGCCAGCGGCACCGGTCATACAAGCCAATGCGCCGCGGGTGGAATTTGCCGCCACCAGCTACGAGGTTGCCGGAAACGAGCCGGCGGCGCGTATCGTGGTGCGTCGACTCGACGGCGGTGACGGCGATATCAGCTTCAGCTGGTGGACGGAGGGCGCGTCAGCGCGGCCGGATGTCGACTACGCCTCGCTCGGCCGGCGCATCGAACGCATCCCCGCCGGAACGGACAAGATCACCGTGTACGTGCCGATTATTTCCAACCCACAGCGCAACCCGCTCAGCCGGTTCTACGTCGCACTTGGAGACGCGGACGCGTCTGCGGCCGCCGCTCCGAGCGCGCGCGCCTCGGTAACGATCGATCGCGGCTACTAGCCGGCGACTACTCATGGGGCCGGAGGCGCCACCCCTGGAAGCGCAGGCGTACGTGACGTGGCAATGAGGCAGGCGATGGCGGTGAGCGCCGATAGTGCGCAGGCCAGCGCATACACGAGTATCGCCCCTGACAGGCTTCCGGTTAGCTGTCGCAGGCCCAGCACCACCAGCGGGCTGAGGAACTGGCCCAGGAAACTGGCCGCCATCCACAGGCCGGTGCCGGTGCCGCGCTGTGCCGCGGGCAGCGTGGCGATCGCCCAGGTGATCAGCGTCGGCAGGATCATTCCCGCGCCGTAGTTGGCGATCACCGCTCCGAGCACCGCGCTGTGCCAACCGGGCAACAGCGCTATGACGAAGAATCCGACGCTGAGCAGCGCAAAGCTCGATCCGACTTTCGCCAGCACCCGCGAACGCACCAGGCCGAAGGTCAGTGCACCCAGCGGATTGGCCAGTGAGGCGACACCTTGCCACAGACCGATCTTGGCCGGCGAACTCAGGCCGCGCTCGGTAAGCACGAAGCCAGTCTGGACCACGGTGATCAGGAAGGCCGTCATCGCAAACAGCGTCACGCCGCAGATCAGCACCAGCTTACCCCAGCGAAACGGCGCTGACGTTTGCGCACTGTCCATCGCGCGCGACAGGCGCGCGCTGCCAGCACGTGTCGGCTCCCACAGCAGCAGTGCCGTCAAAGGAGCCAGGGCGAAGCCGAAACCATAGGCCAGGAAGGGATTGCGCCAGTTCGCATCGCCCAGCGCTCCGCCCAGCGCGATGACTGTCATCGCCATCAGCGGCGCGGTACCGGTCTGGAGCGCAAGGTAGCGTGCGCGCCGCCCGTCGGCAAAGTAATCGCCGATCAGGGTGGTACTGCAGGTCATGATCGCGGCCTCGGCGACCCCGACGCAGCCGCGCGAAATCACGATCTGCGGCAAAGACCAGAGCCACACCGGAGCGGTTCCAAACACGCCATAGACCACGGTGGCCCAGAACAGCACGCGTTTGTGGCCGACGCGATCACCCAGCATGCCGAACGGCCAGGCGAGCAACGCCACGAACAGCGCCGGCAGGCCCGCAACCAGCGAGATCAGCAGATCGACCGCCGGCTGGTGTTGGAAGTAGGCCGTCATGCGCGGCAACACTGGCGACAGCATGGCGCTGGCCATCACTGCCAGCCAGCCACAGCTCACCAGTAGCCATCCCTGCAGTGCCGTGGCGCGACGCGATGTCGGCGGGCACGGTGAAATATCGCTCAAGATCCCCCGCGTGTCTGCCGCTGTGCGGAATTCGCCGACCACCGGCCGCCCCGCGCGGAAGTCTAGTCGATCGCCAGCGCTGTGGTTACATGCTGGCCGACAGTCTCACGCCGGCAAAGCGATGCGCGTCGCGGGCCGGCTGCCCGATGACCGACGGGCCACCCCAGGGGCCGGTCCAGAAGTCCTCGACGTCGACGTAGTACACCTTGTTGGTGACGTTATCGACGAACGCCGTGATCGAGAACCGGCCGCTGTTGGACTGCAGACCGGCGCGCAGGTTGAGAATTCCGAACGCGCCCTGCACCGCCCAGGGATTCTGATCGACCAGCATCTGCGCCGAGGTGCGATAGGTGTAATCGGCACCGAGCACCAGCGCATCGGGATGGCTGGTCAGCGGCACGCGCTGCTCGATGCCCGCAATCGCCTTGAACTTGGGCGAGTTCGGCATGGTCTTGCCATCGACGTTCTGCACCCCCTGCACCACGCCGTTGATGGTCTCCGGGGTGCAGCCCTGCGCCGCGGATTGAACGATGCCGCCCGGCTGGCCCCAGCATGGCGCGTTGCGATAGTCCTTGAACGTTGCATCGATGTAGGCGGCGCTGAAATCCAGCCGCGTGTTCTGGGTCGCCGCCCACTGCGTGTCGAGTTCCACGCCGCGCGTCTCGGCTTCGCCCGCTGATGTCAGATTCAGCGGCGGAGTGAGCACGTTTGCCACCGCCGCGTAGGTCTGGATCTGATAATCCTGATAAATGGTGTCGAACGCGTCCACGTTCAGCATCACCGTCCGATCGAAGTAAGTGCCCTTGGAGCCGATCTCGAAGTGATTGATGTGCTCCTGTCCGACCGGCTGCAATGGAATGGCAGCAGTGGGGTTGCCGGGCTGCGGGTAAAGCACTGCCGAGGTGTTGTAAGCCTCGGGTGAGTAGCCGCGGGCGTAGGTGGCGTACAGCATCGAGTTTTCCGTAATCTGTTGCTGCACGCTGAAGTCGCCCACGACGACGTTCGACGAGCTGCTGCCCTGGCTGTACAGCGGCCCGTAGATCGCCGTCGGGAAGCTCACCACGTTGATGGTTTCCCCATAGGCATACTTCAACTCGTCGTGATTGAAGCGCAGCCCCGCGACCAGCGAGGTGGTGGGCAGGATCTTCCAGGTGGCCCGACCGTAGACGTCATAGGTGGCCGTGGTCGGAATCGGACGCACCACGTACTGCGCCGGCGGCAGAGCGCGATCGTAGAACTCGTCCACCTTGGTATCGGAATAGAACACACCCAGCAGGTAGCTCAGCGGCTGATCCACGGCGGATGCCAATTTGATTTCCTCGCTACCCTGCGTGACGGTCTCGTTCTGACTCTGGGTATTGAAGAACGGCGGCCCAAACGGCGGCCCATTGGGCGTCAGTACGTTCCAGTAGTAATCGTCGACCGCGAAGATGTCCTGCACCTGCAGCTGCGTCTCGCGCTGGTAGGCGCTGGTCGAGGTCAGTGTACTGCCGTTGCCGAATCGGTAGTTGAGGATTACCGAGGCGTCCTGGTCCTTGTGCACGGCACCGGCGCTGTCCACCGGACTTTTGTAGTTGAGGTTGTTCCAGCTTGGTGTGATCCCCGGCAAAGCCACCGCCTGGCTTGAGCCGATCAGCGATGCACCGGGCGGCACATAGATGTACACGAAATTAAACCCGGTCGATCGATCCTCTGCCTGGTGCACCATGACGGTGGCGTCGAAGTTGTCGGTCAGCAGAAACTTGAGCTTGGCGCGAAAACCGGACATGTCCTGCTCGGTCTTGCTGTCGTAGGCCAGATTCTTGATCGGGTAGTCGATGCTGGCCCCATACACGGCCAGGCTGCCCTGGATCTTGTCGCTCAGCGGTCCCGACAGGAAGCCATCGGCCCGAACCTCGCCATCATTTGTGAAGGTGAGGTCGGCGCTTCCGGCCGGCGTATCGGTTGGCCCACGCGTCACGATGTTGATGACACCCGAGGCCGCAGTACGGCCGCCCAGGGTCGCCTGCGGCCCTTTGAGTACCTCTACGCTCTGCACGTCCACGATGTCGTTGCCGTCGTAGGAATCGGAAGGCACCGGCACACCATCTACCTGGATGGCCACTCCGGACGAGATGCCGACCGTGCCCTCGTTGGATACGCTCGAGATGCCGCGTATGCCCATCGGCACGCGGCCATTGATGGTTCCGTTCAGCTGCACCGAGGGCACCAGCTTGTTGATATCGGAGATGTCGCTGACGTTCTGCTGTGCCAGCACGTCGGCCGACACCACACTGGCCGCGACCGGGACGTCTTCGAGCTTCTCGGTGCGCTTTTGCGCCGTGATCAGGATCTCTTCCAATTGTCCGCTTTCCGTCGCAGTGGACCCGGCGGCCGCGCTGCCCCCAACCTGCTGCGCCAGGCCAGCCGGTGCGTAGAGAGCGAGTGCGGTTCCAGCCAGGGCGGCGAGCGATGCGCGCACTGCCATCGACACATGAGTAGAGTCCATTTGTATCCCCCTCCAAACATCTGGTTATCGATCACCAGGCTCTGCGCTGCTCTATGTTGCTTATACGCAACGCCAAGTAGCAGTCTCGTGGAGGCAGATTAACGCGCAGGGTAGATTTGCGGAAATAATTACTCTAAATTGTATCGATTGACAGTATTAATCGAACCCGCGCCATGCGACTCAATCGTTTTGACCTCAATCTGCTGGTGGCGCTCGACGCGCTGCTGACGGAGCAGAACACCACGCGCGCCGGCAAGCGCATCAATCTGAGCCAGCCCGCGATGAGCTGCGCCCTGGCACGCCTGCGCAGCTACTTCAACGACCCGATACTGACTCAGGTGGGGCGCAAGCTCGTGCCCACCCCGCTGGGGACCAGTCTGGCGCAGCCGGTGCGTGAGCTATTGATGCGCACCGAAGCTACGCTCGACAACCGCCCCAATTTCGAGCCTGCGACCATGCGGCGCAAGTTCAGGCTGATGATGTCGGACTACGTCTCCACCGTGCTGATGGCGGAGATCACCCGGCGTTCCGAGCGCATCGCCCCCGGCATGACTTTCGAAATACTTCCGCACGGGCTGTCACCCGAAACCGCACTCGAAAATGGCGATATCGACCTGCTGGTGATGCCCGATGAATTCCTGCCGCGCGAGCACCCGTCCGAGCCGCTGTTCGACGAGTACTACGTGTGTCTGGCCTGTGCCCACCACCCAACGGTGGGGCAGCACATCACGCAGGCGCAGTATCTTGAACTGCGCCACGTGGTCGCACGCCCCGGCGCGCATCCGCAACGTCGGCGCGCGGTCGATGAGCTGTACATGGAACGCCTGGGTCATGAGCGCCGTATCGACGTCGTGGTCGGTGAATTCAACGTGCTGCCGCAGTACGTGATCGGCACTACCCGCATCGCCACCATGCACCAGCGCCTGGCGCGGCTGTATGCGAGCTATATGCCGCTGAAGATCCTGCCGCTGCCATTCAAGTGTCCGCCGATCCGCGAGGCCACGGCCTGGCACCATCATCGCGATCAGGATCTGGGACTGGCGTGGCTGCGACATCTGGTCAGAAGCACGGCGCAGGATCTGGACCAGGGCGCAGCCGCGGCGCAGACGTCCGAGGCGCTCGCGACATAGCGCTGAGCGGGCCGGCCGCAATGCGGCTCGCCATGGCGAGCCTGGATCGCGCCCGATATAATTCCCTGTCTTAGTCTTATCCTCATGGCCCGCCGGCGCAGTGCCAACCGCTGCGGCGGCGGGCAAACCGGGAGCGCCGCCATTGGCAAGCACATAGTCGTCCGCGAAGTCTCGCGCCCGGGGCCGGCCGATCTCAAGTTGTTGGGCGAGTACGGCGTCGCCTCGGTGCACGAGGCCCAGGGACGCACCGGTCTGCTGGCCTCCTACATGCGCCCGATTTTCCGCCCGGTCAGCATCTGCGGCAGCGCCATTACGGTGCTGGTGCCACCGGGCGACAACTGGATGCTGCACGTCGCGATCGAAGTGTGTCGCCCCGGCGACGTGCTGGTGGTGGCCACCAGCTCGCCCTGCGAGGATGGGTATTTCGGCGACCTGCTCGCCACCTCATGCATGGCACGCGGCGTCATAGGACTGGTCATCGATGCCGGGGTGCGCGATGTCGCGGTGCTGACGCAGATGGGCTTCCCGGTGTGGTCCAAGGCCATCTTTGCCCAAGGCACGGTCAAGGCCAGCCTGGGCGCGGTCAACGTGCCGGTGATCTGCGCCGGCGCCCGCGTCAAGCCCGGCGATGCCATCGTCGCCGATGACGATGGCGTGGTGGTGGTACGCGGCGCGCAGGCGGATCAGGTCGCCAAGGTCGCCGGTCAGCGGGTCGCGAGCGAAGAGGAAAAGCGCCGGCGGCTGGCGGCCGGCGAGCTGGGACTCGACATCTACCAGATGCGCGAGCGGCTCAAGGCGCTGGGGCTCGAGTACCGCTAAAAGCCGCGGATGGCTAGCCGCATGCCAGCCCCACAGACAGCGATTGCCTGCACGCTCATGCGCGGCGGCACCTCAAAGGGCCCGTTCTTTCTGGCGTCCGACTTGCCGCAGGAACCCGCGCTGCGCGACCGCGTGCTGCTGGCGGTCATGGGATCGCCCGATCCGCGCCAGATCGACGGCCTGGGAGGCGCCGAGCCGCTGACCAGCAAGGCCGCGATCGTGTCGAAATCGCAGCGCCCCGGCGTCGACGTCGACTTTCTGTTCGCCCAGGTGTTGATCGATCAGCCGCGGGTGGACGTCAGCCCGAATTGCGGCAACATGCTGGCCGGAGTCGGACCGTTTGCGATCGAACGCGGTCTGGTGGTGGCTTCCGATCCCGCCACCCGGGTGTCGATCTACATGGTGAACACCGGCAATCTCGCGCTCGCCACCGTGCCGACCC
Organism: Gammaproteobacteria bacterium; assembly: GCA_003132025.1. Lineage (GTDB taxonomy): Bacteria > Pseudomonadota > Gammaproteobacteria > Steroidobacterales > Steroidobacteraceae > FEN-1191. The sequence continues at coordinate 161,950 of PKWJ01000037.1, forward strand.
CCGATGGCCAGGTACGCTACGACGGCACCACTGCGATCGCCGGCGTGCCGGGCACGGCGGCCGCAATCACTATCGACTTCCTGGACACCGCGGGCTCGGTCTGCGAGTCGCTGCTGCCGACCGGGCGCGCGCGCGATCGCATCGAGGACATCGACGTCAGCTGCGTCGACAACGGCATGCCGGTGGTGGTGCTCGCCGCGCGCTCCCTCGGCAAGACCGGCTACGAGTCGCCGTCGCAACTCGACGCCGACCATGACTTCAAGGCACGGCTGGAGAAGCTGCGGCTGGCCGCGGGCGTGCTTATGGGGCTGGGCGACGTCAGCCACAAGGTGGTGCCGAAGATGGCGCTGATCGCACCGGCGCAGGCGGGCGGCCACGTCTGCACTCGCAGTTTCATTCCGCACCGCTGTCACACCGCGATCGGAGTACTCGGTGCCGTGAGCGTCGCCACCGCCTGCGTCATGCCAGGCTCGGTGGCGGAAGGCATCGCGAGGATCCCGCACGGCTCCCCGCGCGTGCTGTCGGTCGAGCACCCCAGCGGCGAATTCACCGTGACGCTGGAAGTCACGGGCAGCGGCGAGAACTTCGTCGTCGGCCGCTCCGGCATCCTGCGCACCGCGCGGGCGCTGATGCAGGGGCAGGTGCTGGTGCCATGGGCAGTCTGGGACGGCCGTCGGTAGCGCGCGCGATCCGCGGCGAGAAGGTCAGCGACCGCGTTTCTTCAGCAGCGCGTCGAGCCGCGGAAATACCCGCCGCGAATTGGCGCTATACACCAGCTGCCGATCGGCCTCGCTGAGCGCGAGCGCATCGACGTAACGCTTGGTGTCGTCATAGTACTGCCCGGTACGCACATCGATGCCACGCACCGCGCCGACCATCTCCGAGCCGAACAGTATGTTCTCCACCGGCACCACCTTGAACAGCAGTTCGATGCCCGGCAGGTGATAGACGCAGGTGTCGAAATAGACGTTCTTCAACAGCTCCTCGAGCGGCGGGCGTTTCATGTCCTGCGCAAGTCCGCGATAGCGGCCCCAGTGATAGGGCACTGCACCGCCGCCGTGCGGAATGATGAAACGCAGTGTCGGAAAGTCCTTGAACAGATCCGAGGTCAGGAACTGCATGAACGCGGTGGTATCGGCATTCAGATAGTGCGCGCCGGTACCATGAAAATTGGGATTGCAGCTGGAACTGACGTGCACCATCGCCGGCACGTCCAGTTCGACCATTTTCTGATACAACGGGTACCACTGCCGATCGCTAAGGGGCGGTGAGGTCCAGTAGCCGCCTGATGGATCCGGATTCAGGTTGCAGCCGATGAATCCCAGTTCGCGCACGCAGCGCTCCAGCTCCGCGGCGCTGCGTCCCGGCGCGACTCCCGGTGACTGCGGCAACTGGCACACGCCGACGAAGTTGTCCGGATACAGCTCGCAGGCACGGTAAATCAGGTCGTTGCAGACACGCGCCCATTGCAGGCTCGCCGCCTCGTTTCCCAGGTGGTGACTCATGGCTGAGGCCCGCGGCGAGAAGATGGTCAGGTCGCTGCCGCGCTCGCGCTGCAGCTTGATCTGCGCCTTCTCCAGACTGTCGCGGATCTGATCGTCGCTGATACGCGGTGCCTCGACGACGACGCCACGCGGGTCGCGCAAGGCGGCGAGCTGCGCGTCACGAAAAACGTGCAGCTCACCTGGCGCGGTGGTGTAGTGGCCGTGGCAATCGATGATCATCGGCGCGCCTACTCCTTTAGCCTTTCTGCAGGCAACTCTCCAGCTTGGCAAGCGTCTGCATCGCCGGCAGGCACTGCGCCACGCTGGCATTGGGTTCGCGCTGCTGCCTGATGGCGGCGAAGAACTCGCGATCCTGCAATTCGATGCCATTCATCGACACATCGACCTTGGACACATCGATCGGGCTGTTATTGCCGTCGAACAGATCGTCGTAACGGCAGATATACGTGCCCTGGTCGCAGATATAGCGGAAGAAAGTTCCGAACGGCCCGTCGTTGTTGAACGACAGCGACAGGGTGCAGATGGCGCCGGATGGCACCCGCAGGCCGATGCTCATGTCCATTGCAATGCCCAGGGTCGGACTGGTTGGCCCCTGCAGCGCGTAGTACTGCGAGGCCTGCTGGCCGGTCTGGTACTGAAACAGGTCGACCGTGTGGCAGGCGTGGTGCCACAGCAGATTATCGGTCCAGCTGCGCGGCTGACCGAGCGCGTTCATGTTGGTGCGGCGGAAAAAGTAGGTCTGCACGTCCATCTGCAGCACCTTGAGGTCGCCGGCGTGGATGCGCTTGTGGATCCACTGATGGCTGGGATTGAAGCGGCGCGTATGCCCGCCCATCGCGGTAACGCCGGTCTCCTGCTGCGTCCTGACCACGAGTTCCGCATCCGCGAGCGAATCGGCGATCGGGATCTCGATCATCACGTGCTTGCCGGCACGCATGCACTGCACCGCCTGCTGCGCGTGCAGCTGGGTCGGCGAGCACAGCATTGCTGCCGCCACGCCCGGCTGCGCCAGCGCCTGCGCCAGATCGGTCGTGCAATGCGGGATCTTCCATTTCTTGGCGACCTCGGCCGTAGTCGCCGGGTCGCGGCTGACCAGCGACAGCACTTCGATGCCATCGATCTTCGCCATCGCTTCCAGGTGTTTGACGCCGAACGCGCCGGCTCCCACGAGAATGACTTTCATGCGCCACCAGGCATCGGCTTACGGTTCGCAATTTTCCAGTATCAGATGGCCGACCGCGGTATTGGAGGCCGGCACGTGGTAGAAGCGGCGCACGGTGCGCACATTGTCATCCAGCGCGCCGCGCATGATCAACCACATGACCAGCTCGATGCCCTCCGAGCCCGCCTCGCGCAGGTATTCCAGATGCCCGATGCGCACCAGCGCCTGCGGATCCGGGCCGATGCTATCCAGGAATCGCGCGTCCCAGGGCTGGTTGATCAGTCCCGCGCGTGGCCCCTGCAGCTGGTGCGACATGCCTCCGGTCCCCCAGACCATGACCCGCAGATCCTGGGGATAAGACTCGACCGCCTTACGCAGCGCGCGGCCAAGGTTGAAACAGCGGTTGCCGGTGGGCGCCGGATACATCACCACGTTCACCGGCAGCGGAATCACGCGGCAGGGCCACGCCGCGGGCGCGCCGAACACCAGCGACAGCGGCACCGTCAGACCGTGGTCGACGTCCATCTTGTTGACGATCGTGAGGTCGAACTCATCCAGGATCACCGACTGCGCGATATGGGCCGCGAAGCGCGCATCTCCCTTGACCACCGGTACCGGGCGCGGACCCCAGCCTTCGTCCGCCGGGGCGAATTCCTCGGCGCAGCCGAGCGCGAAGGTCGGGATGATCTCGAGCGAAAACGCCGTGGCATGATCGTTGTAGACCAGGATCACGACGTCAGGCGGATTGTCGCGGATCCACTGCTGGGCGAATTCGTAGCCCTGGAACAGCGGGCGCCAATACGGGTCCTGCGCCTTGCCATTGTCGAGTGCAGCACCGATCGCCGGCACATGCGAGGTCGTCAAACCCGCGTAGATTCTAGCCACTACTGTTCCGCTGTCGCTGCATGGTCACACCTCGAGCGCATTTTTACACAGACTACTACGGGATAAACACCCAGGCGCGCTCGATCATGCCGGCGAGATGTCGCCTGCTCGGCGCTAACGCGGCCGGTCTCGATGCCGGCTACGCCGATATCTGCTTATTCTGCTTCTGGCTCTGGTTCTGATATGGCACTATCGGCGCGATCTCGGCCAACGGCGCGCTGTGACCGATGAAGTAGATGCGCGCCAGCTCGTCGTTGGTGCGGGCCAGCGAGACCTGCAGCCGGTCGATGAATTCGTGCAGCTCGCCCTGCTCCAGTGCCTCGAAGTGCGTGTGGTGTACCGCGCGCCGCATGCGCGACACGCGCCGCAGCAACGGCTCGCTGTTCGGCAGTCGATGCAGCACCTCTTCGGCGCGGCGCAGGCAGCACACGCAGGCGCGCGGAAACTGTTCATCGGCCAGCAGGAAGCGCACCACCCCGGCGCCATACACGCGCTCGCGCGTCTTCAGACGGTACATCTGATAGCCCGACAGCGAGCGCAACACGCCCATCCACAGCACGGTCTCGAACGGGCCCAACTCCGCCGCACTCGGCCCGGTCATCATCGCCGCGGCGCGCACGTCCACGATGCGGCTGGTCATGTCGGCACGCTCGATGTTGCGACCCAGGGTCAGGAACGACAACGCATCGCCTTCGTTGAAGATGCCCTCGAACATGCCGGTCAGCGCATGAGTGGCGTTGGTGACGCGATCGAGAAAGCCGTAGCGCGTGCGCCTGGCCGAGGCTTCGGCGGCATGCTCGCCCACATACAGGTAGAGTTCGTTGATCTGCTCCCACACCTCGCGCGGCAGGATGTCGCGCACGGTGCGGGCGATCTCGCGGGCGCGGGCGATGGAAGTCAGCATCGATCCGGGATTCTTGGCATTGGCGACGATGAACTTGACCACCGATTTCTCGCCGTAGTCACGCTCCTGATCGGCGTACAGGCTCTCGTTGCCGGTGATTTTGATCAGCGGCCGCCAGCCCGGACTCAGGCGCTGCGGCAGGTCGAGCATCAGGCCGGCGCTGACGTCCACCAGCCGGGCCAGATTCTCGGTGCGCTCCAGGTAGCGCGCCATCCAGTAGAGATTGTCAGCTACGCGCGAAAGCATGGTCGGCCGAGGTGTCGACTATCCAGGTGTCTTTGCTGCCGCCGCCCTGCGAGGAATTCACCACTAGCGATCCCTTGCGCATAGCGACCCGCGTCAGGCCGCCCGTGGTCACCTGCACTTCGCGCCCGGAGAGAATGAAGGGGCGCAGATCCAGATGCCGCGGCTCGATGCCGCCTTCCACCAGCGTCGGGGTGGTGGACAGGCTGATCACCGGCTGCGCGATGTAATTGCGCGGATTGTGGCGGATGAGCGCGGCAAACTGCGCTCGTTCGGCCTCGGTGGATTTAGGGCCCATCAGCATGCCGTAGCCGCCCGATTCATTGGCCGGCTTGACCACCAGTGTCGCCAGATTCGCCAGCACGTGCTCGCATTGCAGGCCATCGGCGCACAGAAACGACGGTACGTTGGGCAAAATGGCATCCTGATCGAGGTAATAGCGGATCATCGCCGGCACGAAGGTATACACCAGCTTGTCGTCCGCCACCCCGGCGCCCGGAGCATTCGCCAGCGCCACATTGCCGGCTCGCCAGGCGCGCATCAGGCCGCGTACGCCGAGCGTGGAGTCGGCGCGGAATACCTCCGGGTCGAGAAACAGATCGTCCACACGCCGGTAGATCACATCGACCCGCTGCCAGCCGACGATGGTGCGCATGTAGACGATGTCGTCGTCGCCCACCACCAGGTCGCGCCCTTCCGCCAGCTCGCAGCCCATCTGATGCGCCAGATAGGAGTGCTCGAAGTAGGCGGAGTTATAAATTCCCGGCGTCAGCACCACGACCTCCGGCTGCTCCACCCCGGCGGGCGCCAGGGCGCGCAGCATGTCGAACAGCTGCGACGGATAGTCGTCGACCGGCAGGATCCCCGCCGCTTCGAACACCTCGGGAAACACCCGTTTGACCACCTGCCGGTTCTCCAGCATGTACGACACACCGGAGGGCACGCGCAGGTTGTCCTCCAGCACGTACACCGTGCCGTCGGCACCGCGCACCAGATCCGAGCCGCAGACGTGTGCCCAGATGTGCTGCGGCGGGTGAATGCCGACGCACTGCGAACGGAAGTTGGCCGAATCGGTGAGGTAACTTCGTGGGAACACCCGGTCGCGCACGATGCGCTGCTCGTGGTAGATGTCGTCAATGAACATGTTCAGCGCCTGGGCGCGCTGCTGCAGCCCGGCTTCGATGCGCCGCCACTCGTCGAGCGCGATCACCCGCGGAATGATGTCGAGCGGCCAGGCGCGATCGATCGAGCCGCCCTCCTCGTGGTAGACGGTAAAGGTGATGCCCATGCTGCGGATGGCCACGTCGGCGGCTTTCTGGCGCGTCGCAAGTTCTTCCGGACCGAGCTCCGAGAGAAATTCAATCAGGGCGGTGGCGGCGGGTCGCGGCGCACCGCCGGGCCCGATCAGCTCATCGAAGCTCGCCGACGCCGGATACTCTTCCCAGGCAATCCGCATGCGATTTGCCAGGCCCCTGTTTGACTGTCTTGGAGCTACAGTAGCAGGGCGCGGGTGGCGAATGAACAACCGTCGGCGTCGGCATGAAAAATGTACCAATTGGCTAAACTAACGCCCGTTCCTGGTGCACCGGGGAGCGGCACGATGGACTTGCAATGACTTACTGCCTCGCACTGAAACTCCGTGACGGCCTGGTGTTCGCCTCCGACTCGCGCACCACGGCCGGCGTTGACTACATCAGCACCTACCGGAAAATGCATGTTTTTCAGCCCTCGTCCGACCGGCTGCTGGTGGTCCTAACCTCCGGCAATCTGGCCACCACCCAGGAAGTGCTCGACAATCTGCGACGCGATCTGGCGGCGACCGAACCGACCGAGAACCTGGGGACGGCGGCGTACGTTTTCGAGGCGGCGCGCTATGTGGGCCAGGTCCTGTGCACCGTTGTGCAGCATTACGCGTCGACGCTCGGCGGCAGCGTGGCCGATCTACGTGCCACGCTGATCGTCGGCGGCCAGATCCGCGGCCAGCCACCAGAGATCTATCTGGTGTATCCGGAAGGCAACTACGTCGCCGCGACCTGGGAGACCCCGTATCTGCAGCTGGGCGAATTCAAATACGGCAAGCCGATCCTGTCGCGGCTGGCCGCTGGCGACCTGTCGCTCGACGATGCCGCGCGGCTGGCCCTGATCTCGTTTGACGCCGCGATGAAATCCAATCTGTCGGTCGGTCCGCCGCTGGAACTGGCGATCTACCCACAGGATGCGATGGAATTCTCACACCAGCTCGCGCTCGATGCCGACTCAGCACTGCTGCGCAGCGTATGCCGGCGCTGGAATGAAAAGCTCACGCAGGCCTTCCACGCGCTGCCGAAGTTCGATTGGGAGCGCGCCGGGCCCGCGAAATGACTGCACCGCTCGCCGGACGGGTGATCGCCATCGCCGAGGCGCGTGAACTCGATGTGTTTGCGGCGCTGCTCGAGCGGCGCGGCGCGCGGGTATTGCGCTATCCGCTGGTGAAGATCATCGATGCCGCGGATCCGGCGCCGGTACTGGCCTGGATCCGCACTGCGGCCGCCGGCGGCTTCGACGATCTGATTCTGCTCACCGGCGAGGGTCTGCGCCGCCTGCTGAGCTGCATCGATCGGCACCAGCCGACGCTGCGAACGCCGTTCCTCGGCGCCCTGCAGCAGATGCGCAAGATAACGCGCGGCCCCAAGCCGGCACGGGCGCTGCGCGAACTTGGCCTGAACAGCGATCTGCCGGCCGCGGTTCCGACCAGCGCGGGAATCATCGAGGCCCTGCGCGCATTGGATCTGCATCAGCGGCGCGTGGGAGTGCAGTTGTACGGCGCTGAGCCGAATCTACCGTTGATCGAATTCCTCACCAGCGCCGGCGCACGGGTGAGCACGGTGGCACCGTACCGGTACGCCGACGCTGCCACCGAGGCTGCGGTGCAGGAGTTGCTCGAGCGCATGCGTCGCGGTGAGGTCGATGCCATTGCCTTCACCAGCAAAGCGCAGGTCGAGCGGTTGTTTCGCGCCGCGCCGGTCGAAACGGTGCGCGCCGCACTGGCCGCGACCAACGTGGCCGCGGTCGGACCGGTGGTAAGCGAGACGCTGGCGTCCTACGGCGTGGCGGTCAAGGTCATGCCCGACAGCGCCTGGTTCATGAAGCCTCTTACGGCGTCTCTATCCGAGCTGCTCGCCGACTAGCGGCACCCGGTGCCTGGGATATATCGGACTATAGGGTTCGTTTTTCGTAATGAAAAACAAACCCTATAGTCCGATATATCCAAAGAATTGCGCGTCGTTTGGGGGCCTTCAGGTCGAATACATACGATGTAGGAAGCTCAAGAACTGGTCGAGCTCGGCTTTGCTGAATCGGTTGGCCATGTGCCGCTCGAGTTGACGCACCTGCGTCATCAGCGCCTCGAGTTCTCCGGTGCCCGATTCGGTCAGCGAAATGCCCTGGCGCCGGCGATCACGCGTCGAGCGGCGGCGCTCGATC
>PKWJ01000037.1:170133-180323 GCA_003132025.1 Gammaproteobacteria bacterium
ATGAAGCTGACGTAGGTGCGCCAGGAGGCCTGATTGGCGCGCCGCAGGTTGTAGCCCAGAAGCTTGGGCAACGGCCCGAGATCCACCTTGGCGCCGGCGGCGCGCTCGCGCCTGGAGCCGGCCGGGCGTTTGTCGCGTGCACGTGCGCCGTTACTACCCGTCTGTTCCACTAACACACCCCCGAGAATTGAACCATGACGCGGTGCTGGCGCGACTGCGCGCAGTATATTTTCATTACTGTTCGTACTGCAAATAGATGACGATAGTACATATTGCATCGGCTGCGGCGACGGCTGCAGCTTGCGGCGGCGTGGCCGCCGCAGCGGGCATCACTGGCCGCTGAAACTGCCCAGCGGCCCGTACAAATCCGGCCGGCGATCGCGAAATACGAACCAGTTATCGCGCGCCCGTCGCAGTTGTTCCAGGTCGAAGCTGGCTGTGATTACCCCTTCCGCATCCTGTCCGGCCTCGGCCAGCAGAGCGCCGCTGGCATCGGCGATGAACGAGGAGCCATAGAAGCGAAGGTGCAGTCCTTGCGGATCCTGCAGCGAATACTCGGTGCCGATGCGGTTGCTGGCAATGAGCGGCATCAGGTTGGCGGCCGCATGGCCCTGCTGCGTGCGCTGCCAATGCTGTCTCGAATCCACCGGCGGCGCCGGCGGCGGCTCACTGCCGATGGCGGTCGGATACAGCAGCAGCTCGGCCCCCATCAGCGCCATGATGCGCGCACTTTCGGGAAACCACTGATCCCAGCAGATGGCGGCGCCGAGCCGCCCGTAACGGGTGTCCCACACTCGAAAACCGGTATCCCCGGGACTGAAATAGAATTTCTCCTGGTAGCCCGGGCCGTTCGGGATGTGCGACTTGCGATAGATGCCGAGCCGGCGCCCATCGGCATCGATCATCGCCAGCGAATTAAAATAGACATTCCCCGCACGCTCAAAGAAGCTGATGGGCAGCACCACCTCCAGCTCGGCCGCCAGCGCGGCGAAACGTCGCAGCAACGGACTGTCATCGGCACTCTGGGCGAGCTGCAGATGTCGTGCATCCTGTTCGATGCAGAAATACGGCGTCGCGAACAGCTCCTGCAGCAGGATCACGCGGGCGCCACGGGCGTGCGCCTCGCGCACCAGGCGCTCGGCGCGCGCAAGGTTCGCAGGCAGTTCCCAGCCGCAGGCAAACTGAGTCGCGGCCACCGTGACGACACGCGCCGGATGGCTCACGCGAGCGCTTCCGTGGCTGTGCCCTGCGCGCCCTTCACGCGCTCGGCAATGTTGATGGCGGTACGCAACGCCCGCAAGCCATCCTCACCGCTGACCAGGACGCGCTGCTCGCCGCGAATGGCCGCGACGAAGGCGCGGATCTCGGCCAGCAGCGCATCGCCCTGATCGAACGACTGCTCTTCGATCTGCGCCGGCATTTGCCCCTCGGCCACAGGGCCCGGGCGCTTGCGAATCACCGTCAATATCTTCTGCTGCAAGTCGATCGACAGGTAGGCATCGTCGACGAATACGCGCAGCTTACGCTCGGTCTTGAAGCTCACACGGCTGGCGGTGACGTTGGCGACGCAGCCGCTGTCAAAACGCAGGCGCGCATTGGCGATGTCGATTTCCGGGGAAAACACCGGTGTGCCGATCGCGTCCAGGCTTGCCACCGGGCTGCCGACGATCATCTGCACCAGGTCGATATCGTGAATCATCAGGTCGAGCACCACGTTGACCTCGGTGCCGCGCTCCTTGAACGGCGCCAGGCGGTGGCACTCTATGAACCGCGGTCGCGACAGCAGCGCTTCGGCGGCCAGGATCGCCGGATTGAAGCGTTCCAGGTGGCCCACTTGCAGCAACCGGCCGTACTGTCGCGCGGCCGCGATCAGCCGCTCGGCCTGGGCCGTGGTTTCGGTCATCGGCTTCTCGACCAACACGTGGCCACCGTGCTCGACAAACGCACGCGCGATGTCGAAATGCGTTGCCGTCGGCGTGACAACACTGACGGCATCGACCTTGCCTAGCAGCGCCCGATAGTCGCCGTAGGCCGGTGTCTGCAGCTCATCGGCCACCCGCGCGGCGGTCTCCGGCTGGCTATCCACCACCCCGACCAGCCGGCAATCATCGAGCGACGCGTATTTCTGGGCGTGGAAGCGCCCCAGATAGCCCACCCCGACCACAGCCGCTCTGATTTTCTCCATGTGGCGGCTATTATGCCTAAAGCCCGTGGGCAGCCCTCAGGCCAAATTTGTTCCTAAGGATCCGCACGTGAACGATCAATTGCGCCGTTTCTGGGACTTCGGCAGCGGCGCGCGTGGCCTGTGGCGCGAACTACTGATGCTCGCGGCGTGCATCGGCATCGGCGTGATCGTCATGCCGTGCCTGATCTTTGCAGTCGGCCGGATCGCCCTGGGTCCGTACGCCCACGGCAGCGTGTTCGCGCTGTGGCGTGACTTCGTGATTGGTCTGGTGTCCGGCTCGCAGGCGGTGTGGTTTATCGCCCTTGGGCCGTATCTGTTCGTGTTGCTGCTGCGCGGCGGCCGCCGGCTGTTACATAACTGATTCCACTGCGGCTTTCACCGTGATTGTCGTCACAGATCCGGCGGTACTGCATCACGGGCCGGCCGGCACCGTGCGATGCTGATCCTCGCGTAAATATCCTGCGCGCTAGGCGCTCAACTGGACGTGACCCATGGGGAAAACAGCCGAAAATTACTGGCGAATTATCGCCTCCGAGCAGCGCGAGCCTCGCCCCCGCGATGCGGTGCTCAAGGACATCGCACTGGCGCTGGTGACCAACCACGGCGTGGGCAATGAATCACGCCAAGGCGGCGGTGCCAACCCGTACGACTGCCGACTGGGCACTGCCCGGGATGATGTCTGGGGCCAACGGCGCCGCGCCTGACGCGCCAGGGCCGGAAGAGCCACCGCCTGGCGGCAGCGATTCGGGGCAAGGCGGCCCGCAGCGGCGCCACGCGCAGCCGGTCGAGCCCTGGGCCGGTACGGCTTTCAGGGCCAGTAGGTGATACCGAGGGCAATCAGCATCGACGCGAGCACGATCTCCGTGGCGTAGCGCCAGCGCCGATGCCGCAATTCCCCGACAAAGCTTGCCCCGCCCACGGCCGCCAGACCGTAGGACCACGCCAGCCCTTTGAGCAGCGGCAAGCGCTCGGGGGTCAGCCGGACCGAATATTCCGGCAGCAGAAAAAACACGATCGCACTCATGGTCAATGACACCGTCATGGCGACCGCCGAACCCATGATGATGCCGATCAATACCGCCATCGGCCGCATGCCATTTCTCCTAAATTGGCCCGGCGCCCGGTTGAATCGCAGCGCGACTGACATCCAGCGTGCAAAGCTGTCAAACTTGATGACAGTCTAGGCCTAGCAAGGTTCCAAACGCAGCATGTCGCACACGCCTCGTCCCCGGCGCAAAACCCTGGCGCCATTCGCACTGGCCGCCCTGGGGCTGCTGGCGCTGACCGCCGCCAGTTCCACCGGCGCGCCGGCTGCCACCGGCTTGCTGCCCGAAGGGGCCCTCGGCCCGACCCCGCAGGAGCGGCTGCTCGCGCCCCGCATTGCCAGCATTCTGGAACAGAACCACTATCGCCACATCGCGATCGACGACAAATTCTCGCCGATGGTGTTCGAGCGCTTTCTGACCGGGCTTGATGGCCAGCACAGCTACTTCCTCGCCAGCGACGTGAGTGGTTTCGAGCGCTATCGGACCAAGTTCGGCGACATGATCCATACCGGGGAGATGGATCCGGCATATCTGATCTTCAGTGTATTCCAGCAACGCAATCGCGAGCGCATCAATTACGCGCTCAAGCTGCTGGACACCGAGCCGGACTGGACGCTGGACGAGAGTTTCAACTTCGATCGCGAGCACACCAGCTGGCCTGCCACGCAGGCCGAGATGGACGAGCTGTGGCGCCTGCGCGTCAAAAACGACGCCATCACGCAGATGCTGACCGGCAAGAGCTGGAGCGAGAGCGCCGAGCTGCTGCGCAAGCGCTACCAGCGCGTGCTGTCGCGGCTTGACAAGATTTCACCGGAAGACGTATTCGAGTCGTTGATGAATGCCTACTGCGCGGTTTACGACCCGCACAGCAATTATTTCTCGCCGCGCAGCTCCGAGGAATATCGCATCCAGATGAGCCTGAGCTATGAGGGCATCGGCGCCTCGCTGCAGCTCACCGACGACTACATTTCCGTTACCAACATCCTGCCCGGCGGCCCGGCGGCCGCCGACGGCAGCATCAAACCCAATGATCGCATCACCGGAGTGGCACAGGGCCACGACGGCCCCATGACCGACGTGATCGGCTGGCGCCTCGACGACGTCGTGCAGCAGATCCGCGGCAAGATCGGGACCATCGTGCGGCTGCAGATCTTGCCCGCCGGAGCGACACCCGGGACCGCCGAGCGCATCGTCGAGCTTACGCGCAACAAGGTGACGCTCGACAACCAGGCGGCCAAGAAGGAAGTGCGGACACTACAGCGCGACGGCCATCCCTATAAGATCGGCATCATCACCGTGCCGAGCTTCTATAACGACATGGATGCGGCCAGCGGCGGTGACGCCAACAACCGCAGCACCACGCACGATGTGCGGCGGTTGCTGCAGGAGCTGGCGGCCGGCGGCGGCATCGACGCCCTGGTGCTCGATCTGCGCGGTGACGGCGGCGGCTACCTGCCCGAGGCGATCGGGCTCACGCACCTGTTCATCAATCACGGCCCGGTGGTGCAGCTGCGCGACACCGCCGGCCAACTCGAAGTGCTGGATGAACCCGATCCGGGACCGGCCTATACCGGGCCGCTGGCGGTACTGGTGGACCGAACCAGCGCTTCGGCGTCCGAGATCTTCTCCGGCGCGATCCAGGATTACCATCGCGGCGTGATTATCGGTCAGACCACGTTCGGCAAGGGCACCGTACAGAGCGTGATTCCACTGGATCGCTGGTCCTCGCGCCCCACCGAGGGACAGGTGACGGTGACGATCGGCAAGTTCTATCGCGTCACCGGCGAGAGCACGCAGCTGCGGGGCGTCGCCCCGGATATCGCGTTGCCCTCGCCGATCAGCACTGAGGATGTCGGCGAGAGCGTGCTCGAACATGCGCTGCCCTGGGACCGGATTGCCGCGGTTCCGTTCCGGGCTCTGGTTCCCGCGCCCAGCCTGGTGCAGGCGCTGGCGGGCGATGAGAGCGCTCGCGCCATGCACAATGCGGATTATCAGTGGCTGCTTGCGAGCCTGACTTCGCTCGACAGCGCGCGCCAGGAAAAGACGCTGTCGCTCAATCTGAAGAAACGCCAGCAGGAGCGCACGGCGCAGGACCTGGCTCGGCTGACGCAGGAAAACACGCGCCGCAGCGCCGATGGGCTGCCGGCGTGGAAGACGGTCGAGGACATCAGCATCACCGACGAGCCGGATGTCATTCTGGCGCAAGCAAGCGATATCATGGCGGACGCGGTGGCGAGCGATGTCAATCGCAATGCGCCGGCGGTGGCGCAGCAGACCCCGGCCGCGACCGCCAGGGACAAGACCGGCTCACCCTAGCGCAGCAGTACGCGGTAAATCTCCCACAGATCGTCGGACAGCACCTTCGAGCCGTCGGCCACGACTGCGAGACTCTCGGCCGTCGGCACCGTCTCGCCCGCGCTGCGATATTTCGCCAGCTCGCGTACGCGCTCGGAGCGCTGCTTGATCTCCTGCGACAGCGTGCCACGCTGCTGCAATAGCGCCCGCCCCTGCACGATCGCGGCCATGGTGGCCTCGCAGCGCGCCCGATCGCCGTATTCGTCCCGCGGCGGTTCGCGCCGTCCGGACGCCGTGCGCGCCAGCTCCATCAGTGGCGTGCGCGACAGGCGCTCGACCAGCAGCTGCGCGTAGGCGATGGTCGCCTGGTTGATCGCGCGGCGCGCGTCGATCGACAGGCCGCCGAAGTCGGGGGTGGGTTCCGCGTCGAGCGCATCGCGCGCGCCGCGCGCGGTCTCCAGATCCTGCATGCACAGCATCGACTGCAAACTGGCAGTCTGCAGCCGCTGCCGCAGCGTGCGACGCTTGAAGAAATGCCAGAACTGGCGCAGACGCGCGATTTCCTGGTCCAGCTGCGCAACCGCATCGCGCGCGGCAACGGCTTTGTTCTCCGCCTCGCGCAGTTTGGCCTCGATGCCCTGACGACGCTCAAACTGCTGGCGGTTGTGCTCGGCAAAGAAGGCGCGGCGCTCGCGCTCCTCCTGCTGGGCGGCGAGTTCGGTCACGAACTGCGTCAGCAGCGTGCGACCGAGATTCCATAGTTCGCGCAGTTGGTAAAACACCAGCGTCGGATAGCCCGATTCCGGTTGCGACAGCCGACCCTCGAGGCCCTGCAGCATTTCCTGCACGCGCGCGGTCGCGCCTTCCTGCTGTTTGACGCGATCCTTCAGGCGCTGCACCTCATCCTGCAGCGAGATATGGGATTTCTTCAGTTCAGCGCGATTGCGAAACAGATGCAGCACGCGGTCGTCGTCGACCTCGAGCTTATTAGTCTCCGCGCCGAGTCGCAGGAAACCCAGTTGTGAGATCAGCTTCATTAGTGGCGCCATGATGCGCACGGGCCACCGTCCGCGAGCCGTTCGTTAAAGCCCTAGATCGTGAACCTGTGGCCCCGCTCTACGCAGTATTCCAGCCACTTATTTAGCATCATGTTGCGAGTCCAACGCTGATGCAGTTCACGTTCCCCCTGCAGGGGATCCCGCCGCCGAGTGTTATGTTCCTTTGGCTGCTGCTGCCGGAACTGCTCCGCCTCGAGCAGTCGCGCGTCGTGATAGGCGCGCAACCTGAGGTCTGGCAGCCGCTCGAAGGAGCCGCTGTCACTCGACGGTATAAGGTAGGTCAAGGTCAGCACGCTGGTGTAAGGCATGTGCTCGAGCACCGCGAGACGCAATTCACAGTCGCCGTCGACGCGCGAGATCAGCGTACCGGACAGGCGCGTCGGATCTCCCGCCAGATGCAGGAAGCGCAGGTAGTTGCTCTCATACAGGCTCATCAGCGCGACGAAACCTCGGGGCCGCGCCCGCCATGACACCTTGATGTCAGCTTCACAGAGCATGCATCGACTATAGCATGCGAGGCTTCGAGATAGCCGCAGCCTTGGATGGAATTAGTGTCGTGGTTCTCGCAACCGCGCGCCGAGCCAGGCGGCCGCGGCCTGCGACGGTCAGGGCTTGACGAACATGTGCTCGCGGTAATAGCGCAGTTCGCTGATGGATTCGTAAATATCGGCGCGCGCCAGGTGCGCCGATTCCTTGTTGTGGCCGCTGGCCATGGCGGGCATCCAGCGCCGCGCCAGCTCCTTCAGAGTGCTGACGTCAAGATTGCGGTAGTGAAAGAACTTCTCCAGATCTGGCATCAATCGTGCAAGAAAACGCCGGTCCTGGCAGATACCGTTACCGCACATCGGCGACGCACCTGGCGGCACATGGGTGCTCAGGAACAACAGCGTCTGACGCTCGGCTTCGGTCGCCGTCATACGGCTCGAGCGCACCCGCGTCAGCAGGCCGGAGCCGCCGTGTTGGCGCTGATTCCAGGAATCCATGCGCGCCAGGACCTCCTCCGGCTGCTGGATCACCAGATCCGGGCCTTCGGCGACCACGTTGAGGTTGTTGTCGGTGAGCACCGTGGCAATCTCGATGATCTGATCTGTGTCCGGCATCAACCCGGTCATCTCCAAGTCGATCCAGATCAGATACTCGTGATTCGCCATAGCTCCTCGTTGCCCCGACAGTTAGGGCATCATAGCAAGGAATGTCGGTCGCCCGAGTCACAGTCATACATCGCCGATTGCTGCAGGTGCGCGCCGACGACGGGAGCGAAGCCGTTGCGCGCCCGGCGCGCCGCGAACTGTCGATAGTCTGCGGCGATTTCGTGCGCTGCGAACTCGATACCCGCCACGGCGAACTCAATGTGGTGGCGGTGGAGCCGCGCACCAGCGCCCTGTATCGCTCCAACGCCCGGGGCGGCAGCGAGCTGATCGCCGCCAACCTGTCGCTGCTGTTGGTGGTGATCGCACCGGTGCCCGAACCGGACTTCTTCGTGGTCGATCGCTACCTGTGCGCCGCGCGATGCGGCGGCCTGGCGGCCGCGGTGGTGCTGAACAAGTCGGAGCTGCCGGTAGATGCCGAGACGGAACGGCAGCTGGCGGACCTCAGCGCCGCCGGCTACCGCTGCCTGCGGGTCTCCGCCCAGCAGCAGACCGCACTGGATCAGCTGTCGGCAGTGCTGCCCCGACAGACAGCCATGCTGGTCGGCCAGTCCGGAGTGGGTAAATCATCGCTGCTGCGCCAGCTGGTACCCGCGAGCGATGCGCCCATCGGTGAGCTGCTTCGCGACGACGAGGGCCGACATACCACCACCGCCACGCGCCTGTACCAGGTCCCGGGCGGCGGTGAGATCATCGACTCCCCGGGGGTACGCGACTTCGCGCCAGCGATCGATCGCCTGGAGCGCTCCGATCTGGGCTTCCTTGAAATCGAGGCGCTGGCGCCGCAGTGCCGCTTCGCCGACTGCCGCCACATGCGCGAGCCGGAGTGCGCGGTGCGCGCGGCCGTGGGCACCACCTTCAGCGCGCGGCGCTATGAGAGCTACCGCCGCCTGCGCCGCCTGTATGAGCGGCTGAGCGCGGAGCGGACGGCGGCCGGGGAACGCAGGCGGCGCTGACGCGCCAGTCGGGCAGCCGTCTAGCTCAGCGCCTGACGCCCGGCCATCGCGTGCGCCAGCGTGCCGCCATCGACGTACTCGAGTTCCCCGCCCACCGGCACGCCATGCGCGATGCGGCTCGCCGCCACGCCGCGTGCGCGCACCAGTTCCGAAAAGAAGTGCGCCGTTGCCTCCCCTTCGACCGTGGGGTTGGTTGCAAGAATGACCTCGGCCACCCCGCCACGATCGAGCAGCGCCTCGAAATCCTGCACTCCGAGTTCATCGGGACCAATGCCGTCGAGCGGCGACAGGTGCCCCATGAGTACGAAATAACGCCCGCGATAGCCGCCCGACTGCTCGATGGCCACCACATCGGCCGGGGATTCGACCAGGCATACCAGCGAAGCATCGCGCTGCGAGTTGGCGCAGATCACACACAGCGACCCTTCGGTCAGCATGCGACAGCGGCCGCAGCGGCCCACCGAATCGAGCGCCACATTCAGCGCATTGGCGAGCGCGCGGCCGGCGGGACGGCCGGTTTGCAGCAGATGGAACGCCATGCGCTGCGCGCTTTTCGGCCCGACGCTGGGCAGGCTGCGCAGCGCCTCGATCAGGGCCGCCAGGGCGGGCGAATGTTTCATCGTCAGTACAGTGCTTCAGAACGGCAGCTTGACGCCCGGCGGCAATGACAGGCCACCCATCGCCGCCGACAGCTTGGCCTGGGAGGCACTCTCCAGGCGATGCACCGCGTCGTTGATCGCGGCGGCGATCAGGTCCTCGAGCATCTCGCGATCGTCGCCGATGATGGACGGCTCGATCTGCACGCGCTTGACCTCGTGTCGCCCGCTCATCACGACCTTGACCATGCCGCCGCCGGACTCGCCGGTGACCTCGAGATTGGCGATCTCGGCCTGCGCCTTCTGCATGTTGGCCTGCAGCGCCTGCGCCTGTTTGACGAACTGGTTCATGTTAGCCATGCCTCACCTCACTCGCCCGGTTTTGCGGGCCGCACGGACTCCGGCAGCACGCTTGCGCCGAAGCGCTCTTTAAATGTGCCCACGATCGGATCGGCCTCGAACGCTATCTGCGCCTGCTGCCGCCGCTGCGACTCGATTCGCTCGGCCGAACGCGCTGGCGTCTCGTGCGTATCATCGCGCAGTTCGAATTGCAGCCGCACCGGGCTACCGAAATGACGCGCCAGCGCCTGCGCCAGCTTATCTTCGAGGGCGCGGGTACGCATCGAGGCGCTGCGCGGATCAAGCGCCAGTCGCACCAACGCACCCTCGCGGTCAACTAAGGCGCAATTTCTCGCCAGTTCGCGCGGCAAACCCTGCAAGTCCAGCGACGCGACAATGCTGGACCAGTCCAGCGCCGCGGACGGCTCCGCTGCCAGCGGCGCCTCCGCGGGCGACGGCTGCTCCGGCGCCGGCATAGCGCTCATCGACACCGCCTCGCGTGCGGCGGCCGCAGCAGGCGCCGCGGCAGGCTCGGTCGCGCCCGAGTGCGTGAGCGTCGCGGCAGGC
>PKWJ01000057.1 GCA_003132025.1 Gammaproteobacteria bacterium
GGTTCCGGTCGTTTAGGGTCAAGCTGTCAGTGCGCCGTGCAAAGGCACGGTCTTCCAGTGGGTGCGAATCCCACCCGGCCACTATCGCTCCGGCCGGTAGCAATCGGAGCAGTCGCACAGGGAGCGAGGCGGCTGAAGCCTTCGGTGTAGAAGGTCACGTAGGTGACTTGGCGAGTATGCAGGCCGTAACGCGAGTGAACGTTGAGCAGGCCTCGAAAGACTTGATGCGGAAGCCGACCCAGCTGACAACGGGGGAAGGCAGCAGTTTCTGGGGAAGCGAGCGATGAATGCACCCAGGAGTTCCGCCGGGGTAGTGACGATGGCATGCATATAGGAGGAAGACTGGTGCAACACGGGACAGATCGCCGAGGTGGTCGTACGCACGACCAACCGGACTCCCGCGAGGGACAGGCCGGGCCGAGGGATCTGCGGAGAGGTTCGTAGTAGCGATGAACTCGGGTAACGCCGAGGAAGGGAAGGGGCCTCAGTTCAAGACGGACGCAACAAGTAGCGAGGAACGGGAGATTGGTTTCCGGCTAAGAGCGGCTCCGATTTCGAGTGCTTCGCGCACGCGCGTCAGCCGATTCTTAAACCGGGCCGGTCGCGCGGGGACGCGATGGTGGGTTCGCATGAAGTTCCGGAGGATGCGCGAGGCTGCCCGCCACAATCGGCGAGGGCAAAAACCAGAAGCTGCCTTGCAGATTGCGCCCGAACTGTTTGAGCTTATTCGTGGACTAACCTTTCACGTGAAGTGGCAAGTGCGCGTGCGAAGCTCCTATCGGCTCGTCACGCTGCCAGTGGTGTGCCATGGAGCGCGTTGCAGCGTGGCGGACCCTCAGGTTGCCTGGTGGAGCGACAGCTGCCGAGTATCAAGCACTGTATGGGCCTCCAAACTGCATTAGGCCCCCAAGGGTTACACAAAGTCTATCAGTGCGACGGGCGAGAGGTCACGGTGCGGTAGCGCACCGACTGATGGAAGTTCCACATGCTTCAATCTGGTCTAATGGAACTATGTCATTGGCGGGAAACTACAGAGGACAAGGAAACGATACCATGATAGACGACAAGAACCTGATGGTCACAAAAAGCTTAGCCAGTGCAGCGTTCTTGACCGTGTGCATCAGCCTTGGCGGTACGGCTCCCTCTTTCGCAACTGAGGCGGCAGGGAACGCGAATGCTGCCCCCAATAGTAGGGCGGCGCGAAAATGCCTGAGCGATCTACACATCTTTGATAGCCATCTGAAGAAGGATGGCTACTGGCTGCAGGGGTCGGAGTACGGGTACGGCTACCCCATGTACGGGTACGCTTATGGGGGATACTTACCCGCCGTCGGCGCGCTGGAAGCCACAGGCAATGGGCGGGCGCGACCAGGCTATGAGGTGCGAACTCTAATCGCCTCAGCCCACATTCTCGCGCAACGCGGCCAGCAGCAGGCTTGTGAGACGTTGCTCACTGCGACCCGCGACATTTACCAAAGTTACGTGGCCGAGCTGCGCAACGATAAGGTGACGAAGGCGGACCTGCCGCGCTGGCGAAGTGAGCAGATTTCCACTGCGCAGCCAGTTGCCGCCAACAACACCCCCTTACGCTCCGATCAGCTGATTGGCACCGATGTAGTCAACCCGCAAGGCGAGGGTCTGGGCAGCGTCGATGACATCGTACTCAGTCCCACGACAGGCTCGATCGCATTCCTGGTGATCGGTCGCGGGGGCGTGTTCGGAATCGATGAGAAATACGTTCCGGTGCCGTGGAAAGACTTCAAAGTGACCGCAGGCGCCAGTCTGCTGGTGCTCGATACAACCAAGAGCGACATGGATGCCGCACCGCTAGTGAAGGAAGATCAGTTTTCTGCAGCGGGTAGCTTCGGCCAACAGAGTGAGAAAGAGGATCATTACTGGAGCACACACCTGTCGCCGTGACGGCGATCGCGAGTCGCGGCCGCTTTTACCGCGGCGGCGCTTCCATGGATGGTGGTCTCCGGGGCTTTAACCGAAAGATCTGGCGCGCAGTCGTGGAGAACGAAGCACTTGCTCTGACAGACGACAGTCCGTTGGGGGAGGAACGTTGAAGAAAACGAAAGTCAAATGGCTGGGCAAACCACAGAAGCACGACTATCCAGCGGCTCAATCGTACCTGAGTCTGACGTTCGACCCACCGGTGGCAAAGGATCTGGCAGACACTTTGGAACGGGCCGAGATGAGGGAATATGCGGCGAAGGATATTTTTAGAGCTTCCGGCCTCTCGCTGCTTGGTGTCAGTAATAGCCATGTGGAAAAAGATAGAACTCGGATCATCCTTAACGAAGCGCTATCTCCCCTGTTGCTGTGCCGAGACAATGACCATGGCAAACTGATAATCGCTGACGGTTATCATCGTCTTTGCGCGGTCTATACATTCGATGAGAATGCCATGATTCCATGCAAGATCGTCTAATCGAATAGGTATGGTCATATCCCGGGAGATAATCATGGTAGTCGCTCGCGCCGACGGAACGGAATCTACACCGGAGCAGCGTATGTTGCGCGGCTCCGCGATCCCAGATTTTTTGGATTCCGCCCACGAATGGCGCCGCCTTTTCGCAGAAACCTGGGGCACATTCCTGCTCGTCCTCGTCGCGGCCGGAGCCGGGGTCGTCGGAATCCAGAGCGGCGGCGCAATAACATTAAGTATGAGGGTAATCGCGCCGGGGATCATGGTCATGGCGATTATCTATTTCATGGGTGCTGTCGGTGGCGCTCATCTGAATCCGGCAGTCACGTTGGCGTTTGCGGCGCGGCGAAATTTTCCTTGGCGCCGTGTACCGGGATACATCGGGGCGCAGTTCCTCGGCGGCATCGCGGCGACGACATTCTTGCGGGCGATGTTCGGCACGATAGGATCACTCGGCGCCACGATGCCCGGTCAGGGCGTGAGCGACTTTAGGGCGCTCATCATGGAAATCGTATTGACGACCGGTCTCGTCAGCACGATTCTTGGCACCGCTTCGGGCGCGCGAAATATCGGGTCCAACGGAGCTCTAGCGGTCGGCGGCTATATTGCTTTGGCCGGCCTTTGGGCGGCACCGATCAGCGGTGCATCGATGAATCCCGTACGCTCAGTCGCTCCCGACCTGATTCGCGGCGACCTGATGACCACTTGGATCTATATCGCGGGTCCGTTGGTGGGCGCAAGTATCGCCGTCGGCTTTGAGTGGATCCTGAAGGGTAAAGCGACCGCCGCAGGAACATTGGCGGCCCAGGGCACCTTCAGAAGCGACAACACAGCCCAAAGCGGCACTCATGAAGAGTGCGTTCAAACATCGCTGCGTTAAGTCACCGACCGCGGTTGGAACGAAATCACAGACTTCGCGCAGCCTGAAAGAAGCGCGACTCGGAGGCGTACGGAGGACAGCATGAAAGAGTTTAGATACGCCGGCATCAAATTGATTAGGCCGCTAGATAATGTCTATCTCCAGCTGCGCAGATAGCGGCGGTATTCGACGGCGATCATTATCGCGGCGATGCCCTCGACCACAAAAATCGCCGTCCTGACGATGGTCAATGTGATAACACCTTGAAGCGGTAGGACCGACACGCTCACGTCAGAACTGAGGCACGCCGCGAGTACGGTAGCAATTCAAAGCCAGGAGAGGGCAGAAGCGGGGATTCGGAAGGATCTAGCCAAAGCCGGATATCGGCGCGATTCCACATCATGAATAACGTGTACATTTGTTCTGTACGATAGCGCACTGACACGGCCTACTCAGGCGCGCAACGTCGCGAAAGCGGATTTTGCCGTGGAGATTGAGCAAAAAGGACTGGATGAGCTGATCACGTGGCTTGAGAGCAACTATAACCCTAGCTCGACAGCCAAGACGGCTGAGTTGGAGGTTCCCGCGTATGTACACGACCACCAACATTTGGGCACTCGTACTGGCTGCCGGTGAAGGCAGTCGAATACGGAACTTGACCATCAGCTCCTCGGGTTTGCACATCCCGAAGCAATTCGCAGCCTGCGCTGAGCTCGTTATGCGTGCCACCGTACAGACGCGGGCTATGTCAATCCCTTAGTGTTCCGCGTGCAGCGTGCATTGCGCGTTGGCTCGGTCGATACCAGCCGTGTTGCCGGTCCGCTCGTGGCGATGCAAAGCAAGAATTTGCGACGTGATGCTATGTGCTCGTCGCGCTCCCCCCGCAATTACAGACCTAGGAGACACAATCGTGAAATCAAATTATCTGATTCCCATCGCGTTCGGCGCATTGCTGTTCGGATTCACAATCGCCAGTGCACAGACCGCGCCCAACTCGCCGGCGGCGCCAGCGGCGGCTACGCCCAACACAAATCAGGCTGACGTGACCAAAGGCAACGANNTCTGGTGGATTCTTCGCAAGCCGCTCCGCCAACTCGAAGCGACAACGCTCGGTCCGACGGCGAGGATAAGGCGGACGGAAACGATCTGGTGAGCCCAGATAAAGCCCGCATGAAGCAAGCCATGGCAACGCGTCCGAGCTTTAGCAGTCTGGATGCCCAAAAGAAGGGCTCCCTGACTGCGGATGATGTCAAGGGCAACAAGTGGCTCAGCAGCAACTTCGCCAGATGCGACACGGACCATGATGGTACGTTGAGCCGCAAGGAATACAGCGCCTGCAAATAGGTGACTGACGTCAATACTTGCCGCAGCAGGGCGCCTTTTGCCGATGACCGAGGGTCACAAAGGGCTGCCTGCGTTGGTCGGTGAGGTCGGCCGGCGGCTGCTGTGCGTTCGATAGAGGCAACTGCATCCTGGGATCGAAATGAAGCGTACTGGTTCGATGTTCCCCCTTGGTTCCGAGTTCGACGACTTTCTATTGGCGCCGATCGGCGANNGAATGCTGCTGAGCGTCCTGTCAGCGTTGGCGCGCCTGGACGTCGATCCCTGGGAGGAGGCTGCCGAATTAGCTCGGTTGCCGGGGGACGCCGCAACTCGGAAGTTGGCCGCACTGATTGCGGCTCTCCCCGCTGGGCCATCGGCGCGTCCGGATTCTGCAACGATTGCTGCTCGTTTGATCCCGCTATTACCGCGCCAGGTTGATCGCGAGGTCGCCTCGCGCCCGACGTCGCCCAGCGTCGCGACGATAACCCACCCTCCAATCCTCACATATCTTATCGTCAACTTCATCTGCCTGCTCTTCATGCTGGCCTACCGCTGGCTCGTTGCAAGCCCTCCGCCGCAATCGCCGCTTAACAGTACTACTGCGCTGCCCGCGCACATCGTGGCGCCACAGTCTCCGTCGCCGAGGAGCCTTCCGTGATTTTCAACGGCTTGTTAATCGAAGATAACGTGACTGAGGCCGTGCGCGCTATCGCGCAGACGCCTGCACCGCGCATGCTCGAGTATCGCAGTGATTTCTGAGCCGCTCGTTATCGGTGCGGGGACAGCAGGAATTGCGCTCTCGTCGAGCGTTTCGTGTTGAACGCTCTTGAAGGAGAATGAACTATGTTACGCAGTTTGAGCGATCTAGAGGGTTATGCGATCCGTGCGACCGACGGTCTCATAGGGCACGTGAAGGATTTCTACTTCGATGACGAAGCCTGGGTGGTCCGCTACCTGGTGGTGGAGGCAGGCAGCTGGCTGCTGAGTCGTAAGGTATTGATCTCGCCGGTCGCCGTCGGGCAGCCAGATTGGACGGACAAGGTAATTCCCGTGTCGATCACCCGAGAGAAAGTCAAGAACAGCCCCGACATTGACACCGACAAACCTGTCTCGCGACAGCACGAGATGGAATATTTCGGCTATTACGGTTACTACCCGTACTATTGGGGCGGCGCCGGACTCTGGGGTGGAGGGGCCTATCCTGGCGCGATGCTAACAGGCGATGGTTACGCCGGGTCCGGTGCCGAATATCTCACAGCGCAAGCGGAGCAGGCTCGGGTGGCACGAGAGGTCGGTCGGCACGAGGATGACGATCCTCACCTGCGCAGCGGCAAAGGGGTGATGAAATATCACATCGAGGCGAGCGACGGCGGCATCGGCCACGTCCAGGGGCTGCTCCTCGACGATGAAACCTGGGCAATTAGATACCTCATTGTGGACACCAGCAATTGGTGGCTCGGGCACCAGGTGCTCATCGCGCCAAAATGGATCCAGTACGTGAGCTGGTCCGAGCGCATGATCTCGGTGGATCTGACCCGTCAGTTGATTAAGGATGCTCCGCCCTATCATTCAGCGGCGACGCTGGATCGAGACGGGGAAATAAACGTGCATAAACATTACAAACGTGCCGGCTATTGGGCCGATGAGGTTAAGCTTGAGAATCCGCAATTCCGCGTCGTTAATTCCGCATCGCAACGAGCAATTCACAAGAACAACTGACGGCCCGGACTGTGATTGCGGTTATCAGTACTCCGGGCCGGCGAGGCCCCTTCGCTCGCAGGACCGGTGTGCCCTAGAATGACGCTCGCGGCCGATCTCGAAGCTTTAACCGCCGCTTTTGACTGTGATGTGGCTGTGGACATCCTTGACATGCTCGGTGTCGCGTGCAATCGACACCGCCTTATCTGCCGCTTTCCACGTACTGGCCGTGCCGGACAGCCACACAATGCCATCCTTGTCGGTGTCGACATGAATGCGCTCCAGGCTGGTTATATGCTCGGCGGCCAGCTTGCCCTTGATCTCGGTTGTAATGGCCGAGTCCTTGACGAACACCATCGCACGTGCGCCGTCGGAGGTCGAATCGTCGGCCGATACGGCCACGGCGGATCCGAGTAACATGGCGCAGACGGTACAAGATATCGCAGATTTAATTTTCATGATCTTTCCATATAGATGACTGATCTTGATGGTGAAGCAAAAATAGCCTCTGGTCTGTTCGTTGACGTACATATGTAGCATTCTGGATCGAGCCGGGGCAGCGACCCATCCGCATAGCAACTCGCGCGTCACCGCCTTTCGGGGCAGGCGACCCGGTCGGAACCGTCCTGGGTGCGCCAGCGCACCGACAGCAGTGACGAAGGCGCGCAGAGTTCAGGCATCGCAATTGCACCTACGGGCCAATGAATATGAATCCTGTCACGTCGTTTCTGGTATTCGCCTGCATGGTCGCAGGCCTCGCTGTGGGCTACTTTGGTCATCTTTATTTCGGGATCGCGTGCTTCGCGGTCGCGGCCGTTATTGCGATGTCGCTGAAGATGGCCAACGTTTGGCAGAAATTCGTGATCCTGCGGATGGGAAAGCTGCAAAGCGTCCGCGGTGCGGGGCTGTTCGCGATCATTCCGGTCATTGATTCGGTAATCGCAGTCATCGATGGACGAATCCAGACTACGGCCTTCAACGCTGAGCAGGCGCTCACCAAGGATACGGTCCCGGTTAACGTTGATGCGATTATCTTCTGGCACGTTCACGACGCCGAGAAGGCCGCATTGGCCATTACCAACTATCGCGAAGCGATCGACCGGGTTGCACAGACCTCGCTGCGCGAGATGATCGGCTCCTCGATGCTGGCCTCCTTGCTATCGGATCGCAAGGATGCTGACGAGCAACTCAAGATCGAAATTGGTCAGAAGACGGCACCCTGGGGGATATCGGTGAGCTCGGTGGAGATCCGCGACGTGGCCATCCCGGTTGCCCTGCAGGATGCTATGTCGCGTCAGGCTCAGGCTGAACGTGAGAAGCAGGCACGGGTGATTCTCGGATCTGCCGAAGCGGCGATCGCAGGCCAGTTTGTCGAGGCTGCCAATACCTATGCTGGACACCCCGAAGCGCTGCAACTGCGAGCGATGAACATTATCTATGAGACGACGAAGGAGCGAGGCGCGACGATTCTGATGCCCAGCTCGATGGTAGACAGCATGAATCCCTACGGGAACACGCTGGCCCTTGCGCTCGCGGGCAATGAAGTGCTCAAACCCAATGGAATGATCAAGCCAGCAGAGCTCCCCAGGCCTCCGGCCGTGGCAGTGAGCGCGTGACCACCTGCTGAAACCGGCAAATTGCCTCCAGCGGGCGAAGCGCTTCCGCCCAACCTGAGAGAGCAGCCGACAACTGCCATTCGCGATGATCGAGAGCCGAACTCTCGCATCGATCATCTCGTGTGCTGCGCGCGTTGCCGGGTCCGGTGTAGTCGGCGCCGCTTGCCGGACGGTCGCCGGGGCACCTATTCCATGGCGGCGACATGGCTATAAGCAGCATGAATTTGTTGTAGTCGCGCAATGGCTTTGCGTTCCAGGCGGCGCTAATCTGGTCGACGCTCAGGTCTAGAAGATGGGAATGACGGAGCTCGACTCATGCGTGTATTGGTCGTGGAAGATGACAGCACGATAGCTTCATTTATCGTCAATGGGCTGAAGCAAAGCGGCTTTGCGGTGGATTGCGCCGCTGACGGCGAGCAGGCGCTGCGCCACTTCCGCACTGTGGCTTACGATGCGGCCGTTCTTGACGTGATGCTGCCCAAACTGGATGGCTTGTCGGTCCTGAGCGTACTGCGGCAGGAAAAATGCCTCGTGCCGGTGCTCATTCTCAGCGCGAAGGCGAGCGTAGAACATCGCGTCGCGGGCTTGCAGGCCGGAGGCGATGACTATTTGACCAAGCCCTTTGCGTTCTCCGAATTGTTGGCGCGCATTCACGCCCTCATTCGCCGCGCCACGCACACCGCGGAACCTACCACGCTGTCGGGCGGCGACCTGACGATCGATCTGCTTTCCCGAGTAGTCACACGCTCCGGGCACAAGATAGATCTGCAGAGTCGCGAATTCGCGCTGCTCGAATTGTTGCTGCGCAATCCCGGCCGTCCGATCACTAAGACCATGATTCTGGAGCACATCTGGGACTATTCGTTTGATCCGCAGACCAATGTGGTAGACGTGCTGGCGCATCGTCTGCGTGCCAAGGTGGACAAGGACTTTCCGGTAAAACTCATTCATACCATCCGGGGAGTCGGCTATGTTCTCAAACCCGGCTAAGTCGCTGTTGCGCAATTTCACCGTTCGCCTGAGCCTGTGGTACGCGATGCTGTTCACGCTCAGTGCGGGCGTTCTGTTCGGCCTGCTCTACTTCCTATTGGCTTCGGCTCTGGAGCGCAAGGACCACGAAGTCATCGAGACGCGGCTTAGAGCTTGCGCCGCCGTCTATGACAATGGCGGCCTTGACGCCTTGCAGGAATTTGTCCAAAGCAGTCGGGACACCGACAAGCCAAGATCATACTTTGTTCGCGTGGCCGGAATCTCGGGCGCCGTGTTGCTGATGAACGTGCCGGAGGATTGGGTGCAATTTGATCCTGGGGCGCTGAAGGCGGGCGGCGATATGTCGCGCCTGGTCTGGTTGCGGATACCGCAGGATGCGGAGCGTGATTTTACGATTGCCTCGATGCGATTGCCGGATAATTCAGTGCTGGAGGTCGGCCGCAGTACCAGCAACCGTGAGGTGGTTCTTCAGGCATTTCGCCTGAACTTTCTTGCGGTGATGATCCCCACCCTGCTGCTCGGGGTGCTGGGAGGCGCGTTGTTCGCCCATCGCGCCACCCAGCCGGTGCGCGAAGTGGTGGCCACCGCGCGCGCCATCATCGATACTGGGGATTTCTCCGCACGCGTTCCGAGCACCGCCAACAGGACCGACTTGGATGACCTGGCGCGGCAGTTCAACCGCGTGCTCGACAAAAACCAATCACTGATCCAAGGCATGCGTGGCGCGCTCGATAACGTTGCACACGACCTGCGTACGCCGCTGGCGCGCCTGCGCGGGACGGCGGAAGCGGCAATGCGGGAGACTTCGGATGCGGCTGCGCACGAGGCCTTGGCCGATTGCGTGGAGGAATCCGACCAGGTGCTCATTATGCTGACGGCGCTGATGGACATCACCGAGGCCGAATCTGGCGTCATGCAACTGCATCGCGCGCTCACGTCGGTGAATGCGTTGTTGGCCAGCGTCATTGATCTCTATCAGGTGATCGCAGAAGAGAAACGCATCTCGGTCACGACGCATTTTATGACATCGTGCGAGGCGGCCGTGGATGCGGTGCGCATGCGCCAGGTATTCGCCAATCTGCTGGACAATGCATTGAAATATACGCCCGAGGGTGGTGCGGTACAGGTATCGTGCAGCACGCAAGGCGGCCGTGTCGCCGTTTGCATCCGCGATACGGGAATTGGCATTTCGGCGGCTGAGCAGCCGCTCATCTGGGACCGTATGTATCGCGGCGACAGAAGCCGGTCACAGCGAGGACTAGGGCTCGGACTCAGTCTGGTCAAGGCGATCGTCGAGGCGCATCACGGTGAGGTGTCGGTGGAAAGTGAGTCGGGTCGTGGGGCCGCATTCACGGTGGTGCTGCCGGTGTCCTAACCTTGCGCGTTGCAGACTCGCGCAAGGACTTGCCGACTACCCGGGGTGCCGGCCGACACGCGCTAGCTCCCGCGCGGTACGATCGGCGCCAAGTCGGCGCGAACAACCCATCCGGTCAGCCCGGCCGCGGTCTGCACCAGAACAAAGCCCTGGCGCTGCCCTTCGACCCTCACAATCTGCGCTTCGTGCAAGGTGCCAAACGGTTCGGCCAGGGTCGCCGGCGCCACCCGTTGCGCCGTGGTGGGCGCAATCACAACCGCTTCGCTCATGACGGGCCAGAGTGCGGCGGCAGCGCACAGGGCGAGGATAACGCTCGCAACGCCAGCGGCGCTGATGGCACGAAGGGCCATTCGGTGTCGCGGATAGATCCGCCGCGCGAGCTCGCTGGTGCCGGCGAGCAGAATGCCGATACAGCCGAGCCAGAAGAAGGTGCTCGAGCGGAGCAATCCGACGTGGCGATCGAACCAATTGCCGGTGACCGCCGGCAGCCCGGCTGCTTCAAGGACATACTGCAGGTTGGCCTGGACGTCGGGATCACTGGGCGCAAGCAGGCGGGCGCGCTCATAGTCCAACACCGCCAAGCCCGGTTTGCCGTCGCGGGCGTATGCATTGGCCAGGTTGTAGAGCTGGGGCGCCGAATAGCCGGTGCCTGGCTGGACTGGCGCGGCCGTGGCTCGCTGGGCGATGCCCGCACCGAGCGCCAACATGAGCGCAGCTATCGCTGCGCCGTAGGTAGATCTGCGAAGGCTCATGATGGCGCAATCTCCTCGATCTGACGCAGAACAACCTGCCGCCACTTCTGAGAATCGATGGGCTCAAGCATGGTGCCGGCGTAGGCCGCCTCATCTGCGAGATCAAATAATCGGCGAATTTCTGTTCTATCGGTGCCCAGCCGCGCGCCCATGCTTTCGGCGGCAATTGACTCCGGCGAAACCTGCCATCGTGCGGCCAGAGTTTGCTGCACGGCCCTTCGCGCGCTGTTGAAAAAGCTCCTCGCATCACCGGTCGCTGCCGCTCGATCCATCTGTGCGAGCAGTGTCGCCGTTTTGATCCTGTCCGCTTGCTGCGCGTCATCGTCGATCGAGACCTGCGCGCGGCGGCGCATCCACAGCCACGCGCCGGCGAACGCGACGGTCAGAACGCTGGGAAGGGACAGATACCGCGGCCGAAAAAATGGCGGAGCCAAAGACGCCGACGACTCTCGCGTCTCGACGTGATCCGGCCGGAGGCCGCCGGTTGTTGATCCGCCGGCTGCTGTTGACGCTGCACCGACAATCGGTGCGGGTGCGATCGTCACGGGGCCGCCGGCTGCGGCGGGGGAAACCGCAACGCTCAATGGCGCGGTCCGCACGGTTTCATAGCGGCCGGTGTCGGGGTCGAAATAGCTGAATGCCATGCCCGGCAGGGATAGATTCCCTGGTTGCGCGGCGATCAACGGCTGTTCGAACACCTTGCTCCCATGGTAGCCCGCGTTATCGGCGGCGGTGAAGCTCGAAGTCGGAGCGTAAGTCTTCCAGTGATCAACGCTGCCGAGCATGGTGCTGTTCACGCGATCAAAATTACCAGCGCCGGTGACCTGTAGCCGCAGCGTGACAGGGTCACCCACGATCGCTGCCGTGGCTGACAGCTCGCTGTTGACCTTGAATGTGCCCACGGCACCGCTGAACCCTACGGGGCGATTCTGGGACGGTAGTGCGAGTACGTTGAACTCGGCCGGGGTACTTGCGACCGTGATGTCCTTCTCAGTGGTACCGCCGAAGAAATTCTGGAAGAACGGGTCATTGAAGAAATCATTCAGGTCCGAGTCCCCGAGCGCGTCGGCCGGCACAGTCGAGCGAGCCTGCATTCGCACCGTCAGGGGGGTCTCGATCCGGAGCGACAGCGCGCCCGGTTTCACCGCCGCCAGCAGACTATGCCAGGTCAGAACGGTAAAGGGCCGGCCACCGATGAGTTCATCAGTGCGATCTGGCTGCGTCGAGAGCTTATTCAGCGTGAACGAATCGCCGTTCAATGTCGGCAGTCCGTTGAGCGAGGCGACCAGGCCTTCTCGCATGCCGACCTGAATATCCACCGGTATATTTTCCCCGACATAGAGCTGGTGCTTGGGCAGTCGCAGGCGCACAAAAGCCGAACCGTCCGGCGTCAGCCGAGTGGCACCCGCGGCCAGCCCGCTCATAGCCGCAGGCGGCAGCGCCGATGCGCCGGCGATGTTAGGCAATGCCGCGCCACTGCCCGCACTGGCCGGCAGCACACGCAGCACCTGTGGCTGCGATCCCGGGGCAACTGCCGGGATGGTGTAGATTCCGGCGCGCTGCGGCGTCACCTGATAAATTATTGAACTCGTTGTGCTCGTCTGCCCGTTAATGGATTCCATCTGGCTCGACTGGCCGACGGCCACAAACTCCAATCCCGGGATGACGGGTGGTGCAAGCGCGCCCGGAGCGTCGCCTGAGCCGGTAATCGTCAGCTGTGCGCTCTGCCCGACGGTGATCTCTGCTGGCTCGACCTGTTCGGTGACAGCGGCGGCGGCCGCCGATGCGGCAGTGGCCAGCGCCATCAGTCCGGCCAGGGCCGCGAGCAGCCGATTGACGTGCGATGGATGCGTCTTCATGTCACCAGTCCTTGATGGGTTGATCTGAGGCGATGTCATTGTTGCCGCTGCGGGCGAGGGGCGCGCTGGGTAAGCGGCGTTGCTCCTGCTTGACCGAATCGAGCAGCTCGCGCGCTTCCTCGGGGCTCATCTGGCCTGGGACCCGCTGGTTATTCGCAGCGGTCTCATCGTTGGTCTGATCGGCACCGCTGGCGCCTTGATGGTCACCCCGTGGCTGAGCGGCGGCGGGGCTGGGTTGCTGGCTCTGCCCACCGGACTGCTTTTCCTGGTCATGCCCGCTAGGGCTGTTGCCCGGCTGCGAGCCCTGTTGCCCCGTATTGTTCTGGGCCATCTGGGCGGACGATTGCGCAGAGGGCTTCTGGCCATCGTTCTGCTTGTTTTCCGGCTGCTTTCCCGGCTGACCGTCCTGCTGCTGCTTCTGTGGAGAGTTGCCCGCCGACTGACTGTCCTTATTCTGCTGCTTCTGCTGCTTCTGCTGGTCCTGCTGCGACTGTTTCTTTTTCAGCTCATCGAGCTTTCGCATCACAAGATCGCGGTTGAATTTGCTGTCGGCATCATCGGCACGCAGCTGCAGGGCGGCGTCATAGGCCTGAACGGCCTGGGTCCAGGTTCGGATCGTCTCCTGTGGGCTGCTCTGTTCGCTCCTTTGTCCGGTGCGATACAGGGTGTTGCCGAGGTTGTAATAGGTGTTGTCCTGCTCGGCCAGACGCCTGCTGTCCGCCGACTGTCCGACGCCCAGTGATGCCTGAAAGGCCGCGGCTGCCTGGGGATACTGGCCAGCCCGGTAAGCGGCCGTGCCGACGTCGTATTGCAGAGCGGGGCTTTTCGGATTGCGCTGGGCAGCGGCGGAGTAATCACGTTCCGCCGTGACGAAATCGCCCTTCGCGTAGGCTTTCGCCGCGCTGGTCGTCGAGGCGTGCGCCGGGTGGATAAACACCAGCAGGAGCAGGCCAGACAATGCGGCGACGCCGGGTACGGACAGCCGGGCCCCAATCGGTGCTCCGGCCTGAGCTTCGTCTGCGCCGGGGACGCGCCTGCGGGTGCGCATCAGCACACTGGCGAGCAGCATCGCCAGCGCCGCGGCGAGCGGCCACTGGTAGCGCTGCGTATAGATTTTCTGCTGACGCGACGCCAGATCATGCTTGACCAGCGGCGCCAGGGCCTGCCGGTAGATGAGCTCAAGTCCCTGGCCTTCCGCGCCCAGTGGTACGTATAGGCCGCCGGTGGCGGCGGCGATGGCTTTCAAGGCGGTCTCGTCGAGCCGCGACTTGACCGGGTTGCCGGCAGCATCCTTCACGAATCCGCCGCCCTGATCGGGTGGCAGCGGAATGAGATCCCCGTTCGCGCTGCCGACGCCTACGGTGTAGATCTTCAGGCCGTCCTGTTGCGCTGCGGCCTTGGCTGCGGTCAGTGCGTTGCCATCCAGATCCTCCCCGTCGGTGACCAACACCAGGATCCGATCGCTTCCCGGACGGTTGCGCAGCGCGCTCTGCGCCTCGCGAATAGCGCTGGCGATATTGGTGCCACCGCGCGGAATGATATTGGTATCGACTGCGTCGAGTGACTCGCGGAATGCGCCGTAGTCGAGGGTGAGGGGGGTTTGCAGAAACGCATTGCCCGCGAAGGCGATCAACCCCACGGCGTCGCCGTCCAGTCGCGTCACGAAGTCAGATATCGCGAGCTTGGCGCGGGTAAGTCGATTGGGCTTGACGTCGGGCGTCAACATGCTACGCGATGTGTCGATGGCGAAAATGATGTCGTTACCGCTACGCGTGACTTGTTCCCAGCGATAGCCGGCCTGCGGACCTGCCAGCGCGACGAACACCAACGCCAGTGCCCCCAACAACAGTCCGCGCTTGATACGGCGTCTTGCAGGCGAGACCGACCGCGTCAGCTGCGCCCGCAGGTGGGCCGAGACGAATTGGGCCAGCGATGCCTGCTGCCTCATGTCATAGCGCCGCCACAACCAAACCAGCGCCAAGCAGACCGCGACGCCGGCCGGTAACCACAGGGGACTGGAAAAGCTCATGGCAGCCTCCGAAATCGGGTCTGCTCCAGGCCGAGTCCCAACCCGAGGATGCCCAGAGCGGGAATCAGCGCCCAGGCGTACAGCTCCTGGTAATGCTCAAACTTCGATACCGTCTGGGCCGACGTCTCCAGTCGGTTGATCTGCTCGTAGATCTTCTGCAGCGACCCGGTATCGGTGGCTCGATAGAACGCCCCCCCGGTCATCGTCGCGATGCGTTGCAGCGTAGCCTCGTCCACGTCGACCTTGGCCATGACCAGCTGGGTATGGCCGAACTCGTCCATTACC
The DNA here is from genome assembly GCA_003132025.1 of Gammaproteobacteria bacterium. Taxonomy (GTDB): domain Bacteria; phylum Pseudomonadota; class Gammaproteobacteria; order Steroidobacterales; family Steroidobacteraceae; genus FEN-1191. Next base: position 15,218 of record PKWJ01000057.1, read on the forward strand.
GGTACCGGCGCCTCTCCGCGCACGCCCACTCCGATGGTGTAGATCTTCACGCCCAGCACCTTGGCGGCCTCGGCGGCGGCGATGGGGGAGATCTTTCCGGTGTTGTTCACGCCGTCGGTGAGCAAAATCATGACCTTTGATTTGGCCGGCGCCTCACGTAGGCGATTGACGCCGGCGGCGATGGCCGAGCCGATGGCCGTGCCGTCTTCAACGCCCCCGGTCTGGACACGCTCAAGATTCTGCTGCAGCCAATCGTGATCGAGAGTGAGCGGGCTGACCAGGTACGGCGCCCCGGCGAATGCGATCAGCCCAATGCGATCGTTGGGCCGTTCGTCGATGAACTTGGACACCACCGACTTGACGATCTGGATGCGGTTGACACGTTGATTGTCTACCTTGAAGTCCAGCGCCTGCATGGAGCCCGACACGTCCAGTCCAAGCATGATGTTGATGCCGTTGGCAGTCACGGTAGTGCTACCGTGTCCCAGTTGCGGTCGCGCGAGTCCGACGATCATGAGTGCACAGGCGAGGATGGGTAGTAGCCGCAGCCAGCGGCCAGGCCGGCTGCGGGTCGCCTGGGCTGCCTTACGGGCGAGAGCGACGTCGGAGTATTCTACGGCCGCCACGGCGCCGCGCCGCCCGAGCCAGAGCAGGGCGAAGGGCAGCAGTGCCAGCAGCCACAGCCACTCAGGTTGAAGCAAGTGAATCATGGATGTCCTTGTCAGCCGGCGATCGCGCGATGTCATGCGTCGCGGGGGTCAGTCCGGGCTTGCCTGTGATGAATACGAAGCTGCGAGCGCTCTGGTGCATGCTTTCCATGTTCTGGCCGGAAAGCCTCCAGCCGCCGAATTTGACCAGGTCGCAGTGATTGAGAAATTCTGCCAGCGAGGCGCGGTGAGCCGTGAGCAACGCATTCGAGGGCTTCAGCAGATCGTGCAGAAACTCCTCCGTAGTCCGGTGCGTGGCCATGACGCGGAAGCGCTCCTGTATGTAGCGGCGAACAATGTCCGATACCGCGATCGAAAATTCCCGCACTGTTTCTGGGCGCATAAGGGCTCGAGCCGCCTGCAGCCGCTCGAGAGCAATTTCATAGGGAAGTTTCATCGCAATAATCTTGCGTTGCCGATTCCAACGGTAGACGCCGTATCCGCCCGCCGCTGCTAAAGCTCCGCCCGCCAACCCCATGGCCCACAGCCACGCAGAGGGAATCGGTTCCGGACCGCGGATGTCGCGGATATCATTCGATAACGTGCTCGGGGCGACGGCAGCTGGCGGCGCTGCCGCTACCACGCTTGGGGTCTGGGCAAGCGTCTGGACGCCGCCGACAAACGTGCCGAGCAGGACGGTGGCCAGCGCCCGGCCGATGTGGGATGCAGTGCGGGTATTCATGCGCGTCTGCGCTCCCGGTTCTTGAAAAAACGCTGCAGCGACGGCATGTACGACGCGCCGGTGACCAGCTCCAAGGTGTCGACCCCTTCGGACCGAAGGTCAGTCACCAGGCGTCGTGAGCGCTCCCGAGCCGTCACATTGAAGCGGCTGCGCACCGCCGGGTTGGAGGTGTCCAGTTCAACGACGTCGCCGGTTTCCGCGTCTTCTATCGCGAGTACACCAACATCCGGCAGTAGCTTTTCGTGCGGATCCTCGATGCGCACGGCGACGACGTCGTGACGTCGATTGGTCTGCCGCATCGCACGCCGCAAATTTGCCCGGTAACCCGGGGGATCCCCCGGCGACAGGAAGTCAGAGATCAGATAGACAATGGCGCGTCGATGCAGGAGCTGACTGGCGACGTCCAGCGCCTTCACTGTATCCGTTCCCCGGCCGGTCGCTCGATGGTAGAGAATCTCGCGCACCACCCACAGCACATGGCGGCGGCCCTTCTTCGGGGCCAGGTAGCGCTCAATACGATCGCTGTAGAGCAGCAGCCCGACCTTGTCGCTGTTGCGGATGGCAGAAAATGCCAAGACGCTGGCGAGCTCGGCGGCAAGATCGCGTTTGCTCTGCGAAGTGGAACCGAATTGTCCCGAGGCACTGATATCCACCACCAGCAGAATGGTCAGTTCGCGCTCCTCGGTGAATTTCTTGACGAACGGACGCCCGGCGCGCGCGGTGACATTCCAATCAATCGCGCGCACCTCATCGCCGGGTACGTACTCACGCACCTCGTCAAAATCCATGCCGCGACCCTTGAAGACCGAGTGGTATTCCCCGACCAGACTGTCGTTCACCAGCCGGCGCGTGCGGATTTCAAGCTGCCGCATGCGGCTCAGGATGGTCTTGGTGTCGGTTTGCATGGCTACGACTCCGTCGTGCTCTTCTATGGGACCGGCAGCGTGTCGAGGATCTTCTGAATGATGTCCTCGGCGCTGACGTTCTCGGCCTCCGCCTCGTAACTGACCGTTACCCGGTGCCGCAGTACGTCCATGGCGATCGTCTTGACATCCTGCGGGGTTACGTAATGGCGGCCGCTTAGGAAGGCCGTGGCGCGCGCGGCGAGTGTCAGGTTGATCGTGGCGCGGGGCGAGGCACCGGTCTGGATGAAGCCGTTGAGTTTGAGCGATGCGGCCGTTGGCGGGCGTGTCGCCAGCACCAGGTCGACAATGTAATCCTTGACCTTAGCATCCACGTAGATGGTATTGACGATCTCCCGGGCTCTGAGAATCTCTCCGGCGGAAACGACGGGCCGCACCGACAGCGGCGGTTCGGTCGTCGCCATGGAGTCCAGAATTGCGCGTTCCTCGACCCGGGTGGGGTAAGTGATCACCACCTTCATCATGAAGCGATCCACCTGCGCTTCGGGCAACGGATACGTTCCCTCATGCTCCAGGGGATTCTGCGTGGCCAGCACCAAAAACGGGTTGGGCAGCGGATAGGTCTCATCGCCGATCGTCACCTGGTGCTCCTGCATCGCTTCCAACAGCGCGCTTTGCACCTTGGCCGGTGCGCGATTGATCTCGTCTGCGAGAATCAGATTGCTGAAAATGGGGCCTTGTCGGGTGCGAAAGCCGCCGTCTTGTGGGTTGTAAATCATTGTGCCGACGATGTCGGCGGGCAGCATGTCCGGCGTGAATTGCAGCCGCTTGAAATGAAGCGCGACACTCTTGGCCAGAGTCTTCAACGAGAGCGTCTTGGCCAGTCCCGGCACACCTTCGAGCAAAATGTGTCCGTTGGTGAGCAGGGCGACCATCAGCCTGTCGACAAGATGCTTTTGGCCGACGATGACCCGCGACATCTCCTGCTGAAGTGGTTGAACCCAGGTCGAGTTCTTTTGCACGGCCTCGCGCAAGCGGTGCAGTCCGGCATTGTGCTCGGCCTGCGCGTCGGTCGGCGCGGGTTGCACCGTCGGGGCCGTGCTGAGGCCGGGCCGGTACCTCAGGGTGTCAAGCGACTGCTCGCTGGTCGCTGTCGCGGGTTTGCTGCTCATACTGTCAACTCCTCTTGCTGGTATTTGCGTCGCGACATCGCTTTGATTGGGCGGCGCCGTAGGAGCAGTAGACGACAGCCAGATGGGTACAGCCTTACCCGAGAATTACAAAGTCGTAAGGAACGGCGCCTTGGGTACCAATGGGCCGGTCAAACCGAGCTAAAATGCGCCTGCCTCCCCTGGCGAATGATCGAATGCCTTGTTGGTCGAAGCGGTGGTACTTCGCTGTTTCGATAGCAGCGATGGAGAAAGTGCGATGTTGCGTAACCTGAAGGATCTGCTGGGCTACACCTTGCATGCCACCGACGGCACCATTGGCGATCTGAAGGATCTCTATTTTGATGACCAATCCTGGGTCGTCCGTTATCTCATCGTGGACACCGGGACATGGCTGTCCAGCCGCAAGGTGTTGGTGTCGCCAATTGCGATCGCAGGGTCAAGCGCGACAGGCAAGGTATTTCGGAGTTCACTCACCAGAGAGCAGGTGAAGAACAGTCCGGATATAGACACGGACACGCCGGTGTCGCGACAGCACGAATTGCGGCATCTCGATTACTACGGCCACCCCAAATATTGGGAGGGTGTGGGTCTGGCGGGCGGCATTTACCCGAGCTGGCTGACGGGCCTTCACAACCGCGGGAACGCGGTGGAAGATCCCTGGTCGCAACCGGACCGGGCCCGACGAACGGATGAGGCCAACCAGGACACAAACGCGCATCTTCACCTGCGCAGCTGCAATGCGGTGTTGCAATATCAGGTCCACGCGAGCGACGGGGAGATCGGCCACGTCGAGGACATGCTCGTCGACGAGGAGACGTGGGCCGTCCGCTACATTGTCGTGAACACGAGCAGCTGGTGGTTTGGCCACAAAGTGCTGATCGCGCCGCAATGGATCCAGAATGTGAGCTGGCCTGACCGGACCGTTACGGTGGATCTGGTTCGCCAGGCAGTGAAACTGGCTCCGCCATATGACTCAAGCGTGCCGCTCGATCCGGAGTTGGAACTGCGCATCTTCGAACACTATGGGCGCGAACTAGTGGACGCTGCGGCCAAGGTTTGAGAATCCGACGCTCCCGTCATCAAGATCCCTGCGCAACAAGTGCGTCGCCACGATATGAGACAAGCGCAGCAGCGATTCGACCGTCGCCGCGCAGTCCGGAGCCGGCAATGTGGTCCCGGACAGTTCGGGCGCCGGACTTTGATTTGGTGTGCCGGTTTCTGCGCGACGTCAGGCGCCTCGAGTGGCCGCGATTGGCCGCGATTGGCCACCACAAGCCTATCTTGTCAGTGAGTTAGTTGAATATCCCGGGACGCAAAGGGCCTCAATTCGCGCTAATAATGCCGAGGTCGCGAGTTCGAGTCTCACCCTAGCCACCACTCGATCGATTACTTGCAGGCGCTTGTTGGGTTCGTACGAAAGGCACCGCGTGACTTTTGCGTGACCCCAACTCGCACCCACCCGCTCCGCAGCATGAATCTACGCCGTTGAAGGCGCGCGAACTGACCGGCATTGGCTCAAATCGTGCCTGATATAATTAATGTATGTACACGCCGCAAGCTGGAATCTTTGCTCTTGGAACCTCCTCTCATGCCTACTTGGAGTTTGACCTTCTGGATGCGAAGAAATGCAAGGAGTTCGCTTCTACAATCTCGGCGATCCGTGAACCAAGGACCACTACAGGAGGAGTGAACTTCGTTATTGGCTTTCGGCCTGAGCTCTGGTCCGCTGTCGTTCCAGACGACGCCCCCCCGGCGTGGAGGGCTTTAACAAGGAGATTCAGGGCGCAGAAGGGTTCGTCATGCCAAGCACTCAACACGATGCGCTGGTATGGCTGTCCGGCGGTGCCTATGACGTGGTCTTCGATATGGCCCGGTCGGTCATCCGTGATCTCGCAGGCTTAGCCTGCCTAGGGCAAGAGACCTCTAGTTGGTCCTACCGGCACGATCGCGACCTTACCGGATTTATAGATGGCTCGGAGAATCCGACGCTGCTCGACGCCCCTCTCGCAGCGCTCTTACCCGAGGGAGTTCCCGGTGCTGCGGGCACGATCCTGTTGCTTCAAAAGTGGAAACACCAAACAGCTAAGTGGGAAGCTCTGCCGATCGATCAGCAGGAGCGAATCATGGGACGCACCAAGCTCGACAGCATTGAACTCGAAAACAAGCCGTCTGACTCGCACGTCGCTCGCACAGATCAGGACAAGTTTGGAAGTATCTTTCGCCGCAATATGCCCTACGGAAATGTTGATGATCATGGCACTGTGTTTGTTGGGTTCAGCGCAGAGCAGAAGCGGCTTTCTACAATGCTTAATAGCATGGCGGGCCTGGTCGCCGGTGCGCGCGATGCGCTCACCCGATTTACGCAGCCGTTGACCGGCTCCTATTATTTTGTCCCTTCCGTCGAGAGCTTGCGGCGCTTACGCGGCAACCCGGACCCGGCCTAAACAAGATCAAGACATTGGTGGCAATGCGCCTTCGGCCGGCGTCGCGCCGACGCCCGGAAGCTACCATCTATTCGCCGTCCTCCTCCTCGTCGGCGTCGTCACCTGTAGGCTTATCCAACCTATCCTTATATTTGACATCGAACTCTTCGGGGATCTCGGTGCCTTCGTGGTTCGCGCGAATCGATGCCTCATTCTCACCCACATGTTCATCGTCTCGGTCATCGAAGTCATCTTCGGTGCCGCTCGTCGGATTCGCGGGAAGAGTCAACCCCTGAAAGTGGGGCGACGTGTGTGGTGCTTTGTATCGGGTGGTCATGCAAGGATCCTCTTGAACGGAATTACCGGTGAGCCCAGCTACCTCGCCCATTTGGACAGGTATCCGCCCGCGTGACTCTAAAGGTCAGTCAGTAGACGACCTGTAGGGTCGTCGTGACCTGGCTTCGCACCTAGGGTTTTCAGATGAGCGAGCGGGTCTTGGACGTTTGAGTACCTCGCCGATCAGGGCATTGAGCTCATACACGTTGACAGGCTTTCTGAGCAGGGAAACATCGGCCAGTGGCGCAGGCTTGCCGATCTCTATGGACGTCCGAGTTGTCAACAACACCGCGGGAACGCTGTAGCCAAGCAATAGACGCGTTTTCCCGATCACTGCGAGGCCGTCATCGCCGCCAGTGAGGTCCAAGTTCGCAATAATGAGGTCAATAGACGATGTCGCCATCCGCGCCCTCCGGGCTCGGTCGAGCGCTTCGTCCGCGTTGGCTGCCGCGTACACCCGATATCCTGCGCATAGCAGATAGATCCGTAAGGCGCCCAAAACCTCTCGGTCCTCATCGATTAAGAGGACGCGGCGTACGCGGGACGTTGGCCCGAGCGCCGCTGTCCGCTCGGGGCTGTCCACGGCAGATATCATCGACCGTTCGGCCGACTGTTGTTCAGCGCGCGGCGCGGACGACGCACTCGCCTCGCGCCGTTTTCCGCCAGTAGCTCGCGAAGTAAGGTTCGCGGGCGGTCCTGGCCATCGCGCTATCCCGGGCTCGGGGATCGCCAGGAATCCGTCAATTAGATCGGCTACGACATTGAGCGCTTGACGTTGCTGTTCAATCATTCTTACCGCCACCATGTCGATTCCCCGACCATCCCAGTCGCCGTGCAGCCGCAGCATCGCCGTCAGTGGTTCGCGTAAATCGCGCTGCGCTCCATGCAGTAAGCAGCGACTGGCTCGACTGGCGTTATCAGATTGATGGCGCGCTCGGCGCAGTTCGGCAATGAGCCCTTCCACGCTTGCCAGATCGTCCTGGCATTTTTCGCTGGCACGAGATTTACGGCTTGCCGTTCGGGAACTCAGTCCGGCTGTCGTCGGTCCAGAGGCCAGCCTGTCGACATGTCCCGCGGCGATGACCGTACCGATGACGTCTATCGCCACCGGTGCAGCAACGGCGTATTCGACGAGATCCTTGGCACCAGTTGGGTTCATGGCGTTGCGAATAGTGCCGCTGGGCGCAGCGGACTTCAGAGCGTTACGACGTCGAAGGAAACAACTCATGACGTGCCCGCCCGGTTTGCATGAGCCACTTTGGGTGTTTATGGAACGTGCCGTCGCGGTGCGCTCGCCATACCGCAGGATGATCCCGCAGATGCTTGGACACGCCCTACGCGCGTGGGATCCGCTGGATTAACCCGCAGGCGACGCATACCGCGGCATGCCTGCCTAGTTCGGAGGACCGGTCGGATTGCGGGCTGGCGAGAGTGGCGCAAGAATCGCGCCCGAGCCAATAGATACTCGCAAGAAGAAAGAGTCACGAGCCACCGATGACGGTACGCTGAGTATTATGTGATGTCCAGCATTATCGGTGTTATTGGGTAGGACACCGCACCTCCCTTGGCGACACCCATATAACTCCTGCCGATCAGCCGCTAGCCACTGCTGTCGGACCCGTTTGTTATCGATCGTCGCCCATTCGGTCTTTTAGGCTCAGAACGACGATCGGACATCCGGTCGTTCAGGAGGACGCCGGCGCATTCCAACAGCCGAGGTCGTGAGTTCGAGTGTCACCCTAGCCACCAATCGATTCGAAAACATAGCGACGTGTCCGGCGCACACGAGAGAACGCGGAACCGGGGGCGCTTCCATCGTTTGCTCGACGGTTATCAGGTCGAATTCTGTTGTGCCATCCAGCCAAGTGGCGTTGGATGCCAGCATCGACTCGGAAGGCGGAAGCCGGCGTGCGGGTGTATGCGAGGGTGCTTCAGCGCAGAATAAACGACTTCGCCGCCTGCTTCACGCGCGCGGCCGTCTCGTCACTGACGCTGGCGAGCACAGCGAGAAAATTCCGGTTCTCCATGGCAGAACCCAGGAAGGTCCAACGCAACGCTTGGTGCTGCACCTCGAGAAATTGCCTGCGGTTACCTTCAGACAATGTCCGACCGATGGCCCGCTCCAGCGACTTCAGGTCGAGCTCCGCCTGCTGCTTGAAACCCCCGTCGAGGAACGCGCCGATCTCGAAGTATTCCTGGATCGCAGTCGCAATGTCCTGTACTGAGCTGCGCTGAGCGAGCGACTTGAGCACGAGGCCATCGAGTTTGGCGTGCTGCGCCTCCTCAATCCAATGGTGCTTGAGCAAGCTCTTGAACTGCGGATCGAGATCCTGGTTGTCTTTGATGCTCCCGAGGTAGTGCCCCTGCGACATCCACTCGAGGCCTAGAATGGCAATGGCGACCGCCAGGGGCCCGTGCCCCAGAATCGCCTGGCATATGTCCTTGGCTGGACCGATCAGGCCGCACTCCGTGCCGAACTCGGCGTCGAACGCGCGGAGCATGGCGCTGAACAGCTTGCGATGTTTTTCTTCCTCGTCGGCAAAGTGGCGAAGCGCCTGCGCGCGGAAAGGCTCCGCAGCCGCGCCATCGTCGGCCTGATCGGAGATGAACGGCACGATAAACGCTTCCACAAGCTCGAAGAGTGCCAGGTAGCCGCGCGCCCGGATCTGGTTCAGCTTGAGTTTTTCCTGCGAGCTTAGGAAACCAAGTGGCTCCGTCTGCGCAAAGGTCTCGGGCAGAAACGGCCGCGTGAAATCCAAGCGCCTGCCCTCTCCAATCAGATCCTCCAGGTGCCAGTTCACGCGCCGCGAAGTTTCAAGCAGATGCTGGTAGTTCTGAAGCGGCGTCACGCTCGCATCTCCTAGAGTGCGCATCAGCTCTTACTCAGCAACCCTCTTGCCCGACGAGGCGAGCCGAATCCTCGGCACGAGCATGCCCACCGTGGCGCGATACTGCCGGTAGCGCTCGCCGAAGTGCGCGATGAGGTCGCGCTCTTCGAACCAAATGCCAACGAAGATGTAGCCGGTGGTGGCCACCGCAAAAAACAGGTGCCCCAGGCTCATGTGCGGCGCCGCCCAGAAGGCGAGGATGAAGCCAGCATAGATCGGATGGCGCAGCCACCGATACAGGTAGGGCGTTACGAACGCAGGCTCCGGCGGAGTCTGTCCAATCAGCCGGGCGAGTCCTTGGCTCACCCCGAACAGTTGAAAGTGGCTGATGAGGAATGTGCTCAGGAGCAACAGCACCCATCCGCTCCACGACACAACGAGGAGCGCCTTGGAGCCGATGGGATCAACGACGGACCAAACTGTCTGCGGTAGTGGACGCCACTGCCAGCAGACCAGGGCGAGCACCAGGCTGGCAAATAGCACAAAAGTGCTGCGCTCGATCTCCTGAGGCACGATGCGCGTCCAGACTCGCTTGAACCACGAGCGCGCCATGATGCTGTGCTGAAGTGCAAACAACACCAGCAATCCCGCATCGATCAGCAATGAGCTGACGATCTGGCCGCCTGAACCTGAGTCGATCGACTTCGGCACCAGGACATTCTCTACGAAGCCGATGGCGTACAGAAAAACGGCCAGAAAAAAAACATAAACTAGAACGCTATAGAGCGCGGTCAGTAGTTTTCTCATCACGGTCTCCTTGAGAGGGCCGGTCAGTTGTTTGCGGTGAGCGGATCGATGACCTGGGGAATCTCGATAATGCGCGTGATCGGGATCCCGCTGAGCTCCGCATGCTTTTGGATCAACTCCTCGCTCGCGGCGAGATAGATGCAGAAGGTCTTGTCGCCGGCCACGTAGCTGTGCTGCCACTGAATGCCGTCGCCGATCTGCTCGATGGCCCGATTCGAGGCGCGTGCCGCGCCGCATAACTCCACGATCGACATCCCGCCTACTCCCGGGATATCGCGCTCGATCAGGTATCTGCGCAGATGTGCCATGACCTTCCTCCCTGTTGGCTCTATCTTCCGCCGCGCCCGCACGATGTTAAAGCTAAGAATCCTTGCAAGCACTAAAGATAATCTTTAGCTTATTGCTATGGCGCTCTCGCACCTTAAGTCCCTCCAAGCGCTCGAGCTGGCGCTGCGGCTGGGGTCGCTCCGAGCCGCGGGGCGGATGCTTTGGATAACGCCCGCAGCGGTCGGGCAGCGGATCAAGGCTCTCGAGGACTATCTCGGCATAGATCTGGTGGTACGCGGTCGATCGGGCCTGCGGCCTACCTCGGAACTCTCGGGAGCACTCGAGCACCTGCGAGCTGCATTCCACGAGCTGGATACCGTTGCCACAATGTTGAACCTGCAGCGCGGCGAAGAGATCCACGTTGCGGCCACGTCAGACTTCGCCGATTTTTGGCTGAAGCCTCGCATCGGTAGCTTCATAGCCGAGCATCCGCACGTTCTTTTCTGTATCAACGGTGAAGGTGATGCGCCGTTACGCATCGGTCAGGTCGATTGCGAGATCAGCTTCGGCCCGCAACGGCCCAATTCGCGCGATGACCTACTGTTTCGGGATTTTGTGCTGCCGATAAGCTCCCCAGAAAACACGCGTCGCATATCTAATGTTGCACTGCGGGAACGCCTCGAGGGGTTTCCGTTATTGCATCTCGACTTCTACAAGGAGGACCCGAGCACGCCCAATTGGGCCGCTTGGATCAAGGCCCAGCGGCTTAGACGAACGGAACCTAACCGTGGAATCCGTTTCCAGCGCATCAAGCTCGCACTCGAGGCGGTTCGCGCGAATGCGGGCTTGACCATCTGCGGGTTGGCGCTACTCGGCCCCTACATCGATGACGGCACGCTCAGCCTGCCGTTCGCTGTGTCGACCGGGCAATGGACGCATCACGCCTTTCAAGCCCATTTCCGTCCCGACGCGCTGCTTCGACCGCAAGTGAAGCGCTTTCGCGAATGGCTGGTGGCTCAGGCCGCAGTTACCCGAGATTGGCTCTTGCAGCGTGTTCAATCAGCCAAACCGCTGCAGCGGCCAGGGCGAAGATGAGGCGGTCTGGATGCCGGCGCCGCTACCACTTGTCACGTGGGTCCTCGCGGAATGCCGACCTTTTGTCGCCTTCAGGCTGCGTCCTCAGCCACAGCGCGCGGTTCAATTTCGCGCACTGCGCGCTTCGTTTTTTGGTGAGCGCTCGGCCGTCCGCAGCTCGTAGATTGCATTCAGGTTCAGCCAAAACTGCGCATCGCCACCGAAATAGCGCGCGAGCCGAACAGCCGTGTCTGCAGTGATGCCGCGGCGCTCAAGCACAATATCATTGATGCGCGAAGGTGCCAGACACAGCGCCTTGGCCAATGCATGCGCGCTCAGCCCCAGCGGCTCCAAGGGGTGCAGCGGCCGCATTCCGCTCTTGAAAGCCATCACCCTATCTCCTCACGCATAATGGTTCGTAATCTCAACATCGATCGGTTCCGCATTGGTCTATTGGAAGCAGATGCGCGATTTGTCATTGATGCGGATGCTGTGTGCTCGGCTGTGCTCAGTGATGCCAATTGCAACGGACGCCGCGCGGCTAGTGATTGAAATTAAAGTCTCTGAAATCCAAACGCTGCGCTCATAATGCCGCTGTCGCGAGTTCGAGTCTCACCCTAGCCACCAATCGATCAAGCACTTACGAGCCCTCGCCGAACACAACGATGGACAATGCGGGACTTTTCCGGCACCTCATTGTGGTGACATGATCAGACGTCTGGCCAAGCAGGTGATGCCCCTGGGGTCCAAGACCGGACTGTCATATCATCAGTCCGGTGGCCGGTTAATGTCAGGGAGAAATGAATCATGAAAAGCAGAGTAATGTCGCGCCGGACCATTCTCGAAGCGGGTGCGTGCGCACTTGCTGCAGTGGTGAGCGTCCCGCAAGTGGCGAGTGCGAACGCGGAGACTGGACTAAGCCCGAAGAGCGACAAGACTATCCGCAAATGGTATGCGGCATGGGAGCAAAAGGACTGGCACCCGGTCGACATCATGCTGGCGGACGATTTCACATTTACGAGCGCAGCCGGTGACGACCACATCAGCAAGAGCGCTTTCAAAGCGCAATGCTGGGAGACGCAGATCAATTTTATCGAGCGGTTTGACTTGCAGCGGGTATTTGGAAGCGGCAACGAGGCACTTGTGTTGTACGTTTGTCGGACCAGGAATGGCAAAACTTTCCGCAACGTCGAATATATCCGCCTTCGAGATGACAAGCTGGAGGCCATCGAGTGCTACTTCGGTGCGCAATCCAGCTTTCCATCTGCAGTGAGCACCGGGAAGAGTTAGCACGCAGTAGTCCTTCGCCAGGAGCAAGCTGATCTACTTGGCCCGAGGTTATTGCGCTTTATGGGCCTATTCATCTAGTTCCAGGCGCTTCGAAATCCTGGGCGCCACTTCTACAGGCCGCTTTCGGTTCGTAAGGGAGGGCGCCTGCCTTTATCGCTGCGACCTGCCATAGCGCCCGAAGTCCCTCACGAGGGAATCGACAAACCGCTCGTCAGCCGAGCTTCAATCGGCATAGGCCAGGTCGCGCTGATTCTTGTACATCTCCACGGCCGGACGTCTGATGAGGTACAAGCCGCCGTCGGTCAGCAAAAAGGTTGTGCCGGTTTCCTTCCTCGTAACTTCTTCACGCACCTGCTTTACGTCGAATACACGATAGAGCTCCTGTGAATCCGCAGTGTCGACGATCTGATAGTCGCGAGTCGCCTGCACTTCAGCACCAACCTGATTGGTGAGCATGAATCCATCCTCGCCCAGAGGCATAGCGGACCCCTGCACTGACAGCCCTTGCACGGTCCTGAGAATCGGTGCCTGCGGCGCATGCAAATCCAGCACCGCGTCTACCTGGGCTTGCCGAAAACGGACGAGTTCTGCGCGGTCTCCGAGGGTGGAGACAAAGTCAAACGGTCCCATAGCCTCAAGCCTCACCGAGCCCCCCGCTCTGACATGGACCGGGTCGGTGACGTCGAGGATCGCCAACTCGCTTCCCTGGCTGTGTTCGATATACAGAAGCGTTCTGCCATCCACCGTGTCGTGGAGGAACATGGCTTCGCCGGTTTGCCGCGCCGATTCCGGCAGGGCCGTCGGTGGCACCAGAACAATGTTGGAGGCCTTGGCGAATACGGCTGGAGCCGCAAAAGTTCCGCTCGCGACAATCGCAATCGCGACTCGGCGCAGGCCGTTCGAAAACTCACTGTCACCATTCTGTTTCATGACACTCTCTCCTTAAAGCTGCCTATGACCACGAAAGCCTGTCCGAATGCCGATTGGTGCACCTCCCGCGTACCGCTCGCTTTCCGTTGGGCTCTGTTCAACTGTAAGACTGCTGAACCAACACGTTTATTCCCGCTGTCTGTTCCGTGAGCAGCCCGCGCGACGATTGCTTGGCGACGCCCTGGCGGTCCGGTCAGCGGCTTCGCGTTTGGCGTGCGACGCCGGTTACCTATATGGCACGCCGCGGCGACTGGTGCTATTTCAGTTCTTTCAGGTAGGCGATGATGTCTGCGCGAGCCTGCGGGTCATCGATCTTGAAGAACATCTTGGTGCCGGGTACCAGCGCACTGGGGTTGGTCAGCCACCTGTCCAAGGTGGCCTCATCCCAAGTCAAACTAGAATTCTTCAGTGCCGTGGAATAGGAGTAATCCTCAACGCTTCCTGCACGTCGCCCGACGACACCACGATGCTTGGGTCCCAAATCATTGTCGTCGACTGAGTGGCAAGCCTGGCACCCCTGATACAGGGCCTCACCATGGGCCGCGTCGCCATTGGGAGCGGTGTCCGCCGATGCTGGCGTCGCCCCAACGATAGAGGCAGCCGCGAGGAACGCGCTGACCATGAGATTGTTAATGCTGAGTGTATTGCGCTTCATCGGATTGCCCTCATGCCTGTTGGAGCACAAGACCGCTGCCAAGGCGGATTTATTCCCACTCGGACATCAACGGGCATTCTTTAATGTCCGGACTGACGTTGCAGTCCGCGAGTTGCGCGGCATGATTTACGTCGCCAGGAATCCGCAGCATCGGCCTATGCCCCGCACCTGCTGCGGGGCATAGACCTTTGCTTGGCGAGCTGCCCTTGCTGTTGGTCAGTAGGGGTTTGGCGCCGGACTGCTCGTGGACGCGCTCGTGGCGGTGATACTACCGAAGACGCCGTCCGTCTGATCGGCAAAACCGGCAGTGTAGAACAGCGTGGTCACCGGCTTATCCGGGTCGCCGTCTCCAAATACGAGGGACCAGAGGCCTGGGATCGTCAGCGTCTGACCATTGTTGACCGTGATGGCGCCTAGGGAAGAGCCATTGGGCGCGAAGATATTGATTGTGCCATCGCCAAAATTGCCGATCAGCAGATCACCTTCGAACGAGCCGAATCCAGCCGGAGCAAGTGCCATGCCCCAGGGGGCATTGAGCGCGCCTGCCGATGAAAAGCGGCTTACGAAGTTGCCGCTGAAGTCAAATATGTCAACGTAACCTAAACCAGCACCCGTGACTTCGTCATGCATTGCCGCGTCCTGCTGGGCGTACGTGACGTACAGCTGGCCGTTCAGCGCTGCTATACCGAATGGCACGAAGCCGGCTGGCATGGTTGGGTCAACAAATTTGCCCTGCATTTCGGCCGGCTTGGCGAAGTTGGTATCGAACACGTCAATTTTGTTGTTATGCAGATCGGTCGCGTAGAGAAAGGTTGCGCCATTTACGGTTCCCAGCGCCAGGCCCTTGTACACTGCATGACCAGTACCGTTGACCAAGCCGTCGTCGTACGACGTGACCGCCGTCGCGCCGCTGTCCTTGGCCCACGCTGCAATGGTTCCCCCCTCACCGTCAAAGATGAACAGTGCGGTCTCTTGACCGCTGGCCGTAGGAATCATGAAGCCGCCGGTGCCGTTGTACACCTGGCCCGTGGGATTCGCCGGCACGCCGGCTGTGGAGGCCGGCAGGGCAATGCCGATATCGCTCGAGCCTGTGATCTCGCCGGTCTGAATCACACCCGTACCACTGTAGAGGGTGGCCAGGTTGCTGTTGTTGTCGGCGACCCAGAACGGCAAGCCTGGTGCGGTTACCAGGCCCCAGGGATTCGACAAATTGGCGTCAATTGTAGTGACGGTGGCGACGAGTCCGGTATTGCTCGTCACCAGAACAGTGTCGCTGATGGTGGTGGTGGGTGCTTGAGTCAGCATCGAACTGCCGCCACTAGAGACGGCACTGCCGCCGCCGCCACCGCACCCGGCGATGGAGAGGGAGCATACAACTCCGATCATCAGGTAAGGCGACACCTTCGCTTCGAGAAGTCTTTGAAATTTCATTTGGTACTATCCTTGCGTGGGAGATCTATGGATTCTCAATCCCACGTTAGTGCTCGTAGATTGAATACTGGTTCGTTATACGAACAATTAAAGTTGCGGGCGCAACCAGGGAGCATTGGGAACTGCGAGAGACACGGTGCCACACGGCTCCTTTGGCCGGCCCGCCGAACAGCCGTGCATTTGAGCGCGCTGCAAGGTCAATTTCGCAAGGGACCCTCCGACACCGCCGTCTACTAACGTGCTGGGTCAGAAGAGAAAATCTCCGATCAGACGTTTTAATCCAAATTTCGGTTCCATCCGTTAACCGATCGTCCGGGGTCAATCTGGAGGATTGGGGCAGGGACTGGCACCCTATTCGCGGGCGTCGCCCGAGAAAGCATAATGGCTCGCGCCCGGTTGAACCTTCGACTCTTGAGTTCCCAACGTGCTTTTGAGTGAGCTCAAGACAATTACGCGGATTTGATGCCGTTAATCAATCGCCGCCATCTATCGAGGCAATTGAAACAATCAAACACACGCGCGAAAATCCCAGACTATATTCACGGCAGTTTCATAAGCGGGAGCGACACGTGAGTGCAGCAATCGAATCAAAGTGCCCTTTCCATCACGCGCCCGGCGGCGGTACTTCGAATAAGGAATGGTGGCCGAGTCATCTGCCCGTGGACTTACTGCATCAGCATTCGTCGAAGTCCAATCCGATGGGCCAGGATTTCAACTACGCGAAGGAATTCAAAACGCTCGATCTCGCAGTGGTGAAGAAAGACCTCGCGGCACTGATGACCGACTCGCAGCCCTGGTGGCCGGCAGACTTCGGGCACTACGGCCCGCTGTTCATTCGTATGGCGTGGCACAGCGCGGGTACGTATCGCACCGGTGACGGCCGCGGCGGCGGCGGTAGAGGCCAGCAGCGCTTTGCGCCACTCAATAGTTGGCCAGACAACGCGAGTCTAGATAAGGCGCGACGCCTGCTCTGGCCAATCAAGCAAAAGTATGGCCGCAAGATTTCCTGGGCCGATCTGATGATTCTTACCGGTAACGTGGCGCTCGAATCGATGGGCTTCAAAACCTTCGGTTTTGCTGGCGGCCGGGAGGACGTATGGGAGCCTGACCATGACGTGTATTGGGGCACGGAGAAAAAGTGGTTGGGTGCGGACACGCGCTATTCCGGAGAGCGAGAGCTCGCCAATCCGCTGGGCGCTGTGCAGATGGGCCTGATCTACGTGAATCCGGAAGGCCCGGGCGGCAAACCGGATCCGGTGGCTTCCGCTCGCGACATTCGCGAGACCTTCGGTCGCATGGCGATGAACGACGAAGAGACGGTTGCTTTGATTGCGGGTGGCCATACCTTCGGCAAGACCCATGGCGCAGGCGAGGCTTCACATGTCGGTGCAGAGCCGGAAGCAGGCGACCTGGAAGCACAGGGCTTCGGCTGGAAGAGCAGTTACGGCACGGGCTGGGCGGGCGATGCGATAACCAGCGGCCTGGAAGTCACCTGGACTAGCACGCCTACGAAGTGGAGCAATGACTTCTTCAAAAACCTCTTCGGCTACGAATGGGAGTTGACGAAAAGTCCGGCCGGCGCGCACCAGTGGCGGCCGAAGAATGGGGCAGGTGCCGGCACCGTGCCGCAGGCACACGACTCATCGAGGCGGATCGCGCCGTCCATGCTGACGACCGACCTCGCACTGCGTTTCGATCCGGTTTACGAGAAAATCTCACGGCGCTTTCTGGACCACCCGGAAAAGTTTGCGGAGGCGTTCGCGCGTGCCTGGTTCAAACTAACGCATCGTGACATGGGCCCGCGTGCACGCTATCTCGGCCCTGAAGTACCCGCAGAAGAGCTCATCTGGCAGGACCCGATTCCGGCCCTGAATCACAAGCTCATCGACGAGCAGGACATTTCCGAGCTCAAGAAAAAGATTGTCGCCTCGGGGCTCACGGTCTCGGAACTCGTTTCAACCGCGTGGGCATCAGCCTCTACCTTCCGTGGTTCCGACAAGCGCGGCGGTGCGAACGGCGCTCGTATCCGACTCGCGCCCCAGAAGGATTGGGTGGTCAATCAGCCCGCGCAGCTGGCGCGAGTACTGAAAATCCTGGAAAGCATTCAGGGCGAGTTCAACAGCTCGCCGTCAGGTGGCAAGAAAGTGTCGCTCGCCGATCTCATCGTTTTGGGAGGCTCAGCAGGGGTGGAGCAGGGGGCGAAGAATGCCGGTTATAACGTTGCGGTACCGTTCACGCCTGGACGCATGGACGCTTCTCAGTCCCAGACAGATGTGGATTCCTTCGCTCCGCTGGAGCCGATCGCTGATGGCTTTCGTAACTATCAGAAGACTCGCTACTCGGTACCGGCCGAAGCACTGCTCGTCGACCGCGCGCAACTGCTGACACTGTCCGCCCCGGAGATGACAGTGCTGATTGGTGGCCTGCGCGTACTCGACGCCAACGTAGGCAAGTCCAAGCACGGCGTCTTCACCCACAAGACGGAAGCGTTGACGAACGACTTTTTCAAAAATCTGCTCGACATGCGTACGGAGTGGCAAGCGGTGTCCGATGCCAGGGAAACGTTCGAGGGCCACGATCGAAAGACGGGCGAGCTCAAGTGGACCGCCACGCGTGTCGATCTGGTCTTCGGCTCCAACTCGGTGCTACGGGCGATAACTGAAGTGTATGGAAGTTCGGATGCGCAGGAGCAGTTGTTGCACGATTTCGTGGCGGCATGGATCAAGGTGATGAATCTGGATCGATTCGACCTACGATGATCGCAGACAGGACCGTCTCCCGAGTCTATCGAGCGCGGTGGGTGGAAAGCTTGCTATGGGTGCGCTCGACATCCGATTGCGCCACCGCCTCGGAGTCGTTTTGCTGCCGGCGTAGGAGATCCTCGAATGCGTCCGCGGTGATGGCAGGGCTAAAATAATAGCCTTGATACTGATCGCATCCAAGCGACTTCAAGATTGTTAACTGTTCGCTCGTCTCAACACCCTCAGCAACGACCTTTAGCTTCAGGCAGTGCGCGAGCGAAACGATTGCCCGCACGATGCAGGCATCATCGGATCGGGTGGCGATCTCGTTAATGAAGGATTGGTCTATCTTTAATTTATCAATCGGGAAACGCCGCAGATAACCGATACTCGAGTATCCGGTACCGAAATCGTCGACCGAGACAAGCACGCCCATCGTGCTTAGCTGCTCTAGAATTGCAACGGATCCCGCTGGGTCGCTCATCACCGCGCTTTCCGTCAATTCGACTTCCAGGTTTTGTGGGTCAAGCCGCGCATCATTTAATGCCTCTTTGACTGTCTCCAATAGTTTGCCATGGCGGAATTGAGACGCCGATAGATTCACAGCCACGCGCACTGCCGGCAATCCCGCGCGTCGCCAGGCACTAGCCTGACGACAGGCTTCGCGCACCACCCATTCGCCTATCACCCCAATCAATCCGTAATCCTCGGCAAATGGGATGAACTCTGCCGGGCAGACCAGACCACGTTCGGGATGTCGCCAACGGATCAGAGCCTCCACGCTACGCACGACACCCGAGGCCACCTCCACCTTTGGTTGGTAGTACAGTTCAAATTGATTCAGCGCAATCGCCTCATGCAGATCACTTTGCAGACGCGCCGCATCTCGCGTGTGCGTGTCCATGCCAGCCTCATAACACTGCGCGTTGTTGCGTCCCCGCTGTTTGGCACAATGCATCGCGGCATCCGCATGGGAGATTAGAGCCTCGACAGTCACGCCGTCCGCGGGAAAGATCGCAATGCCGATACTGGGTGTCGTGTGGGTTTCGACACCGGTGATTCGCAGTGTCGCATTGAGTGCCTCGATCACGCGTGTAGCCATCAGCGTGGCATCCACCCGCGTCGCGACTGGATTAATAATCATCATGAAGTCGTCCCCACCGCTGCGCACCACGGTATCCACGTCACGCGCAATGCCGCTAAGGCGACGTGCGACCTCCTGCAGGAGTTCATCACCGGCGCGGTGACCGAGCGAATCATTGATCAACTTGAATCGGTCAAGGTTCACGGCAAGCAGGGCAAACATACGCCCCTCACGCTCGCCGTGTGCCATCGCCTGAGTGAGGCGATCCTCTAAGAGGATGCGATTCGGCAGCCCAGTTAGCGCATCGTGCGTGGCGACGTGGCGCAGCTTCCGGTTGGCAATATCCAAGCCCTCGGTGTGCGTGCTTACGGCGCGCTCCAGGGTCTGTACCTGGCCGCGCACAATGCGCTCATTCTGCCATTTGCGAGTCAGGGCACTTGCGCACTGTATGATTTCGATAATCTCAAAAGGCTTCTTAATGATTAATAATTTATCCGCATGCCCTAATCGAGCGATCACGTCCATCCAGTCGTAGTCGGACTGCGCCGAGCAGATCGCGACCTGCAGGTCGGGATCGACAGCCCAGAGTCTTTCGATGGTTTCCAAACCGTCCCATCCCGGCGGCATGCGCATGTCCACAAAAGCCATGGCGTAGGGCCGCCCCGCCGCGAGCGCTGTCCGCACTCGCTCGAGTCCTTCCTCACCTTGCAGCGCGAAGTCGAGCTCGAAGCTCGGCCGACTCCTAGTCGTGGCGGCAGCGCCGAACAGAGCACACTCATCCGCCGCGAGTGCGGCATCGCCATCGTCGGAAGTCGCCAGGATCTTGCGAAAGTCCTCGTGAATCTGCGCGTTGTCGTCGATGATTAGTATGCGCGGATTGAGTACGGGTCGCCGACTATCCATGCGCCGGTTCTCGGGGCTACTCATTCTACGCTCGCAGCCAGATTGACCGGCAGGTCTAGGGTGAATGTCGCGCCTTTGCCAGGGCCATCGCTGCCAGCTGTAATACTACCTGCCATTTCCTTGGCCGCTAGCGCGCAGCTGTGCAATCCGAATCCGTGACCATTCTTGCGGGTCGTATAGCCGTGGGCAAAGAGGCGCACCAGATTCTCCGGAGCAATTCCCTCGCCATCATCCTTGACGAGAATTCGTAAGCGAGGCTCACCGGCAAATACGGCGATCTCCGTTCGCAGCGTGATGTGATGTGATCTATCGGACACCCCGTCCATCGCGTAGTTGGCGTTACCGATTAGATTGACCAGGATCTGCAGAACCAGATGTTTATCCAACTGCAATGCAGGCACGTCGGCGAATTCTCTAATCACAGCGATTTGATTCTGTGCCATGGACGCGGCATTCATGCGTAGTGCGTCCTCCATAAGTTCCGTGATCTGCACGGGCTCGACGACGCTGGTCGCACCGGAATAGTGTTGCTGGGTGGCAACGATGTCCTTAATGTGGTCAATATTCTTGATCAATGAGCGAAGCTCTTCGGCGATACTGCGTTTCTCGGCGGAAAGCGCGAGATGCAGCTTGTTCAGATAGCCCGGGAGAACCTTTCCTCTTTCGTCTCGAGTCAGGAACTCGCCCAGATCTGCGGCATGCTCATTCATGAGCTGGACAACCTTGGCCAAGCCCTGCGCCTTCGAGTCACGCGCCCGGTCGCCAATCAGGCCGGCCGATACGTTGACGCTGTTAAGAGCGTTGCCAACGTTATGAAGCACGTTGTTGGCGATCTCGGCCATGCCCGCCTGGCGCGACGCACTCGTCAGCTGCTTATGCATTCGCTCGAGTTGGGCTTCGGCGTTCTTACGCTTGGTGATATTGCGCGCGATGGCGACCACCTGGTCGCGCAAGAGCGGGACTAGTCGTACTTCGTAGAACGATTCTGACCCCGGTGCGCCCTCCGAATGCTCGACACTGACCATCGACCTGTCGGCGATTACGCGCCGCAAAATCTCGGAAAAGTTGTCACCTGAGTCTTTCAGCCAACACTCCTGGATTCGATGTCCCGATAGTTCCTGTGGCGGCAGTTCGCCGGCCGTTCCAGCTTTAACAGAGAGGATGGTGCCCTCGTGGTCGAGGCGAAATACCAGGTCCGGAATCGCCTGGAATATGGCCCGGATTTCCGAATTCACCTCGAGTAGTTCGTGCGAACTCAATTCGAGCGAACGTTCCATCAGCTTGCGATCGACCTCGAAGTCTGCATAAGCGCTGTCGACTGCAGCGATGAAGCCCACCCACTCGGCGGGAACATTGCTGTCATTGCCGAAGAAGCGCTTTAGCTGGCGCTTCAATAGGCTTTGCGTCGGGACCATGATCAGTGCTCGGCAAACGTGGTCACGGTCATGGTCTGGTTGTGGAGTTCGCTGCGCTCGCCGAGTAAAAATGGGGCAATCTCGCCATAGGAGTAAAAACCGGTGATCGTGGCTTGCGCGCCCAGTATCTCGCGCACGCCTTCCACTTCTTCCTCGATGCGTTGCTTGAGGACCAGTTTGCGGCCGACGCAGCTGATCAGTATCGCCAGTTCGGGCGCGAGACCGCCTTCCGGGCGGCTGGCCCGCGCCGCGCCTATCGCGCCGTCTACCAGCCGGTCGACGCTGGCCTTTGTGAGACGTGCATAGGCGCCTTCGGTAACATCCCCCGCAAAGGTCATGCTCTGCTGCTTCTCATCGACCGCCAGTATTGTGCGCACCACCGGTATGGCGCCCGGCTTGACCCGAACGCTCAGGGGAAACAGTAGGCCGGTGGCCGGCAGGCCGTCGGCGTGTTCGCCTAAGTACTGCTTGTATAAGCCTAGGGCCGGACGCGTATCCAGTTCGAATAGGACATTTCCTTTCGAGCGCGTCACTAACCGTTCCGGACCGAACGGGTCCCAACCGCCTAGAGAACCGAAGCCCACCTGCAGCCGGCTTCCGTACAGGCCGACCGCAGCGACAACCCCTCTCTCGGGAACGTCGCCTTTAAATACCAATGTCTCGCCAAAGCGCGCTCCATCGCCGGCCAGGCCGCCGGTCAAAGTGACATCTTCAGGTAGGATCTTCATTAGGCCCCGAACCAGTTCGCTTCCGTTAATGCTCAAGCCATCGGACAGCACCAGGACGTGAGTCAGCTTTTCTTCCGCACCAGTTCCCTCAGCACCGACCGAGTGCGGCAGTGCCTGCGCCAGCAATTCCCCGGCTCGCTGGCCATCGCTATCCGCATCCAGGCTTACCTGAGCCGCGCGCACGTAGGTATGCTCGAAATGGATTGCCGTTGCGACCAGGGAGTCGTCGAACACTTGGGCACCGCAGATCTCCCCCGCGGTGGAACAGCCGAGAATGTGCGCTGCGGGATAGAACGCGCGGATTGACTCTGACAGTCGGGGATCTTTCAGGACAGCTGTAGCGCCGAACACGAGGACAAGCTGTGCAGACTGCGCCAGAGGTCCGGGGGAACTCGGCACCCAGCCGTGGGCCTGAGTCCATGTTCTCTGCTCGGTTTTCATGGATGCTCCGCCCCTGGCCAGGGCGGCGCCGTTCGCGTGCAATGCATGGAAATTCTCCTCGGGGCTACGGCGCTAGAGTTGAATTCCGGCGGTGCGTCGGCCCGGAGGATTGGCATCACTATGTTCCAATATCTGGAGACAAAGCACGTCGCCCGTCACGGTATCCGCCCTACGGGTCAAATGAACCCCGAGTTGCGGCTAGTGTCGAGCTTGAGCGCCTACGTCGGGCTACGTGGTGTCCTACACCCCGAGCAGGTTTCGTTAGAACTCGGGGCCCGTGTGCGGTTGTGGCGGCGCGCACCAAAGATGCGATGCAACATTCTGGCCGTGGTACAGCGAGGCCTCACGTGCCACGAATGTGCCCAGCCCACTACCGTTTTGTTTCTGGCGACAGCGACGCCTCCGGGTAGGGCGCGCCTGCTGAAATCACGCCCATTCGCTCCAGAAGTCGCTTGCGAAAACGTCGGCTCAACCGCAGACGGACCTTGGTTTTCAATACCACTTCGTACTCGCCATCGATCTGCAGTTCCAGTCCACGGATCTGGCGGAGATTCACGATAACGGAGCGGTGGATACGGATGAAATTCTGCTCACCCAAATCCCGCTCCAGCTCCATGAGCGTACGGCGCATGAGGTGCGTGTCATTGCCCACGTGCAAACAGGCGTAGTAGTCCGCAGCTTCGATCCAGTCTATGTCCGCGACATCCAGGAATACCACCTCGCCCGGAGCCTTGATCACCAGCCGTTCCACGGGCTTGGGTGGCGATGGCGTGTAGTGCGCAAGCTTATCCTTGGCACGATTCAGGGCGCGACCGAAGCGAGCATCGTCGAACGGCTTCAACAGGTAATCGAGCGCACCGGCCTCGAAGGCGCGCAGCGCGTATTCATCGTAAGCCGTCACGAAGATGATGGTTGGCGGCGATTCGCTTCCCAACATTTCCAGCATATCGAAGCCATCGCACTCGGGCATTTGCACGTCGAGAAACACCAGGTCCGGTTTCGACTTCCGAATCTCCTCAATGGCGGCAACCCCGGATTCGCATTCGGTGACTGATCCAATGTCAGGATCGCGGCCCAGAAGTACGGTCACATTGCGCCGGGCCAACNNACCCGCATTGCCGCCGATGGCTTGCCCCCGCCCGCCATTCACGCCTCCCTGAGGGGCAGAGTCACCAGGACTTCCACGCCGGTGTCCGTGTTCCGCAGCTGCAACTCGGATTCACTGCCATGCAGGATCCTCAATCGGGTTCGCAGGTTGTCTATGCCGATGCCGTTGTGCATCGCCTGCCAATCGGTCGGCAAGCTCGGGCCGTCGTTATAAACGCTGAGGCAAAGATTGCAATTGCTGCGCGCACCGGCGATGCGGATGACTCCTCCGGCCACGCGCTTGGCAACACCGTGCTTGATGGCATTTTCCACCAGTGGCTGCAGCAGGAGGTTTGGCACCAGCGCTTGCGATAAATCCGGCGGAATGTCCACGCTGACCTGCAGGCGCTCACCAAAGCGAACCTTCTGAAGATCAAGATAACGCTTCAGGTACTCTACTTCCTCCGTCAGCGTCACCTGCGATCTGTGGGAGTCCTCGGAAGCGCGACGCAGAAACTCACTGAGCCCTACGAGCATGCTCACGGCAGCATCGTTTCGTTGATCGCGAACCAGCCCGGCGACTGAGTTCAGCGTGTTGAAAATGAAGTGCGGCTCCATCTGCCGACGCAATGCGGCGAGTTGCGCTCGGGAGAGTTCCTCATTGAGTCGCGCCGTCTCAGTTCGCTGGCGGGCTGTGTTGTCGCGCGAGTCGACCACGTAGGTGATAGCCACGATCAGTACGTACACCAGGAGAAATGTCAGGGCCTGGTAAATGAGGAAGGTGCGCCATTCGTCGAGGAAGGGACCCGGCGGCATTGAATGACCCCACGGATTGAAGAGATTTTGCAGCAGCGCATACCAGGCCGCTGCGATCAGACTAATGATGCCGAAGGCCGCAAGGTGTAAGGCAGCCGTCGGCATCATCGTCACGCCAAGCACAGGGTGTCGCCGCGCGAGGCGAATGACGAGCGGGGTCGCGAGTACCCACGGCAGCCAGGAGACGAGCTCGGTCGCGAACAGCGGCAACCCTGCGTGGTGCGTGCCTTCCGCTCGCACGGCGAGAACTGTTTGACTCGCGTCAAGCAGGCCTCCTGCGCACCAGATCGCGGCAATCCAGAGCCAGCGGGGTGAGCGCACGTCTGCGGGGGTCTCGGGCATGGCCGTTACTCTACGCCAAGGCGTGACCGCAGGCTCACTACTGCAGCGAACCGCCAGCCCAGTGCAGTAAGCGGTCTGGGTCGGTCAGGAAAGTACCCCTACACTTGATGATCAGAGATTTCACGCAACTCCGATGCCGATGCTGTGAGCCCCCAGTATGACCTGCGATGTTACGGATACGTGATACGTTTCATGGCTGCGCTGGGGCGAGGCGAATCGCATGCGCACTGTTGCTGGTGTTCTCACCGGTCGGCACGCTTCGAGCTCAGCATGCGTCCGACGATCCGGTGGCCTCGGCCAACGACGCATTTGGACTGACCCTCGGGCTCGAGAGTATCGGTATCTATAACCCCGGCGGTGTGCGCGGCTTCAACCCGCAGACAGCCGGTGATGTTCGCATCGATGGCCTGTACTTCGACCAGCAAGGCGCGCTGTCCAATCGAGTGGTTGAAGGTTCAACGATTCGAGTCGGCGTCAGCGAGATTGGGTACGCCTTCCCGGCGCCGACCGGGATCGTGGACTATGACTTGAGACATCCCGGCAACGGCACACCGAGCGCCACGGTCGTCGCCAGCGCGGGTCCTTTTCAGGCCCACGGCTTGAGCGTCGACGGCAATATGCCGATCGACTCCAGCGCGCTGCAGTTGCCGGTGGGCGCCAGCTATCAGATCAGTGTGCAGAGCCCGTTCGCCGCCACCAATCCTGGGTATACATCAACGATTGCGGACTTCGGTGCGACGCCGCAATGGAAGCCGAACGATCAGATCACCGTGCGTGCGATCCTCGACTGGACAAGCACCACTCAAGCCAGAACAATGCCCCTGGTCTTCACGGCTGGCGACTATTTGCCCCCGCAAACTCCGCGAGGCTACCTGGGGCAGAATTGGGCTGAGGGCCGCAGTCTGGCTGAGAACTTCGGAGCCATCGTCACGGCCCAGCTCAGCACTCGGTGGTCTTTGGCCGCCGGGCTTTTTCGCTCAATCGCCGACAATCCGATCAGTTACGCCGATCTATACCTCGACACCCAACGCGATGGATCCGCGGAGCAATTTGTCGTCGGCAATCCTGACCAAAAGACCTCCTCGACGTCGGGTGAATTCCGTCTCACCGGTCGTTTTGGAACGGGTTCGTGGCGTCAGGACATAGTTTTGCTGGCGCGCGGCCGCGACACTATCGCGCTCTACGGTGGCTCTGACGTCGTTGACGTTGGCCCCGCCCTGATAGATCAGGGTATTCAGGTGCCCGAACCGACTTTCAGCTACTCGGCGCGGACTCACGATCGCACAGAACTGTCGAGCGTTGGATTGGCCTACCGCGCCGAATGGCAGGGGCGCACAGATCTATCGTTGGGGATCCAGCAGGAGAGCTACGATAAGGAGGTGACTTCCGCCACTCTTCCGGAGGAAAGACTGACGGATCACCCGTTGCGCGCCTATGCAACGGCCGCCCTGGCACTGACCGACCAACTCACCGGCTACGCGGGCTATACACAGGGGCTCGAGGATTCCGGGGTAGCTCCCAGTAGCGCCGAGAATCGAGGCACCATTCTTCCCGACGCCCGCACCTGGCAGACGGATGCAGGGCTTCGATACTCGGTCACTCCGCAAGTGAAACTTATCATGGGGGTGTTCGAAATTGAAAAACCCTATTTCAATTTCGACTCGAGAAATGTCGATCGGGAGCTCGGACTACAACGAGCTACGGGTCTCGAAATGTCGGTGTCCGGTGAAGTGCTCAAGAATTTCGATCTCGCGGCGGGTGTGCTGCTCGGCGAAGTCAGAATCATCGGGCCGAATTTGAGCGCTGAAGGTGTGGGTGCAATCGCCTTCGGTCAGCCTCGCGTCCAGGCGACAATCAATGCCGACTACAAATTCCCCAGATGGCCGACCGTTTCCGCCGATCTGACGATTTATCACTTTGGTGCTGCTCCGGCGAGCGTCGATGATGCCACGCAAAATCCCGCGCTGACTGCACTGTCCTTAGGGGCACGATACCGGTTCACAATGTTGGGGGCCCCGGCGACGCTTCGAGTGCAGGTCCAGAATCTGACCAACGCCTATTATTGGAACATGGGCTTGAATCCAGGGTTCGCCCAGTTCGCGCCACGTAGCCTTTTCGGCTACTTGACGGCTGACTTTTGACGGGCGCGATGCGAACCATACTGGGGCCCTAAGTGCCGGTGCCGAAGTTGTTGAAATCAAAAGTTTAAAAACCAGCAACTGGCGTGCGTGAGCAAGAGGAGTACGATCTCTCTTCACAATGTACGTGTCCGTCTGTCCTCCAGATTGCACCGACGAGAAGCGGCGTCCGGCCGAGGAGACTACGGGGGACATTGAGGAAATCGCTTGTCATGTACCTGCCGTCCGCGGCACCGGACGTGCACTTTGTGCATGGGTTTCCGTCCTTTTCCTGACTGATGTACTTTCTGGATGCACGCTAGTCAGCACATATGAGAAATGCGGCTTTAGCGGCTGCCCGGGTGACGCAAAAATCACGGCGGACGTAGTGTCGCACCTCAATCAATGCCCCTTTATGGAGCCAAATGTAATCAGCGTCCAGACTTTGGATCATGTGGTCTATCTCAATGGTGTAGTGAGATCTAGCTTAGAGATCGGCACGGCTGAGTCGATCGCGGTTCAGGTCCCAGGCGTGAGGCAAGTCGTGAATTCGACCGTCGCTTACACCCGGTAACGCTTAGCATACTAATGCGCTGTGGTGTTGCTATCTGGTTGGTCGAGAAACGCACGGATCGCCAGGTTGACCAGATCCAGTGTCAACCTCCTATCTCGTTTGGGGCTACAATGGACACCTGTTGGCCGCCCGGCCAGACATTCGAATATGGATTGCATGCATCGCTCGCGCATCAATGGGCTGCTGATCGATTGCAAGACCGATGATATCGACACTGCCGCGCAATTTTGGGCGGCGGCGCTGGGTCGTCCGGTCGATATGAAGCATCCGGGAACCCGGGGTAATTACCGCATGCTGGAAACGCCTGCCGACGAACTCAGCGTGCAGATTCAGCGCGTGGACCACGAAAGCCGCGTGCACATTGATATCGAGACCGACGACATTCCGGCCGAAGTGGCAAGGCTCGAAAAGCTAGGTGCCAAGGTAGACGAACGCAAGGAGCGCTGGGTAATCATGAGCGCGCCGACAGGGCAGCGTTTCTGCATCGTTCGCGTACAGCGCGCGAATTGGCCGCAAAACGCGACGCAGTGGGACTGACTCCGCCCTAGCCACCAATCGCCCTACGATTCTCGACGCCTACCCTCGATGTCGAAATCCAGGCGTCACTTCGCCGCCATCTGCGCAGGCAACTCGATTCCGTGCGCCATGGCCTCGCGAACCGTATGCGTTGCAAGATAAGCCTGAGTGAGCAGCGGCACATTGACGGATCGAACTGCGTCTCCGAGCGCCTTCTCATAGCAGCCGAATTGATCGCTTGGCGGTGCGAGGCCGACCCGGTTGGCACGAGTGCAGGCAATGTACGCGGCGTTTTCTATGCGCCGATAGAGCTCCCTCGCTCCTACAGGCTGACTGAGATCGAGCCCCTGCGCGTTCGCATGAATGGCAACAGTGACGTCGCGATCCCTGGCCGAAACCTTGCCGGCAACGAGCGTACAAATGACTGCAGCTGCGCCAAGGATCGACACGGCATTCATGGCAGCTTTTCCAATATTCATATTGATACCCTCATGATTCGACGTTGATGACTCGGTACTTTGACAACGAGTCCACGGCCGACGATTTCGACACCTCGGAGTGGCAGGAACGAGTGTCTGTTCGGTGTCAGGCGCCCGGGTTCGGGTTCCGCCGAAAGTTTTGGTTGCGATTTTTGGGCTGCGGGACTCTTAATCCATGGAACAGGGGAATTCTCATGTGTCGCCGTGGCCGTAGCTGATCCGAAACCATCGCTGGTTGAGCGGCTGTTTGCCGAGCACCGGGGGGCCCTGCAGACGTTCTTCCGGCGGCGCATCCGGAGCCAGTCCGATGTTCCGGATCTGGCGCAGGAGGTGTACCTGCGCATGCTGCGGATCAGAGACCAGGAGGCGATTCGAAATCCTGTCCACTACCTCTACACGGTCGCCAATAATCTGGTGAAGGAGCACGCAGTGCTGGAACGCCGGCAGGCGGCCTGCATCGACATCGATGAGGCGCCGGCGCAGGAGCAGCTCGAGACGCTGCCCGCGTTCGACATGGATCTGGACGCGACGCAACGAGCGGCGCGGCTTGGGGCGGTGCTGAATCAGCTGTCGCCGAAATGTCGCGCAGCGGTGGTGCTGCGCTTCTCCCATGAACTGTCCTTCCGGGAGATTGGGGACCACCTCGGCGTGTCACCGCAGATGGCCAGGAAGTATGTGGTTCAGGCGCTGGGCCATTGTCGACGCCGCATGGCGCGGCTGGGTTGAATTTATGATCTCGAATGAAGAGCAGGTGCGCGCCGCCATCGCCGAACAGGCCGGCGAGTGGTTCGTGGCGAATGACGAGGGGCCCTTGAATGCGCGTGAGGCGCTAGCCCTCGGTGCGTGGCTAAAGTCCTCGCCGGTCCATGTCGAGGAGTTCCTGGGCGTGTCGGTGATCGCACGCGATCTGCGGCAGCTCGGCACGACAGGTGATTTCTCGGTCGAAGCCCTCGTCGCCAGCGCTCGGGCCAGCGATGACAGCGCCGTCCAACCGATCTGGCCGCGTGTAACCGCCCCTGTCAGGGGCTATCCCATTCGCCGCTGGCAGACGGTCGCGGGCGCGATGGCCGCAACGGTGGCCCTGGGTGTGGGTCTGTTCGCGTTGTGGGACGCGGGGTTCATGACGCCGGGACCGGCGCGCGGTGGATGGACAGAAGTTTACGAGACACACCACGGCGAACAGCGCACTGTTCGGCTGTCGGATGATTCCGTACTGCACCTCAATACCGACAGCGCAGTCGCCATCCGCTACGGCAAAACGGAGCGGCAAGTTACGCTCAGATCCGGCGAAGCGGAATTCGAGGTCGCCCACGATCCGAATCGTACATTTCGGGTATTCGCCGGATCGGCCGAGGTGGTCGACATCGGCACGACATTCAATGTGCGCATGGAACATGATTCGACGGTGGTCACCGTAGTCGAGGGCCGGGTATCCGTGGGGCTGTCGCCGATGTTGGCCAACCCCGGCGCGCCATCAGGAGAGACCCACGCACCCCAATTTGTCCAGCTGGATGCCGGCCAGCAGATCAGGGTGGCCGAGGACGGGTGGCCGGCGACAGCGGTAACGCTCGACACCCGGCGCACTACAGCGTGGCTGCGTCGACAGATTGTGTTTGAGCAGGAACCACTGGAGCGCGTCGCAGCCGAATTCAATCGCTACGGCCCGAAGCCGATCGAGATCGTCACGCCGGCGCTACGCAATCTGCAAATCAGCGGGGTGTTCGCCACCGACAACCCCGAAGCATTCATTGCCTTCCTGCGCAGCCTCAAGGGCGTGCGGATCGAGGAGACCGCGACCCGGATTCGCGTGCTGCGGACTACAACCGCCGGCACCCCCAGCTACACATAGTTGCTGCACTGCGCTACGCTGCCGGCCAAGGCACGCGGGGAAGGTCGCCACAATGGGACGTGCATGGGTAGTTGTTCGCGTCGGCCGATAGCGGATATCCCGACAGCGGTGTCCCGGGTATTGCGTGCGCTCTCGGTCTGCGCTCCCATAGCGCTGTTTGAACCGCCGCCGACCCTGGCGCAGACTTTCGAGCGCACCTCACTCACCGCCGACATTCCGGCACGGCCGCTGGCGGAGGCGCTCGCGACATTCGCCAGCCAGACCGGCCTGCAGCTGGTCTACGTCTCAGATGTCGTGCGTAACCGAAGATCGAACGGGGCCGCTGCGGGATTGACTGCCGAGGAGGCGCTTGCCCACCTGCTCGAAGGCACCGGACTGCGCTTCGAGTATCTGACGCCGTACAGTGTTCGAATTCTCGCGGTCGCGGGCGCACGGCGCGAGACCATGGTGAAGACACCGGAGCGCGAGGAGCTGCGAGAGGTGATTGTCACGGCCAATCGCCGCGAAGAGGACCAGCAGAACGTCCCCATAACGATTCAGGTGCTCACCGCAGATACACTTGCCAAGCTCAACGCGACGACCTTCGATGACTTCGTAAGTTACCTGCCCGGCGTCACCGCGCTCGGCGTGGGGCCCGCCCAGAGCAACATCTTCATGCGTGGCCTGGCGACGGCTCCATCTGGCATACAAGGGTCGGGCTTTGGCGGCGTGTTCCCGAACGTCGCGCTGTACATCGATGAGCAATCCGCTCAGTTACCAGGTCGCAATCTCGACCTGTACGCCGCGGATCTCGAGCGCATTGAGGTGCTGGAAGGGCCGCAGGGCACGCTGTTTGGAGCGGGCGCGGAGGCGGGCGTCGTGCGCTACATCACCAACAAGCCGCAGCTCGACGTCCTTGAAGGAGCGGTGAACGCCGGCGTTGCCACGACCACGCATGGTGCGCCCAGCGACAATTTCGACGCCACCATCAACATTCCGCTCGTCACCGACCACCTGGCCGTGCGCGGAGTGATCTACAACGAGCGCCGCGGCGGTTACATCGACAACATTCGTGCGACCTTCGCACGTGCCGATACCGACCTCGGCATTATCGCATACGAGGGCGGCAAGGTTCCGGTCAACAGCATTGTGATCAACAACTTCGGCATCGCCGGCAACAACAGCAATCCGGTCACCTACCGCGGTATTCGCGCCGAGGCGTTGTACCGGATCAATGACGACTGGAGTGCGTTGGTCGCGCAGTCTTACCAGAGCATCGAGGCGGATGGCGTGTTTGCAGAGATGGCGGCAAATTCGCTAGGCCAGCCGCAACCCGATCTTAGCGTGCAACTCTTCAACCCGTCCTACAATAACGACAGATTTGAGAATACCGCGCTGACGATTGACGGACGGGTCGGCGCCCTGAAGCTTGTCTATGCCGGCGCGTATCTGGTGCGCAATGTAGACCAGGTCCAGGATTACACCAGCTACTCACGCGGCCCATATGCCGCCTACTATCAGTGCGTCAATCCGACCTCAAATTCCGCAACGCCGAATCCCGCAGCTGGGCAATGTTTCTCGCCCAGCTCGACCTGGCACGAGCGCGAGCGTAATACTCACCAGACCCATGAGCTGCGCCTGAGCACACCCGCTGATTGGCGGATCCGGGGCGTCGGCGGGCTGTTCTATGAAGACTATAAGCTGCAGGACCGAACTGACTGGTTCTATCTGACGGCGACTCAGTACTTCAATCCGATCGGGCCGCCGACCGGCTACTACCCGCCGCTCAACTCGCCTCACCCAAGTGGAACACTGGTACCGTTCCCGGTCACGTCAATCGATCCGAACTCCCGGCCGCCGGGCGACGCCTTCTTCAATGACATCACGCGCGGTTACACCCAGAAAGCTGCGTACGCATCGGTCGACTTCGACCTCATTCCGTCGCAGCTGACGCTGACGCTCGGGACCCGATACTTTAGTACCAATACCTGGGAGGTCGGCTCGACTGTGGGCAGTTTCGGCTGCCAGCTGATCAACAATTCCAACGTGCCCAATCCGTGCGTGAATGACCGAGCTGGCCTGGACTTCTTCAATATCAATGCACAACAGCTCAACCGGACCTATTCCGGGTTCAGGAGCCGGACGAACCTGAGCTGGAAGATCACGGAGGACGCGCTTCTGTACTACACCTGGTCGCAGGGGTTTCGTGCCGGGGGCTTTAATCGCACGCCCATCAACTGTGCCTGCGATTCGCCACTGAATTCGGGCAACAATCCGTGGCAAGCAGAAGCCAACCTGCATGGGGCCTGGGTACCGCCCGTCGCCTATGCACCCGACACCCTCACCAACAACGAGCTGGGCTGGAAGACGATGTGGCTGGATCGGCGCATTCAGTGGGACGGCGCGATTTACCAGGAGAACTGGAACAACGCACAAATCAATGTTAACGCGCCCAATTTCATCACCATGGTATCGACCATCAATGGCGGCAACTACCGGGTGCGCGGCATTGAGACCTCACTGATGGCGCGCGTCACGGAAGGACTGAGCATCGAGGCCGCGGCAGCCTGGAGTCACAGCGAATTGATCAAGGAGGCGACGTTCCGGTGGGGAGACGGAACACCGATCAATTT
Source organism: Gammaproteobacteria bacterium (assembly GCA_003132025.1). GTDB lineage: Bacteria > Pseudomonadota > Gammaproteobacteria > Steroidobacterales > Steroidobacteraceae > FEN-1191. The sequence continues at coordinate 48,386 of PKWJ01000057.1, forward strand.
CGCGACACTGCAGGATGTCAACCAACAAACCATCCCGAATCCTGGCGGAGTGCTCGGCAGCCCGCTTGCCGGGGCGCCTGCCTTCCAGGGCAACATTCGCGCGCGCTACGAGATTGCCTTCCGCGACTACAATACGTTCGCCCAGATCGGGGCGGTGCATCAATCACATTCGCTCTCTACGACTGATCAATTTGGCGTCGACCTGCAGAACAACTCCACTGCCTATGACCTGCCTCCTTTCACCACCTACGATGCCGCGTTGGGTGTCGGCAAGGATGCGTGGCTCGCACAGCTCTACGGCGAGAATCTGACTGACACGCGGGCGCAGCTGTTTGCGAACTACTCGCAGTACTACAAAGCAATAACGGTGAATCGACCCCGAACCATTGGCCTGCACTTCAGCTATAGCTTCGGCGGCACCCGGCGAAAGCCTACCTGACCTAAGGCTGGCGGCAGGCTGCGATTCATTCTAGACCCAATGCAGGCCTCGAAAACGCCAGCCGTTGCGGCTGCCGCGATACCCACTCCGATCAAGACCGCCTTCGAAGCCCTCGAGGATGTTATAGACATGCCGAAAGCCCGCTCGTGCGGCCGCGGCTGCGACCGGACGCGCTCCCGAGCGGCACAAGAACAGAATGATCGCATGTTTCGGAACCTTGGCTTCCAGTTCGCTCACGAAGCGTGGAATGGCCTGCATGGCGGGTCCGATCAGCCACGGCAGATGCAGGCTGCCAGGAACGTAACCGACAAACTTGCGCTCCTCTGCCGTGCGCACATCGACCAACACCGCCGCCTGTTGCTCAATCAGTTTCCGGGCTGCGCTCTGCGTGAGATTGCCCGAGTAGGGCAGCTTCAATGCGCCCACCTGCGCTCGGGCCTGCTGCAGAAGCGGATGCTCAGGCGCGTAGGCCAGCGCCGTTGCGGCTGCAACGGGTTCGACACTGTGTGATACAGCTGCCAAGGCCATACGTGATCCTCAATGTGGCGCATTGGGCCGCGCGCCCAAGCTATCCCGGTTGACCTGACTATCGATTGCCATCGATTGATATTATGCGCGCGCCACCACTGCGAAAATGGCATCAGCAAATGTCGTCGTGTAAACCAGCAGCTGACACCAACTGTCGCAGATGGATTCCAAAGTGGTGACATCGCTTGATTCGCGCGGGCCGGAAGACAGTCTGCTACGGGATTCGATGCGTGGTGGTTATAGGCGGGTTCTAACGCGGTGACAACGCGGTAACGAAACCGCTGATGTGCTGCAGCCGCTACTGCAGACCCCCGCGCACCGAGGTGATGCGATCCGTATTAAAGCCGAGCCAGTGCATTCGGCCCACGTAGCGGGCATGTTCGACCTTGATGCATCGGTCCATGACCACTGCGAGGCCCCCTCGCTCAGCGATCAGTGCACCTTCGTCGTTGACTACATTGAACTGAGTCCAGAGGCACCCGGCGCCGATCGCGACCGCCTGCGCGGCGATCTCCGGCAGTGCGCTCGGGGCACGAAATACGTTGACGATGTCCACCTTGTCCGGTACGTCCTGCAGGCTGGAATAGCACCGCTCTCCAAGGATTGCGGACTCCCGCGGATTGACTGGAATCACACGGTAACCGTGGCGCTGCAGGTAAAAGCCGACGAAATGGCTGGCACGCAGCGCGCTGCCGGACAGGCCTACGACGGCGATTGCCTTGGCACCCAGCAGAAGGCGCTGGATCGTCACAGGATCCTGGTAGCGCGAGAGGTCGGTTGTCGTCATTGCACGCGCTCCACAGGTAGCGACGCGCGGACACGTGCAAAGCCCTGTTCGAGGTCCCAGAGCAGATCGTCGATATTTTCAATGCCGACGGAGAGCCGGATAGTACCTGGCCCAATGCCGGCCGCTGCCAACTCCAACTCGCTGAGCTGTCGGTGTGTCGTGCTGGCCGGGTGGATGANNCCGACGTTCGCCAGGTGCGACCACAGCGTCAGCCCGCGGATGAACTCCTGCCCAGCCGCGCGTCCTCCCGCAATGTCAAAGGAGAACACGGCGCCAGCGCCATGCTGCAGGTACTTGTCGGCCAGCGATCGGTACCTGCTCGCATGCAGGCCCGGGTAGGTCACTCTCGAGGCCAGTTCGTGAGATGCCAGGTAGCGCGCGATTGCGCCCGCATTCTCCACGTGGCGGGTCATCCTGACAGACAGGGTCTCGATCCCCTGCAGCAACAGGAAAGCGTTGAACGGACTCATGCAGGCCCCCAGATCGCGCAATGTTTCCGCGCGCAGCTTCATAAGGTAGCCGTACAGGCCGAATGTCTCGTGAAACTGCAGGCCGTGATAGGCGGGCGATGGGGCGGCTACGACCGGAAATCGGCCGTTTGACCAGTTGAACTTGCCGGAGTCCACGACGATGCCACCGATGCTGGTGCCATGGCCGCCGAGGAATTTGGTCGCTGAATGCAAGACCAGGTCCGCGCCCCAGTCGATCGGCCGGCACAGATAGGGTGTCGCAAAGGTGTTGTCGACGAGCAGCGGCAATCCGCCATCGTGCGCAATGGTCGCGATGGCCTCGATGTCGAGCACATTGCCGCCGGGGTTACCAATCGTTTCGCCGAAGAATGCCTTGGTATTGCCGCGAATGGCAGCTTTCCAGGCGCCGAGATCATCCGGGTCCACCCACGTCAGCTCGACAGTGAGTTTGCGCAAGACGTGCTTGAACTGGTTGACCGTCCCGCCGTACAGCGCCGCCGACGATACGACGTGGTCCCCGGGCTCGAGCAGCGTAAACAGCGCAGCCGCCTGCGCGGCCAGGCCACTGGCAAATGCTACGGCCCCGCAGCCGTTCTCCAGGCTGGCGGTGCGCTCTTCGAGTGCGGCCACGGTCGGATTCATGATCCGGGAATAGGTATTGCCGTACTCCTGGAGGTTGAAGTACGCCGCTGCTGCCTCAGGGTCCTCGAAGACGTAGCTGGTAGTCTGGAAAATAGGCACCGCACGCGCGCCGGTATTGGGATCCGGCCGCTGACCGGCATGTAGCTGACGGGTTTCAAAGCCGAATTGTCTGGGTTGTTCCAAGGGAAAGGCTCCCGGCAAAGCGAGGGTGCGCCATCTTAGGCCGCCATCTGTGCACATCCAATATCAGCTTTTCACCGCGTTAATACCGAAAAGTCGCCGCAAATTGGCTATGCTTGGCAGTTGATCGCCGGCCTCAGATCACCTCCCTGCGCAAGGCGGAGCCGGCCAGTGCCAGAATTATCAATCATCGGTAAGAGGAGATAGCCAAATGGGTCAGGTCGTCAACAACGGTGTCAACGTCGATGCACTGCTTGCGGCACGCGAAGCGCTTAAGAACACACCCGCTGCCGGTGAATTTACCTGGCGTGCGTCGTGCAAATGGCTCAACGGTACGCATGCGCGGTCGACCATCCAGGGATTCCGGGGTCTCGGGGAGGAGCAATCGCACAAATCCGAGTTCTCGTTCGACACGGATCATCCGCAAGTCTTCGCTTCCGAGGACAACGGTGCGACCCCGGTCGAGGTCGTCCTGGTCGGTCTCGCCAGCTGCCTGACTGCCGGCGTTGCGGCCGTCGCGCAGAATCGTGGCATCCAGCTGCGTTCGGTGGAAGCGCGGCTCGAGGGCAAGATGAATATTGCCGGTATCCTGGGCGCCGACGGCGACGTCCGCAACGGATATGACAGCATCAAGGTGACGTTCCATGTCGACGCCGATGCTTCGAAGAAGGACATTGAGGCGCTCGTCGCGCAGTCTCAGAAGCGTTCGGCAGTTTTCGATATCATCACCAATCCGACCAACGTGACCGTCGAGGTCGTGTAAAGGCGGCTCTGACGAGCGCAGCGGGGGCTGGCATAGAACGCTTCACGACAGTCATCATCGGGGCCGGCCACTCCGGACTCTCGATGAGCCGCGTTCTCACCGGGCACTCGATCGATCACGTCGTGCTCGAGCGCGGAGAAGTGGCGAATTCCTGGCGCCAGGAGCGTTGGGACTCGCTGCGGCTGCTCACACCCAACTGGCTCAGTCGGCTGCCTGGCTATGCTTACGCGGGTTCCGATCCGGACGGCTATATGAATTTGGCGGAGGTCGTGAGCTTCATCGCCGGGTTCGCGGCCGAGACTTCGGCACCCGTACGAACCGATACGACCGTCACTGCCGTGAGGTCCATCGAGGGTGGATACCAAGTCGTGACCCAGCTTGGTGAAATCCGCTGCCGCTCCCTGGTGCTCGCCACCGGCGCGGCAAACACGCCACGCGTACCGGATCTGCATCGGGCTGTACCGCAAGCGGTGCAGTGCTTAACGACGTTCAGTTACCGCAATCCGGACCAGCTGCCATCCGGTGGTGTACTCATCGTCGGTGCCGCCGCTACGGGCGTGCAGCTCGCCGATGAGATTCATCGCTCCGGAAGGCCAGTCACGCTCTGCGTCGGTGAGCACGTGCGGTTACCGCGAACCTACCGGGGCCGCGACATACTCTGGTGGATGGAGAACTCTGGAGTATGGAATCAGCGTTACGACCAGATCGAGGATCTCGAGCGCGCCCGTCGCTTGCCATCGCCACAGCTGGTCGGTACGCCCGAGCATTCCACTCTGGAGCTCAATACCTTATCCGCTGCCGGCATCGAGATCGTCGGCAAGCTGGCAGCCGTACGCGACGGGTGCGCGCTCTTTTCGGGCGGTCTCGCCAATCAATTCGCCCTTGCGGATCTCAAGATGGAACGGCTCCTCGATACCTTTGACGCATGGGCGCGGGACAGTCATATCGACATCGAGGTCGGTCCGGCCGAACGTTTTCCCCCGACTCGTGCGCCGCTATCAACGCGGCTTTCGCTGGATCTTCGCAGCGGAGAGATAGGTTCGATTGTATGGGCCACAGGGTATCGCCCGGATTATCGCTGGCTGAATGTGCCCGTGATCACTCATAAGGGAGAACTGCGCCACGACGGCGGAGTCGTTACCGAGGCACCTGGTATGTACGTTCTGGGTCTGCCCGTCCTGCGGCGTCGCAAATCCACATTTATCAATGGTGCCGAAGCCGATGCTCGCGACCTCGCTGGGCATCTCGCCGGCTACCTCGCCGCTTGTGCTGGTCCGCAACAGGATTGCGCGACACGGCGACGCCAGGAGTCCTTCGAAATCCCGCCACACTTGTAACTCCCATCTCTGGTTACCCACGGCTTAAATTCGGATTCGCCTAATTCGGAGACTATTATGACCACGGCCAAAACACCTGAGAAAGACCACAGCGGCGAACAACCCGCCATGCGCACCCCGCCGATCGTGTCGCCAGAGGCCTGGGAGGCTGCGCGCCAGCAGATGCTCGTGAAAGAGAAGGCCTTCACGCGCTCCCGTGACGCGCTGGCCGCCGAGCGTCGGCGGATGCCGTGGATGGCTGTCGAGAAGGGGTACAGATTCGAGGGGCCCCGCGGGAGCAGTAGCCTGCTCGATTTATTCGAGGGCCGCCGCCAGTTGATCGTCTATCGCGCCTTCTTCGAGCCTGGAGTGTTCGGCTGGCCCGAGCACGCCTGCCGCGGCTGCTCACTGGGCGCCGATCAGGTCGCAAATCTGGCTCATCTGAACGCCCGCGGCACCACGCTCGCCTACGCCTCGCGCGCGCCACAGAAGGACATCGAGTGCCTGAAGGCACGAATGGGTTGGACGATGCCGTGGTACACCATCACCGACAGCTTCGACACCGACTTCGGCGTGAACGAGTGGCACGGGCACAATGCATTCATCCGCGACGGCGATAAGGTGTTCCGCACTTACCTTATCAACGAGCGAGGCGACGAGGCGATGGGGAGCACCTGGAGCTACCTCGATATCACGGCGCTCGGCCGCCAGGAGACCTGGGAGGACTCGCCAAAGGGTTACCCCCAGACTGCGCCGTACAAATGGTGGAACTGGCACGACAACTACAACTCCGCGGCCTCGCCTGACCCGAAGTGGGTCGAGGTATCCAGCGCCAAGGAAGCCACCTTCCAAAGGAGCGACGCAGAGTCGAAATGATGACCGAGACCGATCGCACCCTCTCGACCGGTGGCGGCAGCAGGGGTTTCAAAATCTTACTGTGACGGGCCATCAGGTCAGGCGCCGCTTAATCTGGCCTTTTTTGTCATCGCTTGCCTTCAAGACTACACTGACTGGGATTGCCGTCGCGCACGGATACATAACATGGGCGCTGTCCCGCAGCTGGTCTCGCACAACAATCATTCCGCTGACGAGTGTGAACTAACCATCCTGATGCCCTGCCTCAACGAGGCGCGAACAATTGGTGATTGCATCCGCAGGGCGCAGGGTTTTCTGGCGGCCAGCGCAATCACCGGCGAAGCGTTGATCGCCGATAATGGCAGTAGCGACGCATCGTGCGCCATCGCGACGCGACTCGGCGCGCGTGTCCTGCATGTTGGGCGCAGGGGTTATGGCAGTGCGCTTTTGGGCGGGATCAGGGCGGCTCACGGACGCCATGTCATCATGGGTGATGCCGACGGCAGCTATGATTTTGGACGAATCGAAGAGTTCGTTGCCAAACTGCGCGATGGTGCGGATCTCGTGATGGGGAATCGCTTTCGAGGAGGAATCCATCCGGGCGACATGCCTTTCTTACACCGCTACCTGGGCAACCCGGTGCTGTCGCATCTTGGTCGTCTCTTCTTTAACGCCCCGGTGGGCGATTTTCAGTGCGGCTTGCGCGGCTTCAATCGCAGCTCGATTCAGTGGATTGATCTGCAATCCCCCGGAATGGAATTCGCAAGCGAGATGGTCGTCAAAGCTGCCCTCAGCGGGCTGCAGATCGCCGAAGTTCCCACTACGCTTACGCCGGATGGGCGCGGGCGGCCGCCGCACTTGCGAACATGGCGCGACGGCTGGCGTCATCTGCGCTTTCTGCTGATCTACTGCCCGCGCTGGCTGTTTCTGTATCCGGGGCTACTGATGGCGACGCCAGGAATCGTTCTGCTGCTATGGCTGGTCGCGGGCAGTCGGCGCGTACTCGGCGTGGAACTCGACCACGCCCGACTCCATGGAAAATGCCCGATGTGCGCCGCTCGCACAAATTCACGGTGCCTTGCTTGATTGACAATCTCGTTACGCTCTATCCCACCTCACTCCTGCATCGTCGCATTCCCGGCATGGAAGAGACGAACCGGCAGCTCGCCGTTTACGTCAAGTCCCTCGAGGAGACGGAACCCAACGCCGTCGACGGCACCACCAATGACGGTGGCTTCCAGACCACAACGGAATTGCTGAAGCGCGACCACCCCGCGCTGAACATATTTAAGCAGCATATGAAGATGGCGGTGCATGACTATGCCCGCACGCTGGTCAACCAGGAATGCTCCGCCTCGCCACCCACGCTGGAATTTGCGACCTGGGGCTGGGGCGCGATTCTGAGGGAAGGCAATACGCAGGGCATTCATATTCATCCCTATGCCAACATCAGCGGTGTCTACTACGTGGCTGCGCCGCCGGCGGCACTGGAAACAAGCCGCGATGGCGGCAAGATCTGCTTTTACGATCCTCGGCCGCGCGCCAACATGAACCAGATTCCGCGCCAGATCACGCGCCGCCGCGTAACGCCCATGCCTGGCGATATGATCCTTTTCCCGAGTTGGCTTGAGCACTCCGTGTCCGCCTTCCACGGGCCGGGCGAGCGCATCAGCATCGCTTTCAACGCCAAGCTGACCACGACCTGAGCTGGTCCTGCGCACCGCCGCCAACTATTCCGCTCCGGCACAGGGCCACACGGCGGCCGAAGTCATCGCCAGCGAGTCATCGAGCGATGGCGCCACGCATTTGTCGGCCTTCATACCATCGCTCGAAGCCCCCTATCGAGTCGGATGGCGTGTGGTCGACACGCTGTCGTCGAATTGGGCTCAGTACGCATCGCAGCTTCCAAGCGCAGGAGAACCGGCGCCCGACGCTGACCGGGCACTGCCACCCAGGGCAGAGTAAACTCGGCGCTGGGACGGTGCATGCGGCGGTAGTTCGATGACTCGCCTGTTCGTGCTTATGCTGTTGCTGATGGCTGCCGGCGTCGCGCACGCCGACTCGTTCAAGTGCGGGGCCGCACTCGTGAGCAGCGGCGATACGCGCGATCAGGTGTCGGCCAAGTGCGGCAATCCCTCCGACATCAAACGGGGCACGGCTTTCGTCCCGTCGGTCGCCTGGGTCAATGGTGTTCCGGTGTCGGCCGGTAATACGCTGATCGAGGTACCGGTGGAGCTGTGGCTGTACAACTTCGGTCCGACTCAACTGATGCGCCGCGTGCGCTTTGAAAGCGGAAGGGTGGTTGCGATCGAGATACTCGGCTATGGCTACGTCCCGGGGAGCGGCTAAGGGGAGCGCGGCGACCGGTCGTTGTTCCGGTAGATATCAGAGCGAGTTAAGATGTTGCATCTGCGATCGGCAGCAATCAACGCATAATCAGGGAGGATCACATGTCGGGGAAGAAGCTGGCTTTTGTATGCGCGCTCGGCGCCGCAGCCGTGGTTCTGGCGAATGCGGCGGATGTTCCGCAGCTCAACGTCAAACTGGGGCTGTGGGAGATCGCCACACATCCGCAGGTCAACGGCAGCCTGCCGATAACGGACGACCAACTGGCAAAGCTGCCGCCGGATCAACGTGCCAAGTTCGAAGCGGCGATGCAGGCGGCGCTCGCCCGCGGAGCGCAACCGCAAGTTTTCAAGGAATGCATGACTGCGGAGAAGCGCTCACGCGGCTTTGACGCCGGCAGTGGCCAGTCGAAGACCAACTGCCAGGTGACGCTGGTGACCAACACCGCGAACGAATTCGAGTCACATCGTGAATGCGTGACCGAGGACGGTAAGCAATCGACCAGCGTGCATTTCCAGATCGTCAGCGCGGATCATGTGTCCGGGACCGTGAACGCGCTGATCTCTCATGGCAGCAAGACCATGACGGTCAACAGCACCATGGAAGGCAAGTGGCTCGGCGCCGATTGCGGCAGCGTCAAGGATATTGAGATCGAGAAAACCGCACCCTGAGTCCGATGAATACCGACGGCCGGGACCACGTGGGACATGCGGCCACAACCATCGTCTGCTGCCTGCTGGCGGTATTCTGCGAGGGCATCGACCTGCAGGCCGCCGGTGTCGCGGCCGGCGGCATAATCCCCGAATTCAAACCCAGCCCCGACCAGATCGGGACGTTCTTCAGCGCCAGCACATTCGGACTGTTTGTCGGGGCATTGATCGGCGGGCGGCTGTCGGACTCAATCGGCCGCAAGCGCGTGGTGGTCACGTCGATAGCGCTGTTCGGCCTGTTTTCACTGCTGACACCGCTGGCCCGGGACATGCAGACTCTGGTCTGGGCCCGCTTGTTCACCGGCCTGGGTCTGGGCGGCGCGCTGCCGAATCTCATCGCGCTGGTCAATGAGAGCAGTGCTCCCAACCGGCGCAATGCCAATGTCGCGCTTGCCTATAGCGGTGCGCCATTCGGCGGCGCGCTTGCAAGCCTGATCAGCATGGCGCTGGCACCGTCACACTGGCGCTGGATATTCGTTGCCGGCGGCGTCGCTCCGCTGTTCATGGCGCCGATCATGCTGGCGAAGCTGCGCGAATCGCCGGCATTTGCCCGCATGCATGACGATCTGGCGGATGGCAAGCGCAGGCAAAATAGCCTGATCGCCATTTTCGCCGCCGGGCGTGCGATGCCGACGCTACTGCTCTGGATCAGCTTCTTTCTCGGCCTGCTGATGCTGTATCTGCTGCTGAGCTGGCTACCGACGCTGCTGGTCGGTAATGGCTTGACCAAGCCGCAGGCGGCGGCGGCACAGATTGCATTCAATATCGGCGGGGGCCTGGCGGCCCTGCTGATGGGAAAACTGCTCGAAGGGCGGCTGCGCCGGGCCGCCGTGCTCACGACGTTTGTGGCGCTGCCGCTGCTGATCCTGCTGCTCAGCCGGGCGCCGCCATTGTTCAACCTGACGGTGCTGATCGTGTTCGCACTGGGCTGCGCGGTCATTGCCGCGCAGGCGTTTCTGTATGCGGTAGCGCCGGCGTGTTACCCGACGTCGATGCGCGGCCTCGGCGTCGGCGCCGCGGTCGCCGTCGGCCGCATCGGTTCAATCGCGGGACCGAAACTCGCGGGCCTGCTCAAGGCAGCCGGCCACAGTTACTCTCAATTGCTGACCGATCTGTTGCCGATCGTCGTGCTGGGCAGCATTACCGCAATTGCGCTGGCCTGGTACACGCAAAGAGCCACGCCGCTCGCCGAAGTCTAGATCGGCACCCAGGTTGAGCCGCGCGCACGGTCACAGCAGGTTGTTGGGCCAGATCATCGTGCGCCACATATGCGCCACCGGCGAATTATCAAACCCGAGCCCTTCAGCCGGCTGCCTGAAGTGCCGACCGATCACATCGGTGAATTCCTCCGGGTCGACCGCCACATCAGGATCGAAGGCATAGGCGTCGTTCAGCGTGATCAGCCGCGCGCTCATGTACCAGCGATGGTTCCTGGCTTCATCGTAAGCCTGCCGTATGTAGGCCGACGGCACGTACTCCGGTCCGAAGTATTCCCGATAGGCTTCGGGGTAACCGTAGCCGACCGACTCGTCGGGAAAGAACCGCAAGGCCTGATGATTGCGCACCGCCCAGCTGATTTCCTCGCTCACGTAGGGCTCGATCAGCTGCGCGCCCCAATAGCCGTGATCGGTGCGGATCAGGGCGCCATTGGCGATGTCGTGCAGCAGGCAGCCGAGCACGATCTTTTCATCGCATCCGGATCGCAGCGCCAGCCTGGCGCTTTGCAACAGGTGGTTGCGCGTGAACTCGGTAAATCGAAGCCGGAAGAAATCCAGCAGTTGCGGCCTGTCGGGCATCTTCGGCAGCAGCGGGTTGTCGCCCATCATGAACACGCAGTCCGGGCCCAGTTGCGCCAGTAGCTCGCGTTCAAGTTCCGGATGTTCGCGACCGAGGACCGCGATCGGGTGCGGCAGGATCAGGCGGCGGCGGCCGCCCTGCGCGGCGGTGGTCGGTGACGGCTGCCCGCCACTCGAATTGGTGTTCATGACACTGCTGTTCCGTGTGGATGACTGCAGCGCATTATGGACCAGCACGGGCGCGACCGGTGGACTGCGCAGATGCGCACGCCGGCGCTATCATGCACGGTCTGCCGCCTTCGAACCCGGACCACAAATGAATCTGAAAGACGTACGCCTCCTCAGGAATCAATGCTACATCGACGGCAAATGGACCGCCGCCGACAGCGCCGCCGTGCGCGAGGTGCGCAACCCGGCGACCGGAGAGCTCCTGGCCACTGTGCCTTTTGCCGGAGTCGCCGAGACGCGGCGCGCCATCGAGGCGGCCGGCCGCGCTTTCGGACCATGGCGTGCCAGGACCGCGGACGAACGGGCCAAAGTACTGCGACGATGGTACGAGCTGATGATGGCGAACCAGGACGATCTGGCCTGCCTGATGACCAGTGAACAGGGCAAACCGCTGTCCGAGTCGCGCGGGGAGATCAGCTACGCGGCGTCCTTCATCGAATGGTTTGCCGAGGAGGCGCGGCGCGTCGACGGCGACGTCATCGCTTCGCCCTGGGTTGACAAACGCATTGTCGTCGTGCGCGAGCCGGTCGGTGTCTGCGCCGCGATCACGCCATGGAATTTTCCGGCGGCGATGATTACCCGCAAGGTGGCGCCGGCGCTGGCCGCGGGCTGCACCATCATCGTCAAGCCGGCGCTGCAGACGCCGCTATCGGCGCTGGCGATGGCCGAGCTGGCGGCGCGCGCCGGCGTGCCGGCCGGGGTATGCAGTGTCGTGACCGGCGATTCGCGTGCCATCGGCGGCGAACTCACCAGCCATCCGATGGTGCGCAAGCTGAGCTTCACCGGTTCGACTGAAACCGGCCGCATCCTGGCGGCGCAGTGCGCGCCGACTGTGAAACGCATGTCGCTCGAGCTCGGCGGCAATGCGCCGTTCATCGTGTTCGATGATGCCGACATCGACGCCGCGGTCGAGGGTGCGATGGTTTCGAAGTACCGCAATACCGGACAGACCTGTGTGTGCGCCAACCGGCTGCTGGTTCAGGACGGTATCTACGATGCCTTCGCGCACAAGCTGGCCGCCGCGGTGGCGAAGCTGAAGGTCGGCAACGGCATGGAAGCCGGAGTGGAGCAGGGACCGCTGATCGACGCGCCCGCGCTGGCCAAGGTGGAGGAACTGGTGGGCGATGCCGTGAGCCAGGGTGCACGGGTGATCACCGGGGGTGGCCGGCATGCGCTCGGGCGAACCTACTACCAGCCCACGGTACTGGCGGATGTACGCTCGACAATGCGCCTGGCGCGCGAGGAGGTGTTTGGACCTGTTGCGCCATTGTTCCGCTTTACACGCGAGGCGGACGCTATTTGTATGGCGAATGACACAGAATTTGGATTGGCAGCCTATTTCTACGCACGCGATGTGGGGCGCGTCTGGCGTGTTTCGAGCGCACTGGAGTGCGGTATAGTCGGCATCAACACCGGACTGATCAGCACGGCGGTGGCGCCATTTGGCGGTGTGAAGCAGTCCGGAGTGGGGCGCGAAGGCTCACGCTATGGGATCAACGAATATCTCGACCTCAAGTACCTTTGCATGGGTGGCATCGCCTAGCGGCAGCCTTCGGGCTGCGCATATACTCAGCGCTGCAAGACGAACGAATGCCATGACTGACGAGCGCTGGTTTCCGGTGGAGCGGCAGCGACGACCTTGATGATTCCGGTTCCTGCTCGGCCTGAAAGGTGCAACCCCCGCATCACTGCGCCGAACTTGCAAGGTAACGGGCGCCGCTCCATTTTTTTTCTTCGGCTCAGGCCGCGATGGACAACCCCAGCTCGCGCGCCACGGCCGGGTGCACCACTGTCCCGTGCACGATATTCAGGCCGGCGGCAAGTCCGGCGTCTTCCGCGGTCGCGCGCTCCCAGCCTTTGTCCGCCAGCGCCTTGACGTAAGGCAACGTCGCGTTGTTGAGCGCGAAAGCGGAAGTGCGCGGCAGAGCGCCCGGCATGTTGGTGACGCAATAGTGAATGACGCCGTCGACCGCGTAGACCGGCGCGGCGTGCGTGGTGGGCCTGCTGGTCTGGAAGCAGCCGCCCTGATCGATGGCGATGTCGACCACGACCGATCCCGGGCGCATGCGCTTGATCATGGCGGCAGTGACCACTTTCGGCGCGGCGGCGCCCGGCAGCAGCACCGCCCCGATCACCAGGTCGGCCTCGGAGATAGACTTCTCGATGGTATCGGCGGTGGAGAACAACGTGCGCACGGCGCCGTGGAACTGGCGATCCAGTTCACGTAACCGACGGATCGAACGATCGATTGCCGTCACATCGGCACGCAGGCCGTGCGCCATCTCGATGGCGTTGGTGCCGGCAACACCGGCGCCGATGACGACTACTTTAGCGGGCGTCACACCGGGCACGCCGCCCAGCAGCACGCCGCGTCCGCCGTTGCCCTGCTGCAGATACTGAGCGCCGACCTGGATCGACATGCGACCTGCCACTTCGCTCATCGGCATCAGCAGCGGCAGCGAGCCGTCGGTTGCGGTCACGGTCTCGTAGGCGATCGCGACGCATTGTGATTTGATCAGTCCCTCGGCCTGGGCGCGATCCGCGGCCAGATGCAGATAGGTGAACAGCACCTGGTCGCGCCGCAGGCGCGCGCATTCGCTCAGCTGCGGTTCCTTCACCTTTACGATCAGCTGCGAATCCCTGAAGACGACGTCGGCGGTGGGGGCAATGGTGGCACCGGCATTGCGGTAGTTGTCGTCGCTGAAATCAATCCCGGCACCCGCGCCGCTTTGCACCAGCACCTCATGGCCGCCGGCGACCAGCTCACGGACCGCGGCCGGTACCAAGCCCACGCGATACTCATGAATCTTGATTTCCTTGGGGACGCCGATGCGCATAGTGCTCTCCAGTCTCTGGCGGTACGGGCCCGCAGGGCCGATGAGCCATTGTGACGCCCGGGTGTGGCAGCCGATTGCAAAATAGGGCACAAAACGACGCCATAATGGCAGATTCTTGCGTACTAATGCTGTATGTTAAATGGATATGCAGTTGGATCGCTCAGATCGCAAGATTCTCCGCGAGCTTCAGCGCGACGCCCGACAGTCCAATGCCGCGCTTGCGGCCGGCGTGGGCCTGTCGGAATCGGCCTGCCTGCGACGCGTGCGACTGCTGGAACAGGCCGGCGTCATCGAGCGCTACACCGCCATGCTCAGCGCTCCCAAGGTCGGCATCACGGTCGGATTCATCATCCGCATCACGCTCAAGGGGCAGACCGATCGCGATCTGGGGGCGTTCGAGCAGGCGGTGCAGGCGGTTCCCGAGGTTACCGAGTGCGATCTGACCACCGGCGGCTCCGACTATGTACTACGAGTGGTGGCGCGAGATGCCGCCGACTTCGAGCGGCTGCACAGCAAGGTCCTGACCAAGTTGCCCGGCGTAGCGCGCGTAGATTCGAGCTTCGTACTGCGATCGGTGGTGAAGAACGCCGGCTTGCCGATCGACGGCTGATAGTAACAAATGAAACCAGTGTATAATGCCCGGCACGCGGGTCCGATGGACTGCATGACTGCGGGGGCGCTTTATGGGCCAGGATCTGTACGACAATCCACTCGGCACCGACGGCTTCGAATTCGTCGAGTTCACCGGTCCGGACCCGCAGGGCCTGGGCCAGTTGTTCGAAGCCATGGGTTTCACCGCGGTGGCCCGCCATCGTTCCAAGAATGTACTGCGCTACAAGCAGGGCGATATCGACTTCATCCTGAACATGGAGCCGCACGGTCAGGCGGCCGAGTTCCGCGGCGCTCACGGGGCATCGATCAATGCCATGGCATTTCGGGTGCGCGATGCCGCCGCCGCGCTGCGGATCGCACTGCAACGCGGCGCCAAGCAGGCCACAGGGTCGATCGGGCCGATGGAGCTGAACATACCGGTGATCGAAGGCATCGGCGGCTCCTTTCTATACCTGGTCGACCGCTACGGGGCGCAGGAAATCTATGACGTGGATTTTGTAGCGATCCCGGGGGCAGCCGAGCGCGAGCAGGCCAACAGCGCCGGACTCACCTACATCGATCACCTGACGCATAACGTCAATCGCGGCAACATGAAGACCTGGGCGGATTTCTATGAGCGGGTGTTCAATTTCCGCGAGATCCGCTACTTCGACATCGAGGGCAAAGTTACCGGCCTGTTCTCCAAGGCGATGACGAGTCCGGACGGCAAGATCCGCATTCCGCTCAATGAGAGCCAGGACGACAAATCGCAGATCGAGGAATTCCTGCACGCCTACAAAGGCGAGGGCATCCAGCACGTGGCACTGGGGACGGAGGATATCTACGCCACCGTCGATCGCATGCGCGCGCGCGGCGTGAAGTTCCAGGATACGCCCGACTCCTATTATGAGGCGCTGGACCAACGCGTCGCCGGCCACGGCGAGTCACTGGCGCGCCTGAGCGAGCGGCGCATCCTGATCGACGGCGCGCCTACGCAAGGCCAGGGCCTGCTGCTGCAGATATTCACCCAGAATGCGGTTGGCCCATGTTTCTTCGAAATAATACAGCGCAAGGGCAACGAGGGATTTGGCGAAGGCAATTTCAAGGCGCTGTTCGAGTCGCTGGAACTCGACCAGGTGCGCCGCGGCGTGCTGACACTCGGCCCGGAGAGCGGCAAGGGGTCATGAACAGTACCGTGGAACCGCGATTGCGCGAGGCCGAGCTGGCCTATCAAAGCGGCTTCGGCAACCATTTCGCGAGCGAAGCCCTGGCCGGCGCGTTGCCGGAGCAGAACTCGCCGCAACGCTGTCCCTATGGGTTGTACGCGGAACAACTGTCGGGCACGGCATTCACCGCCCCGCGCAGTGCCAACCGGCGTTCGTGGCTGTACCGGATCCGCCCGGCGGTGATGCATCACCCGTTCCGATCCACGGATCAGGGCCGCATCTGCGGTGATTTCTCGCAAAGCGTGACGCCTCCAAACCAGATGCGCTGGGATCCACTGCCGATTCCGGCGACGCCGGCCGATTTCCTCGATGGCCTGGTGACGCTGGCCGGTAACGGTGACCCGCAGCTCCAGAGCGGCTGCGCGATCCACGTCTATGCCGCCAACCGCTCGATGACACAGCGCGCGCTCTACAGCGCCGACGGCGAGCTGCTGCTCGTGCCGCAGCAGGGGCGGCTGCTCCTCACCACCGAACTCGGGCGGCTGGCGTTGGAACCGCTCGAGGTCGCGGTCATTCCGCGCGGCGTGCGCTTTCGCGTCGAGCTGCGCGATGCAGCTGCACGCGGCTACCTGTGCGAAAACTTCGGCGCCGCGTTTCGTCTGCCCGACCTGGGTCCGATTGGCTCGAATGGGCTGGCCTGCGAGCGCGATTTTCGTACGCCCGTGGCCTGGTACGAAGACCGGCAGCAGCCGCACGAACTGGTCGCAAAGTTCATGGGCCGGCTCTGGACGGCGCAAATGGATCACTCGCCGTTCGACGTGGTGGCATGGCGCGGCAACCTGGCGCCCTACAAGTACGATCTTCGTCGCTTCAACACCATCGGCTCGATCAGCTTCGACCATCCGGATCCGTCGATCTTCCTGGTGCTGCAGTCCATCACCGACACGGCGGGCGTCGACGCCGTGGACTTCGCCGTGTTTCCCCCGCGCTGGCTCGCGATGGAGCACACGTTCCGACCGCCGTGGTTCCATCGCAATGTCGCCAGCGAATTCATGGGACTGATCGAGGGGAAATACGATGCCAAGGCCGAGGGTTTCCTGCCCGGGGGCGCCTCGCTGCACAATTGCATGAGCGGTCACGGACCGGATGCCGCAACGGTCGACAGCGCCAGCGCTGCGGATACCAGCCGACCCGAGCACATCACCGGCACCATGGCTTTCATGTTCGAGACGCGCTGGGTGATACGGCCGACGCGCTACGCACTCGAATCGGCGCTGCTGCAAAGCGACTACGCCGCGTGCTGGCAGGGCCTGCCGAAGCGCTTCGATCCGCAGCGGCGCTGAGCGGCTGCGATGGCGCTGAACGAAACGCACGACCCGCAACTGTCCAGTTGGGTCGCTGCCGCCAACGGCGCCGGAACGGATTTCACGCTGCAGAACCTGCCGCTGGGCGTATTCCGGTGCGCCGGCAGCAGCGAGGCGTTTCGCGGCGGAGTCGCGATCGGCGATCAGATTCTTGACCTCGCAGCGGCGCTACAGGCCGGGGTATTCGATGCCCGCGAAGTGGGAGCGGCGGCCGCAGGTGCGGCGATGGCGGCTGCTCAGCCGGCACTGAATGAACTCATGGCTGCGGGACCTGCGGCCTGGACGGCGCTGCGCCTGGCGCTGTCGCGGGCGCTGCGATCGGGCGCGCCACAACAGGCGGCATTGCAGTCGTGCCTGCTGCCACAGGCGCAGGCGCAGTTCGCGTTGCCGGCCCGCATCGGCGATTACACCGACTTCTATACCTCGATCTACCACGCGACGGCTGTGGGAAAATTGTTTCGGCCCGACAATCCGCTGCTGCCCAATTACAAATGGATGCCGATCGCCTACCACGGTCGCTGCTCATCGATAGCAATTTCCGGACAGCAGTTCAAGCGCCCGTCGGGCCAGATCCTGGCCGCCGGCGCGGCGACACCGGTACTCGCTCCCAGTCAGCGACTGGACTATGAACTTGAGCTCGGCTTGTTCATCGGACCCGGCAATGCGCTGGGAACGCCGATCGCGATCGAGAGCGCCGAGTCGAACGTGTTCGGCCTGTGCCTGCTCAACGACTGGTCGGCGCGCGACCTGCAGGCCTGGGAGTACCAACCGCTCGGGCCGTTCCTGGGCAAGAACTTCGCGACCACGATTTCGCCCTGGATCGTCACCCTCGAAGCGCTGGAGCCGTACCGCGTCGCCTGGACGCGGCCGGCCGCTGATCCACAACCGCTTTCGTACCTGGATTCGCCCGAGCTGCGCCGCACGGGCGCGATCGACATTCAACTCGAATGCCTGCTGCAGTCTGCGGCCATGCGCCGCTCGGGCCAGGTTCCATGCCGTCTGTCGCGCAGCAGCTTCAGGCACGCCTACTGGACCATCGCGCAGATGGTGGCGCATCACACCGTCAACGGCTGCAACCTGCGGCCAGGCGATGTGCTCGGTACCGGCACGCAATCGGGGCCGCAGGCGGCCGAGGCCGGATCGCTGCTGGAGCTGTCGGTCGGTGGCAAGCAGCCACTGACCTTGCCCGACGGCGAGACGCGGCGGTTTCTGGAGGACGACGACGCGGTGATCATGCGCGGCTGGTGTGAGCGTGCGGGCGCGGCGCGGGTCGGATTCGGCGAGCTGGAGGGCCGCGTGCTGAAGCACGCGGGTTGAAGCCGCGATGCTAAGGTTACACGGCTACTTTCGCAGTTCGGCGGCCTTCCGGGTGCGCATCGCGCTCAACTACAAGCAGCTCGATTACCAGTCGATACCGGTGCACCTGCTGCGCGACGGTGGCGAGCAGCACAGCGCAAGCTTCCGGCAGCGCAATCCCGCGCGCCTGGTGCCGGTACTTGAAGACGGCGCGCTGATGCTGACCCAGTCATTGGCGATCATCGAGTATCTGGAGGAGACGCATCCGACACCGGCACTATTGCCGCGCGCCGCCGCAGGACGTGCGCGGGTGCGCGCGCTGGCATTGAGCATCGCCTGTGACATCCATCCGCTCAACAATTTGCGGGTGATGCGCTACCTGAAGTCGCCACTGGAGATCGACGATCCACGCCGCGACGAATGGTCGCGCCACTGGATAGCACTGGGCTTTACCGCGCTCGAAGCCATGTTGGCGCAGCCAGGGACGGCCGGCGACTACTGTTACGGCGATGCGCCGACGCTGGCCGATTGCTGCCTGATACCGCAGGTGTTCAACGCGCAGCGCGTGCATTGCCCGCTCGAGCCGTATCCCATCATCGGGCGTATCTATGATCACTGCATGCGGCAGGAAGTGTTTGCGCGTGCGGCGCCGGCGGCCCAGAGCGATGCCGAGTAGCTCGCGCAGCAGACTGCGTCTGCAGGATTACCTGCCGTATCGGTTGTCGGTCGCGGCGAATGCAGTCTCGCGCCTGATCGCCCGGGCGTATGAATCGCAATTCGGTCTCAGGAACGCGCAGTGGCGCCTGCTCGCGGTGCTCGCCGATGAAGGGCCGCTGACGCAGCGGATGTTGTGCGACCGCACGATCATGGACAAGGTGTCGGTGATGCGTGCCGCACAGGGCCTGCTGCGACGCGGCCTGGTGAGGCGTCTGCCCAACGCCGAGGACGGTCGCTCGCATCGCCTGATGATGACCACGGCCGGCCGGCGTCTGTACCATCGGATCGCGCCACTGGCACTGGCGTACGAAGCACAACTGCTGGCGGGCATCGGACGCCGCGATATCGTCCGCTTCGAACGCCTGTTGCGGCGGCTGGAACGGGTGGCAAGCGCGCATGTTGTTGAAGGCTAAGGCGTGCGCCACATGGACATAAGGAGGCATTAAATCACTTTAATCTTCCGGCCATCTGGACTTAACGGCCCGGCGACTACCTTAGCCCGGTGACAGCACAACATCTGGCGGTGCGGGTATGCCGTGCCTGCCTTCTTTTGGGTCTCATGTTGAGCCCTGGCGCCTGCAGCGTCGGTCCGGCCTATCGCCATCCTGTCGTGGCGACTCCCGCGGCTTGGCAGAATGTACCGCCGAGTACCAGCGCCGACTGGCCCCAAACCGACTGGTGGCACGGCTTCGGCTCCCCGCAGCTGGACGATTATATCGCGCGCGCCCAGGCCGGTAACGACGACATCGCTGCGGCGATCGCGCGCGTGCGCGAGGCCGATGCTCAGGCGCGCATTGCCGGCGCGGCGTTGCTCCCCACGCTCGACGGCGGCGCCTCGGCGAGTCGCCAGCGCCAGCTGCTGCCCAATGGCCAGCCGCCGATCACCTATAGTGAGTACACGCCGCAACTGACGGCGAGCTACGTACTCGATTTTTGGGGCAAGAACCGCGAAGCCCGGGAGGCGGCGCTCGACACCGCCCAGGCGAGCCGCTACGACCGCGAAACCATCGCGCTCACGGTGGCGACCAGCGTGGCGATGACCTATTTCGAGATCCTTGAACAGCATGACCGGCTGCAGGTGGCGCGCGACGATCTCGCCAATGCGCAGCATGTGCTGGACGGACTTACGCTCGAGCAGAACGTCGGCATTGCCACCGCGCTCGATGTGGCGCAGCAGGCCACGACGGTAGCGACCTTGAACGCCTCGATACCGCCGCTGGCGCAGCAGCTGCAACAGAATATCGACGCGCTTGCGATCCTGGTCGGCCAGATGCCGGAGAGCATCGATGTCAGCAGCGGTAGCCTGGAACAGCTCACTCTGCCGCCGCTCACTGCCGGGCTGCCGTCGGAGCTGCTGGCACGACGACCGGACGTGGCGGAAGCCGAGGCGCAGCTGATGGCCGCCAACGCCAATATTGCCGTGGCGCGCGCTGCGTATTTTCCCAGCATCGACCTCACGGCCAGCGGTGGTTACGCCAGTACCGCGCTCGATACACTGCTGCTGCCGCAGAGCCGCGTGTTCGCACTTACGGCGGGCCTGACCCAGACCATCTTCGATGGCGGCGCGATTCGCGGGCAGGTCGAATACTCCCGGGCCCGCTACGCGGAGCTGCTGTCGGATTATCATAAAACCGTACTGACCGCGCTCGGCAATGTCGAGGATGCGCTGGTCGCAGTGCAACAGACCTCGGAGCAGGAATTGCGGCAGCAGGTGGCGGCCGACAAGGCGCGGCGCGCGTTCGAATTCGCGCAACTGCAGATGCAGGCCGGTACGATCAATGTCCTGACGGTGTTGAATACGGAGAATGCGCTGTTTACGGCGCAGGACACCCTGGTGCAGGTGAAGTATCAGCACCTGCAGGCGCTGGTGAACCTTTATCAGGCGCTCGGGGGCGGCTGGCGACAATCGCAGGCGGACAAATGAGCGGCTTTCTGGAAACTGCTACCGGTCCTAGGCATCGGCGCATGGTGCTCGGCGCCGGCGCTTTGCTGGTCGTCGTGCTCGGCTGGGTGTGGCTGTCGCGTAAACCGGCCACTGCCGCGCTGCCGTCCGCCGGCCCGGTGGGCGTGGCGGTCGATACCGCCCTCACTACGCGACGCGATGTGCCGGTATACCTGGAAGGGCTCGGAAACGTGCAGGCCTTCTATACTGCGAAGATCACCGCCCGTGTCGACGGCCAGTTGCAGCGCGTCGGTTTCGTCGAGGGTCAGCTGGTCAAGAAAGGCGATCTGCTGGCGCAGATCGATCCGCGCCCGCTCCAGGCCGCGCTCGATCAGGCCACCGGAATGCAGGCCAAGGATGCGGCGCAACTGGACAGCGCCAAGCGCGATCTGGAGCGCTACACGACGCTCGCGCCGCAGAACCTGATCAGCCAGCAGGTACTCGACACGCAGCGCGCGCTGGTGGCGCAGTTGCAGGCGCAGTTGCAGGTCGATCGCGGCTTGATCGACAACGCGCGCACGCAGCTGGAGTACGCCACCATCACGGCACCATTTTCCGGGCGCACCGGCATCCGCCTGGTGGACCCGGGCAACATCGTCCACGCCTCTGATACCACCGGCATCGTCGTGGTGACGCAGATTCAGCCGATCTCGGTCATGTTCACCTTGCCCGAGGACGTGGTACTGCAGATCAACCAGGCTCTCGGGGCGGGCGCAGTCGCTGTGACGGCGCTGTCGCGCGATGACCAGACACAGCTCGACAGCGGCACGCTGGCGCTGGTCGACAACGAGATCGATCAGACCACCGGCACGGTACGCCTGAAGGCGACCTTCCCCAACGCGCGCAACACGCTGTGGCCAGGTCAGTTCGTCAACGTGCGGGTACTGATGCAGTCGCGCCACGATGTCGTGACGATGCCGACCGCCGCGGTCGAGCATGGACCCGATGGCCTGTTCGCCTACGTCGTCAAAGCCGATTCCACGGTCGAGGTGCGGCCGATCAAAACCGCCGAGGATAACGCCGGCGTCACGGTCGTGACCGACGGCCTGCAATCCGGTGAGCGCGTGGTCATCAGCAATCAGTACCGGCTGCAGCCGGGTGCGAAAGTGCGCGCAGCCGCGGCGGCCGCCAGCAGCGCCAACATGCAGTCCGCCCCGGCGCCAGCGGCCGACTCCCAGCCTTCAAAGGTAGCGCACGGCCTCGCGCCATGAATATTTCCGAGCCCTTCGTCCGGCGGCCGGTCGCGACCTCGCTGCTGATGGGCGGCATACTCCTGATCGGCATCGTGGCCTGGCCACTGCTGCCTGTGGCGCCGCTGCCGCAGGTGGACTTCCCGACCCTGGTCGTGACTGCGCAGTTGCCGGGCGCGAGCCCGGAGACCATGGCCTCATCGGTGGCGACCCCGCTCGAATACCAATTCGCGCAGATCCCCGGGCTGGCGCAGATGACCTCCACCAGCGTGCTGGGTACCGCGCAGATCACGCTGCAGTTCGGTCTGGATCGAAACATCAATGCTGCCGCGCAGGACATTCAGACCGCCA
The DNA here is from genome assembly GCA_003132025.1 of Gammaproteobacteria bacterium. Lineage (GTDB taxonomy): Bacteria > Pseudomonadota > Gammaproteobacteria > Steroidobacterales > Steroidobacteraceae > FEN-1191. The sequence goes on from PKWJ01000057.1 coordinate 70,900, forward strand.
TCGATGCCGCCGGCGGCCAGCTGCCGAAGAACCTCCCGAGTCCGCCTACCTATAAGAAGGTCAACCCGGCCGATTCGCCGATTCTGATCCTCGCCGTGCATTCCGACGTGCTGCCGCTTACCACCGTGGACGATTACTGCGAGAACGTGATCGCACAACGACTGTCGCAGATCTCCGGCGTGGCATCGGTGACGCTCGGAGGCCAGCAGAAGCCGGCGGTGCGGGTGCAGGTGGATCCGGCCAAGATCGCTGCCCTCGGCATCCAGCTCGAGGACGTGGCCAGCGTGATCAGCGAGGCGACGGTTAATTCACCCAAGGGTTCGATCAACGGCGTGCTGAATAGCTTCGCCATCTACGACAACGACCAGCTGCTGAACGCCGCGCCCTGGAACGACGTCGTGGTGGCCTACAGAAACGGCGCGCCGGTGCGGATCCGCGACATCGGGACAGCGGTCGATGCGGCCGAGAACAATCAGATGCTTGGCTGGCAGAACAGCAAGGACGGCATCCTGCTGCTGGTGTTCAAGCAGGCGGGCGCCAATGTCATCGACGTGGTGGCGAACGTCAAGCGCGTGCTGCCAAAAGTGCTGCTGTCCGTGCCGCCCTCGATCAAGGTCGATCAGGTGGTGGATCGCACCACCACCATCAATGCCTCGGTGCACGACGTCGAATTCACGCTTGTATTGACCATCGCGCTGGTGGTGATGGTGATCTTCCTGTTCCTGCGCACCGCCTGGGCCACGATCATTCCCGGCGTGACCGTGCCGCTGTCGTTGCTGGGCACGGCGGCGCTGATGTACGTAATCGGCTACAGCCTGGATAACCTGTCGCTGATGGCACTGACCATCGCCGTGGGTTTCGTGGTCGACGATGCGATTGTAATGCTCGAGAATATCTACCGGCACATCGAGCACGGGCTGTCGCCGCTGGAGGCGACCCTCAAGGGTTCGCGCGAGATCGGTTTCACCATCCTGACGATCAGCATCTCGCTGGTGGCAGTATTCATTCCGCTGCTGCTGATGGGCGGCATCGTCGGGCGCCTGTTCCGTGAATTCGCGGTCACGGTGACGATGACGATCGCGGTGTCGGCATTCGTCGCACTGACACTGTCGCCGACCATGTGCGCGCTGTTCCTGCGCGATGAAAAGCAGGCGCAGCACGGGTGGTTTTATCGCACGATCGAGGCCGGGTTCGATCGCATGCTCGCGCTCTATACGCGAGGGCTGGATTTCGTGCTGCGCCATCAGCGTCCGACGCTCATCACATTCGTGGTGACCGTGGCGATCACCATCCTGCTCTACGTGCTGATCCCCAAAGGGTTCTTCCCGCAGCAGGATACCGGCATCATCCTCGGCCTGTCGGATGCACCGCAGGACATTTCGTTCGAGGAGATGGTTCGAAGAGAGCGAACGCTGACCGACGTGCTGGCGCACGATCCTGACGTGGAGAGTTGGGCCACGGCTATCGGCGGCTCCCGCTCGATCAATAACGGCTTCGTGGCCATCAGCCTGAAACCGCGTGATCAGCGCTCGGACACCGCCGACCAGGTGATCGCGCGACTGCGTCGCGAGATCGCCCATGTGCCCGGCGCGACGCTGTTCCTGCAAGCCGCGCAGGACCTGAACGTCGGCGGCCGCCTGGCGCGCACGCAGTATCAGTATACGTTGCAGGACGCGGATCTGAATGAGCTCAACGAGTGGGCGCCGAAACTGCTCGCGCAGCTGCAGAAGCTGCCGATGCTGCGCGACACGGCCTCGGACCAGCAGACCGGAAGTTCGATGCTGTCGCTGACCATCGATCGCGATCAGGCCGCGCGCTTTGGGATCCAGCCGTCGCTGATCGACCAGACCCTGGATGACGCTTTCGGCCAGCGCCAGGTGACGCAGTATTTTACGCAGCTCAACGCCTACCACGTGATCCTGGAGGTCACGCCGTCGCTGCAGGCCGATCCGCAGACGCTGTCGAAGATCTACGTCAAATCGCCAGCCACCAACCAGATGGTGCCGCTGTCGACGTTCGTCAAATTCGACACGCACCACGTGACCTTCCTGTCGATCAATCACCAGGGGCAATTCCCCGCGGTCACGCTGTCGTTCAATCTCGGGCCCGGGGTGGCGCTGGGCGACGCTGTCGATGCCATCAACAAAGCGACCGCGGCAATTCGCATGCCAGCGGCGATTACCGGCAGTTTCCAGGGCACGGCGCAGGCGTTTCAGAGTTCGCTCAAGACCCAGCCGTACCTGATCCTGGCGGCGCTGGTCGTGGTCTACATCATCCTCGGCATGCTGTACGAGAGTTACATCCATCCGCTCACCATCCTGTCGACACTGCCTTCGGCCGGCGTCGGCGCACTGCTGACACTGCTGATGTTTCATTTCGATCTGTCGGTGATCGCCTTGATCGGAATCATCCTGCTGATCGGCATCGTCAAGAAGAACGGCATCATGATGGTGGACTTCGCACTGCAGGCCGAGCGCGAGCAGCACCTGTCCCCGGAAGCGTCGATACGCCAGGCCTGTCTGCTCAGGTTTCGGCCGATTATGATGACCACTATGGCGGCCTTACTCGGCGCGCTGCCGCTGATGCTCGAGCGCGGCACCGGATCGGAGCTGCGTCAGCCGCTCGGCTATACGATGGTCGGCGGATTGATCCTGAGCCAGGCGCTGACGCTGTTCACCACGCCAGTGATCTACCTGTACCTGGACCAGTTCACCGGCCAGCGGCGGCGGGAGCATTCCAGGGAGCTGGCCGGCGCGTCGGCTGGCCCGCTGATTCAAGGAGCGTCATGAAAGTACTGCTGGTCGAGGACAATGAACGTGTGACCCAGTTCGTGGTCAAGGGCCTGCAGGAGGCCGGTCATACCGCCGATCATGCGGGTAACGGCCGCGACGGTATGTTTCTGGCCGCCAGCGAGCCTTATGATGTGATCATCATGGATCGTATGCTGCCCGGAGAAATCGATGGACTTGCGATCATCGAGGCGCTGCGCAAGTCGGGCAAGCGCACGCCGATACTGATCCTCAGTGCCTTGTCCGACGTTGACGAGCGCATCCGCGGGCTGCGCGCCGGCGGCGATGACTACCTGACCAAACCGTTCGCGTTCGGCGAACTGCTGGCACGCCTCGACGCGCTGACACGACGCTCCCAGGGAGATAGTGCGCAGACCAAACTCGAGGTCGCCGATCTTCGAGTGGATCTGCTGACGCGCAAGGTCACGCGCGGCGATCGCAGCCTTACGCTGCAGCCGCGTGAATTCAAGCTGCTCGAGTATCTGATGCGACACGCCGACCAGGTGGTCACCCGCACCATGCTGCTGGAAAACGTCTGGGACTACCACTTCGATCCGCAGACCAACGTGGTGGATGTACATATCAGCAAGTTGCGGCAGAAGATCGATGCCGACTTCGAGCGGCCGCTGCTGCGCACGGTGCGCAACGCCGGCTACACGCTGACCTCGCATGACTGAACGGCGCCGCAGATGAAGTTCCTGCGCTCCTCCGCCCTTACACTCGCCGTGGGTTACATCGGCCTGGGGCTCGCGGCGCTGGCGCTGTTTGCCGCGCCGCTGTGGTATGCCTGGCGGGTGACGATCCAGGAAGGGCGCAACGAGATACTGCAGTCCGATGCGCAGCGCCTGACCGAAGTGTTCCGTCGAGAGGGTGCTGCCGGCCTGATCAGCTACGTCGATCAACGCGTGGGCCTGCAGATCGCCGGCGAGCGCCTGTTGCTGGTGGCCGATGCAAGGCTGAAACCATTGGCCGGCAATCTTAGCGCCTGGCCGTCGAGCGTGCCCGCGAATCCCGGCACCTATACCGTCAAGCTCGAGCTCGGCCAGCACATGACGGACGTCGCCATCGTGCATGCGACACTGGCGGGCGGTTATCACCTGCTGGTCGGCCGCGACACGTCGCGCTATGCGCCGCTGGAGCGGCGCTTCTGGTATGCACTGGCGGGCGCGGTTGCGATCCTGTCGGTGCTGGGTACCGTGGGCGGCATCCTGATCAGGCGGGCGCTGATGGCGCGCATCCACGGCATCCGCCAGACGGTGTCGGCGATCATCCAGGGCGACCTGAGTCATCGGCTGCCAACCCATCATAGTGGCGATGAGCTCAACACGCTGTCGCAGACCATCAACGGCATGCTCGATCAGATCGAGCAGCTGATCGACGGGGTGCGAAACGTCTCCAATGCGATCGCGCACGATCTGCGCACGCCGCTGGCGGAGCTGCGCTCGCGGCTGGAGGAACTGGCCTTGACCAAGCCGCCGATCGACAAAACCTTCGGCGAGATCGACGCGGCGGTGGCTGACGTCGATCAGGTAATCCGCATCTTCAATGCGCTGCTGCGCCTGGCGGAGATCGACAGCGGACTGCGCCGTTCCGGCTTTGTACCGGTGGATGTAGCCGCGGTCGCGGCTGCGGCGGTGGAGTTCTACCAGCCGGCCGCCGAAGTCAGGGGCTCGACCTTGTCGCTGGACGCGGCCGGACCGGCGCCGATCCGGGGCGACCCGGTGCTGCTGGCCCAGGCGTTGGGAAACCTGATCGACAATGCACTCAAATACACGCCCGGCGACGGGTCAATTGCGGTCGCGGTGCGGCGCAGTGACGATGGCAGCGTGGAAATCGTAGTCGCCGACAGCGGACCGGGCATAGCCGATACCGAGAAAATCAAGGCGATCGAGCGCTTCTACCGCGGCGATGCCAGTCGCTGCACTCCCGGGGTGGGTCTGGGACTCAGCCTGGTCGATGCGGTCGCCCGGCTGCACGGCAGCGAGCTCAAACTGGAGGACAATCATCCCGGCTTGCGGGCGCGCATGGTTCTGACACAGGATACGCGGCCTATCACGCGCGCCGCGCGTGCCACAAGCGATGAAGGGGAATTCCGACATGAGCCTGTCTATCCATGATGCCTTGGTTCCGGTCCTGGCGCGCGCCCTTACCAACCTGGGCGGAGTGCTCGAAAAGGGCCGACTGCATGCCGAAAGCGAGAAGGTAGACCCGGCGATCCTGCTGGGAATGCGGCTGTACCCGAGTATGTTTGCGCTTACGCGCCAGGCGCAGGTGGTGTCCGACGGCGCCAAGGGCTGCATGGCGCGCTTGGCCGCGGTCGAGGCGCCGAAATTCGAGGATACGGAGTCGAGTTTCGAGGAGCTCAAGCAGCGCATCGACAAGACGCTGGTGTTCGTCAAGGGCTTCGATGCGCGCCAGCTGGAAGGTGCCGACAGTCGCCCGGTGGTGGTGAAATTCCCGAACGGTGCACTCAATTTCAAGAACGGCTGGGACTATCTGCAGACGTTCGTGCTGCCGAACATCTATTTCCACAGCTCGATGGCATACGGCATTCTTCGGCACGCCGGCGTCAAGCTGGCCAAATCCGACTTTCTAGGCAGTATCGGTTCCGGCTGAGCCCGCGGGATCATGAACGACTCGCCTATCTATGTGGCCGGCCACAACGGGCTGGTAGGCTCCGCCATCGTGCGTCGCCTGCGCGCCGACGGCGCGAGTAATCTGCTGCTGCGCTCGAGTAAAGAACTCGATCTGCGGCGCCAGGCCGAGGTCGAGCGCTTCTTCGCCGAGCAGCGGCCGCACTATGTGTTCCTGGCGGCGGCGAAGGTCGGCGGCATCGAGGCTAATCGCAGTCGTCCGGCGCAGTTCATACGCGACAACCTGCAGATCCAGACCAACGTCATCGATGCGGCATACCGCAATGGTACCCGCAAGCTGCTATTCCTTGGCTCAAGCTGTATCTATCCCCGGTTGGCACCGCAGCCGATGCCGGAAGACAGTCTGCTCACGGGGCCGCTCGAACCCACCAACCAGTGGTACGCGATTGCAAAGATCGCCGGCCTGAAGATGTGCCAGGCCTATCGACGCGAGTTTCAGTTCGATGCCATCAGCGCCATGCCGACCAACCTGTACGGGCCCGGCGACAATTTCGACCTGCTCGAATCGCACGTTCTGCCGGCTCTGATCCGCAAATGCCACGAGGCCAAGCTGCGTCACGCCGACGCGCTCGAAGTCTGGGGCAGCGGCACCCCGCGACGCGAGTTCCTGCACGTGGATGATCTGGCCGATGCCTGCGTTTTCCTGATGCGCCAATACAGTGATGAGCCGCCGATCAACGTCGGCTGGGGCGAGGACATCAGCATCGCGGAGCTCGCGCGCCTGATCGCCGATACGGTCGGTTTCAATGGCGAGCTGCGATTTGATCGATCGAAGCCCGACGGCACGCCGCGAAAGTTGCTCGACACCTCGCGACTGACCGCGCTGGGCTGGCAGCCTAAGATTCACCTCAAAGCCGGGCTGGCCTCCACCTATGAGTGGTTCCGCGAGCACCAGGGGCAGTCGCGGCGATAGCGGCCATCGCAAACTTCATGCCAGATAGTCCTGGATGGCTACAACGGTCTGGGCGCGGACATCGTCCGTGAATTGCCGCTTGCGTCGATTCCGCCTTCGATGGCTGGCCTTTACCTCCAGGATGGGCTTGTGGAAGTACGGCACGCCGATGTGGTACATCTGTTGATGCGGAATCTCCTTGCCGTACATTTCGAAAAATCCTCCATAGGAGAAGAATGACTTGTCGCCGCAGAGCGGCTGACGTTTTTCATGCGGCCCGAGGATTGTCGAAATATGGGTCGCCTCCGCGAGGGCGCCAAGCGCAGCCATTAGAATATGCGCGGCCCGCACATCGCAGCAGGTCTTGGTCGCCAATTTCACGCGCTCGAAATCACGTGCGCCCTGGATGCCCGATACGATGGCGATCGTCTGGTCCGACAGGTTGAAATCCCGCCCCGACGCAAAAACAAAGATAAGACGGGAGACCTCGTGCTCGTCCATGTAGAAAACCAGCCGTAGCTCGCCTTCACACCCCATTATGGCGATCAATTCGATCGCGACGCGGAAGGCGCGCTGCTCGATGGTTTGGCGCCAAGGCGTTGGCGACAGGCGCTGTGCTGAATCGAGGAAGGTCGCTTTGAAAGCCCGTTGAAGGCATTGAAAGTGAGACAGGAAGATGGACCTGCGGGTCTTCATCGGGAGCCGCAGCGCAACATATTTGTTCAGGTACTTGAACGCCATCCGCGGATATTGGCGGGTCAATGCTGCTGATTGCGGGTGTCGAAGTACGCGCAGCACTTGGAGCTGATGCGGCAGCCAGATCAGCACGCGCAGCGCGAGCCAGGCCCTGGGCACTACAAACTGAGTGCCTTGCTGGAGCAGGGATGTCGAGCCGGCATCCAGGTCCACCATGTATGGAGTTGGTGACTGAAATCAGGAGCGGGGTTTAATGGCCCTCGCCCGGTTCGAGCTTGGCATTGAGCGAAATGTCGGCGCGCAGCAGGCGTGAGACCGGGCAGTTGGCCTTGGCGTCGGCCGCAATCTGTGCGAATTTCTCCGCGCTGATCCCGGGCACCCAGGCTTCGTTCTCCAGATGCACGCCGCTGATGCTCCAGTTGCCGCCCAGCAGTTCCAGCGTTACTGTGGCTTGAGTTGCCAGGCGCTTGGGAGTGAAGCCGGCCCTGCCGAGGCTGGCCGCAAGCGCCATCGTGAAGCATCCAGCATGCGCGGCGGCGATCAGTTCTTCCGGATTGGTGCCCTGCGCGGACTCGAAGCGGGTCGCAAAGCTGTAAGGTGTGTCCTTGAGTACGCCGCTGTGGGTCGCGAGCGCGCCGTGCCCGCTCTTGAGATCATTGGACCAGATGGCGGACGCGGATCGCTTCATGTTAATGCTCCTTCAGGTCGAGCGCGGCGGTTGCTTTCGGCTTTGACTCTACTGCTACCGTCCCGGGAACGCCAAGGGTAATGGAATGGATGAACCGAACTGGCTGCTGTGGGCGACCGAACTGCAGGCCATCGCGCAGACCGGCCTGACGTTTTCAAACGACCGCTACGATATTCAACGCTATCAGCGGCTGCGCGCGATCGCAGTGGCGATGCTGGCATCGGGTTCCGGCGCGCCGCTGGAACGCATCAGTGCGCTGTTCGAACAGGACCTCGGTTATCCGACGCCCAAGGTCGACGTGCGCGGAGCCGTGTTCCGCGACGAGAGCATCCTGCTGGTGCGCGAGATCAGCGATGGCCGCTGGACGCTGCCGGGCGGGTGGGCGGACGTCAATCAATCCGCGAGGGAATGTGTCGAGCGCGAAATCCAGGAAGAATCAGGATTCCAGGCGCGGGCGATCAAGCTTGCCGCGGTTTTGGACTACCGCCGGCAGGGCCACGTCGCCACCCATCCCTATTCTATATACAAGTTGTTTTTCATCTGTGAGCTGACCGGCGGGTCGGCAAGTCCCAGCCTGGAAACCAGCGCGGTGGAGTTCTTTGCGCCGGAACAGCTGCCGGAACTATCTCTGGGTAGGGTGACGCCCGCGCAGATCGGGCGTATGTACGCCCATCGGCGCCACCCGGAGCTGATGACGGAGTTCGACTGATGCGCCCGAGCGCGCGCCTTAAGCGGCGTGTGCCACGGCGCTGGTTCGTAGCGGCACCGGCAGCTCGTGATCGGCGTCGGTCCAGTGCCACAGCTCGAGCTCGCCGGTGCGGGTTTCGATCAACGCCGAGCAGCTATCGACCCAGTCGCCATCGTTACAGTAGAGCACACCTTCAATCTCCACCATCTCGGGGCGATGGATATGGCCACAGACGATGCCATCCAGGCCGCGGCGGCGCGCTGTATGCGCAGCGGCAGCCTCGAAGCTGCGCACGTAGTCCATCGCATTGCCCACGCGGCTCTTGAGATAGCCGGCGAGCGACCAGTAACCGTAGCCGAAACGGTGACGCAGCGCGTTCAGTGTGCGATTCAAGCCCAGCACGACGTCGTACAGGCCCGACCCTAAGGCGGTGAGCCAGCGACTGCATTTCACGGCGCCATCGAATTCGTCGCCATGCATCACCAGCAAACGTTTTCCGCGCAGCGTTTCATGCACGTATTCGCGGTGCATCTCCAGGTTGCCGAAGCTGATGCCCCCGACCTGGCGGAATTGCTCGTCGTGATTGCCGGGTACGTAGATGACGCGCGTGCCGTGCTTGGTCTTGCCAAGGATGGTGCGCAATACGTCGCTGTGCGACTGCGGCCAATAGAAGCTGCGGCGCAGGCTCCAGATGTCGATGATGTCGCCGACCAGGATCAGCTCATCGGGCTGCACACGGCGTAGAAAATCAAGCACCAGGTCGGCGCGGCAGTCGCGCGAACCCAGGTGTATGTCGGAGATGAACGCTGTGCGTACCTGAATTGCCGGTCTAGGGCCAGACTGCATGTATAGCCTTTAGTGAATCCTGGTGCCGGGTTCACAGTCTCCGGCAGTGGAATGACAATTCCGTTGCATTCCAGTGAATTAGCCATGAACGCTCACGGTACGTGGGAAATACAGGGCGTAAGATGCGAGAATAGCGGCGCATAGCACAATGCTACTGCTGGCGAACGCGCGCGTATTTGCGGTCGCTGGGCCGTATAGCTCACGCAATCAGGTAGTTGCCGGAGCTCGGTCCCTCATGGTCATCAAATGTCGAATAAACTAACGTATCCGAACCGAGCGCGACTTCGATTGTCGCGCGGCGCAGCAATAACGGCCGATCTGCACAACGGCTACACAGGTTACAGCGATGGAATGCGTTCTCGTCACTGGCGCCACGGGCAAGCAAGGAGGCGCTGCGGTACGCCACCTGCTTTCAGACGGCTACGAGGTGCGCATTCTGACGCGCAATCCCGGCGGCGACTCGGCGCGACGGCTGATTGCAGCGGGTGCACAGGCCGCCCAGGGCGACTACGAAGACCGAGCTTCCGTGCGGGCGGCGCTTCAGGGCGTATCCGCGGTATTCTCAGTGCAAATGCCAGGACCACACGAGCGGAACCACGCCGCTCTGTTAGTGGAAGAGGCAAAGCGTTCCGGCGTGCGGCACTACCTTCATACGTCTGCGGCGGCCGTTAGCCGGCGCACTGCCTTTCCGCGATGGGGCACTGGATATTGGTACGATGACTACTGGCGCGCGAAATGGGACAACGAGGAGAGGGTGCGCCGGGCCGGATTTGCGCAATACACGGTCCTGCGACCGGCGTTTCTGATGGAAAATTTTCTGCCGCCGGCGGTGGCGCGCATGTTTCCCGACTTGCGGCACGGCGAACTTGCTACCGTGATGCGCCGCGACACCGTTGTCGATCTTGTCAGCGCCGAGGACGTCGGCGCATTTGCGACGGCAGCGTTGCGGGCGCCGGAGCGGTTCTCCGGCCAAAGCATCGATCTCGCGGCGACGGCAGCCAGTGTTGGCCAGATCGGCGAGACACTATCGATGGCGCTCGGCAGGGAGATTCGGGTGGTCGAGTTGAGCCCAGCTCAAGCTGTTGCGCGCGGACAAAGCCGCGGATGGGTGCGAGGCCAGGAATGGACCAATGAAGTTGGGTACCAGGTGGACATCGAGTCCGCGACGCAGCATGGCGTGCCCCTGACGTCCCTGGCTGCTTGGGCCGCTACGCACCGCAATCGATTCGTATTTGATTGAAGACCACTAGCCGGCGCCTGTGGGCTCGCGGCCAGGCCCTTCCCAGTCACGAGACTCAAAGAGGCGTCGCCGGCGCACTACCCCCGAGGGCTTGGTATAAGGCTGCTGTGTCGGCGTAGCGGTTCGTCAGCGCCTGGGCGCGCCCAATGATCGCCTGCTGGTAGGTTTGTTGTGCGTTCAGCAGCGCGAGGTAGCCGACCGCCCCCAGATTAACCTGCTGGCGCGCAATGTTCAGACTCTCGAGCGACGCGCTGTACGCATGATCCTCGGCCTGCACTTCGTCCTGGTCGGCCGCGAGCGCGCGCAACGAATCGGCGACATTTTGAAATGCGGTGAGCACGGCAGCCCGGTACTGCGCTCCCGCCGCGTCGAGTCCAGCGCGCGCAGCACGCTCGCGATGATAGAGCGTACCGCCGGCGAACAACGTTTGCGTCAGACTGGCGCCGGCCGACCAGAATTCCGTGGCACTGGTGAACAGAGAGCTGATACTGGTGGAGGCATTGCCGATCGCGCCGGTCAACGTGATCTGAGGCAGCATGTTGGCTATAGAGACGCCGACCTCTGCGGTTGCGGCATGCAGTTGCGCCTCAGCGGCGCGCACATCCGGCCGACGCTCGACCAGCTGCGCCGGCACGCCGACCGGAATCGTCATGGGCAGCCTCAGCTGATTCAGTTTGATTTCACTGACCGGTGCTTCGCTCGGCAACTGACCCGTGAGGGCTGCGAGCATATCGTGTTGCTGATCGAGACTTTTCTGAAATGGCGGCAGGGTAGATTCGACTTGCGCCAGCGCAGCCTCCTGTGCCAGTACGTCGGCTTCTGCGACCGCGCCCAGCTCCAGCTCGCGTCGCATGACCGACAATGACTCGCGCTCAAGAGCAATGACCTGCTGCGTCGCCTCGATCTGGGCGCGCAGGCCGGCTTCCTGGATCGCGGTGCTGACGACGTTGGCGGCTAGGGTTATGTAGGCGGCGTCGTACTCGAAACGGCTCGCATCGGCTTGTGCCTGTAACGATTCAACCTGCCGCCGATTGCCCCCGAGCAGATCCGGCACGTACGACACGGTGAGCTGCGGCGTATAGAGATTGAAGGTAGCGACGCCGGAGGTCAGCGTCGGCGCCAGCACCTGCACCGCATTTCGATTCTTGCTCGCTGAGAGCGAGGCCTGCACCGTCGGGAAGTAGGCGCCGCGCTGCGCGGCCACGTACTCGTTCGCCTGACGTAGCGAGGCTTCCGCCGCCTGAACCGTTGGATTGGCGTGCAAGGCCTTGTCAACCAGCGCATCGAGTTCGCTCGAGCCGAATCCTTTCCACCAATCGGCTGGAGAGTTCTGTCCGACGACGAATTGTTGCGCGGGGCGATCGATGCCCGCGGGCTCGTCAGGCGTCACGGAAGCTGCGGGTGCCGCCGGTAGCGGCTGCGCGGTATAGCGATCGGTAGCGGGGTTGGCCGGATGGTGGAAATTGGGTCCGACCGCGCAATCGCTCAGCGCCAGGACCGTCAGACATGCGAGGCGGTGGCGCAGACTACGTCGACCGGGCCCTGGCCACCGCAGGCGGCGTGTTGCGGTGCGCATTACAGAACCTCCGGTGCGAAGTCGCGCGAGTCGTCGAACACGACCGGCACGCGCCTTGAGAACTTGTCGATCAGTACGGGCAGCACGAGGAGGATCATGACCGGCGCAAACAGCATGCCGCCGACCACGACCAGTGCGAGCGGCTTTTGCACCTGCGAACCGATGCCGGTGGACAAGGCGGCTGGAATCAGCCCGACGCAGGCGACGATGCAGGTCATCGTGACCGGGCGCAGCTGAGTACTGCAGGTGGCGCGGATCGCGGCGTCACGACTTACCCCGCTGCCGAGACTGAGATTGTAATACGAGATCACCAGTATGCCGTCCATCGCGGCGATACCGAACAGTGCCACGAAACCGATGGCTGCCGAAACGCTGAAAGGTGTACCGGTCAGAAACAAGGCGAAGATGCCGCCGACCATGGCCATCGGAATCACGCTCGCGGCGAGCAGCACGTCGCTGAGAAGGCCGAAATTCAGGAACAGCAGCACGCAGATCAGCAGGATCGCGATCGGCACGACAATCTCCAGACGTCCCAATGCGTCCTGCAGATTACCGAACTCGCCGACCCATTCGAGTCGATATCCGCCCGGAAGAACCACTTTCTCATCGACTTTGCGCTGGGCCTCCAGCACCGCCGTCCCCAGATCGCGCCCGCGGACGCTGAATTTTATCGGAACGTAGCGCTCCTGCTGCTCGCGGTAGATGAACGATGCGCCGGTGGCGAGTCCGACATCGGCGACGTCGGCGAGGGTCAGCGAGACCGTGCCGGTGCCGGAAGGATTCGGGACGGCAATGGGAATGCGCTTGATCGCATCCAGGCTTTGGCGGTACCGCGCGGCCAGCCGGACAATAATCGGAAAATGCCGGTCGCTGCCTGGCTCGTAGAGATCGCCCGGAGTCTGCCCACCGATCGCGGTCTGCACCACCGCGTTGACGTCGCCCGGCGCGAGGCCGTAACGAGCCGCGCGTGTACGGTCAACATCGATGCGAATCGTGGGCTGGCCGAGCGATTGCAGCACGGCAAGGTCGGTAATGCCAGGCACGTCCGCCATCACTTTGGCAATCTCATTGGCCGTGTGCTCGAGCGTCTCAAGATCATTGCCAAAGATCTTGACCGAGTTCTCCCCCTTGACTCCCGAGGCGGCCTCCTCGACGTTGTCTTCGATGTACTGCGAGAAATTGAATTCGACGCCTGGAAACTGCTGGGTGAGCGCCTTCGTCATCTGATCGGTCAGCTGCTCTTTCGTCACCCCTTTGGGCCACGAACCGAACGGCTTCAGGGGCACGAAGAATTCGGCATTGAAGAAACCGGTTGCGTCGGTGCCGTCATCGGGGCGACCATGCTGGGAGACGACCGTCACCACTTCCGGAAACGAGCCGATCAGTCGGCGCATTGCGTTGACATAGCCATTGCCTTCCTCCAAGGAGATGGAGGCAGGCATGGTCGCACGGATCCAGAAGTTGCCTTCTTCAAGCTTGGGCAGGAATTCCAGTCCAAGCGTACGCATCGCCAGCACGGCGAGCAGAAATATCAATCCGGCACCGCCGAGTGTCACGATGCGATTGGTCAGGGCGAACTCGATCGCCGGCCGGTAGATCCCTCGCAGGAAGCGTATCAGGCGGGTCTCGACCTCGTCGATCTTGCCCGTCAGCAGCAGGCCGCTGAGTGCCGGGGCGACGGTGAACGTGGCGATCAGGCCGCCGGCAATCGCGTAGCCGTAAGTCTTGGCCATCGGACCAAATATATGACCCTCGATGCCGGACAGGGTGAACAGCGGTACGAAGCCGGCAATGATGATCGCGGCCGCAAAGAAGATCGAACGGCTGACCTCGGCGGCGGCCATGGCGATCACGCCATATTTGCCTCGAAAACCGCTCGGCACGCGCACGTGATCGAGTATCGACACCCCGGTGCCTGTTTGCGAGGCCGCCCCGGCCAGGTGCCGGAAGATGTTCTCCACCATGATCACCGTGGCATCGACGATCAGTCCAAAATCGATTGCGCCGACGGACAGCAGATTGGCCGACTCGCCGCGGATCACCATCAGGCCGATCGCAAACGACAGCGCAAACGGAATGGTCATGCCAACGATGATGGCGGTGCGCAGATTACCGAGGAACATCCATTGCAGGATGAAGATCAGCAGCATACCGAGGATCATGTTGTGCAGCACGGTATGCGTGGTGATCGAGATCAGATCGCTGCGGTCGTAGATGCGATCGATATGTACGCCCGGCGGCAAGACGCCGGAGCTGTTTATCCTGCTGACCTCAGCTTCGACCCGTTTGATGGTCGGAATGCTCTCCGCGCCGCGCCGCATCAGCACAATGCCCTGGACGATATCATCGTCGGCGTCGTTGCCGGCGATGCCCAGTCGCGGCAAGTGCTCGACGCTCACGTTTGCCACGTCGCTGATGTAAATCGGCGCGCCGCTGTTATTTGCAATGATGGTGCGCCTTATCGCATCCATCGAGCTGATGAGGCCGACGCCGCGCACCACCACGGATTGCGGGCCGATGTTTACCGTTTGGCCGCCGACATTGATATTTGCATTCGACAGTGCCTGCAATACCTGCGGTATCGACAGGCCGTAGGTAACCAGCTGATGCTGGTCGACCGTCACCTCGTAGGTCTTGGTCTTGCCACCCCAGCCGGTGACGTCAATGACGCCAGGCACGGCCTTGAATCGCCGTTCGAGGATCCAATCCTCGATGGTCTTCAGATCGGTCACGGAATAATTCGGTGGGCCGACTACACGATAGCGAAAGATCTCGCCTATCGGGCTGGTAGGTGAGACCTGCGGCTGCGCATTGTTCGGCAAGGCGGACAGTTGCGACAGACGGTTGATGACCCATTGCTCCGCCTGCTGATAGGTAAAATCGTAAGTGAATTGGACTTTCACATCCGACAGGCCGAACAGCGAAATAGTGCGAATCGCCTGAACATTCGGGATGCCGGCCATCTGTATTTCGATCGGGATAGTAATGTAACGCTCTATTTCCTCCGCAGACTGACCGCTGCTTTGCGTCACGATATCGACGAGCGGCGGAACCGGATCCGGATAAGCCTCGATGTTGAGAAGCATGAAGCTGGCGACGCCGCCGGCGAGCACAAGGACGAGCAGGATGACAATCAGGATACGTTGTCGCAGCGCAAACGCTACCAGCGCGTTCATTGTCAGCCCGCCGCCGCGCGGTCAATGAACAGACTGCCTTTGGTGATGACGCGTTCACCGGATTTCAGGCCGTCCAGCACCTCGACGTAACCGTCATTCGAGCGACCGGCGCGGATCGGACGAATGACGATGGTGTCGGCCGATTGCAATACCCACACGTGGGCGCTGTCACCCTCGTAGACCACGGCGCTTGCAGGTACCGCCGGCGACTGCGCGCCCTCACCGGTCAGAATGCGAAAGCTGGCGAACATTTCCGGCTTGAGTGCGCCATCGCCATTGTCGATCACCGCGCGCACCGCGAGTCGGTGCGTGTTCGGATCTATGATCGGAGCGACGTAGACCACACTCGCGGTGAAGGTGCGATCCGGATACGCCAGTACGCCGACTTCGACGGCCTGACCACGATGCACGTGTCCGGCATCGGCTTCGCGCACGTTGCCTACAACCCACACGCTGGACATATCGGCGATCGTGAACACCGGAGTGGAGGCGCCGGCTTGCGCATACTGTCCCGGACCGAGCTGCCGATCGACAATCACGCCGCCGATCGGGGCCACGATCTGCGCCACCGCACGACCCGGATGTCCGTTGCTGCCCAGAGCGTCGATGGCCTGGTCGGTGTAGCCGAGGATGCGCAGGCGGTTGCGCACCGATCGCAGACTCGCCTCGGCGGTGCTCAGATCAGCCTGGGCCTGCAGCCAATCCGCCATCGACCCGCCCTTGGCATCGTAAAGGGCGTGCCTGCGCGCTTCATTGGTACGCGCCAGCTTGTCCTGCGCGAGCGCGGTCGCCAGATCGCTCTGAGCCTGCGCAAATTCCGAGGCTTCGATCGTGGCCAGCGACTGGCCCGGCTTGACGCTTTCGCCAAGCTCGGCAATGACACGTGTGATGCGCCCCGAGTACGGCGAAAACACGGGCGTGCTGCGATCGCCATTGACTGCAATCTTGCCCTCGGTAATCTCCTCGCTGACAAACTGATGCAGACTGACCGGCGCGATCGTCAGGGTCTTGAGTTGCTGTGCCGTGGGTCGAAAAGTGCCGGCTGGGGTCGCAGGCGCGACGACAGTGGAATCGCTGCGCCGAAGCGCCCGCTCGACCAACCACCCGACGACGAGCACGACCGCCACGACGCTGGCGGCAACTGCGAGAACATACCTTTGGCGCTGGAGCGACCACGCGCCCGCCCGCGCACCCGCAGTATTCGAAGTGTTGTTGGGCTGTTCCATGTTGTCTCAAATGCGGTGTGTTTGTGGCGCGAGTCGGATGCCGGCATCGATGGCGCGGTCGTGCCCGATGATCGTGTCACCGGCCCCGAGCCACGGTCGAGCGCGGCAGTTTCAGGCTCAGTGGAGTTCAGGCTCGGTGATCATGCATAAACCGAAAGCACCAGTAGGAATGCGTAACCTATTGATTTAACTTGCTCGAATGCCCTGCAGAATATGATGTTTTCGCGCGCAGGAGACCGTCAGCCACAGTTGATGCCAGCGACAGCCAAAATATTGCTGACGCGACAGCCGAACAACCTCGAGCGCAATCCAATCCTAGCGCCGCTTCGCGATCGCTAATAGCAGCGCCGGCATTTATTTACACCTTCCTGATACGGACTTTGAAAGCATGCTGCCAGTGCGAACTGTGAGCGGTGAGCGAGAAATCGCGGGCGCTTGCGTTATCCACAGATGTTCGCGTTGCAGACGATGTCCAAAATAGTGTCCGCACGCATCACGGAGAATCTTAACAGGATTGTATCTGAATACAGTGTTGTGGATTTGCTGTCTTGAGCATTACCTCCATGTCTATGGCTTCCGTTTGGGAGATTGCAAGAATGAGCTTCCGCTTGAAGACGTCGGCGCTTGCGGCTGCGACGCATGCGGCCAGATGTATCGTGAGCATTGGCGTGGTGGCCCTGGCTTCTTCCGTGGTCCTGGCCGACAGCGATGGAACAATCGTGGGTATCGTCACAAATGCGGCCAAGGTGCCCGTGGCGCATGCAACCGTGACAGCCATGAAGGTGGGCGGTGGCGGAATTCGCGCGACCGTATCCGGTAGCGATGGCGTATATTCATTCCCCGATCTTCCGCCCGGTGCCTGGACGATCACGTCACAGGCGGATGGTTTTCCGGATATGACGGTGCCGCCGCTGCAGGTGGTCGCCAGTAAGGCGACCCGGTATGACATCATGATGAACGGAGGTCTCGCCCTTGCGGCGGCCCCCGCTCCGGTCGTCGCTGCAGCCGCTGCTGCTGCGCCGACGGTTGCTCTGGGCCTGCAGGCGCCGGATGCTGGTCCCGAGGTCGATAACGACACGCCGTTTGCCTTTGGAGATTTCACCTGGCTTAACGGCAGCCCCCGCAATCATGCGCCGGCGTTTGACACCAAGTTCTTCACGCCGGACATCCGCATCGATGCTTACTTCGTGAACGACTTCGAGCACCCGGTGGACCACACGATCGTCGGGTCGACCGAGGAGTTCCGTTCAGGCGAATTCCAGCTCGAACAGGTCAGCTTTGGAGGCGACTTCCACTGGGACAACGTAAGGGCGCGCTTCCTGTCGATGATGGGGCTGTTTGCCACTACCATACCGCGCAACGACGGCAGTTCCGGCAATGTCGGCGGAGTCGGCCAGTGGGATCTGCAGGATGCCTACCGGTACCTTGCCGAAGCCAACGCCGGCTATCACTGGGACGTGAATCACGGGCTCAACGTTGATGCCGGAATTTTCGCGTCGTACATCGGCCTGTTCAGTTTTTACAACTATGACAACTGGACCTATCAGCCGTCCTATGTGTCATCCAATACGCCCTGGGTCTTCAACGGGCTGAGGATTCAGTGGTTTCCGACTAACAAGCTGAAAATCGAGCCGTGGCTCGTCAATGGTTGGGCGTCCTATGCCCGGTTCAACAGCCATCCGGGTTTCGGCGGACAGATCCTTTATCTGCCGACCGAGAATCTCAAACTGGTGTTCAACAACTACGGCATCGGGCAGGATAACCTCGCGAATTCTCCTGGAAATCCGCTGCAAAAGACTCAGCGGATTCACACCGATGACAGTATCGAGCTGAAATACTACGACAATCACGAAAACGGCAACGGCTTGTCCAAAGCGGCATTCTCTCTGACGCTGGACGCGGGATGTCAGTACGGGGGCGGCGTCACCTGCACCGGCGGCCCAAACAAGAGCAATTTCCTCGGCTGGATGCTCTACGACCGGTACTGGTTTCACCACGACCTCTATGCGGTGACGGTGGGCGGCGGCGCGATGAACAATCCGGGCCGCTATCTGACCCTGCTGCCGCCAATCAATGGAGCGACGGCGTCAACAGGAACGCCGTACTTCACCGAAAATCCAGGGCAGCCCCTCTACCAATGGGATACAACCATAAATCTGCAATACATGCCCAAAGAGTGGATCACCTGGTGGACGGAAGTCGGGTATCGCCATTCGAATGTTCCCTACTTCAACGGCCCAGGCGGTGTCACGCCTCCCTTTGGCAATAACGGCTCGCCTACCGACTACGTCTGCAATTCGGGCACTTCATCCGGATATGGCACTGGAAACTTGCCCAGCGCGAATGCGGCGTGCGCCAGCCAGGGTGGCGTTTGGTTCCCGGATCTGGTGACCCATGAAGCCATGTGGTCGGCCGGTGTGCTGGTGAAGTTCTAACAAACAGCGCGTGATCATTGTGGCGCTACGGAGCGGGTCATGTTGAAGATACAATCAACGATAGTGGCGCTAGCGTTGCTGGTTGGAACGGACTGTTTCATCGCCGCCGCAGGTGCTGGCGACACACCGCCCGCTGCTGACAGCACTAAACTTACCATAGCGCTGACACCGCTCACGCAACTGCTCGAACTCATGGACACGGATAGGAATGGCAAAATCTCCAAGGACGAATTCATGCGCTTCATGGAAACGGAATTCGATTACGCGGACAAGAACAAGGACGGGCAGCTGGATCCAGTGGAACTTAAGAATCTGGTGCGCAGATTGACGCATCCGCCCGCGGGGTCGCCTCGCGTACGCAAATAATGCGCGTTCCCGCTTTGCCGCTGATCGGTATAGCTTTTCTCTGCGCAGGCGTGATTGCGCTCGTATTGTCGGCACAGGCCGCGACCGGGGCGGCCGCGCCGCGAAATGAACCCGTGACAGCAGATGAGCTGAAGCAGCGAGGAGAGCAGCTTCGCGCAGAAATCGATGAAACGTATAAGCGGCTACGTGCCTCGAATTCAGTAAAGACTTCTCTAAGAGGCGGAAACGACGTCAGTGCAATCGTTCTTAAGTACATCCCCACCTGCACCTCCCTCGAGGACGCGCGAGCAATACTGCGGGCGGCCGGCTACATGGTTGGCCCTTCGCAACAGGGACACATGGTTTCGAGGACCAGTCTGCGGGGCGGCCTGTTTGAATTTTACGGGTACCAGCTTTCTGTCGACATCACGCCGCAACCCACGGCTGACTTCAGCACGGTGAGTGAGATCAGCGCGATCATTTTTGCCAGGTACGTGGCCAATGCAGACCGGCGATAGCATGCCGGATGGCTCAAGCTTTGCCGGTTGCTGGAAGTGATCCCGCGGCCGGTGTCGGCCGGTTGCCAGTTCAGGCGGTGCGCGGCAAGGTCGGCTTGAGACCAAGCAGCGGCCTTGCAAACAAGTCGTTAGATGATCGGTGGATTATGTTTGATATAATCCGCCTGCTCGCACGCTGTTCACCGCCTCTGACTCACCAGTGCACACGAACATCGCTACAACCAGAGGAAGGTGCCCTTGAAGCACTCTGAACACCTCCCGCGTCAGTTCGCGGGCCGGCCATTTGACAGAGTCTGATCGCATCGCCAGATTGGCGCCCTATGAACCATCCGCGAGACTCGGGAGATGTCGCTGCCTGGCACGCGCGCTCGCGCGCGGTGCGCCCGGCTGGCCTCGCGGTGATCAACGGCGCACTGACAGCGGCACGCTCGGGAGCCACGTTCGACTGTATCAGCCCGATCGACGGCCGCAGGCTGGCGGCCGTGGCGGCTTGCGATACGCCGGACATCGATGCCGCGGTCGCGGCGGCACGGGCCGCCTTCGAGCGCGGTGATTGGGCCGACCGGGCGCCGGCCGAGCGCAAGCAGACCCTGTTGCGTTTCGCCGAGCTGGTGGAACAGGCGACGCAGGAGCTGGCGCTGCTGGAGACCCTGGACGTCGGCAAGCCGATCCGCGACAGCATCAACGTCGACGTCGCCGCCACCGTGCGCTGCCTGCGCTGGTATGCCGAGGCGATCGACAAGATCTACGACCAGATCGCGCCCACCGGGCGCAGCGCCCTGGCGCTGGTGACGCGCGAGCCGATGGGCGTGATCGGTGCCATCGTGCCGTGGAATTTCCCGATGCTGATGGCAAGCTGGAAGATCGCGCCGGTGCTCGCCGCCGGCAATTCGCTGGTACTCAAGCCCTCGGAAAAGTCGCCGCTGAGCGCACTGCGGCTGGGAGAGCTGGCACTTGCTGCCGGCATACCCCCCGGAGTATTTAATGTCGTGCCGGGCTACGGGCCCACGGCTGGCAAGGCACTGGCCTCGCACATGGACGTGGACGCAATCGCATTCACCGGTTCCACGGCTACCGGCAAGGTGGTAATGCAGTGCGCGGCGCAGTCCAATCTCAAGCGCGTATCGCTCGAGTGCGGCGGCAAGTCGCCCAACATCGTGATGGCCGACTATCCGGACCTGGCGCGCGCGGCGCGCGCGGCCGCGGCCGCGATATTCTTCAATCAGGGTGAGATGTGCTCGGCCGGCTCGCGCCTGCTGGTGCAGGAGTCGGTGCGCGAACCGCTGCTGGCCGAGATCAGCCGCATCGGCCGCGGCATGTCGCCCGGGGATCCGCTCGATCCGCAGACCACACTGGGTGCGATGGTGGATGAAACCCAGACGCATCGCGTGATGGACTACATCGCGGCGGGCCGCGACGAGGGCGCGCGCGTGGCGCTCGGCGGCGAGCGCGCGCGCCAGAGCAGCGGCGGCTGCTACATCGAGCCCACGATATTCGACGGCGTGCAGCCGCAAATGCGGATCGCGCGCGAGGAGATCTTCGGCCCTGTGCTGTCGACCCTGAGTTTTCGCGACCTGGACCAGGCGCTGCGCATCGCCAACGACAGCAGTTACGGCCTGGCCGCGGCCATCTGGACGCGCGATATCACCAGCGCGCATCGCGCGGCGCGCGCTCTGCGTGCCGGCGTGGTGTACGTCAATTGCTATGACGCCGACGACATCACGGTTCCATTCGGCGGCTACAAACAGTCGGGTTTTGGCCGCGACAAGTCGTTGCATGCGTTCGACAAGTACACCGAACTCAAGACCACCTGGATCGATCTGGCTTGAGTGCGGCCGAGCATGCGTTCGTCGCCACGGTGCCGCGTGGCCTGGCCGATCTGCTGGCGCGCGAGCTGGAGTCGGTCGGGGCGCAGAACGCGCGTGAGCGCAGCGCCGGCGTGTTGTTCAGCGGCACGCTCGAGACTGGATATCGCGCCTGCCTGTGGTCGCGCACCGCAAGTCGCGTGCTGCTGCAACTCGCCCAGTTCGAGGCGGCGAGCGCGGATGAATTCTACGCCGGCGTGCGGGCCGTCGACTGGAGCGCGCACATCGATCCGGCGCGCACCATCGCCTGCGAGTTCACCGGTGCGCACCCGACCATCGCGCACAGCCATTTCGGCGCCCTGCGGCTGAAGGACGCGGTGTGCGACCGTCTGCGCGACGACACCGGCACACGACCGGATGTAGAACTGACGCGGCCGGCGGTACGCCTGCATGCGCATGCCAACGGAACCCATGTGACGCTGTCGATCGATCTGGCGGGCGAAGGACTGCATCGACGCGGTTACCGGACCGAGGCCGGTGAGGCGCCGCTGCGCGAAAACCTCGCCGCCGGTGTGCTGCTGCGCGCGCGCTGGCCCGAGGCCGCTGAGCGCGGCGCCGAATTTCTCGATCCGATGTGCGGATCCGGCACCCTGGTGATAGAAGCGGCCATGATTGCAGCCCGACGTGCGCCGGGTCTGCGGCGCGAATACTTCGGCTTCCTCGGCTGGAAGGGCCACGACCCGGATCTGTGGCAGCGCCTGAAGATGCAGGCTGCCGAAGACGTCGCCACCGAGGTTGCGAGCATCATTCGCGGCAGCGACATCGATCAGCGTGCGCTCACGATCGCGGCCGCCAACGCCGAGCGCGCGGGGGTGACGGCGCTGGTGCGGTTCGAACGCCATCCGGTTGCGAACGTGCGGCCGCTGACCGATCAGCCGGGTTTGATCTGCACCAATCCGCCCTACGGCGAACGGCTCGGGGACCACGTCCGGGCGCGCATGGTGTTTGCCGAGCTGGGCCGCAGCCTGCGCCAGCAGTTCGTCGGCTGGGATGCGGCACTATTGGCCGCAGCCGCCGAAACCGCACGCGAATTGCGGCTGCGCAGTTACTGGGTGCACGAACTGTGGAACGGTGCGATCCCCGTGCGGCTGCTGCGCATCGACCTGGGTGCGCCGGGTGAGGAGGATGTCGAGCTGCGACGCCAGCGACAGCAGGCTGAAGCGGCGGCGAGCCCCGGCGCACGCATGTTCGCCAATCGACTGGAAAAGAACATCAAGCGCCTGGCGAAGCTGGCGCAGCGCGCGCAGGTGAGCTGCTACCGGCTGTACGACGCCGACATGCCGGAATATTCGTTTGCGATCGACCGCTTTGAGGCCGTTGCGAGCGGCGACCTGCACCTGCACGTACAGGAGTATGCAGCACCGGCCAGCATCGATGCCGACGCGGCACGGCGCCGGCGTCGCGAGGCGCTGTCGAGCCTGCCGGGTGCGCTGCAGATTGCGCCGGAGCGCATTCATTTGCGGTTGCGCCAGCGCCAGAGCGGTTCCGAACAGTACCAGCGCCAGTCGGCCGCCCCGCCGTCGACGGCCGAACAGCGAACGCTCACGGTGCAGGAGGGCGGCCTGAAATTCCTGGTAAATCTCGACGATTATCTCGACACCGGCCTGTTTCTGGATCACCGACTGACGCGCGCGCGGCTGCGCGAACGCGCCCGTGGTGCGCGCTTTCTCAACCTCTTCTGTTATACGGCCAGCGCGAGCGTGTACGCCGCCAGCGGCGGCGCAAGCAGCACCGTGAGTGTCGACCTGTCCAACAGCTACCTCGACTGGGCGGCGGCGAACTTCAAGCTCAACGGCCTGGATCCCGCGCAGCATCGTCTGCAGCGCGCCGATTGCCGCGAATGGCTGCGTGAGGCGGCGCAGCAGCCGGCAGGCGGCGCGCTGGCGTTCGATCTGATCTTTCTGGATCCGCCGACATTCTCCAATTCCAAGCGCATGCAGGGCGTGCTCGACGTGCAGCGTGATCATCCCGAATTGATCGAGATGTGCATGCGGCTGCTCGCGCCCGGCGGTCTGCTGTTGTTCTCGACCAACGCGCAGCGATTTCGTCCGGATCCTGCGCTAGAGCAGCGCTGGCAGGTGACCGACATCTCGGCGCAGACACTGCCGTTCGATTTCGAGCGCAACCGGCGTATTCACCGTTGCTTTGAGATCAGCGCCGCGTAGGCTTCGAGGGAGCGGCCGGCGTCGTCAGGCGCCGCTACTGCGTGTCTTTTTCCGCTTGCTCGCGCCGCGCCGCATCCAGTTTTACGGCGTCCTGCGCCTGTTGCTGCGCCCGATCCTCCATCTGCTTGGCCTGGCGCGCCTGCTCGGCCTCCGCGGCGGCACCCGTGGCGGAGGTCGCGGCGGTACCAGCCAGACCGCAACCGGCAACGCACAACGCGCAGGCAACCGAGAGCAGGAGGTGCTTCATCCGCATAGCTTAGAGCAGATCGCGCAGTCGATACCAGAGCATCGCCAGCGCCAGGGCGGGGCGGCGCAGCAACATGCCGCCGGGAAAATTGCGGTGCGGAATGCGTGCGAATACGTCGAAGCGCTCGCTGGTGCCGGCGATCGCCTCGGCCACCAGCTGTCCGGCGATACCGGCGAGCGAGATGCCGTGGCCGGAGAAGCCCTGCAGGAAATAAACGTCCGGTTCCAGTCGGCCGAAGTTCGGTGCGCGATTGAGAGTGATGTCGAGCAGGCAACCCCAGGCATAATCGATGCGTGTGGCGCGCAGCTGGGGGAATACCTGGATCATGCGAGCGCGCGTGGCCGGCGCCACGGCGCGCACATTCAACAGCGAATAATTGACGCGGCCGCCAAACAGCAGCCGATGATCGCTGGAGCGGCGAAAGTAGTCGAGGATCCAGTTGGCGTCGCACAGCGCGGCGTTGTTGGCGATCAGCTTGCGCACAGGGTGCTCGCCCAGCGGCTCGGTCGCAATGACATAGCTGCCGATGCTCATGAGCTTGCGCTCGAGAGAGGGCGCGGCGGCGCCGAGCCAGGCATTGCCGGCCAGCACCAGCTGCCCGCAGTCGACCGCGCCATGCGCGGTGCGCACGTGAATCCTGCCGTCGCGGCGCACGTAGCCGTCGACGCGGCTGCGCTCGTGGATGTCGACACCGGCCCGGGCCGCGGCCCGCGCCAGACCCAGCGTGTAGCGCAGCGGGTGCAGATGGCCGCTGTTGGAATCATATAGCGCGCCGATGTAGCGCTTGCTGGCCACCGTTGACTGCAGCTCCGCCCGATCCATCAGGCGCGTGCTCGCATATCCGTAGCGCTGCACAAGGTCAGCCTGCCAGGCCTGAATTTCGCTCCATTGCCGCGGCTTGATCGCGGCCAGCATCCAGCCGTCGACCCAATCGCAATTGATCTGGTAGCGCTCGATGCGTTGCCGAAGCAGCGCCAGCCCAGCCAGCGTCACATCCCAAATGCGGCGCGCATCCTCCTGGCCGATCAGCTGCTCAAGCTCAGCCTGCTCGGTCGCGGTGCCGAAGATTGCCTGGCCGCCGCTGCGGCCCGACGCGCCCCAACCGATACGCTGTCCCTCGAGCAGAGTCACGCGATAGCCACGCTCGGCCAGCGTCAGCGCGGCGGAGCAGCCGGCGATGCCGCCTCCGACTACGCACACGTCGGTAGTGAGCGCGCCGCGAAGCGCAGCAGTAGCCGGCGGCGGCTGTGCACTCGCTAAATAATAGGTGTCAAGGTAATCGTTTTGAACTGCGGCCTTCATCCAACTCTATTGCCAGAAATCTCACGCTAAATCAATAGCTTGACTTCTGAAGGGAGCTGCCGTGCTGCGCCGTATGCGGCGACGGCCGGGTGCCGGCTATGGTCTAATGGTTGTCACCCAACACAACGTGAGCACTGGCGGACGCTGTATATCCATACAGGCGCTGAGCCCGCGCATTACGCCATCATGACTTCGAAGCGTCCTGTAATCGGAATTCCGGCAGACCGGCGCATGGTTGGTCAGCAGGCGTACCACCTTGCCGGCGAGAAGTACCTGGCTGCGGTGCTGGACGTGGCCGGCGGCCTGCCGCTGATCGTGCCGGCGATCGGGCGTGAACTCAGTCTGGAGGAGCTGTTCGATACTCTTGATGGCTTGCTGTTCATGGGCAGCGCGTCGAATGTCGAGCCGCGCCATTACCGCGGCGAGCCCAGCGAGCGCGGCACGCTGCATGATCCGCACCGCGACGACACCACGCTGCCGCTGATCCCGCGCGCGGTTGCGGCCGGCGTACCGGTGCTTGGCATCTGCCGCGGATTCCAGGAGATCAACGTCGCCTTCGGCGGCTCGCTGTGGCAGAAGCTGCAGGACGTGCCCGGATACCTCGATCATCGCGAGAATCCAAAGCAGCCGCTCGACCAGCAGTACGGCCCGGCGCACGAAGTGACGCTCGAGCCCGGCGGCCTGCTACGGCGCCTGGCCGGGACCGATCGGATCAGCGTCAATTCCCTGCACAGCCAGGGCGTACGTGAGCTCGGCGCCGGGCTGGCGGTCGAGGCGCGCGCCCCCGATGGCGTCATCGAAGCATTTCGTGTCGAACGCGCGCCCGCATTTGCGCTGGCGCTGCAATGGCACCCGGAGTGGCAGGCCACGGGCAATGATTTCTCGCGCGCGCTGTTTGCCGAATTCGGCGCAGCGTGCCGCGCTCGCAGTTGAGCGCACTGCATCCGTGACCGGATGCGCGGTGCGACACCGGCACGTGGAGCATTCCGCGCGCCGAAAGAATGAAGGTGATTTATGGCTACCGAAATACAGCAGTTCTTTCGCGATCACGGCATTTCTGAGGTCGAGGCGATCATTCCCGACATGGCCGGCATCGCGCGTGGCAAGATCATGCCGGCCGAGAAGTTTGCCGAGGATGAGGGTATGCGACTGCCCGAGAGCATCTTCCTGCAGACGGTAACCGGCGACTACCCGCCCGATACCAGCTCGGCCATGAGTCCGGCCGAGATCGACATCGTGCTCAAGGCCGATCCCAAGACGGTGCGGGTAGTGCCTTGGGCCGCCGAACCGACCGCGCAGGTGATCCACGACTGCTTTTATTCCGACGGACGGCCGGTGATGATGGCGCCGCGGCACCTGCTGCGGCATGTGCTCGACCTGTACGCGCAACGCGGCTGGGAGCCGGTGATCGCCCCGGAGCTCGAGTTCTACCTGATCGAGCCGAACATCGATGCCGACTACCAGCTCAAACCGCCGGTCGGGCGTTCCGGGCGCGCCGAACCGGGCCGCCAGTCGTACAGCATCGCTGCGGTCAACGAATTCGACCCGCTGTTCGACGACATCTACGCCTTCTGCGAAGCGCAGGACATCGAGATCGACACGCTGATCCACGAGGACGGNNTTCAAGCGCACCGCGCGCGAGGCGGCGCTGCGCCACAAGATGTACGCGACCTTCATGGCCAAGCCGCACGCCAAGGAACCCGGCAGCGCCATGCATATCCACCAGAGCATCGTCGACAAGAAGACCCGCAAGAACATCTTCAGCAATCCTGATGGCACGCCGTCGGCGCTGTTCTTCTCGCATATCGCGGGCCTGCAGCGCTACATCCCGGCGGCGATGTCGCTGTTCTGCTCCAACGTCAATTCCTACCGCCGCATGACGCGCTACCTGTCGGCGCCGATCAACGTCCAGTGGGGCTACGACAATCGCACCGCGGGCCTGCGCGTTCCGATGTCCGAGCCGGAGGCACGGCGGGTCGAGAACCGGGTCGGCGGCGCCGATGCCAACCCATATATCGCGATCGCCGCCTCGCTCGCCTGCGGCTACCTGGGCATGACCGAGGGCCTGAAGCCCACGGAACCGGTCACCGGCAGCGCCCACGATATGCCCTATTCATTGCCGCGCTCGCTGGATGAGGCGCTGGCGCGCCTGCGCGACTGCGAGCCGCTGCTGCAGATCCTGGGCGAGCCATTTGTCGCGGCCTATACGATCGTGAAGCAGGCTGAGCATGAGGTGTTTCTGCAGGTGATCAGCTCCTGGGAGCGCGAGCACCTGCTGCTGAATGTCTAGCGTGCGCCTGTTCGGCGTGGGTTATTATTTCCGGCATGAGACAGGGAGGATGAATAATTTGGCGCCACGCGCGCACCGGCGGCGGCTGGGCATGGCGCTGGTCGCGGCGCTGCTGCTCGCGGGCTGCGGGCACCGGCCGGACACATCGTCGCAGTCCGCCGCGAACGCGACCACGCCAGCGGCCGCGGGCAATGCATCCGCCGCATCGACGGCAGCCGGAGTGCCAATGGACTCCGAGAAGGTTCTGAATGTCTATAACTGGTCGGACTACATCGATCCGACCATCGTGCCGGGCTTTGAGAAAGAGTACGGCATCAAGGTCAACTACGACGTATTCGATTCGAACGAGGTGCTGGAGACCAAGCTGCTGGCAGGCAGGACCGGCTATGACATCGTGGTGCCGTCGGCATCGTTCCTGCAGCGTCAGATCCAGGCCGGGGTGTTTCAGAAGCTGGACAAATCGCTGCTGCCGAATCTCAAGAACCTCGATCCCGACATCGCACGCCGCGTCGAGGTATCCGATCCGGGCAACCAGTACGGCGTGATCTACCTGTGGGGCACGGCCGGGATCGGCTACAACGATGTTCAGATCGCCAGCGCCATGCCCAATGCCCCGGTCGACAGCCTGGCGATGCTGCTGGATCCCAATATCATCAAGAACTTCCAGAACTGCGGGGTCTCGTTCCTCGACTCGCCGGTCGACGGGGTCGGGGCGGCGCTGCTGTACCTGGGACGCGATCCGAAAAGCGAATCGCTGGACGACCTGCACGCGGCGGAGAAAGTGTTGCTGGCGGTCAGGCCGTACGTGCGTTACATCAATTCTTCCAAGTACATCGAGGATCTGGCCAATGGTGATATCTGCCTTGCGCTCGGCTGGAGCGGCGATGTCATACAAGCCCGCTCCCGCGCCGCCGACGCCGGCAAGACCTTCAAGATCAAATACAACGTCGCCAAGGAAGGGGCCATCATGTTCTTCGACATGTTGGCGATTCCGGCCGATGCGCCGCATCCCAAGAACGCTCACCTGTTCATCAATTACCTGCTGCGGCCGGAAGTCGCGGCCAGGACTTCGAGCTCGATGCATTTCACCACTGCCAATGCCGCCGGCTACAGCCTGGTGGACCCGGCGGTGTTCAACGATCGCGAGGTCTATCCGAGTGACGCGCAGAAGGCTCACATGTATCCCGACGTATCCCACAGTCTGGCCTATACGCGCGAGCTCAACCGCACCTGGACGCGTTTCAAGACCGGTCGTTGACGCGAGCGGCAGGCAGTAACGACATTCATGCCCCAGAGTTATCTGCAGCTGGAGAACGTCAGTAAGCGCTTCGACGATTTCGTTGCGGTCAACAACGTCTCGCTGAGCGTCGAGCGCGGGGAAATCTTCTGCCTGCTGGGCGCGTCGGGCTGCGGCAAGACCACATTGCTGCGGCTGCTGGCGGGCTTCGAGGCCCCCAGTTCGGGCCGGCTGTTGATCGATGGCCAGGACCTGGCCTTGATTCCGCCCTACCGGCGCCCGGTCAACATGATGTTCCAGTCGTATGCGTTGTTCCCGCACATGAGCGTGGAGCGCAATGTCGCGTTCGGCCTGGAGCAGGAGTCGCTGTCGAGCAGCGAGATCAAGCGCCGGGTCGGCGAGATCCTCGATATCGTCAAGATGCGACCGTACCTGAAGCGCAAGCCGCACCAGCTTTCGGGTGGACAGCGCCAGCGCGTGGCGCTCGCCCGGGCCCTGGTCAAGCGGCCAAAACTGCTGCTGCTAGACGAGCCGCTGGGTGCCCTCGACCGCAAGCTGCGCGAGCATACCCAGTTCGAGCTGATCAACATCCAGCAACAGCTCGGGGTGACTTTCGTGGTGGTAACGCACGACCAGGAAGAGGCCATGACGCTGGCGACGCGCATCGGCGTCATGGATCACGGCGAGATCGTGCAGGTGGGGACTCCGCGTCAGATCTACGAGTTTCCGCAGACGCGCTTCGTGGCCGACTTCATCGGTTCGGTGAACCTGTTCGAGGGCAATCTGGTGGAAGACGAGCCGGACTTCGTGCGGGTGCAGTGTCCGGAGTTGCCGGCGACCGTGCTGATTGATCACGGCATCAGCGCACCGCCGAACGCACCACTATGGATCGCAGTGCGGCCGGAAAAGATCAACCTGTCGAGCGTCGCGCAGCAGCACCCCGACAACTGGGCGCACGGCGTGATTCGTGAGATCGCCTACCTGGGCGACTGGTCGGTGTTCCTGGTGCGCCTGGATTCGGGCCGGGAGGTGCGTGCGACCGTGGCCAACAACAGCCGCAAGCCGGAAGAACAATTCGTTCGCGACTCCTCCGTCTATCTGAGCTGGGATGCTTCCAGTCCGGTCGTCGGCAGCGTCTGAGGCCAGGCATGCTCCAGCAGCTGCGGCAATACTTCAGTGTCGAGCGCCTGGGCCGGCCGGTGGCCACGGCGGTGCCGATGCTGTGGCTGGTGCTGTTCTTCCTGGTGCCGTTCCTGATCGTGCTGAAGATCTCGTTCTCGGAAGTGCTGATGGCGATGCCGCCGTATGCGCCGATGTTCGAATGGTCGCACGACATGCTGCTGGCGATAAAACTGCATCTGGCGAACTATCACTTTCTCTTTACCGATCCGCTGTACCTGGATTCGTTCTTCTACTCCATCAAGGTAGCCACGGTGTCGACGCTGGTGTGCCTGCTGCTCGGTTACCCGATGGCTTTGGCGATCGCACGCGCCAGCGCCACGCGCCGCAGCGTATTGCTGATGCTGGTGATCCTGCCGTTCTGGACCTCGTTCCTGCTGCGCATCTACGCCTGGATCGGGCTGTTGAAGGATGACGGTCTCATCAACAACGCGCTGCTGGCCCTGCACCTGATCCACAGTCCGCTGGTGATGGCCAATACCTCATTCGCCGTGTACATCGGCATCGTGTATTCGTACCTGCCGTTCATGGTGCTGCCGCTGTATGCCAATCTCGAGAAGCACGACTCGACGCTGCTGGAGGCGGCCGCGGACCTGGGCGCCGCGCCATGGAAGGCATTCGTACGCATCACGTTTCCGCTGTCGATACCCGGCGTGGTAGCCGGTGCGATGCTGGTGTTCATTCCGGCGGTCGGCGAGTACGTCATTCCCACACTGCTCGGATCGGCGAACCAGCTGATGATCGGCCGCGTTCTGTCCGACGAGTTTTTCGAGAACCGCGACTGGCCGGTGGCGAGCGCGGTGGCGATCCTGATCCTGATTGTGCTGCTGGGGCCCATCGTGATCTTTCAGCGCTATCGCAGCCGCGAGCTTGGAGCCGATGCATGACCGGGCGTCGCGCCGTGCTGTTGCCGACGATACTGGCTTTCGGCTTTGCCTTTCTGTACGTGCCGATCCTCACCATGGTGGTGTACTCGTTCAATGCGTCGCGGCTGGTGACGGTGTGGGATTCGGTGCATTCGCCGACGCTCAAGTGGTACGGACAGCTGTTCCAGAGCGGGCAGATCATGGACGCGGCGTGGCTGTCGCTGAAGATCGCCGTCATGAACGCCACCGGCGCGGTGATCCTGGGCACCATGGCCGGGTTCGCGCTGGCGCGCTTCGGCCGCTTCCGCGGCCGGGGGCTGCTGGGCGCGCTCACCACTGCGCCGCTGGTGCTGCCCGAGATCATTACCGGCCTGTCGCTGTTGTTGCTGTTCGTGGCCCTGGAGCAGCTGATTGGCTGGCCTGCGGGGCGCGGCGTGACCACCATCACCATCGCGCACATCAGTTTCTCGTTGTCCTACGTCGCGGTCATCGTCCAGGCGCGGCTGGTCGGCTTCGATGAGTCGCTGGAAGAGGCGGCACTCGACCTCGGCGCCAGGCCCGCGACCGTATTCCTGCGCATTACGCTGCCGCTGATCGCTCCGGCGCTGCTCTCGGGTTGGCTGTTGTCGTTTACGCTATCGTGGGATGATGTGGTGATCTCGCAATTCGTCGCCGGACCCGGTTCGAGCACACTGCCTATGGTTATTTTCTCCAAGGTGCGACTGGGCGTGAGCCCGGACGTCAATGCGCTTGCCACGCTGATGGTGCTGCTGGTCGCCGTCGGGGTCGTGGCCTCGGCGCTCTACCTGCAAAGTCGCGAGCGCCGGCTGGCACGCGAAATGCGCATGGCGCTGGGCGCCTAGTCCGCGGGCGACATGGCGGACACCATCCTGCTCGGCCTCGACGTCGGCGGTTCCTCGATCAAGGCGGGGCTGGTGGATACCGGGCGCGGCAGTCTCACCACGCCTTTGCACTCGGTGCCCACACCGGCGCCGTCGACACCGGAGGCGGTGCTGCAGGCGTGCGCACGTATCGATGGTGAACTAGGCAGTGCCGGGCCGGTGGGTCTGGCGTTTCCGTCGGTGGTACAGGCCGGCATCGCACGTACCGCGGCCAATGTGGACAAGTCATGGATCGGCTTTGCCGGCGGCACGCGCCTGTCGCAGCTGATCGGCCGGCCGGTGGTGTTCCTGAACGACGCCGACGCGGCCGGTGTGGCCGAGATCTCGGCGGGCGGTGCGGGCAAGGATGCGCAGGGGGTCGTGATGCTGCTGACCTTCGGCACCGGTATCGGCTCGGCGTTGTTCGTGGATGGGGAGCTGGTGCCCAACACCGAGCTTGGACACCTCGAGTTTCATGGCCGCGATGCCGAGCTCTCGGCCTCAGCCAGGGTGCGCACCGAGGAGCGGCTGGATTGGGCCAGCTGGTGTGCGCGTGTTAATGAATATCTGGCCCGACTGCACGCGCTGTTCTGGCCCGACCTGTTCATCCTGGGCGGCTCGATCAGCGAAGACTTTGACCAGTTCGGGCAGCTGTTGGAAAGTCCCGCCCCGATCCGGCGCGCCGCCCACGGCGCCCAGGCCGGCGTGGTTGGAGCGGCGTTTGCGGCTGCCCGCCAGCGCCGGCGTTGACGCGCACAGCCGCGCACCATGGAATGACATGAGCGTTCGCAGCAAGCTGCCGCGGGTCGGCACCACGATCTTCACCATCATGTCGCAGCGCGCCGCCGAGCTGCAGGCGGTCAATCTCGGTCAGGGATTTCCGGACTACGACATCGATCCGCGCATCGGCGATCTGGTGCACGAAGCCATGCGCCAGGGCTACAACCAGTACGCGCCGATGTCGGGCATGCCACAGCTGCGCGAGGCGATCGCGGCCAAGCTCGATCGCAGTTATGGCGTGCGCGTCGACCCGGAGCTCGAGATCACCGTGACACTGGGCGCCACTGAGGCGATCTTCTCCGCCGTGCAGGCGCTGGTCGCAGTCGGCGACGAGGTCATCGTCTTCGATCCCGCCTACGACTCGTACGAGCCCGCGGTGCAGCTCGCCGGCGGTGCCTGTGTTCATGTGCCGTTGCAGCCGCCACACTTTCGCTACGACTGGGAACGCGTACAAGCGGCGCTGACGGAGCGCACGCGACTGCTGATCATCAACTCACCGCTCAATCCGGCCTGCACCTGCATTACCGCGCAGGACCTGGCAGCGCTGGCGCAACTGCTGCGCGGCCGCGACATCCACCTGATTGCCGACGAGGTCTACGAGCACATGGTGTTCGATGGACGGCGGCATCACAGCGTACTGTCGGTCCCGGAATTGCGCGAGCGCAGCGTCGCGGTATATTCGTTCGGTAAAACCCTGCAGTCGACCGGGCTGCGCGTAGGCTACGCGGTGGCGCCGCGGGCGCTGACGACGGAACTGCGCAAGGTGCATCAGTTCAACACCTTCACCATCGCCACCGCGCTGCAGGTAGCGATCGCGCGCTACCTGGAGGAGCGGCCGGATTGCGGGGCTGGCCTGCTGGCGTTACTGGGCGCCAAGCGCGACCGGCTGATCGGCGCGCTGGCCGGCAGCGGCCTGTCGTTGCCGCGGGCCGAGGGCTCGTTCTTTCAGCTGATCGACTATGGAGCCCTGAGCGATGTTCCGGACACGCAGTTTGCCGAGGAGCTGCTGACGCGCGCGCGGGTGGCGACCATTCCGCTAAGCGTGTTTTACCAGCAGGCGCCGCCGATGACGCTGCTGCGCCTGTGCTTTGCCAAGCGCGACGAAACACTGGATGAAGGCGCCGCCCGGCTGCGGAGCTATGCGCAGCAGCGGCAGGGGCACACGGCGGCTGCGCCCTCGAGGACACCATCGTGAAGAAATCCACGCGCGTGAATCATCCCCCCAACGTTGAAGTGCCTGCGGGCAATCGTCCGGTGGTGGCGCCGATCTACCAGACGGTGAAGTTCGAATTCGAATCGGTGGACGACACGTTGCGCGCGCTGAGCGGGGAGCGGCCGGGATTTTTCTACCTGCGCAGCTCCAACCCGACCACGCGGGCGCTGGAGCTCACGCTCGCCGAGCTGCAAGGTCGCGACGACTGCCTGGTATGCGCTTCCGGGGTCGGCGCGATTGCGCAGACACTGCTGGCTCTGACGCGCCAGGGCGATCACGTGCTGTGCTTCCTCGAAAGCTACGGGCCGACGCGGCACCTGATACGCCGTACGCTGGCGCGATTCGGCGTATCGCACACGCTGCTATCGATCGCGGACCTCGACGCCATCGAGCGTACGCTCGCGGGCCGTGCAACCCGGCTGGTGGTGTTCGAGAGCCCGACCAATCCGATCAACAGGATTGCCGATATCGCCGCCATCACTCGCCTGGCGCGCGCGCACGGCGCCATGACCCTGCTCGACAATACCTTCGCCGGGATGCATCAGCACGGCCAGTACGATATCGATTTCTACCTGCACAGCCTGACGAAATTCGCCTCCGGCCACGGCGATGTCATGGGCGGCGCGGTAATCGCCAAGGCGGAGCTGATCAGCACGCTGCGCCAGGATTTCTCAACGCTGGGCGGAGTGCTGGATCCGCACTCGGCCTTCCTGCTGCAGCGTGGGCTGAAAACCTATTTCGTGCGCTATCGCACGCAATGCGCCAGCGCGCAGCAGATTGCCGAGTTCCTGTCGACGCAGCCGGCCGTGGAGCGTATGCATTACCCCGGCCTGGCGGATCATCCGGGACATGCGCTGGCGCGCGAGCAGATGAGCGAATTCGGCGCCGTCGTGAGCTTCGATCTGCGCGCCGGGGCGCAGGCGGCGCGGCGCTTTTCCGAGGCACTGCAGCTGTTTGCGATGGCCGCCAGCCTGGGAGCAACCGATTCGCTGGTGATGCCGCCACAGCTGCTCGGCAGCCGCGATCTGAACGACGAGCAGCAGCGCCGCGCCGGCCTTGCAGCCGGCACCGTGCGCCTGTCGATCGGCCTGGAGGATGTCGACGACCTGATCGAGGATATCCAGCAGGCGCTGACCGCGGCGCAGGTCGCTTAGAGCAGGCCGAATACCGCCACGCTGTTCGGGGTACCGACGAATACCTTGCCATTGGCGATCACCGGCGTGATGTACTTGTTGCCGTTACCGAAGGCGTCACGGCCGCCGGCGGCCTGGGTGCTGTTGTAGTACTCGGTCGCGAGATTGGCCGGATTGTACGCGTGCAGGATGGCGGCGCTGCCGGGATTGCTCTCCACCGCCCAGACGATCGCGTTGCTGCTGCCGTTGGCGGAGATCGCCGGCGATGCACCCGGATAAGCGAAGGTTGCAGTCGATTGCGAGGTCGGGGTCGCCGGCATACGCGCCGCGGCCAGTGCGTACTGCTTCAGGGTGCCGCTGACTTCGGCGAAGTAGATGCTGCCGTTGAAGTATACCGGGGCCGAATAGACGCCGTGCGCCAGCGCACCCGACAGCTCCTCATAGATGGTGTCGCTGTTGGCGACATTGCCGTTGTATTTTCCCATGTTGTCGCGATCGAGCAGATACAGGCTGTCGTTCTTGCCTGCCGCCAGCATCAGATGGCGGATGGTGCCGGTGGCGTCGACCTGGTCGGGAAGCAGCAGCGGCGAGCCGGATCCGAGGTCGACGTCGCCGGCGGACTCCGCGGTGGTGTTCCAGGTCGTGAAGTAGTCGGCCACGGCAAGGGTGCCGCTCGCCATCGACAGCCTGACGGCGGCATTGCCGTAGTCCTGATTGACAGGCAAGCCGGCGGCGGTCAGCGTGGTGTCGAAGATGCCATTGCCCAGCAGGGTATAGATCGAGCCGGCGCTGTCGACCGCGAGCCCGGCGACATCCCAGATGCCGCCCTGGAGACCATTCGGAGTCAGATTGAGCACCTGAGTCTGACTCAGCGCGGTTTCATCGTAGGCGATGATCCAGCCGTTGTATTGCCCGTCATCGCAGTTTGAGGCCCAGCTGGTGAATATCTGTCCCTGGTCGAGCAACAGCGCACCGCGCTCCTTGTACTGGTCCGGCACGAAGCCGACCTGGCCGGCGGAGCCGTAGGCGGTACCCGGATAGATGGCCTGGACGACGACTGGGGTCAGGCGATCGGCCAGCGTTGCGAGGTCCAGCGCGTGCAGGCGCTGGTAATAGGTGCCGCCGCTGGTCTTGGACATCGCCACCACGAACATTGTGCCGTTGGGACCGGCGCTGCGGTCGATGACCGGTGTGGACGTGATGCCGATCTGCGGCACCACCTGATTGCAGGATCGCGAGTCGCTGGGGGTCTCGCCACTGCCGAGCAATGACACCTTCTGCAGCAGCCCATAAGTGTTGGCATCGTAGGCATAGACACTGTCGTTCTCGGTCGCGACATAGACCACGTTATGCACCGCGCCGCCAATCGTAAGGCTCGTTACCACCAGCGGCGCCGCGTCGACCAGGCCATCGGCCGGCAACTGGTGCAGCAATCCGAAGCTGGCACTGGTGACATTGCCCGGCGTCAGTGTGGTCTCGGTCAGATACTCACCGGAGCGCATCACGTCGTTGTGATAGGTCAATACGTCGGTGGTGACAGCCCCGCTGCTGCTGGTACTGCTACTACCGCCGCCGGCAGGCGTGACCGGGACTGTGCCGGGACCGCAGGCAGCAAGCGCAAACGACAGCAGGGGCAGGGTAATCAGAAGGCGCAACAGTCTGGGCATGTGAACTCCAATTATTAACAGGAACGTCTAATAACATAGGGGTCGCAGCATGCGCCATC
Source organism: Gammaproteobacteria bacterium (assembly GCA_003132025.1). Classification (GTDB taxonomy): domain Bacteria; phylum Pseudomonadota; class Gammaproteobacteria; order Steroidobacterales; family Steroidobacteraceae; genus FEN-1191. The sequence continues at coordinate 107,553 of PKWJ01000057.1, forward strand.
GTCAATCCACTGATTGTGCGTCGTTGTCGCCAATTGACGTCAGACTAAGCGCAGGGACGCCGTCGCGGTGGTGCATATCGCGGCAGCCCGGCCGTTACATAATGCCCACCGCGCGCCGTCACACAGTGGCGTGAGCAACAGGTGCTAACGGTACGGCGCGCTGTCCAGCAGCTGCAGCAGATGATGTTTCCACGCGGCAGCGTCCAGGTGAGACTCGTGGCCGCGGCTGTGGGCTGTGAACGGAATGAGAATGGCGCGGCCGTGGGGCACGCGCTCGATCTCGCGCTCCAGGATGCCGAGCTCCGGCGGGTTGATGAGATCGTCGGACCAATTCAGCGCCAGCAGGGGCGCACGAATCCTGTCGAGTTCGGGTCCCGGGTCGTAATCCCAGGAAGCCTCGATCTGGTAGAGGGTGTCGTTGGCATCATCCTGCTGCATCGCTGTGTGCACGGCCGCATCGAGTACGGCATCGCTCGCCGTCAGCGTCGGCATCTGCTGCAAGCGCAGCGACGGGTTGCTTCCCATAAAAAACAGGATCTGCGCCGCGGTACGCAGACTCGGCGGCTGCTGATGATATTCCCCGCCGCGCCACTTCGGGTCATTACGGATCGCATCGCTGATAACGCGCCGCCAGACGCGGTTGCGCGCGCTGATCTGCGCCGGCAGGCACACCATGGGCAGCAGCGCGTCCATGAAATCCGGGTAAAGTGCACCCCACAGCCAGGTATGCATGCCCCCCATCGAAATGCCTATGACGAGCCGCAGATGATCGATCTGAAGACCTTGCGTCAGCAGCCGGTATTGGGCCGCGATCATGTCGCGGTAGCCGAAGCGCGGAAAGCGTGCATGGGCGCCATCGCTGGGCTTGGACGACTGACCGTGGCCGATGCCATCGGGCAGAACCAGGAAATAGCGGCTGGCATCCAGCGGCTGTCCCGGACTGAACAGCTCGCCGGCAAATTCAGCATCCATGAACCGGGCGCCGCTGCCGCCGGTGCCGTGCAGGATCAATACGGCGTTGCTCACCACGCCGCGCTCATCGCGTCGCGGATGGCCGAGCGTTCGGTAGTGGATGCGCAGCGAGGGCAGTATTTCCCCGCTGGTGAATTGAAAATTGTTCAGTAGGAACTCACCCTCGACCGGTTCCGGCGGCGCGGCAGCGGGACCGGCGCCGGCTGCATGCGGGTCGGGTGGCGGCCGTAAATCTCGCATCAAGGTGACTCCCGCACAGTGTTGTTCGAGAATAGCGCGCTCGCCGGCACGCTGTTAAGTCCAGGTCGCGGCCGCGCGCAGTGTCACGCCGCGCGCGGCGACTCGCCGCGAAGTACAATGAGCGTGTCGCCGGATGACGGCATTATTCCTGCTTCAATCGGATCTATGTCTCGACGTCGATTTCTCAAGGCCGGGGCGGCGCTTGCTGCGGGCGCGCTGCCCTGGAGCAGGCTCGCGGGTGCGGCATCGCCGCCTGCCGTGCCCTTGGCGCNNGGGGCCGCCGAGCCGTTCGACTACGCACAACTCAAAGGCAAGGCAAGAGCGATGGCCGCCGCGGCGTACAAACCGCCGAAAGTGGAACTGCCGCCGCCAATCGCAAAGCTCGGCTGGGACCAGTGGCAGGCGATCCGATTTCGCGACGATCACTCGCTGTGGGCGGGCGATGGCGTATGGTTTCAGGCGCGATTTTTCCATCTCGGATTCACGGTTACCAAGCCGGTGCGGCTCTACAGCGTCGAGAACGGCCGCGCCCAGGAGCTCGCCTACGACCCGGCCATGTTCGACTACAGCAGAAGCGGGGTCGATGGCCACAAGCTGGCCTCGAACCTCGGCTTCGCCGGCTTCCGGCTGCTGTTCCACTCCGACTGGACGCGCGATGTGGCAGCCTTCCAGGGGGCCTCATACTTCCGTGCCGTGGATGGTGACAAGCAGTACGGCATGTCGCAGCGCGGGCTGGCGATCGATTGCGGTATGCCCCGGCCGGAGGAGTTTCCGGACTTCATCGCCTATTACCTGGAGCGTCCGGCCATTAATTCCAGCCGCGTGACCGTGTACGGGCTGCTCGACTCGCCGAGCATTGCCGGCGCCTATCGTTTCGTCATCGATGTCGCCGACACGATCGTCATGGACATCGACGCCGCGCTGTATCCGCGCAACACCATCGAGCGACTCGGGATCGCACCCGGCACCAGCATGTTTCTCGACGGACCCAACGATCGGCGCATCGACAACGACTGGCGCCCGGCGATTCATGATTCCGACGGCCTGCAGATCTACAACGGCAACGGCGAGTGGCTGTGGCGGCCGCTGGTGAATCCGCCGACGGTGCGCGTCAACTCGTTTGTCGACGAATCGCCGCACGGCTTCGGCCTGATGCAGCGCGATCGCGAATTCGATCACTACCAGGACGACGGCGTGTTCTACGACCAGCGGCCGAGCGTCTGGGTGGAACCCAAGGGCAGCTGGGGCAAGGGCGCGGTCATGCTGGTCGAACTGCCGACCAGCGATGAAACCTTCGACAATATCGTAGCGTTCTGGACTCCGGCCGAGAAGCCGCAGCGCGGACAGGAGCTGCTGTATGGCTACCGGCTGTACTGGTGTCGCTATAACCCGCAGTCCTGTCCGCTGGCGCAGGTGCACGCAACGCGTTCGGGCATCGGGGGCGTCGTCGGGCAGAAGCGTACTTATTTCTCGTGGCGCTTCGTGGTCGATTTCGCCGGCGGCCACTTTCCACTGCTCGCAGAAGACGCGCACGTGGAGCCAATGATCAGCGCGTCGCGCGGCCAGATCGAAATCACCTCGGCGCGGCCGTTGCGCTCGATCAATGGCTGGCGCGCGATGTTCGACCTCAGGCCCACGGATGAGAGCACCGAGCCGATCAATCTGCGGCTGTTTCTGGCACTGAACGGCGAGTCGCTGACGGAAACCTGGATCTACCAGTACAACCCACCGCCGGCGGACCAGCGCAGGCTGTAGAACGGTCGCTGGAACAAGCGTGGCTAGAAATTGCGGATCAGTGCGTCGCCGAATTCGCTGCACTTGACTTTGGTCGAGCCCTGCATCAGGCGCGCAAAGTCGTAGGTTACTATCTTCTGCTCGATGGTCCGGTCCATGGCGCGGATGATCGCATCGGCCGCCTCGATCCAGCCCATGTAACGCAGCATCATCTCGCCCGAGAGAATCACCGAGCCGGGATTGACCTGGTCGAGGTCGGCGTATTTGGGCGCCGTGCCGTGCGTGGCCTCGAATACCGCGTGCCCGGTCATGTAATTGATGTTGGCGCCCGGAGCGATACCAATGCCGCCGACCTGCGCTGCCAGCGCATCGGACAGGTAGTCGCCATTCAGGTTCATGGTCGCCACCACGTCGAATTCATCGGCGCGCGTCAGGACCTGCTGCAGCGTGATGTCGGCGATCGCGTCCTTGATCAGTAGTTTGCCGCTCTTGAGGCTCGCCGCCTGTTCGTCGTTGGCGGCCTGCTCGCCGCTGGCGGCTTTGGTGCGTTCCCATTGCGGCCAGGTATATACCCGATCGGCATATTCGCGCTCCGCCAGGGCGTAGGCCCAGCCGCGAAACGAGCCCTCGGTGAACTTGAGAATGTTCCCCTTATGCACGATGGTCACGCTCTTGCGTTTGTTGGCAAGCGCATATTCGATCGCCGCGCGGAACAGGCGCTCGGTGCCTTCGATCGAGACGTTCTTGATGCCGATACCGCTGGTATTGGGAAAGCGGATCTTGGCGTAGTGCTTGGGAAAGTTGCTCTTCAGCAGTTCCAGGAATTTCCGGTTGTCCTCGGTGCCCTGTTCGAATTCGATGCCGGAATAAAGATCCTCGGTATTCTCGCGAAAGATCACCATGTCCACCTTCTCCGGCGCCTTGACCGGGGAGGGCACGCCCTTGAACCAGCGTACCGGGCGCAGGCAAACATACAGATCGAGCAATTGGCGTAGCGCGACATTCAGCGAACGGATGCCGCCGCCGACCGGCGTGGTCAGCGGGCCCTTGATCGAGATCAGATACTCGCGGCAGGCCTCGACGGTTTCATCCGGCAGCCAGCTGCGGAATGCGTTGAAGGCTTTTTCCCCGGCGTAGACCTCCATCCATTCGATCTTGCGCCGCTCGCCGTAGGCGCTGCGCACCGCGGCGTCGAGCACCCGCACACTGGCGCGCCAGATGTCGCGGCCGGTGCCATCGCCCTCAATAAAGGGAATGATCGGGTGTTCGGGCACGACCAGCCTGCCATTGCTGATCGATATCTTCTGGCCGCCGGCGGGCACCACCGGTTTGACGGCAGTCGGGTGCTGATTGGTCATGGGGTCGAAATGCTATCACAGCGTCGCAGCATGCTGGGCCGTGCCCAGGCGCGAGGTTGCTAGAATGCATCCTAAGCCATGCCACGCACTTTGAAAACAACACCGGCTCACGACGGCTTCTGGATGCCGGCCGAATTCGAGCCGCACGATGCTTGCTGGATGCTATGGCCGGAGCGGCGCGACAACTGGCGAGCGCGGGCGCAGCCGGCCCAGCGGGCGTTTACCGCGGTCGCCGGGGCGATCGCGAGGTTCGAGCCGGTGAGCGTCGGTGCCTCGGCGCAGCAATACGCGACGGCGCGGGCGGCGCTGCCGGCTGCGGTGCGTGTAGTGGAACTGTCGAGCGACGACGCCTGGATGCGCGACGTCGGGCCGAGCTTCGTGGTCAACGCGGCCGGTGCACTGCGCGGCGTGCACTGGCGCTTCAACGCCTGGGGCGGCCTGTACCGGGATTTTCGCCGCGACCGGCAGGTCGCACACAAGGTACTCGAACTTGCCGGCTGTGAACGCTACTGCGCGCCGTTGATCAACGAGGGCGGCGCCATCCATGTCGACGGCCAGGGCACGGTGCTGGTGACGGAACAATGTCTCCTCAAGCGCAATCCTTCCTTGAGCCGAGTGCAGCTAGAGCGGCTGCTCAAACGCTACCTTGGCGCGAGCTGTGTCATCTGGCTCGGCGAGGGCGTGATCGATGACGAGACCTCCGGGCACATCGACAATCTGGCCTGCTTTGCCCGACCCGGCGAGGTCTGTCTGACCTGGAGCGACGACCGGCACGATCCGCAGCACCGCGTCTCACAGGACGCCTGGGAGCGGCTGATGGCGGCGCGCGATGCGCGTGGCCGCCGGCTGGTGGTGCACCGGCTGCCGTCGCCGGGGCCGCTCTACATGACGCGGCGCGAGGCGCGAGGCGTGGTCGCAAACCGCGCCATCCGCGCATTGCGGGCCGGACAGCGGCTGGCCGGCAGCTACGTCAATTTTTATCTCGCCAATGGCGCCGTGATCCTGCCGCTGCTCGACGCGTCGACCGACGGCGCGGCGCGGCAGGTGCTGCGCCGCGTGTTCCCGCGGCGACGCATCGTCGGCCTGCCGGCGCGCGAGATCCTGCTCGGCGGCGGCGATCTGCATTGCATCACCCAGCAGCAACCGCGGCGCGGCCCGGGTCGACGCACTGGCAGCGAATGAGCCCCGCGGTCACAGCGCGGCCAGCTCGCGCTCCGCTTCGGACAGCCATTGCTGCTGCATGCGGCGGTAATGCCGCGGCGCCAGCCGCGCGTGTTCCAGCAGGTCCTTCAGTTCGCGCCGCGCCTGCTCCGGTTTGCCGGTAGTGCGCAGCAGCCGGGCGTAGCGCAGCGGCGCCTCGGCACCGGCGTAGTATTTGCTGACGGCGGCGTACTCCTCGAGCGCCTTGTCGAGATTGCCCTCGCCCTCGAGTGCCCGGGCGTACAACAGGTGGCCGTCGGGCGACTTGAACTGCGGATTGTGCGCAATCAGCGCATCGAGTGTCGCGCGCGCCTCAGCGTATGCCGCGCTGGCGAACTGCGCGCGGGCCAGTCCGAGCAGCAGATTCGGATCCTGTTCGTACAGGCCGCTGAGCGCCTGGCGATAGATTCCGATCGCCTCCGGCGAGCGCCCCTGGCGCACCAGTTCGTCGGCGAAGCGCTGGCGACTGGCGACGTCGCCGATCAGACGCGCCTCGTCCTGGTAGCGCCGAAGGTCCTGCTCCGGATCGAGCGCCTTGCGTACGCCACGCACCGCGCGGCGCGTGCCGCGGGCGCCAAACAGACCGGGAAGCAGCTCGATCAGCACGTAGGCGACGGGCCCGGCCAGGGGCAGCAGCGCTATGGCCCAGATCCACAGCGAATTGCGTCCGGTGCGGATACAGTGAATGATCAACAGCACCTGAATGACGAGCGAGATTAGGAACGCCGAGCTCATGCGCGCAAGCTTAATGGCTGCGACCGCTCAGTGCATGCGTATAGCGGGGATGGTCGTCGTAGCCGCGTTGCTGGTCATGTCCGCAACCGCCGGTGCGCAGGACGCGGCGGGCGAGGGCGGCGCCACCCGGGCGGTCCCGGGACGGCCACGTATCGGGCTGGTGCTCTCCGGCGGCGGCGCGCGCGGCGCGACCCACATTGGCGTGTTGGAGATGCTCGACCAGCTGCACGTGCCGATCGACGTCATCGCAGGCACCAGCATGGGAGCCGTGGTCGGTGGGCTGTATGCAAGCGGCATGTCGGGCGAGCAGATCAAGCAGGCCATGGCATCGCTGGACTGGCAGGCGGCGTTTCGCGACCGGCCGCCGCGCACCGAGCTCGATTACCGGCGCAAGGAGGAAGACCGGCAGTTCCTGGTCAATCTGCCGGTGGGGCTGCAGGGCAGGAAGCTGGTGATCCCCAAAGGCCTGGTGCAGGGCCAGATGCTGACCGAAACGCTGCGCCAGCTGACGCTGCCGGTAGCCGCGATCACCGACTTCGACCAATTGCCGACGCGCTTTCGCGCCGTCGCGACCAATCTGGAAACCGGCGCCAAGCGGGTCATCGGCGATGGCGACCTGACCACCGCGATGCGCGCCAGCATGTCGGTGCCGGGCCTGTTCGCACCGGTGGAATATCGCGGTGAGCTGCTGGTGGACGGCGGGCTGACCGACAACCTGCCGATCGATGTCGCGCGCTCCATGGGCGTGGACGTACTTATTGTGGTGGACGCCGGTTTCCCGCTGCAGCCACGAAAGAGTCTCAACTCGTTGCCGGGCATCACCAATCAGATGTTGTCGATACTGCTGCGCAAGGACATCGAGCGCGATCTGGCGACGCTGGGCCCGAACGACATCATCGTCCGGCCGCAGCTGGGTGATTTCTCGTCGTACGATTTTCCCGAGATCATGAAGATCGTGGACGCCGGTGAACTGGCAGCGCAGGTGGTTGGAACGCAGCTGGCGGCGCTGGCGCTCTCTGATGGGGATTACGCGCGCTATCAGCAGGCTCGCAGCCGGGTGCGCTCCGGGCTGCCGACCGTGCAATTCGTGCGCGTCGAACCGGATTCGAAGAACTACCAGCGCCCGATCGAGGACATGTTCGACCAGTTCCAGGGTCAGACACTCGATCCGCAAGCTCTGAAGGCCGAGGTTGGGGCGCTGTATGGCCGCGGTGATCTGGAAATGCTCGACTACCGTCTGGTCCAGGATCCAATGGGCCAGCTCGGTCTGGACTTCTCCGCCCGGCGCAACTCCTGGGGTCCGAACTATCTGCGCTTCGGGGTTTCGCTGGAAGACGATTTCAAAGGTCAGACCATCTTCAATGCCGCGGCGCGGCTGGATATGACCGAGTTGAATTCGCTCGGCGCGGAGTGGGTGTCGGATCTGCAGGTCGGCACCGCGCCGCTGCTCGCGACCGAGCTGTACCTCCCGCTGTCGAACGTGGCACGCTACTTCGTCGCCCCGCATGCCGACATCGAGGCGCATGACGTGGCACAGGTGGTGAACGACCGGCAGGTCGGCGACTTTCGCGTGTCGAGCGTCGACTACGGCGTCGACTTCGGACGTGAACTCGCCAACTGGGGTGAGGTGCGCCTCGGGGCGGTGCAAAGCCGTGGCAGCTCGTACGTGATTCTGGGTCCCAGCGCGCCGGAATCGACTTTCGACGTGACCGAATACTTCGCTCGTTTCGGCTACGACACTCTTACCAGCGCGAATTTTCCGCGCAACGGCCAGGCGCTCACCGTCCAGGTCAGTGTCGAGGCCAGCGGCGGCGGTGAGCAAGGCACCGACCTGTTTACATTCGACTGGCGTGCCGCCCACTCCTGGGCCAGGAACACGGTAGTTGCCTGGGTCACTGCCGGCAGCACCATCGGCGGCAGTGAGACCAACGTGCGAACTTTCTTCCCGCTTGGCGGCTTCCTGAACCTGTCAGGGGTGCCGGCGGAAACACTGGCCGGACCGCAGTACGCCATCGGGCGCCTGATCTATCTGCGCAAGGTCGGCAATGGTGGCGAGGGCATTCTGGACGTGCCGGCCTATGTCGGCGCCTCGTTTGAGGCCGGCAACGTTTGGAGCGAGCGGCGCGACATCAGCTTCGGCTCCACGCGCAAGGACGAGTCGCTGTTCTTCGGCGCCGATACCTACATTGGACCGGCTTATTTTGCTGTGGGCTACGATGACACCGGTACCTTCGCGTTCTACCTGTTCCTGGGCCGCAGCTTTTAGCAGCCGGCGAGGCTACAGGCCGCGGCTGGCCGCGAGGTTCTCGACTTTCTCCCACACCAGCGCCGGCTTGTCTCCCACCCGCGAATACTCGTGCTTGCGGCTCATCTCGGCCAGCGCAGCGTCGCGTTCGGCGCTGGTCGCGAACCAGTGCGTGTGATGCCATTCACCGCCCATGAGGTTGCGGAACGGATCGCCGGGGCGAAGACTGACGCGTACGCCGTAGGCCTTGGGAGCATGGCTGGGCGGGCGACGCAGATTGTGTGGTTGGCAGACGACGCTCATAGTGGAATGCTCGCAAGGTGAAAAGGGATAGAAGCGGCGTGATTGTAGCCCTAACGAACCAACCGACACGAGGACGGCCCGCTAACGATGCATCCGCAATCGGTACCTGTTTCGCAGCCCCGTGACTCCCAGCACCGCACAAACCGTCAGAGCGCTCATGCACAGGTTGGTTTGCTCTGCGGGTATGAAGGCCAATACCAGAAATACGCCGACGATGGCCGCAACCACAGCGTAGCTCAGCCAGGGAAATAGCCAGACCTTGAAATTCAATTGAATCCCTTTGGTCTCGAGTTGCCGACGTCGGCGGATCTGGGCAATGGCAACGACCAGCAGCACGAACAATTGGACGCTGCCCGAGGTGCTGACGAGCAGCGTAAAGATATCCTGACGCAGGTATAGCTGGGCGAGCGCCGCCAGAAGGCCGGCGGAACAACCAATCAGGATGCCGGTCCTGGGCACCTTGTTGGCCGCGGTTCCAGCCAGGAACTCGGGGGCATCTCCGCGAGCACCCAATTCGTGGAGCATGCGTGAGGTGATGTAGATCCCGGAGTTAAGGCAGGACAGAACGGCGGTGATGATGATGATGGACATCACCGCGCCGCTACCGGGAATGCCAATCCGGTCGAGCACCGCCTTGAAGGGCGATAGCCCAACGGCGATCGAGTTCCAGGGCAGAATCGTGACAATGACGACGATGCTCAGCACGTAGAACAGCAGAATGCGCAGGGCTACGGTGCGCGATGCACGGGCGACATTTTCCGCCGGATTGGCTGACTCCGCCGCGGCAATGGTCGCCACTTCGCTTCCCATCATCGAAAAAAGCACCACCGGGACCGCAGCGAACAGCCCGGTGACACCCATGGCCAGAAAGCCGCCGTGCCCAAGCAACGTGGTTAATGCGGCGTGACGATGGAGCAGGCCGATAAACGCGGCACCAATGACGATGAAGGCGGCGATCGCGGAGACTTTGATCATCGCGAACCAGAATTCAAGTTCACCGTAAGCTTTCACTGAAAACAGGTTGATCACGGCCATTACCGCAACCACACCGAGGCTGATCGCCCATACCGGCGCATCGAGAACCTCTGCATGTAACAGCTTGGCGCCGGCGACCGTTTCAGCCCCTACGGTAAAGACCCATGAATACCAATAGAGCCACCCGGTGAGAAACCCGGCCCAGTGCCCCAGCGCCAGAGCCGAATATTCGACGAAGGATCCCTGGCCCGGCGTGGCGACCGCCATCTCGCCCAGCATGCGCATGATCAGGAATATGAGCAGGCCCACGGCAGCGTAGACGATGATGACGGCCGGGCCACCTTCGGCGATAGCGCTACTGCTGCCGACGAACAGCCCGGCCCCAATGATGCCGCCAAATGAAATCATCGCGACGTGACGCGACTTGAGCGTGTGCGCGAGTGCCGTCGGTGCGATCAGTGTGTCAGTCAGCGAGTGCCGCATCGACGGCGTCCCCGAGACGATCAACGATAGTTTCGATATGCCCGTGTTCCACGATGAATGGAGGGGCAAGCAGGATGTGGTCGCCGTTTACACCATCAATCGTTCCACCGATCGGATAGACCATCAGGCCGCGCGACATTGCCTCCGCCTTGATACGGGAATGCAGTTTGCGCGCCGGATCGAACGGCGCTTTGGTGTCCCGATCGGCGACGAATTCCACCGCCCGGAACAGGCCGCGTCCGCGAATGTCCCCGACATGGGGATGTCGGCCGAGCCGCTCCTTCAATCGGACATCCAGCAGCTCGCCCATGGCGACCACATTGGCGAGCAAGCCGTCGCGCCGGATGACCTCCTGTACTGCCAATGCGGCGGCCGCCGCCATTGGATGGCCCATGTAGGTATGGCCGTGCTGAAAGGAGCCGGAACCGTCGCGAAAGGCCTCGAAGATGTGCGAGCCCAGCAATACGGCCCCTATTGGCTGGTAGCCCCCGCCCAGACCCTTGGCGACAACCAGCAGGTCGGGAACCACGCCGTCTTGCTCGCAGGCGTGGAGTGTGCCGGTGCGCCCCATACCACACATCACTTCGTCCAGGATCAAAAGCACGCCGTAGCGATCACAGATGCGGCGCACGCGCTTTAGATAATCGCCAACCGGCGGAACTGCACCGGCCGTAGCTCCGACAACGGTCTCCGCAACAAAGGCAATGACTGAATCCTCACCCAGAGCCAGAATCTGGTCCTCGAGCCCCTGCGCGCTGCGGGCTGCGTACGCGCCGTCGCTCTCATTGGCCAGTTGGTAGTGGTAGGCGTAACAGGGCTCAATGTGGTGAATTTCGATGAGCAGGGGTTCGAACTGGCGCCTGCGCGCCTCGTTACCGCCGACGGCGAGCGCCCCGAGGGTGTTGCCGTGATAGCTCTGGCGGCGCGCGATGATGTGGCGACGCTGTGGTTGGCCCTGCTCGACGAAGTACTGGCGTGCCATCTTCAGCGCCGCTTCGATCGCCTCCGAGCCACCGCTGATGAGATAGACGTGATCAAGATTCCCCGGTGCGTCGGCTATCAGCCGATCGGCCAGACGTTCTGCGGCTTCGGATGTGAAGAAGCTCGTATGCGCGTAAGCGATCTGATCAAGTTGCGCATGCAGAGCCGCAATGACGTCGGGATGGCTGTGACCCAGGCAGGAGACCGCGGCGCCTCCAGAGGCGTCAATATAGATTCGGCCGCTGGCATCCTGCAGTTCGACCCCTCTGCCACCCACCACAACAGGCAGCTGTGGGGTGATTTGTCGATGCAGAATGCGAGTCATGTGGCTCTTATGAGAGGGGGCGACAGCCGAAGCTGTCGCCCCCGTTACCTACGCCGCGGCCCTGGCGTCTTTACCTCGTCATGGGCTACTTCGCGCCGAACCGGTAGTTGAAGTCAACTCCGACGGTAAGAGGCTGATTGACCGTGTAGCGCTGGAAGCTATACAGGGCGATGTCAATCTGTGGTTGCGGATCGAGCAGCACTTTCTGGTTCGTCAGATTGGTGGCAAACAGCATCGCACTCCAATTACCTGACTGAACACCGACTCTCAGATTGGTCAGATCATAGGACGCCAGATGAACGATGGCATCCTGGGTTGCTGTACCATAAATCGACAGCGTCAATCCGTAGGGTATATCGATTCTGGAGCCGACAAAGTCATTCTCCAGCACCCCTATAAACGTCATGCCATTGGCCATCGGCACCTTGTAGGTCAGGGTTTGTGACGAGGTCACTTTCGGCGTATCCGGCACCAGCTGGCCTGAGAAGAAGCCCGAGGCGGCATTGTCTTGCAGGAACGTGGCATGGTCGTAACTGCCGCTGACCGCCAGCGTCAGGTCCTGGGTAATCAGCGCCTTGATCTCCGCCTCCGCGCCATAGATCCGGGCATTGCCGCCGTTGACCGTGTAGCCGAATCCGGCCGCATTGGTCAGCAATTGCGGGTTGTCCCAATTCTCATAGAAGATGTCGCCGTCCACGGTCATCCGGTGATCGAAGAACTCCGCCTTTTCACCCAGCTCATAGTTCCACACCGTGTCTGCCGCGAAGGTCTGGGGCGAGGGCACATAGGCCGTAGTATTGAATTTAGCTTGCAGTGCCCCTTCGACGAAGCTGGCGAAGCACCCCGCAACGCCAGGCGGGCAGGTGGTGGGAAGGAACTGGTTGATGCCACCAGGGCGAAAGCCCTTGGACGCGGTGGCATAGACCATCAGATCCTTGCTGGCTTCATAGGACAGGTCAAACTTCGGAGTCACGCCATTCTGGCTGGTACTGAAGACTCCGGCCAATGGGAATGTCCATGGCGCCCCGCCCAGCTCCGCGCCACCCTCATTGTCCGACTGCACGGTTTTGTAATTGAATCGCCGCAATCCCACGGTGGCTTTGAATCCCGAGTCAAATTTGTACGAGGCTTCGCCGAAAAAAGCATATTGAGTGATGGTGGCCGGCTCATTGGCAGCGAACACCACCGGATTGTCCACGCCAAATCCATCAATGAGGGTGCTGGCGAGTGCCTCAGGATGGTTCGACGACATGCCCCAGAGGCTGTTGAGCTTCGAATAGAAGAAGCCTCCCAACCACTGGAACGGCGAGTCGTTGGTTGAAGTCAGGCGCAGTTCCTCGCTGACCTGGTTGGTGTAGTCATACTCGTAGGTGGCGGGCGAGTTTGGTCCCAGTCCGCCATCGACGGCATCGTAGCCGGTAAAGTCGCCAAGTAGTGCCGCATTGGCGGTCATATTCTCCTCAGTGGCGTCCTGGGAAATGAGCGACTTGCGCGTCCAATACGCGGTCGCAGAGGTCACGCTGAAACTATCGAGTTTGTAATTGATCTTCAGGCTTCCCAGCGCGAAGCGATCGTAGTAAGGCTCCGGGGTGTCGTACGGCTCATAATGGGCTTCCGGACCCGATACCGTGGGATAAATGCCGCTGGTGTCGGTGGCACTTTCACCAGCCTGGTTCGCGAGCTGATACATCCCCATCGGTTCGATCGTCAGTTGATCGGTCGGCTGCCACAGCACGCTCGCTCTAATGGACTCGAGCGTAGAGCTGTTGCTGCCTTTGTAATCCATGGCCACCGGTGCTGCGGCCACATTGCCTCTCACCGGATTACCCGCTGCGTTGAAGGTTTCTATCGGGAAGCTGCCATCCTCAATCACAATCCGCTGCACCCAGCCGCTGGTCTCTGACAGCGAGCCGACGACGCGCACCGCCGCAGTGTTTCCCAGGGGCAGGTTTACCATGCCGTTCTGGGCCGTGTTGATGCTGCCGCCCGACGATGTGTTGGAAAATATCGTCTCACCGGAAGCGTCGAAGGTGTTCAAATCCGGTGCATGCGGCACCACCTTCACCGTTCCGCCCATGGAGCCCGAGCCATACAGAGTGCCCTGCGGGCCGCGCAGCACTTCGACGTGGTCGAGGTCATACAGGTTCGGGTCGATGACCACCTTGCCGTTCTGCGCCGAGGCCGGCGAAGACAGCGGGACCTCGTCCAGATAAAAGCCGACGGTGGAAGAGCTGCCACCGGCGGACTGCAGTCCTCGCATTTCAAACTCAGTTTGTCCCGCACCGCTGGTACGCATCGACATGCCAGGCACCGACTGTGCCAGGGTGTCGAAATCGACCACGCCACGATCGGCGATGTCCTGGGCCGTGATCGCAGTCACGCTGATCGGCGTGTCCTGCACCGTCGATTCTCGCTTGGTCGCGCTGATCACCACTTCCTGCAGGACGTCGCCGGACGCGGCGCTGTTGTCGGCCACAGTGTCAGCAGCAATCGCCGCCCCGCTGCACAGCGCCGCTACCGCGCCTGCAACGGTTAGCGTTGCGAAAACTTTTCTGTTGAATTTGTCCGCGAACGGTTGGCAAGACATGTCATCGATCTCCCTGGTTGCTGCACTTATTGCGGCAGGCTCTTCGCAGCTGGTGCTCGGCCGGCACCAGAAGCCGCGTAGCGCTTGCGCACGTGTTGCGGAAATGTAGCACATACAGCGAACGTAGCGCAGTCGCCGTCTACTAATGTTGCAGATTAGCAACATCCAAAAGCCATGTTGGGCATCTGCGGCCGGGTTAAATTGCCGGCGTGAGCAATCCCAAACCCCGACTCACGGCGCGGGAATTCAGCGCCACGCTAGCGAGCGTGTTCGCCGCCCTTAAACAGGCCGACGCGATCACGCTGGGCCACTTGCACCGCGTCCGCATCCATCACAAGGCGGACGGCAGCGAGGTGACCGTCGCCGATCGGGCAGCCGAACGGCTACTGCGCCGCCACCTGCGCACCAACTGGCCGCGCGATGCCGTGCTCGGCGAGGAATATGGCGGCCAACTGCAGCGAGCGGGCCGCTGCTGGCTGCTCGATCCGATCGATGGCACGGCTTCCTACGTGCTCGGCCTGCCGCTGTTCGGCACGCTGGTGTCGCTGCTGATCGATGGTGAGCCCGTATTCGGCTGCATCCACCTGCCGGCCCTCAGGGAAACCACGTATGCGGGGCTGGGATCCGGCTGCTGGCTCACGCGTGACGGTGGCCGTGCGCGGCGGGTGCACGTCGGCCCGACGCGCGCACTGTCGGCGGCCCAGGTCGGGCTCACCAGTGTCAGGCAGAGCGATCTGACACCCCGTCCCGGTCCATGGCGGCTCACGCATCTGGCGCGCGCCGCGGGGCGCCTGCGGCTGGTCGGCGACTGCGTGCAGTACGCATTGCTGTGCCGGGGGGCGATCGACGCCGCGATCGATACGCTGATGAAACC
>PKWJ01000054.1 GCA_003132025.1 Gammaproteobacteria bacterium
CCTGGGCATCCAAGCCTTTGATTCGAACACCGTTTTCGCATCCCTCATGCCGCCGTTGATACTGGCCTCGACCTCGCGCTACCGGCGGGAGCTGCTGGCCCGCCTGCGCCTGCCATTTGAGTGCGCCGCCCCGGGGGTGGATGAGACTGCGCTCACGGCGGAGAGCCATCTGGATCGTGCCGTACGACTGGCTCTGGCCAAAGCGGCGGCAGTGGCAGCGCGCCGTCCCGGCAGCACCGTGATCGGCAGCGACCAGGTCGGAATGTGCAAGGGCGAGCCACTCGACAAGCCGGGCGATGCGCTACGCGCCCACGCGCAGCTGCAGCGCCTGTCAGCCGCGGCCGCGACTTTCTATACCGCCGTCACGGTAGTGCCGGCCGACCACAGCGCCAGCCTGCAGTTTGTCGATACCACGACGGTGTATTTTCGCGCCCTGAGTGATGCGGAAATCGAGCGTTACATCGCGGCCGACCGGCCGTTCGACTGCGCCGGGGGTTTTCGCTGCGAAGGATTGGGCATCAGCCTGTTCAGTCGCGTGGTATCCGAGGATCCCAGCGGCCTGGTCGGGCTGCCGCTGATCGCCGTGGCGCGTGCCCTGCGCCAGCTGGGGTATGAATTGCCTTGAACTGCGGCGTCAGCGCCGCCGTGCCGGGCGTTGCCGTGGCGCCGTCGGCGCCGTGGCGTCCTTAGCGCGTGCCGCTGCACGGGCGCGTTTGGCGCCGAGCTGATCGAGTACCGCCCGCAGCTGCGGCGGCAGCGGGGAGCTGAAACTCTGCTCGCTGCCGCTGTCAGGCCAGATGAACGACAGGCTGTGCGCATGCAGGAACATGCGGGTGAGACCGAGCGCCGCCAGCGTCTCATTGAAAGCCTCATCGCCGTACTTGGCATCGCCCGCGACCGGATGGCCGCAATACGCGGCATGCACCCGAATCTGGTGCGTGCGCCCGGTGTGAATGATCGCCTCCAGTAACGACGCACGCGCGCCGTAATGTTCGATCAGCTTGAACTCGGTGAGCGCATTCTTGCCGTGCGCGTCCACTTTGACGGTGCGCTCGCCGCCGACCCGCAGATCGGTGCGCAGCGGCGCGTCGATGCGCTTGTGTCCCAGACTCCAGTGGCCGGCGACCAGTGCCAGATAGCTCTTCTGCACCGACCCGTCGCGCAGCAGCGCATGCAGCGCGCGCAGCGCCGAGCTGCGCTTTGCGACCAGCAACAAGCCGCTGGTGTCGCGATCCAGCCGATGCGCCAGCTCCAGGGTCTGGCTCGGGCGCGAAGCGCGCAGCGCCTCGATCACGCCGAAGGACAGGCCGCTGCCGCCGTGCACCGCCATGCCGCCCGGCTTATCCAGCACCAGCAGCCG
The DNA here is from genome assembly GCA_003132025.1 of Gammaproteobacteria bacterium. Lineage (GTDB taxonomy): Bacteria > Pseudomonadota > Gammaproteobacteria > Steroidobacterales > Steroidobacteraceae > FEN-1191. The sequence continues at coordinate 1,361 of PKWJ01000054.1, forward strand.
TTCGTCCTCATGGATGATGGCGCGCTCGATGACCTCGATCATGCCGGTGGGCACACGCCGCGGGGCGTCGGGCGCCACCTCGCGCACCGGCGGCAGGCGTACCGAATCCCCGGCAGCCAGCCTCAGCTCCGGACTGGCGCGGCGCCCGTTGACGCGCACTTCGCCGCGGCGGATGAGGCGAAAGATGCGGCTGCGCGGCACGCCGGCCAGCAGCCTTCCGAGCACCTTGTCCAACCGCTGGCCGTGCTCATGGGCGTCGATCTGCACATGCCGCACTGCGGATCTGCGTTCCGCCTGGGCCGGCGGCGGATCGATCTCGGTCAAAGGGCTCTCCAGGCTCACACTTTAAGGTTTAAGTGTTTGTTTCCAGTAACGTCTGTGTCTATAATCGGTCGGTTGCCCAAGGTCGGATTCCCAAATCTTTAAGGAACGGGTCCGGCGCCATGGCAACGAGACTGCGGCCAAGCGCCGCATGGTAGTTGGTCCTCGAAATCGAGGCCATCGCGCATGAGTCGGCCGATCTGGTCCGCGCTCGCCCACGTTGCTCCTCCGAAAGTTCGAGCCCACGAGCGCGCTGCCGGTCAGTGGACCTCAAGATTTCCGGGCGCGCCGCCCAAGCAATGGCGGCCACGAGTCAATAGCACACAGTCGATATCACAAAATCGATGACATATCTGACGCCCCAACCGATCTTCGGGAATTCCGCTGTCCATGGCGGCTTCGTGAATGTGCCCCCACATGTGCACATTCCGGAAACCGCGGCCTCTCATCCAATTCTGGCAGAGGCAAATGAAAAGAATGCTAGTCAACGCGACCCAGCAGGAAGAACTGCGGGTGGCCATGGTCGATGGACAGAAACTCTATGACCTGAGCATCGAGATTCCGTCACGGGAACAGAAAAAAGCCAATATCTATAAGGCCCGTATTTCACGCGTCGAGCCCTCGCTCGAAGCGGCGTTCGTCGACTACGGCGCACAGCGGCACGGCTTCCTGCCGCTGAAGGAAATCTCCCGCGAGTACTTTCGCGCCCAGCCGCAAGGTCGGCTCAACATCCGCGAGCTGGTCACCGAAGGCCAGGAGCTGCTGGTGCAGGTTGAGAAGGAGGAGCGCGGCAACAAGGGCGCCGCACTCACGACCTTCATCAGCCTGGCGGGCCGTTTCCTGGTACTGATGCCCAATAACCCGCGCGCCGGCGGCGTATCGCGCCGCATCGAGGGCGAAGACCGCGACCAGATGCGCGAGGTCATGAACCAGCTCCACGTGCCGGACGGCATGGGGGCCATCGTGCGTACCGCCGGCGTCGGTCGCTCGGCCGAAGAGCTGCAGTGGGACCTGGATAACCTCAAGACCCAGTGGGAAGCGATCGCGGAAGCCGGCAAGGGACGCGGCGCACCGTTCCTGGTCTACCAGGAAGGCGATGCGGTCACGCGCGCGCTGCGCGACTACCTGACCGACGACATCGGCGAAATCCTGGTCGACGATGAGAGCGCATTCCAGAAGGGCCTGGAATACATGCAGCGTTTCATGCCCAACGACACCCAGCGCCGGCTGAAGCTGTATGTCGACGACATACCGCTGTTCACGCGCTATCAGATCGAAAGCCAGATCGAATCCGCCTACGCGCACAAGGTGCAGCTGCCCTCGGGCGGCAGCCTGGTGATCGATTACACCGAGGCCCTGGTGTCGATCGACATCAACTCGGCGCGCGCCACCCGCGGGGCCGACATCGAGGCCACCGCCTGCAACACCAACCTCGAAGCCGCGGAAGAAATTGCGCGCCAGCTGCGCATTCGGGATATCGGCGGCCTGATCGTCATCGACTTCATCGACATGGAGTCGCAGAAAAACCAGCGCGATGTCGAGGATCGGCTGCGTGAGGCCATGAAAATGGACCGCGCGCGCATCCAGATCGGACGCCTGTCGCGTTTCGGACTGATGGAGATGTCGCGCCAGCGCCTGCGCCCCAGTCTCGGCGAGTCGAGCCATCTGGTATGCCCGCGCTGCAACGGCATCGGCAGCATTCGCAGCATCGAATCCCTCGCGCTGTCGATCCTGCGCCTGATCGGCGAGGAGACGCGCAAGGACCGCACCGCACGCCTGATCGTGCAGGTGCCGGTGGACGTGGCGACCTACCTGATCAATGAAAAGCGCGACGCGCTGCGTGCCCTGGAGGACAAGTCGCACGCACAAATGGTGATCGTGCCCAATCCGCACATTCAGACACCCGAATACTCCATTCGACGGGTGCGCGACGACGAGGCGCTGCTGGCGGAAAACTCCCAGGTCAGCTATCAGATCCCGGCAGCCCCAGCCGTTGCCGATGCGGCGGAGCGCGACCGCAAGCCGCCGGCCGAACAGCCGGCAGTGGCTGCGCTAATGCCCAGGACGGCGGCGCCGATAGTTGCCGCGCCCACCGTAAGGCACATCGCGACCGCCGAGCCGGTGGCGCGCCCGGGACTGTTCGCCCGCTTGAAGCGCTGGTTCGAAGCGGCGCCCGCGGAACCTGTCGCCGCCCAGCAGAACGGTACGCCGGTGGCGGCGGAGCGTGAACCGACGCGCGAGCCACGTCGAAGCCATAGCGAACGCGGCGATCGCGGCAGCCGCGGTGGACGTGGTCGCGACCGTCGGCCCGAGCGCCATGGCAACGGGCGCGGTCGCGACGAGGCTCGCTACGAACCGCGTGGCAACGCTGAACGCGGCCGTGACGAGCCACGCCGCGAGCCGCCCCGTCGGGATGAACCGCGCCGGGACGAGCCGCGCCGGGATGAACCGCGTCGCGACGAGCCACGCCGTGCGGAGCCGCAGCGTGATCTGCCCGAGCCGCGCGAGGCGCGGGACGCCACGCCTGAGGGTCCGCCGCAGGGTGACCGGCCAGCGCGCACCGGGCGCTCGAGGCGCGGCGGCCGACGCCGGCGCCGCGGTGCCGGCAATCGTGATCAGGGCATCGGCGGCCAGGGCGGCAGCGCGGGCGGCGCCGACCTGTCGATCGACACGCAGACGGGCTTTGATGGCGACACCGGGCAGCAGGAGATGGGCTGGACCGGACAGCCCGCCCAGACGAGCGGTACGCAAGGCTATGGCGACAGCCCGGAGCACGGCGCCCCGGACGCCGGCGGGCCGGCCGACGCCCCGCAGCGGCGCCCTGATGAGCCCTCGACCAGGCCGCCGGAGTCCGCCCCCCCGGTTACGCCAAATTCAACGGCTGAGCGCGGCGCCGAGCATGCCGCGCATGCGCCGGCCTCGGCGCCGGAACAGCGGCCCCAGGTGGCCTGGTCGGCAGCTCCGCCCAGCGCAGGCGAACTTGGATTTGAGGGCCCGGCGCGCGAGGACTAGCGGGCCACCAACGGCCGTTGCACGCCTTCAGCGCCGCGTCGCCAACAGCGCTTCGACGGCGGCGAGGTCAGCCGGTGTGTTGACCTCGATTCCCGGAGGCACGAGCGCATCCGCGACGCGGATGTCCATTCCATGGTCGAGCGCCCGCAGCTGTTCGAGCTGCTCGAGCAGCTCGTGCTCGCTGGGCGACAGTGCAGCGATACGACGCAGCGCCGACACGCGGTAGGCGTAGATGCCGAGGTGCCGGCGCGCGCCGACATGACTTTTCTGGCTGGCAAAGCCGGCCGGCGCGCCATCACGCGCCCAGGGAATCGGCGCCCGGCTGAAGTACAGCGCGCGCTGCTGCAGGTCGGTGACCACCTTCGCCACGTTCGGATCCAGCAGCACGCTCACGGATTGCAGGGGCACCGCCAGCGTGGCGATATCCGCCCCGGCTCGCGCGGCCAGCTCCGCCGCGACCTGATCGATAAGCGCCTCGGGCATCAGCGGCTCATCGCCCTGCACATTCACCACGATGTCGGCGTCGCCCCATTGTTCGCGCACGGCGACCGCCGCGACACGATCGGTGCCGGACGCCAGCGTGGCGGCCGTCATACGCACTTCGGCCCCGAAGCCGCGCGCCACCTGCGCAATGCGCTCATCATCGGTGGCGACGATGACCAGCCGCGCGCCGGAGCGGCGGGCGCATTCGTAGACGCGCTGGATCATCGGTTTGCCGCCCAGCGTCAGCAGCGGCTTGCCCGGCAGCCGCGTTGAACCATAGCGCGCCGGTATGACGACCCGGTACATGCGGCGATCTAGCGGTCGAGCAGGCAGTCGTCGGGCGCGAGCACGCGCGCTTCATCCTCGAGCATCACCGGGATGTCATCGCGGATCGGGAATGCCAGCCGGTCGGCGCGGCAAATCAGCAGTGCCTCCTTGCGCTCGTAGCGCAGCGGGCCCTTGCACACCGGGCAGGCCAGAATATCGAGCAGACGTGCATCCAATTGAATCTCCCGTTGGAAAACGCCGGCCTTAAGCCGCCAGGCAGTGCTGCAGCCGCGCCAGCAGCACCTCGCCGTCCGCACCGGCGAAACTGACCGCGACCGGCAGGTACCAGCGGTTGGCGCCGGCGAATGCGCGGCATTTTACCGCATCCTTCTCCGTCATCAGCAGCGGCAGGCCGTCGTGGAACTCAAGCTCCGAGGCGCGATAGCGATGGTGATCCGGAAACGCATGTTCGAGCACCTGCAGCCCCGCGGCTGCAAGCTGTGAGAAAAAGCGCCCTGGGTTGCCGATCCCGGCCACGGCGTGCACGCGCTGGCCGGCCAGGCTCGACAGCGCCACCGCATCGCCGCTGCCCGCCAGCGGACGCAGCCACTCCCCGCCCAGCCGCATGAGGAACGCCGCCGGCAGGCCGGCCGCCGCTGCCGCAGGCCGGCCCTCCTCGCCATTGATCACGACCGCATCGACCTGCGACAGGCGCTCGGCCGGCTCACGCAGCGGTCCGGCCGGCAACAGATATCGATTGCCCAGTCCGCGCGTCGCATCGACCACGGCGATCTCGAAATCGCGCGCCAGCCGCAGGTGCTGCAGGCCGTCATCGGCGATGATCACGTCCACGCCGGTTGCGAGCAGCCGCTCGGCGGCGCCGACCCGGTCGCGACCCACCACCACCGGCACGCCGGTGCGCCGACGCAGTAACAGCGCTTCATCGCCGACCACGGCCACATCGCTGTCGGGCGTCACCAGGCACGGCACGCGGCCGGTCGCTGCGGCGCCACCATAGCCGCGCAACACCACGCCGGGCCGGTGCCCGCGCTCGCCCAGCTGCTGCGCGAGCCAGATCACCAGGGGCGTCTTGCCGCTACCGCCGACCGTGACGTTGCCGACCACGATCACCGGCCTGGCCACGCGCCGGCTCACCCACACGCCGCGCGCATAAGCGGCGCGCCGCAACCGCACCATCAGACCGAACAGGCGCGACAACGCACGCAGCGGCCACGGCGGCAGCGTGCCGGCATACCACATGGCCTGCAGGCGCAGCGACAGTGCCTGCCTAGGCACTGAACTGCAGCCGGTGCAACTCCGAGTAGACGCCGCGCTGCGCCAGCAGCTCGGCGTGGGCCCCGGACTCCACCACCCGGCCATCGCTCATGACGAGAATGCGATCGGCACTCTCGATGGTCGACAGGCGGTGCGCGATTACCAGCGTGGTGCGATTTCTCACCAGCCGGTCGAGCGCGTCCTGGATATGCCGTTCGGCGGCGGTATCGAGCGACGAGGTCGCCTCATCGAGGATCAGGATCGGCGTGTCGCGCAGCAGTGCGCGCGCAATGGCGATGCGCTGGCGCTGCCCCCCCGAGAGCAGCACGCCGCGATCGCCCACCACGGTATCGAGGCCTTGTGGCAGTTGCTCTGCAAACTCCATCACGTAGGCGGCACTGGCCGCCGCCAGTAGCTGTGCTTCGCTGACGTCGGTGGCGCCGAACACGATGTTGTTGCGGATCGATTCGTTGAACAGCACCACCTCCTGGCTCACCAGGCTCATCTGGCGACGCAGATCCGCCAGGCGGTAGTCGCGGATATCCACCCCGTCGATCAGCACCAGGCCGGAAGTCGGGTCGTAGAAGCGCGGTAGCAGCGACACCAGCGTCGACTTGCCGCTGCCGGAACGGCCGACGATCGCCAGCGTGCTGCCCGCCGGCACCCGCAGGTTCACGTCGTGCAGTACCGCGCCGTTCTCGGTCGCGTATTCGAAGCTGACGTCGCGAAATTCGACCTCGCCGCGCGCACGTCGGGGCGCAAACGTTCCACCCTGGGGTTCGGTCGGCCCGTCGAGCACCGCGAATACACTGGCGCCGGCGGCGATGCCCTGCTGCAATGGCCCGGCAACGTTCAATATGCGCCGCAGTGGCTGCGACACCAGCATGGCTGCAATCACGAACGGGATCAGATCGGCGACCGTCATGGTCCCGGCGGCGATCTCGCGGTTGGCGATCAGCAGCACCCCGGCGAGCCCGAGCGCCGCCAGCATCTGCACGATCGGGTTGCTGATCGAGCGCGCCGAGATCAGGCGCACATTGGTGTGGCGGTTGAGCTCGTTGGCCTGTTCGAACAGCCGCAGGATGTGATCCTGCGCATTGAATACCTTGACCACGCGATGGGCATCGAGCGCTTCCTTCGACACGCGCGTGACGTCGCCCATCGAGTTCTGGATGCGGGTGCTGTAGCGGCGAAACCGGATGTTGACACTGCGCACCAGCCAGGCGATCACCGGGGCGGCCACCATCAGGCACAGCGCCAGGCGCCAATTGAGGTAGAACAGCGCCCCGACATTGAACATGATCGCGAGCGAGTCGCGGATCATCACCGTCAGTGAATCGGTGGTGGCCGCCGCCACCATCTCGGCGTTATAGGTCAGGCGGTTGAGCTTTACCGCCGACGACTCGCGATCGTATTGCGCCGTCGGCAGCAGCAGGTAGTGGGCGAACAATTCGCCGCGGATCGCCTTGACGACCTGGCGGCCGACCCAGAACGGAAAATAATTGGCAAGATAATCGCCCACGCCGCGCGACAGGAAGATCAGCAGCACGCCCAGCGGCAGCCATCGCAGCACCATCTGGTGCTGCTGCAGCGCCAGCGCATCGTGCAGATAGGTCTTGGTGAAGAACACCGTGATCAGGTCGCTGCCGGCATACAGCACCATGCCGACGACGCCCACCAGGTACATGGCCCGATACGGCCAGGCATAGCGCAGCAGCCGCGCATAGATCTTGCGCGCCTTCAGCACAGTCTCCTGCGCCTTGACGCCGCCGGCGGCAGCGTCGTTCAAGGGGGCGCCGCTCCGGGATCGTTGACCGTGGCGACATTCATCTGCGTGAAACCGAGGCGACCCAGCACGTCCATCGCCGTGACCACCGATTGATGGCTGGCGCGGCCATCGGCCCGGATCGTCACCGCTGCGGAGCGCGAGCTGTCACCCACGGTCTTGAGGATCGCCGAGCGCAGCGTATCGGCGCTCGAATTGACCAGCTCGCGTCCGTTGACCAGATACGAGCCGCTGGCGCCGACCGTGACCACGAGCCCCTCGTCGGCCGGGCGCTGCACCGGCAGGGTGCTCGCCTGCGGCAGTCGGATGCGCAGCCGCCCTTCCGCGGTAAAGTTCGATGACAGCATGAAGAACACCACCAGCAGCAGCACCACGTCGATCAGCGACACCACGTTGATCTCCGGCTCCTCACTGCGGCGCGGCTTGAATTTCATGGTCGAATTGCGCTCACTTCAGTGCGCCAGCGTCAGCTCAATGCCGCGCGCGCCTCGGGGCTGTGGCGCGCGGCGGACTCCACCGCGTCGGCCAGACGCAGCGCATGTTTTTCCATCTCCACCACTATCCGCTCGACGCGGCCGCGCAGGTACCTGTAGGCGACCAGCGACGGAATCGCCACGCACAGTCCGGCCGCAGTCGCCACCAGCGCCTCGGCGATGCCGCCGGAGAGCATGCGCGGATCTCCGGCGCCACCGGCGTTGATCGCATTGAAGGCCTTGATGATGCCGGTGACCGTGCCAAGCAGGCCAAGCAGCGGCGACACGCCGGCGATGGTGCCGAGGGTGTTGAGGAAACGCTCCAGTTCGTGCACCACGTGACGGCCGGCGTCTTCCAGCCGCTCCATCAGCACCTCGCGCGGTCGGTTGCGGTTGGCGAGGCCGGCCGCCAGCAGCTTGCCGAGCGGCGAGTTCTGCTCCAGGGCGGCGATCACCTTGTCGTTGATCTGATTCGCTTCCACCAGCTTCCAGACCTTGCGGGTTAGATCCGGCGGCAACACGCGCCGATCTTGCAGGGTCCAGAGCCGTTCCAGGATGATCGCTGCGGCAACGATCGAGCACAGAATGATGGGCCACATCAGTGCCCCGCCCGCCTGCACGATTTCCCACATGTGTTAGCGCCACTCCTGTGATATCGCTCACGGTTAGGCGCCAGCATGATACCTAAAGCGCCTGCCCCGCAGCGCAGTTTCGCTAACTGCCGCTTATGAGCGCAGCGCGCCAACTGCTACAGTAGCTGCTCATGCCTCGAAGAATCGTCAAGCAGTTCGCCAAGCTGATCCACGCTCGTCGCCACAAGTGGTACCTGAGCATGTTCGGCGAGCGGCTCACGGATTCGCGCCTGTGGTCGCTGAACCGGCATTCCATCACGGCTGCCTTCGGTGTCGGCATCGGCGTGAGCTTCGTGCCGCTGCCGGTCCACCTGGTGCTGGTGGTACTGGCGGCGATCATCTGGCGGCTCAACGTCGCGGTAGGCATCGCCGGCTCCTACATCGTCAACCCGTTCACCATGGTGCCGGTGTATTACTTCGCCTATCGGGTCGGCGCCTTGATTCTGCGATACCGCCCGCGGCATTTCGAGTTTCACCCGAACTGGAACTGGCTCGAGCACGGCCTCGGCCCCGCTTGGAAGCCGTTCCTGCTCGGCTGCCTGGTGTGCGGCATCGTCTGCGGCATCGCCGGACGCTACGCGTTGGAACTCACCTTGCGGCTGGCGACCATGCACCGCTACCACATGCGAAGGGAGCGGCGTCGCTTGTGTAAAGTCGTGCCTATAGCTTCGTCAGCGGACGCAAGCCGCCGCCGCTGAGTTCCAGCACGCGGTCCATGCGCGCGGCCAGCCGGCCGTCGTGCGTCACCACCACCAGGCTGGTGGAAAATTCGCGGTTGAGTTCCAGCATCAGCGCGAACAGCTGCTCGGCATTGCCGCCATCGAGGTTTCCGGTCGGCTCATCGGCCAGCACCAGCGCCGGTGAGGTCACCAGCGCGCGCGCCACCGCCGTGCGCTGACGCTCGCCACCGGACAGTTGATGTGGCCGATGATTCAGCCGTTCGGCCAGACCGACGCGCGCCAGCAGATCGCGCGCGCGCGCCAGCGCCGTGCCGGTACGCTCGCGGCGCACCAGCAGCGGCATGGCGACGTTCTCCAGCGCCGAAAACTCCGGCAGCAGATGGTGGAACTGATAGACGAAGCCGATGGTGCGGTTGCGTAGCGCACTGCGCTCGCGCTCCGACAGCGCGTGAATGTCGCGCCCGCCTACCTCGATCACGCCGGCATTGGGCTGATCGAGGCCGCCCAGGATCTGCAGCAGCGTGGTCTTGCCCGAGCCGGAAGCGCCGATGATCGCCAGCCGCTCGCCGCGCGCCACCACCAGGTCCACCCCGGTGAGCACCTGCAGCGTCGTCGCGCCCTCACGGAAGCTGCGACACACCCCGCGGGCGCTCAGCACGGCAGCGCCCACGTCAGTCATGACGCAGCGCCTCGGCCGGCTGGATGCCGGCGGCACGCCAGGCCGGATACAGCGTCGCCAGCGCGCACAGCGCAAACGCCACGCCGCAGATGCGCAGCACGTCCCCGGTTTGCGCATAGGCCGGCAGGTCGCTCATGAAGTACACCTTGGCATCGAGAAAGTGTGTGCCCAGCAGCCGCTCCAGTCCGTGCACCAGCGCCTCCAGATTGGCCGCCAGCAGCAGCCCCAGGGCCGCCCCGGCGCTGGTGCCGGCCAGGCCGATGAAGGCACCCTGGATGGAGAAGGCCGCGAGGATACTGCGCGGCGCGGCGCCCAGCGTGCGCAAAATGGCGATGTCGGAGCGCTTTTCCTTCACCACCATGACCAGCGCGGCGACGATATTGAAGGCCGCGACCGCGACCACCAGCAGCAGAATCACGAACAGCATCGACTTGGTGATCTCGATGGATCGGAAGAAATTACTATGGATGCGGGTCCAGTCGCTCACGTAGTAGCCGCCGCCGAGCGCGACCGCCAGATCGCGTACAACGCGCGGTGCCAGGAACGCGTCAGTGAGCGTGAGGCGCACACCGGTGACGCTGTCGCCCATCTGGTAGACGCGCGCCGCGTCGCGTAGCTGCACCAGCGCCAGGCCGCGATCATACTCATACATGCCCGAATGAAATATTCCGGCGACGCGAAAGCGGCGCATCCGCGGTTCGATGCCGGCCGGAGTGGCATCGCCCTGGGGCGCAATCAACACCACGTCATCGCCGATCGTGACCGCGAGCGCACTCGCCAGCGCATCGCCGAGGATGATGCGATAGCTGCCGTCCGCCAGATCCTCGATCCGGCCGCCCTGAATGCGCTCGGCCAGCCCAACCGCGCGCCGCTCCTGCTCGGGCAGCACGCCGCGGATGGTGGTGCCGGCGGTGTGCGCGCCATGCATCAGCAGCGCCTGGGCCTCGATGTAGGGCACCGCCGCGACCACTCCCGGCAGCTGCAGCGCCTGCGCCTGATCGCGCCGCCAGTCCTTGAGATTGCCGGTCAGGCCGGTGAGCGTGGCGTGTGAGGTAACACTGAGTATGCGGGTCTTGAGCTCGCGCTCGAAGCCGTTCATCACCGACAGCACCACGATCAGCACGGCGACCCCGACCGTCAGGCCGAGCGCCGAGACCACCGAGATGAACGACAGGAAACCGCGCCCGCGCGTGGAGCGCAGATAGCGTGTCCCGAGCAGCCATTCGTACGCCAATGCCGGATCACTCGTAGCGCAGCGCGTCGGCCGGCGGCGTGCGCGCGGCGCGCAGCGCCGGGTAGATCGTGGACAGCAGCGTCAGTACGAAGGCCGCGCCGCTGATCCAGGCGACGTCGTGTGGATGCAGGTCGGAGGGAATGCTGGTGATGTAGTACACGTCCGCGTCGAGAAACTGAAAATGCAGCAGGCGCTCGAGCACCGGCACGATGGTGCTGACGTTGCGTGCCAGCAGTACACCGAGAGCTACCCCGGCGGCGACGCCGAACCATCCGATCGCCAGCCCCTGGGTGATGAAGGCACGCATGATGGTCTGCGGCGAGGTGCCGAAGGTGCGCAGGATGGCGATGTCGGTGCGCTTGTCATTCACCACCATGACCAGCATCGCCACGATGTTGAACGCAGCCACGGCGACGATCAGCAGCAGGATCAGCGCCATCATGGTCTTCTCGATGCGGATGGCGCGAAAGTAGCTGGCGTTTTCCTGGGTCCAGTCGCTGCTGGTGTAGTTGGGGCCGGCCGCGGCGCGCACCGCCGGCATGAACTGCGCGACCTGCAGCGGGTCGGTGAAACGCAGGCGCAGCCCGCTGGCTCCCTGAGCGAGCGGCGCGAACGCCCGTACGTCGTCGATATGCGCCAGGATCAGCGTGTTGTCGTGGTCCTCGAGGCCGGCCTGAAACACGCCGCCGACCGTGAACTCGCGCAGGCGCGGCTCGGGTGTACCGTTGGCCGACGCCGTGGGTACCAGCAAAGTGACGTGGTCACCGACCCGCGCCCCCAGCTGATCGGCGATATCGCGGCCGAGGATGACAGCGTTGCTGCCGGCGGTAAGTGCATCGATGCTGCCCTCCACCAGCAGCGGCCGCACATCGGCCACCGCCGCCTCCAGGCCCGGGTCGATGCCGCGCAGCACCACCGGCAGCATCTCCGGCAGGCGCACCGCCAGCGCCGTGAGCTCGATGTACGGCGCCACCCCGACCACTCCCGGCAGGTGCTGCAGGCGCTCGCGCAGCTCCCGCTCACCATCGGGCGCGGCCACTCCGGTAGCCGTGACGTGGGCCTGCGCGCTCAGCGACAACAGCCGCTCGCGCAGCTCGCCTTCGAAGCCATTCATAACCGACAGGATGACGATCAGCGCCGCGACCCCGAGCGACACCCCGGCGAGCGACACCCAGGTGATCAGCGAGACGAAGAATTTGTGCTGGCGCGAGCGCACGTAACGCAGGCCGATGAACACTGACAGCGGTTGAAACATGCCCCTGGCATTAGAGCACAGCCTTTCGCAAAACAGGACCTGGATCACAAACCGGCCGCGTGCGGGCGGGCTTAAAGTCCGCGCCATATCACACCGGTGCTATAGTTATGGCTGTGGCACGGGCGTATAGGTGCGCTATGACAGGCAAAAGGAAGCTCTCGGTGTTGCTGGCGGTCGAGCTGACCGTCGCCCTCGCTGTGATGCTGGCCGGTGCGGCGCGGGCCGAGACGGTCGTCGAAGGCGACCAGGTCATGGTGCGCGAGTCCGATATCGCGCGCCCTCATCGCGGCATGAACATGCACACGGTGGAGAGCAAGTTCGGCGCCCCGCAGCAGCGCCAGGAGGCGGTCGGCGAGCCGCCGATCTCACGCTGGCATTACCCCGGCTTTACGGTGTTCTTCGAGAAGGACCGCGTCATCCACACAGTGGTCGATCCCGCCTCCTAAAGCTCACGCAAGCCGGCGGTGACCGGCTGGCGCGCCGCGCGCAACGCCGGGAACAGGCCGCCGATCAGTCCGATCGCCAGCGCCCACCGCAGTCCGGTCCACAGCAGCGGCGGTGATACCTGGAACGCGAACACCACCTGGGTGAAATTCTGTCCCAACGTGGACACCGTGTAGTGGTTGAACACGATCCAGGTCAGGATCGCCCCGAGCGCCCCGCCCAGCAGCGCCAGCAGCATGGTCTCGTACAGCACCGAGGCGATGACCGGCAGTCCGCGAAAACCGATGGCTCGCAGCGTCGCGATCTCGCGGCTGCGCGTCGCCACTGCCGCGTACATGGTATTGAGTGCGCCGAACACGGCGCCGATCGCCATGATGGCGGCAATGGTCACGCCCAGTATGCGGATCAGCTTGGCCAGCGCCGCCGACTGGTCGGTGTAGTACGCGCGCGTGGTCTTCACATCCACCGTCAGGCGCGGATCGCTGGTCAGTGCCGCCTTGAAAGCGTCGAACGCATCCGCGCCGGTCAGCCGCACCGTTACCGCGGTGGTGCTGCTGCCGCGGCGATAAGTGGCGGCAACCACGTCGGTGTCGCCCCACAGCTCGGAGTTGTGTGCGTCGCCGGAGTCGAACACACCCACCACGGTCCAGGCCTGGCCATTGAGTTTGAGCGTCGAACCGACATCAAGGCCGGCGAACTGTTCGTGGGCGCCCTTGCCGGCGATCAGCTCACGCAGGCCGGAACCGAATTTGCGGCCGTCGATGATCCGCACGCCGGGCCGCAGGTTCCAGGCGCGCTCGCCCACGCCGCGTACCTCGACATTGGCATCCAGGCCGCTGCTCTTCTTCGGCAGCGCTGCCACCACCACCAGTTCCGCTGACGCGATCGGCTGCCCCTGGGCGTTGCGCAGCACCTGCGGCGCCTGCGCCACGACCGTGGCGCTGTCATGATCGAGCACCGAGTTGATTTCGGTCTGGGCCCCGGCGCGCATCACGATCGCGGTGTCGTCGGTACCGCTTTCCTTGAGCGCGGCCTCGAAGCCCGCAGCCATCGCCAGCAACGCCACCAGCACCGCGACCACCCCGGCGATCCCCACCACCACCACCGAGGCGGCACCGAGGCGCTGCGGGATGGTCGCCAGGCCGACCTCGGTCACCGACCAGGCCTGCCGTCCGATGCGCGTCGCCACGGTCCACAGCGCCAGCAGCAGCACTGCCGCCAGCAGCAGCCACCACGGTGCCACTATCAGCAGCGCAATGGCGGCCGCGGCGCCGACCAGACTGCCGATCAGAGAGCCGGCGCTGCGCATGCGTGACTGGGCCATGCTACGCGCGCTTTAGCGTCCGGCCAGCGCATCGACGATGCGCAGCCGCATGCCGCGGCGCGCCGGAAGCGCTCCAACGATGAGCCCGATCAGCACCATCAGCCCGACGCCGCGCAGCCAGATGGCCGCGCCGACTCGGGTCATGGGCACCGTCTCTCCGACCGCCGCGCGCACCGCATCCACCACCACGCCGGCGAGCAGCAGCCCGATCGCGCCTCCAAACACGATCAGCAGCACCGATTCGGCCAGCAGCAGCGCCAGTACGCTGTGATTGGAGAAGCCGATGGTCTTCAACACCGCCAGCTCCGGCACGCGCTCGCGTACCGCCTGTGCCATGGTATTGCCGGTCAGCAGAATCAGCGTAAAGAACACCGCACCCATGATCGCGCCGACGATCAGGCCAATGTCGCCGTACTGGCTGACAAACGCCGCATTGAAAGCCTGTTCGGTCTGCGTTTTGGTCTCGTGATCGGAGTTGGCCGACAGCGCATCTATCGCGTCGGCCACCTGCTGCGCCAGCTTGCGGTCGCTGACCTGGGTGATGTACCAGCCGACATTGCCGTTGCCGAACGCCCGCGCCTCATCGAAATAATCCCAGTTGAAGAACAATATGCTCTCCTGGTTCTTCTGTTTTGGATTGGAGACGCGGTAGATGCCGACCAGGTCGAAGGTCCAGGCGTTGCCGCCATTCTTCTGGGGAAAGATGGTCGCCTGCAGCGGAATCTTGTCACCCAGCTTCCAGTTATATTTCTTGGCCAGGCTTTCGCCCACCACCGCGCCGGTGCGGGTGGTGCGAAATGCCGTGCGCTCGGCCTGCGACAGCTGCCACTCCGGATATAGATCGAAGAAATTGTCCGCCACCGCCTCGTTGGCGAAGAAATTCTTCGGATCCTGGTAGATGCCTCCAAACCAGTTGGCGTAGGTCACTTTCGCGACCCCCGGCAGCGCGGCGATGCCCGACAGCAGGCTCTTCGGCAGCGACATGGTGAAGCTGATCTTCGACACCGTCACCAGGCGATCGACGCCGGCCACGCTGCTGGCGGCATTGGCAAACGCGCTGCGCACCGAGTCGAGCAATCCGAACAGCAGGAACGCGGCCAGCACCGACAACAGCGTGAATACGGTACGGGTCTTGCGCCGGAACATCGCGCTCCAGACCAGCTGCAGGTACTTCACGCCGGCGCCGCCTGCGCCGATGCCACCAGGCTGCCCTTGTCCAGCTGCAGCGTGTGCTTGGCGAATTCGGCGGCTTTTGGATCGTGCGTCACCATGATGATGGTCTTGCCGTGATCGCGGTTGAGTTGCTGCAGCAGCGTCAGCACCTCGGCCGCCGATTGCCGATCCAGATCGCCGGTGGGTTCATCGCACACCAGCAGCGTGGGATCGGAGACGATGGCACGCGCGATCGCCACCCGCTGCTGCTGGCCGCCCGACAGTTCGCCCGGCTTGTGCGCGGCGCGATCGGCCAGCCCCACCAGCTGTAGTGCCACCGCGGCGTTGCGCTTGCGCTGCGCCGCCGACAGCCGGGTCAACAGCAGCGGCAGCTCGACATTGCGGCGCGCCGAGAGCATCGGCAACAGGTTGTAGAACTGGAACACGAAGCCCACATGCGACGAGCGCCATTTGGCCAGCGCGCTCTCGGACAGCCGATCGATGCGCTGACCGCCGATGGTGATGCTGCCGTCGGTGGGGGAATCCAGGCCGCCGATCAGGTTCAGCAGCGTGGTCTTGCCGGAGCCCGATGGCCCCATGAGCGCCATGAAGTCGCCCGCCTCGATGTCCAGCTGCACGTGATGCAGCACCTCGATCTTTTGCTTGCCACGCTCGTAAATCTTGCTCAAGTTGCGGATTTCGACCAGTGCGCTCATGCCGCGCCTCACTGCTTGCTGAAGCCACACTTAAGCATCCCACCGGCGCAGAAATCAAATCCGGTGCGCCGTCGGCGGAACCGCCTCCTAACGCAGAAGCGCGGTCGCGCGCAAGCTTGTATTCGCGCCACAGCGGTTTAAGCTCGCGCGCTTCATTGCGCTCGCGCCGCCAACGCTTCGCCGTCCATGCAAACCCTGCTCAATCCGCCGCTGCCTTCCGACACCGACGCGCCCTGGCGCTGGCGCGGCCTGCACGGCAGTGCGCGCGCCCTGGCACTCGCCGAAGCGGTCAGTGCCGACACCCGGCCGTGGGTATTCGTGACCACCGACACGCGCGAGCTGGAGCGGCTGGCCGGGGAACTGCGCTTCTTCGGCGGCGCAGCTTTGCAGATCCTGACGCTGCCGGACTGGGAAGTGCTGCCCTACGACGTATTCTCGCCGCATCCGGATATCGTCTCGGAACGGCTGCGTACGCTGTCGCTGCTGCCGCAGCTGACCCGCGGCATCCTGTTGCTCAGCGCCGACAGCCTGCTCACCCGGCTGCCACCGGTCAGTTACGTGCAGGCGCGCAGCTTCGAGCTCAAGACCGGCGCCGCGCTCGCGATCGAACCGCTGCGCCTGCAACTGGCGGCCGCCGGCTATGCCAGCGTCAGCCAGGTGACCAGTCCCGGGGAATTCGCGCTGCGCGGATCGCTATTCGATGTGTTTCCGATGGGGAGTGAAATGCCGGTGCGCGTGGACCTGCTGGATGATCGCATCGACTCGATACGCCGCTTCGATCCCGATACGCAGCGCTCGCTCGACCCCGTCGGGCAGCTGCGCATGCTGCCGGCGCGCGAGCTGCCGCTCGACGTCGAGGCGGTCAAGGCGTTCCGGCGCCGCTATCGCGCACGCTTCGAGGGCGACGTCACGCGCATGCCGATCTATCGCGGTGTGAGCGAAGGCATCGCACCGCCGGGCATCGAGTTCTACCTGCCGCTGTTCTTTGAGGCCACGGCCCAGATTACCGATTACCTGCCGCAGCGGCTGGTGCTCGCCAGCGACGGCACGATCCAGCAGGCGCTGGATCAGGCCTGGGAAGGCATCGGCACGCGCTACGAGGATCGGCGCCACGATATCGAGCGTCCGCTGCTGCCGCCGGCCGAGGCGTTCATCGAACCGGCTGCGGTTCGCAGCGCGCTCGCCGCTCACGCCACGGTCGACATCGAACGCTTTGCCGGCCCGGATGCCGGCGCCGCACTCACGGTGCACGATTTCCACAGCACCGCACCGCCGGAATTTCGGCTTGATGCGCGCGCCGCGCAGCCGCTGGCGCCGCTGACCAGCTTCCTGAGCTCCTATGCCGGCCGCCTGCTGATCGCGGCCGACTCAGCCGGACGGCGCGAGGTCATCGTTGAGATGCTCAGCGCGCACGGCCGCCGACCGCGCGCGCTGCAGTCCTGGGAGCAGTTCGCCTCCGGCGATGCCCGGCTTGCGATCTGCGTGGCTGAGGACGTGGCCGGGCTGGCGCTGGCGCAGCCGCCGCTGCTGCTGCTCGGAGAATCGCAGCTGTTTGGCACCCGTGCGCGCCAGGAACGGCGGCGACGGCGCAGCGCGCTGTCGGATCCGGCCGTGATCCTGCGCGACCTGCAGAGCCTGGAGCCCGGCGCCCCGGTGGTACATGAAACCTACGGCGTGGGCCGCTATGTCGGCCTGCAGTTGATGGAGATCGGTGATCAGAGCGGTGAATTTTTGGCGCTGGAGTACCGCGACGGCGATCGCGTCTACGTGCCGGTGCACGCGCTGCACCTGGTAAATCGCTACACCGGCGGTGCCCCGGAGAGCGCGCCGCTCCACAAGCTCGGTACCGACCAGTGGGCGCGCGCGCGCCGTAAGGCAGCCGAGGCGGTACGCGACGTGGCCGCCGAACTGCTCGACCTGCATGCGCGCCGCGCCGCGCACCAGGCGGCGTCGTTGAATGCCGGCGAACTCGAGTACCAGACCTTCGCCAACGGCTTTCCGTTCGAGGAGACCGCCGACCAGGCCGAAGCGGTGCGCCAGGTGCTCAAGGACATGCAGCAGACCCGGCCGATGGACCGGGTGGTGTGCGGCGACGTCGGCTTCGGCAAGACCGAGGTGGCGATGCGCGCCGCTTTCGTCGCCGTGCAGTCCGGCCGCCAGGTCGCCATGCTGGTGCCCACCACGCTGCTGGCGCAGCAGCACGTGCAGAGCTTTCGCGACCGCTTCGCCGACTGGCCGGTCCGCATCGAGGCGCTGTCGCGTTTCCGCTCCAGCGCCGAGAGCCGCGCGGTACTCGACGGGCTGCAGCGCGGCACCATCGACATCGTGATCGCAACCCACCGGCTGCTGCACGCCGACGCGCGGTTTCGCAATCTCGGCCTGATCATCGTCGACGAGGAGCATCGGTTCGGTGTGCGCGACAAGGAGCGGCTCAAGGCACTGCGCGCCGAGGTTCACGTGCTGACGCTGACCGCAACACCGATACCCCGCACGCTCAACATGGCGCTCGGCGGCCTGCGCGAGCTGTCGCTGATCGCAACGCCGCCGGCCGGGCGCCTGACGATCAAGACCTTCATCACCGAATGGCACGCGGCCACGCTGCGCGAAGCGGTGCTGCGCGAACTGCGCCGCGGCGGCCAGGTGTATTTCGTGCACAACGAGGTGCAGAGCATCGAGCGCGTGGCGGACGAGCTCAGGGCGCTGGTGCCGGAGGCGAGCCTGCGCATCGGTCACGGCCAGATGCGCGAGCGTGAGCTGGAGCAGCTGATGGTGGACTTTTATCATCGGCGCTTCGACCTGCTGCTGTGCACCACCATCATCGAAAGCGGCATCGACGTTCCGAGCGCCAACACCATCCTGATCAACCGTGCCGACCGGCTCGGCATGGCGCAACTGCACCAGCTGCGCGGGCGCGTCGGCCGCTCGCACCACCGCGCCTACGCGTATCTGATCGTGCCGTCGCGCAAGGGCTTGAGCGGCGACGCCGCCAAGCGGCTGGAGGCGATCGAATCGCTCGAGGACCTGGGTGCGGGCTTCGTGCTCGCTACCCACGATCTGGAAATACGCGGCGCCGGCGAGTTTCTCGGCGAAGCTCAAAGCGGCGAGCTCAGCGAGGTCGGGCTGAGCATGTACCTGGAGATGCTCGAGCATGCGGTGAAGGCGATGCGCGAGGGCCGCGAGCCTGCACTCGACCGTCCGCTGGCCGCCGCCAGTGAAATCGAGCTGCATGTGCCGGCGCTGCTGCCGCAGGACTACGTGCCGGATGTGCACCTGCGTCTGGCGCTCTACCAGCGCATCGCCGCGGCCGACGCCAGCGCGCTGCAGGATATGACCGCCGAGCTCATCGACCGCTTTGGCACCCTGCCCGCGCCGGCACACAATCTTCTGCTGCTGGCAGGACTGCGGCTGGGGGCACGTGCGCTCGGACTGCGCCGCCTGGAGCTCGGGCCGGCCGGCGGCAGCGTGCAGTTCGATGAGCACACGCGCGTCGACAGCGCGAGTGTGATCGCACTGGTGCAGCGCCAGGGGCGCGAGTATCGGCTCGAGGGACCGCTGAAGCTGCGCATTACGCGCGCGCTGCCCAAGCCCGAGCAGCGGTTCCAATATGCGCAGCAGCTGATCGAGCGCCTCGGCGGCCAGTCGCCGTGACAGCGCTCTGGCGGCCGCCGGCCCCTGCTAGGATAGGTGTACGATGAACCGCGCGCTGCCGACCAACCCCACCGCCGAAGACCATCCCGCCCGCGACGCGCGCGTGTCGCTGCTCGCCGCTGTCCTGTACGCCGTGCTGGCGCTGGCGGCATCGGCCGTGGCTGCGCCGGCGGCGCGCAGCGTCGCGCAGCAAACCAGCGCCCCGTTGTACGGGGTCGAAATCATCGTGTTTCGCAACTCCAGCGTCGGCGGCGGCGAGGACTGGGAGGCGGTGCCACCGGGACGCGGATTCGGCAGCAGCGCCGCGCGCGGCGGCCCGGCGCCCCAGGTGCTGCGGGTGCTCGCTGCCAGCGACTACCGCCTGAGCACCATCGAGGCCACCTTAAAAGCCAGCGGCGCATGGCGACCGATCGCTCACGCGGCGTGGATACAGACCGCGGCCAACTGGGGTACGCATAGCGGCATCGCGCTCGCCGACGTTGGCATCAACGTGCCGGAGTTGAGCGGAATGATCTACCTGGAGCGCGCGCCGATCTACCTGCACCTGGGCTTCGACGTGCACCTGAGCGCCGGCACCACTTACACCATCAAGGAGATGCGCAGCGTACGCTACAACGACAAGCAGTACTTCGATCATCCCGCCTTTGGGATCATCGCCGTGGTGACGCCGATCAAGCACGGCGAGGCGCCCTCGCCCCAGTGAACGCGGCGCCGCCGCGCCAAGCCTAGGCGCTGATCACGAATAACCCGATCACGCACAGCAGTGCCGCGAACCAGGCGACGCTGCGCAGCGTCGCCCAATCCGCCAGATAGCAGACCAGGTGCAGGCTACGCGCGAGGATGAAGCCGATGGCGAGCAGATTGGCGCTGGACTGCGGCGCGTGCAGCAACTGTGCGATCAGCACCGCCGCCGCGAACAGCGGCAGCGCCTCGAACCCATTCATCGCGGCCGCACCGGCCCGGCGGCGGTAACCCTGCTGGCACGCGAGCCAGGTGCGCGGGTCGCGATTGTCGTAATCGGCGCCGGCCTTGGCAATCGCGGTGGCCACGTACGGCAGCAGTCCGGCGATCAGCACGCACCATAGCGCAATCGTCATGGCGCGATCGTCACTGCACCGCCGCCGGCAGTGTCATCGAGCTGGCCCGATAGCGTGTCCACACCTGCGAGCGTCCGAGCAGCGCAAAGCCGATGAAGCCGCGTACCTGCAGCCGGTCCGGGTCGAGCCGTTCCAGGCGGCATTTGTAAGTGCGGCCGCTGTCGGGATCATAGATGGTGCCCCCGGACCATCTGCCCTCGCCGTCGTACTTCATGCCCTGGAATATCGTCTGACCCAGCAGCAGCTGCGATCGCCTGGCCGGGTCGGGGTTGTGCTGATCCTGGCGCTGCGGATTATTGCCGCCGACGATCTTGCCTTGATAGCTGCCATCGCCCGCGATGCTGATTTGAATGATGCCGTCGCGCGGTTCGGTCAGCCAGTTGCCGAGGATCAGCATTGCCTGATCGTCGCTGCCGCCGGCCGCCGCCAGCGCCAGCAGCACGGTGGACACGATGAGCAGCAGCCGTGGCATGGGCATCTCCCGGCAACGCCAAGACAGCAACGCCGCCGCCTCGCGGTGCTCAGCCGATCTCCTCTCCCTCAGCGATGGCGATGCGCGCTTCCTCGGCTTCCTTGGCGCGCGACAGGGCACGCGTCGCGGCCTGAATCAGCTGCTCCACCGCTCGGTCGGCGCCCGGACAGATACTCGCCGCCCCGATACTGACGGTCACGAATTTCTGGCGCGATGCGCGCGGATGATGAATGTGCTGGTCCAGAACTTTACGTGCCACCGAGCCTGCGAACGCCGGCACCCCGGCGACGTCGGCGCCGCGCACCAGGGCGACGATGCGGCCGCCTTCCCAGCGCGCCACCACGTCGGCACCGCGCTTGAAGGAGGCGCCGATCACGCCGGCGACGCGGCGGATGCAGGCATCGCCCGCGGGGCGGCCGAAGGTATCGTTGTAGACGGCGAGTTCGTCGATGTCGAACATCAGCAGCGTCAGCGGGCGCGCCTCGCGCACGCCGATTTGCCAGTCATGCTGCAGCAGCTCTTCGAAATAGGCACGCGAGTACAGGCCGGAGAGGCGATCCTCGCGCAACCAGCTGGGCAGCCCGGGCGCCGGGCGCGAACCGGCGCGCTCACGTTCACCAACGTCGCGGTGAAAACCGACGATGTGCGTCACGGCGCCATCGCCGTTGCGCAGCGGTTGAATCTCCACCTCGTTCCAGAACTGGCTGCCGTCCTTGCGATAGTTGCGCAGCAGTGCGCGGCACGACTGGCCGCTGGCGATGGCCTCGCGCAGCCGCGCGCGCCCTTCCTGTTCGCGGTCGGAACCCTGCAGGCGGCGCAGATCCTGGTCGATCAATTCATCGCTGGCATAGCCGGTGAGGCGCTGGAAGGCGCCATTGGCATAAACCACCGGCTGGTCGGCCTGCCCCGCCCGACACACGACGATGCCTTCGGGAGCGGCGTCCAGTATCCCGCGCAGGAATTCGACCGACCATTCATCCATGGTTTTCAGGTGTCTCCCGCATCGGCGCCTTCGGCTTTAAAGCTCAGTTCCGGTGGCGGCGAGGCGCTNNCGCAGCTGCGAGGCCGGATCGATCTGCAGCCGCAGGCGATCCAGCAGCCGCTCCACCCCCGGGCGGTCGTTGCACACCGGAAGTACCTCACAACCCGCGTCCAGCGCGCGCTCGGCGCGCTGTAACAGATCGCCCACCGCGGCGGCCGCACCCATGCTCAGGTCATCGGCAAACACCAGGCCCTTGAACTCGAGCTCGGTGCGCAGCAGGCCATCGATCCAGCGGCGCGAAAAGCTCGCCGGCACCGAATCCACGGCCGGGTACAGCACGTGGGCCACCATCACCGCGGGCAGACCATTGGCGATCAGGCGGCGGTAGGGCAACAGGTCCAGTTCCATGTCCGCCAGTTCGCGCCGGTCCAGCGGCAGGGCAAGGTGTGAATCGGCCACCACCGCGCCGTGACCGGGATAGTGCTTGGCGGTGGCGGCCATGCCGGCGTCGCGCATGCCGTGCGTATAGGCGATCGCCAACTGGGCCACCGCAGTCGCCTGGGCGTGAAACGCCCGATCGCCGATGATTTCCGACAGGCCGTAGTCCAGGTCCACACACGGCGCAAATGAAAAATCCAGGCCGCAGGCCGCCAGCTCCGCGGCCATGAGCCAGCCCAGGGCGCGCGCCATCGCCAGGCCCTGCTGCGCATTGGCGTCGAAGGCATGACCGATACGACGCAGCGGCGGCAGCTCAGAGAATCCGGGCCGGAAACGCTGCACCCGGCCGCCTTCCTGATCAACCGCAATCAGCAGCGCCGGACTGCGCACCGACTGGATGTCGGCCACCAGTTGCTGCAGCTGCATCGGATCGCGGTAGTTGCGGGTAAACAGAATGACGCTGCCGATGAGCGGATGCGCCAGCGCCTCGCGGTCGGAAGCGCTCAGTTCCGTGCCCGCAACATCGATCATCAGCGGTCCCAGGCTCATCGGCCGGCCCGCAGGTTTTCCGGCCAGTGCCGGTACGGCTTTTCCGCGAGCCTGAAATTGTAGTAGCGCTCATCGTGCGTCACTTCGACGCCCAGCCACGGGGGTCTGGCAAACACCGTATCCTCGGCCTCCAGCTCCAGTTCGGCGATCAGCAAGCCGGCGTTCTCCCCCAGGAACTCGTCGATCTCCCACTCGCTGCCCTGGTAGACGACGATGTGGCGCCACTTCTCGATCAGCGGGCCCTCGCACAGCCGATCGAGCATTTCATTCGCTTCCGCCGCCGGAATGACGGCCTCGTATTCGGCGCGTGACAGCCCGCGCGTCATCGCCTTGACCGACAGCCAGCCGGTGGTCCCGGCCAGCCGCACGCGCACCGATGCGCGTCGCGTATTGGCGATATACCCCTGGCGCAGCAAGGCGCTTCCCAGCACCTGCTCACGCCAGCTGTCGTCGAGCAGTCGAAACTTGCGCTCGATCTCAACTGCCACGGGCCGACCCCGGCGCCAGCAGCGCCAGCGACTCGACGTGGGCGGTATGCGGAAACATGTCCACTACCCCGGCCGCCAGCAGTTTGAATCCATGCTGCTGCACCAGCAAGCCGACATCGCGCGCCAGGGTGTCCGGATCGCAGGCAACATACAGCAGCCGTTCGGGCGCCAGGCGAGCGATGTGGGGCAGCAACGCCAGGGCACCGGCCCGCGGCGGATCGAGCAGCACGTGACTGTAGCGCCGCGCCAGCCACAGCGCCGCGCTCAGGTCAGCTGTCAAGTCGGCATGGAAGAAGTCCGCATTGCCGATGCCGTTGAGGCGCGCATTGCCGCGGGCACGCGCCACCAGGCCGGCGTCGCCCTCGACCCCGACGACGCTGTGCGCGCGGCGCGCCAGAGCCAGTGAGAAATTGCCCAATCCGCAGTACAGATCGAGCACGCTGGAATCGCAGCTGAGTTCCAGCAGCCGTGCCGCCGCCGTCACCAACGAGCGATTGACCGCGGCATTGACCTGGATGAAATCGGTCGGCAGAAATTCGATCGAAAGCGCAGCCTCCGGCAGCGCGTAGAACAAACCCTGCGCCGGCTCGGTCAGCGCCTGCACGCTGTCGATGCCGCCCGGCTGCAGATAGAAGCGCACTGCGTGCAGCAGCTCGAAGTCGCGCAGGCTGGCCAGATCCTGCGGCGACGGCGCGGCCAGCACGCGCAGCACCAGCGCTACGGCATCGTCGCCGATCGCGACCTCGATCTGCGGCAGCTGCTCGCGGATCGAGAGCTGCGTGACCAGCGCCGACAGCGGCAGGATCAGCGCATCGAGCGGTGGCGCGAGCACTTCGCAGCGCGTGAGGTTCGCGATCAGGTGCGAACGGCGTTCGCGAAAGCCGACCAGGGCACGCTGCTTGCGGTGCACATAACGCACGCCGAGTCGCGCGCGGCGCCGGTAGCCCCAGGGTGGACTGGCGATGGCCGGCAGCCAGCGCTCCGGCGCCACCTGCCCCAGGCGCCCGAGGGTATCGCGCAGCCGCTGCTCCTTCAGGCGCAGTTGCGCGGCGCTGCCGAGGTGCTGCAACGCGCAGCCGCCGCAGATATCGAAGTGCGCGCAGTACGGTGTGACCTGATCGGCGCCTGCAGCCAGCAGCGCATCGCCGCCCATCACGACAGTGCCTGCCAGGCGTTGAGGAATTCGGCGTGATGGCCTTCATCCGAGCCGCGCAGCAGCGCCCGCACACGCTCGAATTCGCCGGCCAGAGCGGCACCGTCAAGGCGGCCACGCAGGAACTGGAAACGCAGATAGATCAGGTAGGTGTTCAGCACATCGGTTTCACAATAACGGCGCACGTCCGCCAGCCCGCCCGCCAGATAGGTATCCCAGACCTGGTCGCCGGAGAACCCCAGCTTGCCCGGAAATCCGAGCAGCGCCGCCACGTCGGCCAGGCTGGCGCGGGCCCGTCCCTGGAAACCCGCCAGCACATCCATCAGGTCGATGTGACGCCAGTGGAAGCGGCTGAGGTAATTGTTGTAGCGAAAGGCGGTGTCCTCATCGCCGGTTTCCCAGTAGCGCGGCGCCTGCACCCCGGCTTTGAGCGAGCGATACTGCAGCACCGGCAGGTCGAAACCGCCGCCGTTCCAGGACACCAGGTCGGGGGAATATTTCTCGATGCCGTCGAAGAAGCGGGCCAGCAGCTCGGCTTCGGTCGATTGCAGATCGCCCAGGCTCCACAGCTTGATCTGGTCGCGGCTGCGCAGCAGACAGGCGATCGCCACCACGCGGTGCTGGATGTGCGGCAGGAATTCATTGCCGCTCTCGGCGCGCTGGCGCGCGAACATGGCCTTGGCAACCGCGGCATCGTCCAGACGTTCAAGACCGTACAGTCGCCGCCCCAGCTCCACATCGGGCACGGTCTCGATGTCGAACACCAGGCAATTCATTGGCGCACGGCGCGCTTCGCTGCGCCCCGCTTGCCGCTACGGCGTGTTGCGGCGCGCCCCTGGCGCAACAACACCGCGACCGCGACGATCAGACCGGCCTCATCGGTCAGCGTGACGTGCCCCTCGCCCACACCCAGTCGCCGGCGCACGCGCTCGCCACGCGGCGAGTAGATCACCTCGGGCTTGCCCCAGGCGTTTTGCACCACGCCCACGTCGCGGATCCACACGCCATGCGCAAACCCGGTTCCCATGGCCTTGACGATCGCCTCCTTGGCGGCGAAGCGCATCGCCAGGAAGCGCTCGGGACGACGCGTCAGGTCGAACTGCCGGCGCTCCTGCGGCAGCAGCAGGCGATCGAGCAGGTGCGCGCCAAAGCGCGCATAGCTGTCGTGCATGCGCTGCGCCTCCAGCACATCGATGCCGATGCCGAAGATCATGCGCGCGCCGCAAGCATCAGCGCCTTCATCTCGCCGACCGCAGCGGCCAGTCCATCGAACAGCGCCCGCGCGACGATCGCGTGCCCGATGTTGAGCTCGACGATCTCCGCAATCGCCGCTACCGGCGTGACATTGTGGTAATTCAGTCCGTGACCGGCATGCACCTCAAGGCCGCGGCTGGCCGCCAGCCGCGCCGCGTCGCGCAGTCGCTCCAGCTCGCGTGCCTGCGCGGCACCGCTGCTGTCGGCATACAGCCCGGTATGCAGCTCGATCACCGGCACGCGCGCGGCCACGGCAGCCTCGATCTGGGCAGGATGCGCATCGATGAACAGCGCAACGCGGATTCCGGCGGCGCCGAGTCGGGCGCAGCCCTCGCGCAGCGCCTGGCCGGCGCCGACCACGTCCAGACCGCCCTCGGTAGTGAGCTCGGCGCGGCGCTCCGGCACCAGGCAGCAATCGGCCGGCCGCACGCCGCAGGCAAAATCGATCATGGCCGGGGTCGCGGCCAGCTCCAGATTCATGCGTGTGCTGAGCAGGCCGGCGAGCAACTGCACGTCGCGTTCCTGGATATGGCGGCGGTCCTCGCGCAGATGCAGCGTGATGTTGTCCGCGCCGGCGTGCTCGGCCAGCAGCGCGGCCTGCACCGGCTCCGGATAGCGCGTGTGCCGCTGCTGGCGCAGCGTCGCTATGTGATCGATATTGACCCCAAGGGCAATTCCCGGATGCATCAGCTGGCACGCTCCCTGCGCGGATAGTTGAGCAGCGATCGGGCCACGGCACGGGTGCGGAGCGGACGCCCTTCCAGACAGTGATCGAGCGCTGCGCGCATCAGCGATCGGGCCTGCCGAAGTTCGCTGTCGCTGTCGAAGTCATCGCCCAGCGCCAGCCGCTGCAGCACGCTACCCCCGATCGCGCCCGAGCTGCCCGGTTCGGCGATCACGACCCCGTGGACGCCGGGCTGAAAATGATAGAAGGCTTCGCTCCTGACCGGATGTCCGGTATCCGCCTCGGCGGCCAGATTCAGCCCGTAGCCGATGAATTCGAGCAGCCGCGCCTCGAACTGGCGCAGCGATGCATCGGCGCCCAGTTGCTGGCACAGCTGCGCCAGCGTCGCCTCGTACTGATCGAACAGCTGCGGATGCGGATCGTGTCGCGTCACCAGCTTCAGCAGCAGCTCGTTGAGATAAAACGCGCTCATCAGGCGCGCCGCCGGCAGCGCCAGCGGGCCGTCCGCATTCTCCGCGCCGGTCAGCTGCGGCGCCTCCCCGCGCCCGCTCCAGGACAGCAGCAGCGCACGAAACGGCTGCAGCACCGCAAACCGCGAGCGCGGGCCACGCGCCGCGCGCGCAAATACCGTCATGCGGCCGTAGTCGCGCGCGAGCACCTCGACTATCAGGCTGCTGTCGCGAAACGGTCGCTGATGCAACACGTAAGCGCGCGCCAGCTGCACCCTGTGGCTCGCCCGGCTCATTCCACCCCCAGCTGCTGCAGGGCGCGGGCGTCGTCCGCCCAGTCCTCGCGCACCTTGACCCAGAGGGTCAGATGAAAGCGCTCGCCGAGCAGCCGGTTGAGTTCCAGGCGCGCCGCGCGCCCGATGCGCTTGAGTCGGGCGCCGGCGGCTCCGATCACGATCGGCTTCTGGCCGGCGCGATCGACCCAGATGACGGCCGATACCGCCTTGCGCCCGTCCTCCTCCACCGCGATCTGCTCGATCTCCACCGCCACACCGTACGGCAGCTCCTCCACCAGTTCCAGCGTGAGCTTCTCGCGGATGATCTCGGCGATGCGAAACGAGTCGCTGCGGTCGGTCAGCTGGTCGAGCGGGAACATCGCTTCAGCGGCCGGTAGCGCGGCGACGATGACCCGCTGCAGGTCCTCGAGGTTGTCGCCTTTGGTGGCCGACACCGGCACGATCGCCCGGAATGTGTGCCGCGTGGCCAGTTTCTCCATGTATGGCAGCAGCCGCTCGCGCGGTCGCACGCGATCGACCTTGTTGACCACGGCGATCACCTCGTGACCGGCGCTCGCGATGCGGCCGAGCGCCATCTCGTCCTCGTCGGTCCACTTGAGCGCCTCGACCACGAATATCACCAGGTCGGCCTCCCCCACGGCGGCGCTCGCTGCACGATTCATGGCGCGGTTGAGTGCGCGCTTTGGACCCAGGTGCAGCCCCGGGGTGTCCACGAAGGCGATCTGCGCCCCGGGCAGTTGCACCAGGCCGATCACCCGGTGGCGCGTGGTCTGCGGTCGCGGCGTGACGATGCTGAGCTTGTGTCCCACCAGGGCATTGAGCAGTGTCGACTTGCCGACATTGGGGCGGCCGGCGAGCGCGACAAAACCGCTGCGAAAATGCGTCATGGTGCGGCCTGGATCTGCTCGAGCACGGACGCGGCGGCGGCCTGCTCGGCCCGCCGGCGGCTCAAACCCGCGGCGGTGGCGCGCGTCCCCATTGGCTCGACTTCGCAGGTTACGCGAAACACCTGGGCATGCAATTCGCCGCTGACGCTGTCCACGCTGTAGCGCGGCAGCGGCAAGCCGCGCGCCTGCAGCAGCTCCTGCAGCCGGGTCTTGGGGTCCTTCAGCTCGGCCGGCAGCCCGAGCACCTGCAGCGCCGGGGCCAGCAGGCGCAGCACCGCAACCCGTGCCGCGTCCAGGCCGCCGTCGAGGTACAGCGCACCGCACAGCGCCTCGAGCGCGTCGGCTAGAATCGATTCGCGGCGAAAGCCGCCGGTCTTGAGCTCGCCCTGGCCGAGCGCGAGCAGTTCCCCGAGCGCCACGCTGGCGGCCAGTTGCGCCAGCGAGTCACCGCTCACGATGCTGGCGCGCAGGCGGCTCAAGGCGCCTTCGTCGGCGTCGGCGAAGCGCTCATACAGGTATTGGGCGGTGATCATCCCGAGCACCGCATCGCCGAGGAACTCGAGCCGTTCGTTGTTGGGACCCTCGGCGCTGCGATGCGTCAGGGCGGTTTCGAACAACGCCAGATCCACCGGCTGGTAGTCGAGCGCCTCGCGAAGCCAACAGCGCAGGCGCTCGGAGCGGTTCATCGACATGGCGGACGGACACACAGTCGCAGCGGGCCCGGCAGGCGCAGCGGGCACTGCCCGGGCGCGGCCGCGCGCCTATTGCACCACGACCACTTTGTGAAACTGCACCAGCAGCGAGATATTGGAGAACAGCGGAGCCACTTCCTCGTAGTCGGCGATGGCCACCCAGTGCTCATTTTCGCGGTGGATATCGATATCCTTGGTGGCCGGAACCGTAATGCTTTCGATATCGAAGTGCTTCTCCAGCGAATTACGCAGCGTCGTGGCGGTGGTGGTGTCGCCGCCCTTGGCTTCGCTGGCGACCTGGTTCAGCGACTTGGAGACGCGCATGTAGTTGAGGTAGATGGGGGTCAGCCGGATACCCGCGTAGACGACGATCGCCACCGGCACCAGCAAAACCAGCCAGCCGATGAATGTGACTCCGCGCTGTGAGTGGCGCATAGGTAGGCTCCCTTTGATTTTGCGATAGGCTCTATTTCACCGGTCACTCGATGCGCCGGCCGATCCGGCTCCAGACCGGGCCGCCCGAGCGTTGCAGATCCCAATTGAACCAGATTCGGGTCGCTTTGCCGACCAGATGATCCTCCGGCACGAATCCCCAGTAGCGACCATCGTAGCTGTTATCGCGATTGTCGCCGATCATGAGGTACTCCCCGGGCGGCACCTCCATCTCTTCCCGGTCGCTGTGATCGCGCAGGCCCGGGACGCTCGGCTCGATGCACTCGTAGTTGCGCTCCAGCCGCCGGCTGCAGCTGGGCGACGGCGCAGCCACGATTTCGTCCGGAGTCAGGCATGACAGGGTCTGATGGCGGTGGCTGCCCAGGACCTCGGTGGACAGCCGCATGTTGTGATAGCAGCCGTCGTCGTAGCGCCCGTCGCTCTGCAGCGGCACCGGTACGCCGTTGATGATCAGCTGGTCGGAAGTGATGCGCACATGATCGCCTGGCAGGCCGGCTACCCGCTTGATGAAGTTTACCGCCGGATCGGGTGGGTAGTGAAACACCACCACGTCGCCGCGCTGCGGTTCGCCGATCGCGATCACCTTCTGGTCGACGACCGGCAGCCGCAGGCCGTAGGCGAATTTGTTCACGATGATGAAATCCCCGTCCTGCAGCGTCGGCATCATCGAATCGGAGGGAATGCGAAACGGCTCGAAGATGAAGGCGCGAACCAGCAGCACGATCACCGCAACCGGGAAAAAGCTACGCGCGTAGTCGACCGTGACCGGCACCGGCAGCGCCGCCGGATCCTGCCCGGCGGCACTGGCCGCCCGCTGCCGCGCCGGCTCGAACAACAGGTGATCGAGCAGCCACACCACGCCTGCGACCGCCACCACCGTGACCAGCACCAGACTGAAATCCAGCCGCTCCGATACCAGCAGGCGCAGCAGCGCCGCAATCAGCAGCAGCGGCAGCAGGTAATAGTTCGCCGCCAGCAACGGCGCATCCGATTTACCGCGCCCGGCGATGCGACGTCGCGGCCGCAGGAACCAGTCATCGACAACCGCGATGATGGTGGCGGGCACCGCCAGCGCGGCCAGCACCGTCAGTATCTGGGTCATCATTTACGACCTACTTTGAGTACCGCCAGGAAGGCCTCCTGCGGAATCTCGACCTGTCCCACCTGCTTCATGCGCTTCTTGCCCTCTTTCTGTTTTTCGAGCAGCTTGCGCTTGCGCGATACATCGCCGCCGTAGCACTTGGCCAGCACATTCTTGCGCAGCGCCTTCACCGTGGCGCGCGCGATCACGTGACTGCCGATCGCGGCCTGCACCGCGACCTCGAACATCTGCCGCGGAATCAGCTCCTGCATCTTGTCGACCAGCTCGCGGCCGCGCGCATAGGCGTGGTCGCGATGCACGATGATCGACAGCGCATCGACCGGCTCGCCGTTGATCAGGATATCAAGCTTTGCCAGCGGCGCGACCTGAAAATGGCTGAAAACGTAATCAAACGATGCATAGCCGCGGGTGGCGGATTTGAGCCGGTCGAAGAAGTCGAGCACCACTTCGGCCAGCGGCAACTCGTACTGCAGCGACACCTGCGCGGCCAGGTAGAGCATTTTCTTCTGCACGCCGCGCTTTTCGCTGCACAGCCCGAGCACCGCGCCGACGTAATCCGGCGGCACCAGGATGCTGGCCGTGATCATCGGTTCGCGGATCTCGGCGATCACGTTCAGGATCGGAAGCTTCGACGGGTTATCGACGTATTCGACGCTGCCGTCGGTGCGCGCCACCTCGTAGATCACGGTGGGCGCGCTGGTCACCAGATTCAGCCCGTATTCGCGCTCCAGCCGCTCCTGCACGATGTCCATGTGCAGCAGGCCGAGGAAGCCGCAGCGAAAGCCGAAACCCAGTGCGGTGGAGGACTCGGGCTCGTAGTGCAGCGCCGAGTCGTTGAGCTTCAGCTTGGCGAGCGCGTCGCGGAAGCCCTCATAGTCCTCGGCATTGATCGGGAACAGGCCGGCAAACACGCGCGGCTGTATTTGCTTGAACCCGGGCAAAGGCGCGGCACACGGGCGCCCGTCGAGCGTAATGGTATCGCCGACCGGTGCGCCGTCGATTTCCCGGATGCCGGCGATCACAAAGCCGACCTCGCCGGCGCTCAGGGTCTCCAGTGCCAGCGACTTGGGGGTAAAGCGGCCCAGCTTGTCGATGTTATGGGCACGGCCGGTGGACATCACCCGGATCTTGTCGCCGCGGCGCAGAATGCCGTTCACCACACGCACCAGCGACACCACCCCGACATAGTTGTCGAACCAGGAGTCCACGATCAGCGCCTGTACCGGCGCCGCAGGATCCCCTTGTGGTGGCGGAATGCGGGCGATGATCGCGTCGAGCAACTGCGGCACACCCTCGCCGGTCTTGGCGCTGACGCACACGGCATCCTGGGCATCGATGCCGATGATCTCCTCGATCTCGGTGATGACGCGCTTGGGATCGGCCGAGGGCAGGTCGATCTTGTTGATCACCGGCAGCACGGTCAGGCCCTGTTCGATCGCGGTATAGCAATTGGCGACGCTCTGTGCCTCGACCCCCTGGGAGGCGTCCACCACCAGCAACGCCCCCTCGCCGGCCGCCAGGCTGCGCGACACCTCATACGAGAAATCGACGTGACCCGGGGTGTCGATCAGGTTGAGCTGATAGCGCTCGCCGTCGGACGCCTGATAGTTGAGCGTCACGCTCTGCGCCTTGATGGTAATGCCGCGCTCGCGTTCCAGGTCCATGGAGTCGAGCACCTGGGCCTGCATCTCGCGCGCCTCGAGGCCGCCGCACAGCTGGATCAGCCGGTCGGCGAGCGTCGATTTTCCGTGGTCAACGTGCGCGATGATGGAGAAATTGCGTATGCGGTGCATCTAGCGGCTTGGGAGCCCGAGCGGCGGGGCGCGCGGATTATAGCCTTAAGCCGAGCCGCCCCGGATCCGCAACACACGCAGCAACTCGTCCCGGTCGAGCCGGACACTGCATACCGGTACATCATCGAGCAACAGCACCGGGATCTTCATGCCATAACGCCGCTGCAGCTCCCGGTCGGAGTCGACGTCGAGCAGCCGCATCGGCGGCAGTACGTGCCGCGCACGCAGTGCCTGCAGTTCACTCTGCATGTCCTCGCACAGCCCACACTCGGCACGGGTCAGCAGTGTCAGCGTGTGGCTGGGCTGCCGATCGGGCGCGCTCAATGCCGGCCCGGGATAATGCCTGGAGCGACCCCGAAGGCGGTGGTGCCGGGGCCGCCCGCCGCCGGGACGCCAAAACCGGCCGGCGCGCCGGTGTCGGCCGGGCCGGGGCGATTGGGGCCGAGGCTACTTTGACTGCCCGACACTGGATCGAAGATTGAACCGCGCGGAATCGCGACGCCCAGCAGCGCATCGGCGATGCTCGGCTCGGGCGCCGGGGCGCGAATCGACTGCGCGATGGCGCGCACGGTATCCGGCGGCACTTCCCCGACCGCCGTGACGCGGTACCCCTGCACAACGGTGGAGTAGGCTGAGGACGAGCCGATGGTGGCGGCATCGTCACTGACCTGCTCGGCGCGCTGGCCGCGGCCGATCTCGACGAATACCGACACCGCCGCCAGCCCGTCGCTGAACACCAGGTGTTCTACCGGGCCACTGTGCAACACCTGCCGGGCGCTCACCGTCATGCGAAATCCCGGCGGCAGCGCGCTCGGCTCCCAGGACACCGACAGGCCGTGCGATTCCACCGGATCGTCCAGGTGCTGCGCCCAGCGGTAGTTGCGGGCGTCGACCGCCGGCTCGAGTTCGCCTTTGGCAATATGCGCCGGCAAGCGCAGGTCGGTGAACACGATCTGCTCGAGCACCTGGCCCTGTCCGTTGCGCAGCTGCGTCTTGAGCGGCATGGCTGTCGCCTCGTCGATCCACACCCGGTAGCCGTAGCGCATCTGGTCCATCGGCGTCACCGCGATCACGCGCGCATCGCGACCCGAGACGCGCATCTTCTGCAATTCGGTGATCCGGTACAGGCCGGCCGACATGGCGTCGATGTGCGGCAGGCCGCCGAGCAGCAGTCGAGCCTCGCTGGCCCGTTCCACCAGCACCGTGCGCTGATCGGGCAGGTAGCAGAGCAGCTGGCTGCCCTTGCGGATGAATTCCCGACCCGAGCCGTCCATCGACAGCAGCCGCTCGGACACACCGTCGCTGCCGACGCGGTGGATCACGCGCAGCGTTTCGGTCTCGCCGGCATGTTCATGGACGAACACGCCCTCGTAATTACGCGTCGCCAGTGCCCGGTCGGTCCGGGCCAGCCAGTCGGCCGGGGTTTCGTCGGCGACGCAGATCGCGGCACCGGCCAGCAGCGTCAGGCAGCTGCCGGCGGCCCAAAGCATCGCCGCAGCAGTAGGCCGTTTAACGGCTCGCAGTTGGCGCGGCGGTGGTCGCATCGAATGCAGCTGCCGGGAAGCTTGCCGGCACACCGGCGGCGGTTGCGCCGGGCGATGCGTTGTCCGCTGCATCCTCGTTGCTCACCAGCGCGGACAACAGATTGCGCCGCATCAGCGGCGTGGAATATTCGCTGTGGGCGACGATGAGATCGGCCAGCTCGGTGCGCAACGCGGTATTGCCGCTCGCCATGCTGACCGGGGTGACGTAACTGACCGGCTCGCTATTGCCGCTGCGGCGTACCGCCGCGAGGCTCGGAGCCGCGCCGACATGCGCCAGGGTGGCGAGCACCTGCCGGCTTGCCATGGGCGCCCGGGGCGGCGCGCCGCCTGGCGTGCCGGTTCCGGTCAGCGCCTGCGCCACCGTGCCCGAGCCAAGATCGATCGCGGCACCGCGCAGCAGCGAAATCGACACGCCTGCCACCGTCACCACCAGCGAGGCCGACAAGGCCGCGCTCATCAGTATCTTGCGGCCGCGCGCCAGGCGCGGTTTGTCTTCGGTGCCGCGCAGCGCGGCGCTTACGCGTCGTGCAAAGCCACTGGGGGCGGTCGCGACCGGCTCCGAGCGCATCGCGGCGCCGATCAGGGCGTAGCGCGACCAGCGTGCCCGCAGAATCTCATCGCGATCGATACGCCGCGACAGCAGCTCGCATTCGGTGGCCGGCAACTCGCCGTCGAACATCGCCGACAGCTGGCTTTCTACTTCATCCTGGATCACACCAGCTCCTCCGTCCGACCCAAGCCGCCGTCAAACACCTCGCGCAACCGCCGGTCGATCGCCTCGCGGGCGCGAAAGATCCTGGAGCGCACGGTACCGACCGGACAATCCATCGACGCCGCGATCTCCTCATAGCTCATGCCCTCCAGTTCGCGCAGCACGATGGCGGTGCGCAGATCTTCGGGCAGCTGCTCGATGGCGTGATTGACGGTATCGCGGATCTCTTCGGTCAGCGCCAGCCCTTCCGGGGTTTCTGGATCCTTCAGCCGGCTCACCATACCCGACGACTCATCGCTATTCTGCAAATCAAGTTCGTAGCTCACGGGGTTGCGCTCGCGGGCAGCCAGGGCGTTCTTGGCCGTATTGATGGCGATGCGATACAGCCAGGTGTAAAAGGCGCTGTCACCGCGGAACTGCGGCAGTGCCCGGTAGGCTTTGACGAATGCCTCCTGGGCCACGTCCTCCGCATCCGCCGGGTTGCGCAGATAGCGCATGACCAGCTTCACCACCTTGTGTTGGTACTTGAGCACCAGCAGGTCGTAGGCGCCACGCTCGCCGCGCTGCACCCGCCGCACCAGGCTCAAGTCACTCGCATCGGGACCCATTGGCAATCCTGTCGTCGCATTGCCAGGTCGTCCGTCAACGACCTGAATAGACTCAATACCGTACTGGAAGTTCTTCGGTCGGAGTCTATCAGCTGCAGCAGACATGGGGGCTTAGGACCGCTCAGCGGTGCCGCCAGGCACCAACATGACTTGGAGCGCAGGCCCGGGGGGAAGGTTCCCATCCTGCACCGCGGTCGACATAATCCGGCTATCACCCCGGATGCACTCAATTAACGCCGCCAGATCGGCCCGCTCCGGGCACTGTCCGCCCAGCAGGTAGCGCGCCAGCAGCGGGTCCGGCAGCTCGAGCAGGGCCTCAAACTGGCGGCGCTGGTCGTCGCTGGCCTGCTCGAACCGCGTGTCCAGCCAGCCGGCCAGCAGCAGATCGAGCTCCTTCATGCCGCGGCGGCAGCGCCAGGCCATCCTCGGGCGGTCGGCAGCCGGAGCGTGCCTGATCAGGGCATCGTCCATTTCAGTGCTGGCGGTCGAACAGCATTTTCTTGATGGCGCCGATCGCCTTGGCCGGGTTCAGGTCCTTCGGACACGCCTCGGTGCAGTTCATGATGGTGTGACAACGGTACAGCCGGAAAGGATCCTCAAGCGCATCAAGCCGCTCGCCGGTTGCCTCGTCGCGACTGTCGACGATCCAGCGATAGGCGGCCAGCAGTGCCGCCGGGCCGAGGTAGCGCTCCGAATTCCACCAATAACTCGGGCACGCAGTGGAACAGCAGGCGCACAGGATGCATGCCGAGGGGCGGTCGATGCGCTGCTGTTCTTCCTTCGACTGCAGCCGCTCGCGGTCGGGCGGTGGCGGCGTGAGGGTCTGCAGCCACGGCTTCACCGCGGCGTACTGGGCATAGAAATTGGTCAGGTCGGTCACCAGGTCTTTCAATACCGGCAGGTGCGGCAGCGGATAGATGCTGATGTCACCCCGGCCGAGTTCGTCACAGGTCTTGGTACAGGCGAGCGTGTTCAGGCCGTTGATATTCATCGCACACGAGCCGCAGATCCCTTCGCGGCACGAGCGCCGCAGCGACAGGGTTGGATCGACCTCGTTTTTTATCTTCAGCAGCGCATCGAGCACCATCGGACCGCAGCTCGCCATGTCGAGCTGGTAGGTATCGATACGCGGCCGCGCGCCCGAGGCCGGATCAAAGCGGTAGATGCGAAAGCGCCGTACGTTCTTGACACCGGCCGGCGCGTCGTAGGTTCGACCGGCACTGGTGTCGATGCGCGAATTGCGGGGCAACCTGAATTCAGCCATATCAGTAAGTCCGTGCCTTGGGCGCGATGACTTCGACTTCGTCGGTGAGCGTATGCATGTGCACCGGTCGGTAGTCGATGCGCGCAGCGCCCTGGGCATCCACCCAGCACAGGCTGTGCTTCATCCAGTTGACATCGTCGCGCTGGGGGAAATCCTCCCTGGCATGCGCGCCGCGGCTCTCGCGGCGGTTGGCGGCCGAATGGATGGTCGCCACCGCCTGCAGCAGCAGGTTGTGCAGCTCCAGCGTCTCGATCAGGTCGGTGTTCCAGATCAGGCCGCGATCGGAAACTGCCACGTCATCGAATGAAGCGAAGGTCTGCGACAGCTTGTCGATGCCCTGCTGCAGCGATTCCCCGGTGCGAAACACCGCCGCGTCCGCCTGCATGATGCGCTGCATCTCCAGCCGAAGACCCGCGGTGGGTCGCGTACCGCTGGCATAGCGCAGCCGATCCAGGCGCGCCAGCATGCGCTCGACCCCGTCTTTCGGCAGCGCGCGCTGCGTGTCCCCAGGCCGGATGATCTGGGCGCAGTGGCGCGCCGCCTCGCGGCCAAACACCACCAGGTCGAGCAATGAATTGCTGCCCAGGCGGTTGGCGCCGTGCACCGAGACGCAGGCCGCCTCGCCCACCGCCATCAGGCCGGGCACCACCACGTTCGGATCACCGTCCTTCAGCGTCACCACTTCGCCCTGAATGGTGCAGGGGATACCGCCCATGTTGTAGTGCACTGTGGGCAGGATCGGGATTGGTTCACGGGTCACGTCGACGCCGGCGAAGATGCGCGCCGTGTCCGCGATACCCGGCAGGCGCTCATGGATCACGGCCGCGCCCAGGTGCTCCAGGTGCAGATAGATGTGGTCCTTGTGCTCGCCGACGCCGCGACCGTCGCGGATCTCGATCGTCTCGGCGCGGCTGACCACGTCGCGCGACGCCAGATCCTTCGCATTCGGCGCATAGCGCTCCATGAAGCGCTCGCCCAGGGAGTTAGTCAGGTAGCCGCCCTCCCCGCGCGCGCCTTCGGTGATCAGGCAGCCCGAACCGTAGATGCCGGTCGGGTGGAACTGCACAAATTCCATATCCTGCAGCGGCAGATCCGCGCGCAGCACCATGCCGCCGCCGTCGCCGGTACAGGTGTGGGCCGAGGTGCAGGAGAAGTAGGTGCGGCCATAGCCGCCGGTGGCCAGGATGGTCATCTGCGAGCGGAAGCGATGCAGCTTGCCGTCGGCCAGATCGAGCGCCACCACGCCGCGGCAGGCGCCGTTCTCCATGATCAGGTCGATCGCGAAGTACTCGATGAAGAACTCGGCCTGGTGGCGGATCGATTGCTGGTAGAGCGTGTGCAGCATGGCGTGGCCGGTGCGATCGGCCGCGGCGCAGGTGCGCTGCGCGATGCCCTTGCCGTAGTGCGTGGTCATGCCGCCGAACGGGCGCTGGTAGATGCGGCCCTCGTCGGTGCGCGAAAACGGCACGCCGTAGTGTTCCAGTTCGATCACCGCCGCCGGGGCTTCCTTGCACATGAATTCGATCGCGTCCTGATCGCCCAGCCAGTCCGAGCCCTTGACGGTGTCATACATGTGCCAGCGCCAGTCGTCCTCGCCCATGATCCCGAGCGCCGCGCTGATACCACCCTGCGCCGCCACGGTGTGACTGCGGGTGGGGAATACCTTGGTGATGCAGGCGGTCGCCAGGCCGGCCTCCGCCAGGCCCAGGGTGGCGCGCAGGCCGGCGCCGCCGGCCCCCACCACCACCACGTCATAGGTGTGATCGACGAACTCGTAAGCGCTCATGCGCCGCCCGCAAGCGCGATGCGCAGCACTGCGTACACGCCGGCCGCCGCCACCAGCACGTGCAGCAACAGCGAGCACAGCAGGGCCAGGGTCCTGGACAGGAAGCCGTGCACGTAATCCTCGATCACCACCTGCAGGCCGAGCCACGCATGCCAGGCGGCGATCAGCACCGTCAGTGCCAGCAGCACCGGGTGCAGTCCGGCACCGACCCAGCCGGTGACGCTCGCGTAGTCAGCCAGCGGCAGCGACAGCAACGCGACCAGCAGCCAGATCGCCAGCGGTGCGAGCGCGATCGCGGTGACCCGCTGTACCACCCAGTGGCCAACGCCATCACGCGCGCTACCGTGATTTAACGCCCGCGCCAGCGGCGTGCGCAGACTCATGCGGCCCCGGCGCTGCGGCCAAAGATCACGTAGATGCAGATCGCGGCGCCGATCAGCGTCACGGCAACCACCAGCGCGGCGCTGCGCCGCGCATCCGCACGTTCAAAGCCCCACCCCAGATCCCAGGCGAGGTGACGCAGGCCGTTGCAGAAATGGTAGATCAGCGCCGCCGCGGCCAGCGCCGCCAGCAGCTTGCCCGGCAGTGACGTCAGCAGCGGCAGCAGCGCCGCGTAGGCATCGGCGCCCAGGCTGGCGCTGAGAAGCCACGCCACCAAACCGAGCAGGGCGAGCGCCAATGCCACACCGGTAATCCGGTGCAGGATCGACAGCGTCATCGTATAGGCCCATCGGTACACCGTGATATGCGGTGACAACGGCCGCTCAGCCATGCCTACTCCCGATCAAAAATCGATGCAGCGCCCGCCCTTTTCCCAGTCGCCAAAGCGGGTCGGATCCGGACCTGGCGGCCGATTCAGCCGCGCCGGCGCGGGCGGCGACGACGCCGATGGCGCGAGCGCAGGCTCAGGCACAGGCCGTCCCGAGCCTGCGTCGTTCGCTGTATGCTCACTCGACGCCACAGGCCCTGCTGTAGAAACCGGCATGGCGGCAAGTGTGCCAGAATTGGCTATCACCGACCACCGCACGACCGCGGCGAAATAGGGCTCTTGCGATGTACCAGCCCGGCTCCGTGTGCGTGCTCGACGATCTAGGTACGCTGCGATTCAGCGGCGCCGACGCCGGGAAATTCCTCCAGGGACAGTTGTCGAACGACGTGTCGGCGTTGTCGGCGACCGCGCTGCTGCGCGCCGGCCTGCACAACCCGCAGGGACGTACGCTGGCGCTGCTGTGGCTCATAGCCGCCGATGGCGGTGATGTCCTCGCGCTGCTGCCGCGCGAGTTGCTGGACGCGATCGCCTCGCAGCTGCGGCGTTACGTGCTGCGCGCCAAGCTCACGATCAGCGACAACAGTGCGCAACAGCGCATCTACGGCCTGGCTGCACCCGACGCCTGCCCGGCGGCCGCCGGGCGGCGCATCGCCTACGGCGCGCGCGACCAGCAGCGCATGCTGCTGCTGCAGAGCGCCGCCGACCCGGAGCCGCAAGGTCCCACGATGTCGCGCGCTCAATGGCGCGCTCTGGACATCGCCGCCGGGCTGGCGCAGGTCTACGGCGCCACCTCGGGCCAGTTCGTGGCGCAGATGCTCAACCTCGACTGCATCGATGCCATCTCGTTCACCAAGGGCTGCTACACCGGCCAGGAGGTGATCGCGCGCGCGCACTACCGCGGCCGCATCAAGCGCCGGCTGCAGCGCTTCGCCAGCCGCGCCGCGCCACACCTGGCCGCAGGCGATAGTGGTCGCCTGGACGATGGACGCAGTTTTCGGGTGGTCGAGGCGGTGGCGCAGGCGGATGGCGGCTGCGAGTTTCTGGCGGTGGCGGCGCTGCCCGGCGCGACGGCGGAGCCGGATGAGGGCGGGCTGGCGCCGGTCGAGGGGCTGCCGTACAGCACGTTGCCGTTGCCGTACGCGCTGCCGGAATAGTCAGCTGTTGCCGCCGGTCTTGAGCAGGCGCTGCGGCTGGGCGACGCCGTAGCCCTGCGCGAAATCCACGCCGATGTTTCTGAGCATCTGGATGATCTCGGCG
Organism: Gammaproteobacteria bacterium; assembly: GCA_003132025.1. Lineage (GTDB taxonomy): Bacteria > Pseudomonadota > Gammaproteobacteria > Steroidobacterales > Steroidobacteraceae > FEN-1191. The sequence goes on from PKWJ01000054.1 coordinate 41,472, forward strand.
TTCTCGGCAAATTCGGCAATGGTCTGCTTGCCGGTGAGATGGCCGATCTCGTTGATCGATCGCACCATCTCGCGATCGATCGGGTCGTGCAGGATCTCGCGCACGAAGCTGCCGTCGATCTTCAGATAATCCACCGGGAAATGCTTCAGGTAGCCGAACGAGGACAGTCCGGTGCCGAAGTCGTCCAGCGCAAACTTGCAGCCCAGTTCCTTGAGCGCCTGGATGAAGCGATTGGCCTGGGAGAAGCTGGCGACCGCGGCCGTCTCGGTGATCTCGAAGCAGATCTTCGAGGCGTCGAGGCCGCTGCGGTGGAACTGATCGATGACGTAGGGCAGGAACTTGTCGTCGCCGAGGCTCTGGCCCGACAGGTTGATCGAACACATGGCCAACCGCGCGCGCTCATCCGCTTCCGACACCAGCCAGCGCAGCGCATTCTCGACCACCCAGCGATCGATGCTCGGGGTAATGCCGTAGCGCTCGGCCGCAGCGATGAAGCTGTCGGGTGCGACGATGCGGCCGTTTTCATCGCGCATGCGCAGCAGCAGCTCATAGTGGGCGCCGGTCTCGGGCACCTGCAACGGCAGGATCGGCATGCGGAACAGTTCGAAGCGGCCCTCTTCCAGCGCCGCGTTGATGCGCGCCGCCCATTGCATCTCGCGCCGCCGGCGCATCAGCTCGATGTCGTTCTCGGCAAAGCTGTGGACGCGGTTGCGGCCCTGTTCCTTGGCCGCGGCGCAGGCGCTGTCGGCGGCCGACAGGATCGATGCCACGTCCTCGTTGTCGGCGGTGATCGGCACCACACCGATGCTGGCGCCGAGGCGAAACACCCGTTCCTCCCAGCTGAAGCGGAAGTTGCGTACCGCCTCGCGCAGCGACTCGGCCATGCGCATGGCCTCATCGAGCGTGCAGCTCTCGAGCAATATGCCGAACTCGTCGCCGCGCAGCCGCGACAGCGTATCGCGCCAGCGCACCTTGGACTTGAGCAGCGCGCCGACCTGGCCGAGCAGCGCATCCCCGGCACTGTGCCCGCAGGTGTCGTTGACGATCTTGAACTGATCGATATCCAGATAGCACAGCGCGTACGAGGCTTCGCGCGCCTTGGCGCTCTTGAGCGCCCGTTCCAGCCGCTCCTCGAATTCGCGCCGGTTGACCAGGCCGGTCAGCAGGTCGTGGCTGGCGTGGTAGCTGAGGCGACGATTAAGTTCGCGCGACTCGCTCACGTCGTGGAATACCAGCACGCCGCCGCCGACCTTGCCGTTGCCGGAGCGGATCGGGGAGGCGGAACTCTCCACGTACAGCTCGTTGCCGTCGCGACGGATCAGCAGCATCGGCCGCACCGACTTGATCGCGCGCGTGCGCCGGATCGCCACGGTGAGGGGATTTTCCAGCGGCTCGCAGGTTTCCTCATGAAAAGCACGGAAGATCTCTTCCACCGGGCGGCCCATGGCATCTTCCAGGCGCCAGCCGGTGAGCTGCTCGGCTACCGGGTTGATATAATCGATGGTCGAGGAGGCATCGGTGGTAATCACCCCATCGCCGATCGACTGCAGCGTGATCTGCGCGCTTTCCTTCTCGCGAAACAGCGCCTCCTCGTACAGCTTGCGCTCGGTGATGTCGAGCTCGACGCCGACCAGGCGCAGCAGGCGGCCATGCGCATCGAGCTGCGCTTTCGCGCGGCTGACGACCCAGCGCCATTCGCCGTTGCGGTGGCGCATGCGGTGCACGCTCTCGAAGATCGGCGTCTTGCCGGCCACGTGATCGCGGATCGAGGATTGCACGCGCGACATGTCATCCGGATGCACCAGGCTGCGCCAGTCGAACCCACCCTTGAGGTCGGCTTCGTCATAGCCGAGCATCGCGCGCCAGCGCGGAGAGAAATAGACGTCGCTGCCCTCGACGTTGAAATCCCACAGGCCGTCGTTGGCGGCCAGCTCGGCGAGCGCATTGCGCTCCTCGATTCGCCCCAGGACCTGCGACAGCTGCATCCGCGCCAGGCCGGTCGCCAGGCTGCTGGCGAGCAGCTTCATCAGCAACTGCAGCGTGGCGTCGGAGCCGCCGCGCGGCATGCCATAGGCCAGGCCGAGCAGGCCGGCGGGCTGATTCTTGATGCGGTATGACACCAGCAGCGCCGAGCCGATCGCCAGCTCCGCCAGCGTGCCGGCATCCTCGGCTTGCTCCTTGCGCGGCGAGGCGGTATCGCGAAATTCCGACAGCCGCAGGTGCTCGAAGCGCGAGCTCACCCAGGGCAGGGATTGGAGCGTCGTGCCGCGCAGAGCCTCTGGGTGACATTGAGCGAAATGACCGCGGGCGAACAGTACCGTTTCAATATGCTGGCCATCGGCGTCGAGCACCGCGGCGAAGGCCGCGTCGGCCGAAGCCGCGTCACGAAAACTCTCCAGGCTGCGGCGGATGCAGTCGTCGGCCGTGTCGCGTTCCAGGTTCTGCAGCTCGATCGCAATCTTACTGCAGGCGAGCTCAATACCGGGCGCAGGGCGTTCCGTCTTGCCGGCCCAAAATTGTGGGGCAAGGACGTCGGACGCCGATAAATCGGAAATGGTGCCCGGCGGCTTCGACATTTGTAAGAATTCTCGCACAGCACTGGCGAAATACAAGCTAAGCCGCTGATTTATTGACACACGTCTAGGATTGCACCGAAAAGGGTGGCCGCCACGGAGCAACCTGCGGACACCGGCCCACGACCGGACCTCCGGGAGCCCGCCTTAACCGCCCTCGGCGCCACGCCCTCAGCGCGACGCTGCGAGCGCCGCCCGCGCCGCCCCGAACGCCGCCTGCAGTGACTGCTGCATTTCCAGCTGCAGCGCCTCCAGGGCCGCGCTATCGAGCGTCCGTGGCACCTCGCGCGGCGGCCCGATCGCGACCGCTATGCGCGAGAACGGCAACGGCAGCACGAAGCGGTCCCAATGCACCAGGGCCGCGCGCGAGGCCGCGTACGACAACGGCAGCATCGGCCGGCCCGACATCTGCGCCAGCAGGATGGCTCCCGGCTTGAATTTGAATCGCGGCCCGCGCGGGCCATCCGGCGTGATGATCGGCGATACCTTCTCGCGCATCAGCGCCTCGAAATAGGCCTTGAGCGCCAGCGCCCCGGTGTGCGAGGAGGAACCGCGGATCACATAGCCACCGACACGCCGCACGATCATGGCGCCGAGTTCGCCGTCGACCGACGGGCTGATCAGAAACCCCAGCCGCAACGGGCGCCGTCGCTGCTGTAGCAGCAGATAGCGCGCGCAGAACAGCTGGTGTTGATGCCAGTAACAGGGAAGAAACGACGGCCAGCGCGCCAGCACCGCCTCCAGGTGCTCCTCGCCCACCACCGCGACGATGCGGCAACTTCGCCACCACAGCCGCACCAGTGCCAGCAGGGTGGGCGCGGCCAGGCGGTACAGCCCGCGGCGCATGGGTCCCATGCGGCGACCCGATGCCGTGACCTGTCGGTAGATCGTGTTGCGGAATGCGCCGCCGGGCTTGTCGTCGCTCATGCTTGAATCCTGGCCGATTCTGCGTGATCGATGCCACGCGGACAAGGCTGCGCCCTGCCGGGTGCGCGCACCGGCTAGAATCTCCGGCCATCATGACTGCGAGCACTCGGAAGCCCCCAGACCCGAACGCCGCCGCCCTTACGGCGGCCGATACACTGAACGCGGTGCTGGAAGCCAACCGGGACGCCGCACGCAGCGTGACCTACCTGGAAGGCGAGCGCGAAACGCGCGCCGTGAGCTTCGGTCAACTGTATGAGCGCGCACTCGGCATCCTGCATCACCTGCAGCGCCTCGGTGCCCGGCCCGGCGATCAACTGATCCTGTTCCTGTCCAGCAACGAGCCCTTCGTCGATGCCTTCTGGGCGGCACTGCTCGGCGGCATCGTCGCCGTGCCGGTGGCCCCGGGCATCAGTGACGAGCACCGACGCAAGCTGCTGCGCATCGCCCGCAAGCTGCGTACTCCCTATATCTACACCGAGCAGCGGCTGCTGGAGCGCCTGGCCGGCCCGGCCAGCAGCCAGGAGGATCTGGACACGCTGGCGATGCTGCGCGCGCGCGCGTTTCTGGTGGACCAGCTCGAGCAGTTGAGCCGTAGCGGTAAACCCTACCGCGCGCGGCCGGCCGATGTGGCCTTCATCCAGTTCTCCTCCGGCTCCACCAGCGAGCCCAAGGGCGTCGTGCTCACGCACGCCAACCTGCTGGCCAACATCCGTGGCATCAGCCAGGGCGCGCGCTTCACCCCGGACGATGTCAGCCTGTCGTGGATGCCGCTGACGCACGACATGGGCCTGATCGGTTTTCATCTGACCATGATGGCCAATCGGATCGAGACCTATCTGATGCCGACCGATCTGTTCGTGCGCCGGCCGCTGCTGTGGCTGCAGCACGCGGCGCGCATTCGCGCCAGCGTCCTGTGCTCGCCGAACTTCGGCTATCGCCACTATCTCAAGGTGCTGGGCGAGCGCGATCCGGGCGAACTGGACCTGTCGCGCGTACGGCTCATCTTCAATGGCGCCGAGCCGATCAGCGTCGAGCTGTGCGAGGAGTTCATGCATCGGCTGGCGCCCATCGGCCTGCCGCGCGACGCGATGTATCCGGTCTACGGGCTGGCTGAAGCTTCGCTGGCCGTGAGCTTTCCCGAGCCGGGCAGGCCGCTTCGAACCACCGCCTTCAACCGCCATCAGCTCGGGGTCGGCGCGCAACCGCAGACCGTCGATGCCGGTGCGCGCGATGCGATGCGTCTGGCCGGCGTCGGCCGTGCGATCCCCTACTGCGAACTGCGCATCGCCGCCGACGACGATCAACCGTTGCCGGGCGAGCGGGTCGGGCACATTCATATTCGCGGCGACAACGTGACCAGCGGCTATTACGAGGACGCGGCCATCAACGCTGCAAGTTTTACAAACGACGGCTGGCTGCGGACCGGCGACCTGGGACTGGTGCACCAGGGTGATCTCTATATCACCGGCCGCGACAAGGAGATTCTGTTCGTCAATGGCCAGAACTACTACCCGCACGACCTGGAGCGCATCGCCGAGACCGTACCCGGCCTGGAGCTTGGCAAAGTGGCGGTCGCGGGCGTGCGACCGCCCGGGGCCCAGGCCGACGAACTGCTGGTGTTCGTACTGCACCGGGCCGACGTGGCTGATTTCCTGCCGCTCGCCCGCCGCGTCGCCGCCCGCATCGCTGAGCACACCGGCCTCGAAGTCAGCGCCATGGTGCCGGTGCGGCGCATCCCCAAGACCACCAGCGGCAAGTTCCAGCGCCATCTGCTGGAACAGGAGTATCTCGACGGCGCCTTCAGTGCCGAGCTTGCCGAGCTGACGCGACTGCGCGCCCAGGAACCGGCGGCGCGCGTCGACGGTAATGCGATCACGCAACAGCTGCGCAGCATCTGCGAACAGGAAATGGACGGCCGCAGCATCGACCCCGACGAGAGCCTGTTCGACATCGGCGCCAGTTCCATCAAGCTGATCGCGATACACGAACGTATCGAGCGCCTGTGGCCGGGGCTGGTCGATGTCACCGATATCTTCGATCACCCGAGCATGGCCGCACTGGCGAGCTTCATCGGAGAGAAGCTGGCCGCGGCAGCGCCGGCCGCACGACATGGACCGCCCGCAGGTCTAGAATCGGACTCATGATGGACGGCATAGCGCCCGATGCCGCAGCGTCGATCGACGAAGCGGCGTTGCAGCAAACGGATGTGCTGGTGATCGGTGGCGGCCCGGCGGGCTCAACCATCGCCGCCCTGCTGGCACGCCGCGGCTACCGCGTCACGCTGCTGGAGAAGGACCGCCATCCGCGCTTCCATATCGGCGAGTCGCTGCTGCCGGCCAATCTGCCGCTGCTCGAACAGCTGGGTGTCGCCGACGAGGTACGCGCCATCGGCATGCTCAAATGGGGCGCCGAGTTCGTCTCCGCAGGCGGCGATCGCCAGCAGGACTTTCGCTTCGCGGATGCCTGGGACAAGTCGATGCCGTACGCCTACCACGTGCGCCGCTCGCAGTTCGACGAGATCCTGATCCGCAACGCCGCGCGTGCCGGCGCCGAGGTCATCGAGGGCTGCCGCGTGCGCAGCGTTCAGCTGCGGGGTGGCATGCGGCAGGGTGGCGCGCGCGTTGAGGCGCAGCAGCAGGACGGCCGCACCCGGCACTGGCAGGCGCGCTACCTGGTGGATGCCTCGGGCCGCGATACGTTCCTGGCCAGCCAGCTGAGCATCAAACGGCGCAATCCCAGGCACAGCAGCGCGGCCATCTTCGGTCATTTCAGCGGCGCGCAACGCAACCCGGGCGAGCGCGCGGGCCACATCAGCATCTATTGGTTCGATCACGGCTGGCTGTGGTTCATTCCGCTGCACGATGGCGCCACCAGCATCGGGGCCGTGGTCTGGCCGTACTATCTCAAGTCGCGCTCGGTGCCGGTGCGCGAGTTTTTTCTGGCCACCATCGCGCAGTGCCCGCCGCTGGCACAGCGTCTTGCCGATGCCACGCTGATCAGCGAGGTCGAAGCCACCGGCAACTACTCCTACAGCGCAACGCGCAGTCACGGCGATGGCTATCTGCTGCTAGGGGATGCCTATGCCTTCATCGATCCGGTGTTCTCCTCCGGTGTGCTGCTGGCGATGCACAACGCCTTCGTCGGTGCCGATGCGGTCGATGCCTGTTTGCGCACCCCGGCGCGCGCGCGGGCGGCGCTGCGCGAGTTCGACCGCTCGCTGCGTTGCGGACCGCGCGAATACTCATGGTTCATCTACCGGGTCACCAACCCGACCATGCGCGAGCTGCTGCTGGCGCCGCGCAACCTGCTGCGCATGAAGGAGGCGATGCTCTCGGTGCTGGCCGGCGATATCTTCGGCAGCACCCCGATCTGGCCATCGGTGCGCGCTTTCAAGCTCACCTACCGTGTGTTCTCGCTGCTGCATGCGCGCCGCAGCGCGCAGGCTGCGAGGCGTCGCAGCATCAACATCCGGCCGGTCTGAAGCGGCGATGTGCGGGCATTGACGGCTGTGGCAGCGGCCTTAACTGTTGATTACGTTCGCATGAACGAAGTGCGCCGGCACCCGGCGTCCTGGTGGCAGGATGTGCTCGCGGTGGTGAGCTTTGACGGCGGCGTGCATCCGATGGCGGCGGCCGGCGTGTCGTTGACCGACGTCAAGGCACCGGTGCTCGGCGCCACTGCCGATGGCGACCACGGCACCGCGGAAGTCTGGCGCCTGGCCGGACCGATGCACTCCGGTCAGCGCGGACGGGTGTGCTATCGCCATAACGGCCGATTGCTGTTTGCAAGTCTGAGCGTTGCCGAAGCGGAGTTTGCCGACGGTACGACCGCGGGCGCCGCCACGGCTCTGCGTCGTGCTACCGAGGCGGGTTATCGCGAAATGTTCGACGCGCTGGAGACGCTGGCCTTCCCCTACCCGCTGCGCATCTGGAATTTCTTCTCCGATATCAACCTCGCGGCCGAGGACGGCGAGCGCTACTGGCACTTCAATGGCGCGCGCCAGGACGTTTTCATCGACCTGAAGCGCAGCATCGCCGGCAACGTGCCAGCCGCGAGCGCGGTAGGCGTTGCCACCTGCAGCCCGCTGACGGTGTACTGCATCGCCAGCGCACAGGCGCCGATCGCGCTGGAGAATCCGCGCCAGTGCAGTGCCTGGGACTACCCGGCGCAGTACGGCCCGCGCAGCCCGACCTTTGCCCGCGCCTGCATCAGCGGTGACGCGGCGCAGACTTTGTTCATATCCGGCACCGCCAGCATCGTCGGCCATGCCAGCGCCCACGCCGGCGATCAGCGCGAGCAGACACGCGAGATCGTGCGCAACATCCGCGCGCTGATCGGCGCTGCCAATGCCCGGGTCGACGGCCAGCGCTACCGCCTGGAGCATCTGCACTACAAGGTGTATGTGCGCCAGGCCGAACACCAACCGAGCATCGATCGCGAATTGCGGCAGGAAGTCGGCGCGGCGGCACGCGTGCTGTACCTCAAGGCCGACATCTGCCGCCCCGACCTGCTGCTCGAGATTGAAGCGGTGGGCACGCCGGAGCCGCTCTGAGCCGCCGGCCGTGCTGCCGGCGGGCGGTTGCGGCCGCGGTCGGGCTTGCGACACTGGCGGATGCGCGCGCCAGCGAGCAGCCGCTGTGGGAATTCGGCTTAGGTGTGGGTGCTATCGTGTTCAACGACTATCGCGGCGCGGCGAGCGTACACGGCTATCCGCTGCCGGTGCCCTACTTCATCTATCGCGGCGACATCCTGCAGGCCGACCGCGACGGCGTACACGGCCGCCTGCTCAATCAGCGCTATCTGGAATTCGACTTCAGCGCCAATGCCACCGCGCCGGTGTTCAGCCACGGCGGCGTGCGCGCGGGCATGCCGAATCTGGATCCGACAGTCGAGCTCGGCCCCTCGCTGCAGTGGCATGTGTGGCGCGGCGTCGATGATCGGCTGCGGCTTGATGTGCGCACGCCGGTCCGCAACGCCATCACCGTTGCATCGCCGCCGCGTTCGATCGGCTGGGTATTCGCGCCCAACCTGGCGGTGGACTACAGCGGCATCGGCCACACCGCCGGCTGGAACCTGGGGGTGCAGGCCGGGCCGATCTATGCGCAGCGCCGCTATGATGCCTATTTCTACACGGTCGCACCCCAATATGCGACCGACGTGCGGCCCGCCTACCAGGCGCCGGGCGGCTACGCCGGCTCGCAGCTGCTGATGGCGATCAGCAAGCGTTTCCCCAATTACTGGGTCGGCGCCTATGTGCGCCACGATTGGCTGCAGCGCGCGAGCTTCATCGACAGCCCGCTGGTGCAGCAACAGGGCTATTGGGCCGGTGGAATCGGTATCGTGTGGATGATCAGTGCCTCTTCGCGGATGGTAGACAGCGATGAATGAGCTGCGCGCCGGTCAATCGGCTCAAGCGCAGCATCGGTGTCATCGCCAGGTACGCGCAGGTGCCGGTGCAGACGCTCATCATCGATACCGATTCGCCAATGCTGCGCAAGGGCTGGCGCTTCGGTATGCGCCCGTCGCTGCCGATCAGCTACCGCCTGCGCCTGGGACGGCGCTTCGATCCGTCGCCGGACGTGGATGCATTCGTGGCTGAACTGGAATCCTATTTTCACACCGAGCTGCGGCGCGGACCGAGCTGCGAATGACGCCGCCTTCGGCCACGCACCTGGTGTTGATCCCGAGCTACAATCCCGGACCCAGGGTATTCGAGACCGTGGCCGCGGCGCGAGCGCACTGGAACCCGGTCTGGATCGTGGTCGATGGCAGTGACGACGGCAGCGGCGCGGCGCTCAGCGCCATGGCGCAGCAGGACCCGGGGCTGCGCGTGCTGCAGCTGGCGCGCAACTGCGGCAAGGGTGCGGCCGTGATGCACGGCGCACGCGCCGCACAGGCCGCGGGCTACACACATATCCTCGCCATGGATTCCGACGGCCAGCATCCGGGCGACCATATCGGCCGCTTCATGGCCGCCTCACTGGCCGAACCCGAAGCGCTGATCCTGGGCGATCCGCAGTTCGACGCCAGCGCCCCGGCACTGCGGGTGCAAGGCCGCAAGCTGTCGAACTTCTGGGCCAACGTGGAGACCTTATGGGCCGGGATCCATGACTCACTGTTCGGATTTCGCGTCTATCCGGTCGCACCGCTGCTGCGGGTCATGCGCTACCAGCTGTGGATGCGGCGCTTCGACTTCGACGCCGAGGTCGCGGTACGACTGTGCTGGCGCGGGCTGCCAGTGCGCAACATCCCGGCGCCGGTGCGGTATTTTCGCCCCGAAGAGGGCGGCGTGTCGCACTTCAACTACTGGCGCGACAATGTATTACTGACCTGGATGCATATGCGCCTTTTTACCGGGTTTTGGTTGCGGCTGCCGTTGCTGGCTTGGCGACGCCTGCACGGCTGAAACCCGCTCACGCCGCTGGCAATCCCGATATAATCCACGGCGATTTGGCTGGACCCTCGGTGCGCCGGCCTTGGCATTTTAAGTTCTTTCGGGCCGGAGAAAACGACCCTATCATGTCGGAACATGCGTTGCCCACACAGACGACGCCGCACATCGATGCGCTGGCACTGGAGCGCGAGATCGCGCAGCTGATCGTGAAGGGCCTCAACCTGCCGATGCAGCCGGAGGACATCGACCCCGAAGCCGCGCTCTACGGGGAAGGACTCGGACTCGACTCGATCGATATCCTCGAGATCGCGCTCATCGTCTCCAAGCAGTACGGCATCCAGCTGCGCGCCGACAACCAGGAGAACGCGCGCATCTTCACGTCATTACGCAACTTCGCCCAGTACGTGGCCGAGCAGAGAATCAAGTGAGCGGCGAGCGGCTGCGACCACACACGGACTCGGCGCCGCGCTGCTGAGGGGTCTTCACACCGCGTATGTCCGCGTTGCCTCTCATCGCTCACGACCAGCCCACCGCGGTCGTTGCCTATCGCCGCGGCCGGCCGATCAGCGCCGCGCAGTTCCTGCACGACGTGCACGCGCTGGCATGGCGGCTGCCCACCGGCGCGCATGTGCTCAATTTCTGCGACGACCGTTACTGGTTCGCGGTCGGCCTCGCGGCCAGCCTGGTCAGCGGCAAGTGCAGCATCCTGCCCTCGACCCATACGCCGGAGGTCATCCGGCACCTGCGCGCATTTGCGCCGGATGTGTTCTGCCTGAGCGACGACCCGCAGTGCCCGATCGAGCTGCCGCAGGTGCTCTGCACGCAGCCGGCCGCGGCGCTCAACGGCAGTTCGCGCGCACCGGTGCGCTTCCAGGTGCCGCAGATCGACGCCGGCCAGCTGGCCGCGTACGTGTTCACCTCCGGCTCTTCCGGTACGCCGGTGCCGCACGCCAAGACCTGGGGCCGGCTGGTACAGTGTGTACGTGCCGAAATGACGCGCCTGGCGCCGATCGATCCGGCCCAGTGCGCGATCCTCGGCACCGTGCCGGCGCAGCATATGTACGGCTTCGAATCCACCGTGCTGCTGCCGCTGCAGAGCGGCGCGGCGTTGTGCGCCGAGCGGCCGTTCTTCCCGGCCGATATAGCCGCGGCGCTGCGCGCCCTGCCGCGAGCGCGGGTGTTGATCTCCACACCGGTACATCTGCGCGCGCTGCTCACGGCCGAGCAGGCACTGCCGGAGCTGCAGCTGATCGTCTCGGCCACGGCGATGCTGCCCGCCAATCTCGCCCGTGAGGTCGAGAGCCGCTATGGCGCGACGTTGCTCGAGATCTACGGCTCGACCGAGACCGGCCAGATGGCCAGCCGCCGCACCGCACTCGAGGATCAATGGTGGCTGTGGCCCGGAGTGCAGCTCACGCTCAGCGACGGACACTGCTCGGTACACGGCGGCCACGTCGAGCAGCCGATCACCGTGGCCGATGTACTCGAGCCGACCGACGCTGAGCACTTTGTGCTGCATGGGCGCACCGCCGATCTGGTCAACATCGCCGGCAAGCGCAGCTCGCTCGCCTACCTTAACCATCAGCTCAATGCGATACCGGGCGTCGTCGACGGCGCATTTTTTGTCCGCGACGACAGCCAGGCCTCGCTCGCCGGCGTCACACGGCTGGCAGCATTGGCGGTGGCCCCGAGACTCGACGCCGCCCACATCATCAAGGCGCTGCGTGCGCGCATCGACGCGGTATTTCTGCCGCGGCCGCTGCTGCTGGTGGAACACCTGCCGCGCAATGCCACCGGCAAGTTGCCGCATCACGCGCTGGTCGCGCTCACCGCGCAGGCAGCGATGCAGCAGCCGCATTTATTCGCATGAGCCGGCAGAGTGTGCCACTGTGCATCGCGCCGCATCATCCGGCGCTGGCCGGACATTTCCCGGAGTTCCCGGTGGTGCCAGGCGTGGTGCTGCTGGATGAGGCGCTGCACGCCATAGACAGCGCCGAACCGGCCGCGGATTCACTGCTGTGGCACATCGGCACGGTCAAATTCCATCGCGCCGTGCGTCCCGGCGAGCAGCTGCAGCTCGAGTACGACCTGCAGCCCGACGGCCGCGCGCGCTTCGAGCTGCGCGCCGCCGATGCGCTGGTGGCCAGCGGCACCATCGAGCGGCGCCCGGTGGCAAACCTGGTCGCGACGTCAGCGCCGTGAGCCAGCCCGGCCCGCAACTGGCGGCGGCACGCGGCGCGTCGGTGGCGGAATGGCGGCGGCGCCCGGAGCGCGGCAGCCAGCTCGCCCTGCGCATCATGGCCTGGCTGTCGATGCGCCTGGGCCGGCCGGCGGGCCGGATACTGCTGCACCTGATCGCCGGCTATTACTTCGTGTTCGCGCCCAGGGCGCGGCTGTGCATGCGCGATTACCTGCGGCGCGCACTGGGCCGCGAGCCGAGCGCCATCGACCGATTTCGCCTGATCATGACTTTCTCCACTTCGATCCACGACCGCATCTACCTGCTGGCAGAGCAATACCACCTGTTCGAGGTGTCGCTGCAAGGCGAACCGCTGATGAACGAAGTGGTCGCAGCCGGGGGCGGTGTCATTCTTATGGGCGCGCACATGGGCAGCTTCGAGGTGCTGCGCTGGATCGGCGAGAAGCGCGCCGGACTCGGACTGGCGATGACGATGTACGAGGACAACGCCCGCAAGGTCAACGCCATGCTGGCCGCGCTCGCGCCGCGTCATCCGCCGGAAATCATCGCCGTGGGTCACATCGATGCGATGCTGAAGATCCGCGCCCGCCTCGACCAGGGGGCGCTGGTGGGCATGCTGGCGGATCGCAGCTTCGGCGATGAGGCCGTGCTGCCGGTGACCTTCCTTGGTGCGACCGCTTACCTGCCGATCGGACCGATGCGCGCGGCCGCGATGCTGCGCCGTCGGGTGATATTCATGCTCGGGCTGTACCGCGGCGGCAATCGCTATCACGTGGTGTTCGAAGCGCTGGCCGACTTCTCGACCACGCCGCCCGGTACGCGCCAGGCGGCGATCGAGGCCGCGATCACACGCTATGCGGCGTTGCTGGAGCAGTACTGCCGCAGCGATCCGTACAACTGGTTCAACTTCTTCGATTTCTGGCGCAGCCCCGCGGCTGGCTCGCGCGGCGGCGCGCCGCAGCCGCCGCGCGGATGAAACCGCAGCTATTGGCGCTGGCCCTGCTGCTGGCGCTCGCCGGCTCTGCCGCCACCGCGGCGGCCGACACGCCCGGCGGCGACGCCCCCGGTGGCGACGCCGGCGCCCAGCTCGATCGGCTGATGAGCCTCATGGCGCAGCGCCGGCACGGCGAGGCGGATTTCAGCGAAAAGAAATATCTATCGATGCTCAAGCAGCCGCTCGAGTCCTCGGGGCTGCTGATCTACGACGCGCCCGATCATCTGGAACAGCGCACTACGCTGCCACGGCCGCAGTCGGTGGTGCTCGATCACGGCATCGTGACCATGCATATCGGGCACCGTGAGCGCGTGTTGCGGCTGGCCGACTATCCGCAGCTCGCGCCGCTCATCGACAGTATCCGCGCCACGCTGGCCGGGGACCGCGCCGCGCTGGAGCGCGTGTTCGAGCTCGACTTCAGCGGCACGCTCGAGCGCTGGCAGCTGCGGCTCGAACCGCGCGACGCGCAGCTCGCCGCCACACTCAAGCGCATCGACCTGCAAGGGGAGCGCGACGTCGTGTACCAGGTCGACGTTTTGCAGAGTGACGGCGACCATTCGGTCATGAGCATCACGCCGCGCGAATGAACCGCCCGCGCCTGGTGAGTCTGTCGCTATGGCTGCTGTTGCTGGCGCTGTCGGCGCTGGTGGTCGCGCGCGCACGCTACAGCGCCGATCTATCGGCGTTCCTGCCGCGTTCACCGTCCGCGACCCAGCAGTTGCTGGTACAACAGCTGCAGGATGGACTGGCGTCGCGGCTGATACTGATAGGCATCGAAGGCGCTGACGGTGCCGCGCGCGCGCACCTGTCTGACCAGCTGGCCACGCGACTGCGCGCCCGACCGGAATTTGTCAGCGTCAGCAACGGCGAGGCCGCAAGCCAGGAGCGGGATCGCGAGTTTGTATTCCGGCACCGCTATCAGCTCAGCGCGGCGGTCACCGAGCAGCGCTTCACCACCGCGGGCTTGAGCGCGGCGATCGCCGACAACCTCGATCTCATGGCCTCGCCCGCCGGGCTGTCGGCCAAATCGCTGTTCGTCAGCGATCCAACCGGCGAGACGCTGCAGGTAATCGATCAATTCGAACGCGCGGCCCAGCCGCGCCGCGAGTTCGGCGTGTGGAGCTCGAGCGATGGCAGGCGCGCGCTACTGATTGCCCAGACCCGCGCCGCTGGTTCCGACACCGACGCGCAGGCCGCCGCGCTGGCGCTGATCCGCGCCGCATTCGACGCCAGCCGTGGCGCAACCGCGCCACTGCAGCTGCTGCTGAGCGGCCCGGGGGTATTCTCGGTCGAAGCGCGCGCCACGATCGAACATGAGGCGGTGCGTCTGTCGCTGCTCAGTACCACGCTGATCGTGGCGCTGCTGTTGCTGGTGTACCGCTCGCTGCCGACGCTGCTGTTCGGATTGCTGCCGGTCGCATCCGGTGCGCTGGCGGGTATCGCAGCCGTGGCGCTCGGTTTCGGGGCGGTGCACGGCATCACGCTGGGCTTTGGCGTCACGCTGATCGGCGAATCGGTCGATTATTCGATCTACCTGTTCGTGCAGTCGCGGCCCGGCGGTCCGGCGAGCACCGGCGATGGCGCGGTGCGTTCGCTGTGGCGGACCATCGGCCTCGGCATGCTGACCTCGGTGTGCGGCTTCGCCTCGCTCCTGCCCTCGAGCTTTCCGGGACTGGCGCAGCTCGGGTTGTTTTCGATCAGCGGCCTCATCGCCGCTGCCGCGGTCACGCGTTTCGTGCTGCCGCAGCTGCTGCCGCGGCGGCTCTCGGCCGCCGATCTGACACCACTGGGCGCGGCGGCGGCCCGCTGCATCGCGCGCGTGCGGCTGCCGGCCGCGGCGGCAGCCGCACTGGCGTTGCTGTGCCTCGCGGTGCTCTACCATGATCGCGCGCGGTTGTGGAATCGCGACCTGTCGGCACTCAGTCCGGTGTCGGCGGCGGCGCAGGCGCTCGATGCGAGCATGCGCGCCGACCTGGGCGCACCCGATATCGGCACCCTGGTAGTGGTCAATGCCGGCAGCGAACAGGCCGCGTTGCAGCTGTCGGAGGCCGCCGGAGCCCGGCTGGATGGCCTGATTGACGAGCGCGTCATCGGCGGCTACGACAGCGGCGCGCGCTTCCTGCCCAGCGAGGCTGCCCAGGCCGCGCGACTGGCAAGCCTGCCGGCGGAGGACACGCTGCGTGCCCGCCTCGCGTCCGCCGCCGCCGGCCTGTCACTGCGAGCAGATGCACTGCAGCCGTTCGTGCAGCAGGCGGCGGCGGCACGCGCCGCGGCGCCGATCACGCGCGCTGATCTTGACGGCACCTCGTTTGCGCTCGGCGCGGATGCACTGCTGTGGCATCGCGATGGCCAATGGCACGCGCTGCTGCCGCTGCGCGCCGCGCCGCAAGCGTCCGACGCCGGCAACATCGACGTCGCGCGGGTACGCGCCGCCCTGGCGACGCTCGCGCCAGGGCAGATTCTGGTGATGAACATCAAGCAGGAACTCGATGCGCTGTACGGCAGCTATCTGGCCGAGGCGGTACACCTGTCGCTGGCGGGGCTCGCCGCCATCGTAGTGCTGCTGCTGCTCGCCCTGCGCAGCGCTACGCGCGCCGCGCGCGTGATTGCGCCGCTGCTGCTGGCGGTACTGGCGGTGAGCGCCGGCTTCGCACTGGCAGGCACCCGCCTGACGATACTGCATCTGATCGGCATGCTGCTGATCGTCGCGGTCGGCTCCAATTACGCGTTGTTCTTCGACCGGCGTGCCGCCGATCGCGACCGCGGCGCCCTGCCGTTGACGCTGGCCTCGCTGCTGATCGCCAATACCTGCACCGTCATCGGTTTCGGCGTGCTGGCGTTCGCTCGCGTGCCGGTACTCAGTGCACTTGGCGCCACGGTCGCTCCCGGTACCCTGCTGGCGTTGCTGTTCGCCGCGCTGCTGGCGCCGCGCGCGCTGACGGCGCCACCTTAAGATGACGCTGCCCCGATGCGCACCAAGGTGATCCGCTGCGGGCCGGCCGCCGCCGATGCCACCCGCATCGTACTGCTGCCGGGGGCATATCATGCGCTGGCCGACTTCGTGAGCGCCGGCTTCGACCAGGCGCTGCGCGATCGCGGGCTGGCGACGGAGCTGATCCTGGTCGCGCCCGAGCTGGCGCACCTGGCTGACCGTGGCTGGCTCACGCGGCTGCGGACCGAAGTCATCGCACCCGCCCGCGAGCGCGCGGGCGGTGCGCTGTGGCTCGGCGGCATATCGCTGGGAGGGTTCATGGCACTACGCTTCGCCGCGGAAGCTGACGATGGAATCGACGGTCTGTGTCTACTGGCGCCGTATCTGGGCAGTCGCATTGTCGCGGCGGAAATCGCGGCGCACGAGCGCCTTGCCGACTGGCAAGCCGCCACCCCGGCCGAGGATGACGATGATCGGCGCATCTGGCGCCTGGTGCAGCGCCTGGGCGCGGCGCACGCGGCGGGCTCGACCGGTGCACCACGGGTATTCCTCGGCTATGGGCGCGAGGACCGTTTCGCCGACACGCAGCAACTGCTGGCGCGCGCCTTGCCGGCGGACTCGACCCGCGTGATTGCCGGCGGTCACGACTGGCCGGTGTGGCGCGCCCTCTGGGACAATTTCCTTGACCAGCTCGGAACCCGCCCTTGAACCAGCATCTGCCATCGACCACGGCACCACCGCCGAGCGGCCACTGGCGGCCATCGCTGCTGCTGCGTGCCTCGGTGGTGCTGCATGGCGCGGCGCTGCTGGTCACGCTGCTGCGCCCGCACTGGTGGCCCTGGACGCTCGGCGCCGTGGTCGCCAATCATCTGCAACTCACCGCGCTGGGCCTGTGGCCGCGCAGCAGCGCCCTGGGCGCCAACATGACACGTCTGCCGGCCGCAGCCGCAGCGCGCGGCGAGGTCGCGATCACTATCGATGACGGGCCGGATCCCGAGGTCACGCCGCGGGTACTGGCGATCCTGGCCGAATATCGCGTGCGCGCGACGTTCTTCTGTATTGGTGAGCGTGCGGCGCGCTTCTCCGACTGTGTGCGCGACTGCGTGCGCCACGGCCACGCGATCGAGAATCACAGCTATCGGCACCGGCATGATTTTTCGCTGCTCGGCCCGGGCCGGCTGCGCCGCGAAATCGTCCAGGCGCAACAGGTATTGGCGCAGGTCAGCGGCACGGCGCCGCGCTTCTTCCGCGCGCCCGCCGGGCTGCGCAATCCGCTGCTCGATATGGTGCTGCAGCGACTGGGATTACGGCTGACCAGCTGGACGCGTCGCGGCTTCGACACCGTCAGCAGCGACGCGGCGAGCGTGCTGGCGCGCCTGACGCGCAATCTGCGCGCCGGGGATATTCTGCTACTGCACGACGGCCACGCCTCCCGCGGCGACGGCGGAACACCGTTGGTGCTGGAAGTGCTGCCGCGCCTGCTGGAGGCGATCGCGCAGCGCTCGCTGCGGCCGGTGACGCTGCCGGAGGCGCTGCGATGATGGCCGCGGCCATGCCGGCCGAGTTGCTGCACGCCGCACGCGCGCCGTATCGCATCGTGGGCCGCTTTGCCTACGGCTTCGCGCGCGGCAAACTCGCGCGTGATCCGGCCTACCGCGTGATCCTCGAGCGCGGGCTGCTGCAGGGACGGCGGCGAGTGCTGGATCTGGGCTGCGGGCTGGGGTTGCTGGCCGCGGTGCTGCTGGCCGCCGAACACTGCAGCCGGGATGGCGACTGGCCGGCGAGTTGGGCGGCCGCTCCGCGCGGGCTGTCGATACGCGGCATCGAGCTGCGGGCGCGTACCGTGGAGTGCGCCCGGCGCGCACTCGGCGCCGCAGCCGACATCATCCACGGCGACATCCGTGAGGCCGATTTTGGTGCCGCCGATGCGGTGGTGATGCTCGATGTGCTGCATTATATCGAGCGCGATGCGCATCGGGCGCTGCTGCGACGCGTGCACGCCACGCTGGCGCCTGCCGGTGTGCTGTTGTTGCGCGTCGGCGATGCCGCCGCCGGCCTGCGCTTTCGAGCCGGCCTGTGGTGGGACCGGGCGGATATGCTGGCCCGCGGATACGGCTGGGTCCGGCTGCATTGCCGCAGCGTGGCCGAGTGGCGCGCATTGCTGCTCGAATGCGGCTTCGACAGCCAGGTACTGTCGGCCAGTGAGGGAACACCGTTTGCCAACGCGCTGTTGTATGCGCGGCCTCGATCTCGATGACACCACTACAGTTGACCCATTTCACCGCGACCAGCTGCCTGGGTCGCGGGCTCTCGGCGACGCTGGGAGCGCTCGAGGCGGCACACAGCGGTCTTACGCCCTGCCATTTTGAGACCGTCGAGCTGCAGACCTATATCGGTGAGGTCGCGGACCTCGACGCCGTGCGCCTGCCACCGTCGCTGCAGCACTTCGACTGCCGCAATAACCGCCTGGCGCAGCTCGGCCTGACGCAGGACGGCTTCGACGTCGCGGTACATTCGGCCATCGAGCGCCTGGGCGCAGGACGCGTCGGCGTTTTTCTCGGCACCAGCACCTCGGGCATCCTGACGACCGAGATCGCTTATCGGCATCTCGATCCGCTTACCGGAGCGCTGACCGCGGACTTCGACTATCGCGGTACCCATAATTCGTTTTCTGTCGCCGACTATGTCAGCCACCGCTTCGGGCTGGCCGGCCCGGCGGTCACGGTGTGCACCGCATGTTCCTCGAGCGCCAAAGTTTTTGCCGCCGCACAGCGCATGCTTGCCGCCGGTCAGATCGACGCGGCGATCGTAGGCGGCGTCGATTCGCTGTGCCTGACGACGCTGTACGGCTTTCATTCGCTGCAGCTGAGTTCACCGCAGCCGTGCCGGCCGTTCGATCGGGCGCGCGACGGCCTGTCGATCGGCGAAGCCGCAGCGTTCGCGCTGCTCGAACGCGCGCCGGCTACGCTCAATCCCGAGGCGATCCTGCTGCTGGGCGCCGGCGAGTCGAGCGACGCCTATCACATGTCCAGTCCGCACCCGGAAGGGGCCGGCGCGCGCAGCGCCATGCAGCGTGCGCTGGCCGACGCCGGGCTGGCGCCGGAGCATGTCGACTACATCAATCTGCACGGCACCGGAACGCCGAGCAATGACAGCGCCGAGAGCCGCGCGGTGGCCACGCTGTTCGGCACCGTCACCCCCTGCAGCTCCACCAAGGGCGCCACCGGGCACGCGCTCGGCGCCGCCGGCGCGCTCGAGGCGGTGATCTGCGCACTCGCGCTCCAGGCCGAGTTGATGCCCGGGGGACTGAACCTGCGCCAGCGCGATCCCGAACTGGCAGTGAACTACCTGACTGGCAATCAGCGCGCTCCGCTGCGACGCGTACTGAGCAACTCCTTCGGCTTTGGCGGCGCCAACTGCGCGCTGCTGCTTGGCCGCGCAGGTTAGCCGCCAATGAGCACGCTGACAGGCTGCGTCCACAGCTTGGGATTACTCGGTCCGGGTCTCGCCGACTGGAGCGCAGCCCGTGCGGTGCTTAACGGCGAGTTGCCGCACGTCGCGGCGCGCACCGTGCTGCCGCCGCCGGCCGTGCTGCCGCCGGCGGAACGGCGTCGCGCCGGTCGCGTGATCAAACTCGCGCTCGCGGTGGGCGCCGAAGCACTGGCGCACGCGGGCTCGGATAGCGCACTCGATGTGCGAGCGCTGTCGACGGTATTTACTTCGTCCGGCGGCGACGGCGACAACTGCCACGAAATCTGCCTGTCGCTGGCAAGCCACGATCGGCTGATCTCCCCCACGCGCTTCCACAACTCGGTCCACAATGCGGCCGCCGGCTACTGGGGCATCGCCTACGGCTGCACCGAGGCCTCGACCTCGCTGTGCGCCGGCGATGCCAGCTTTGGCGCCGGGCTGCTGGAGGCCCTGGCGCAGCTGGCCTGCGGCGCGCCGGCGGTACTGTTGCTGGCGTACGATGCCGACTACCCGCAGCCGCTGCACGCCAAGCGGCCGGTAGCCGACGCCTTTGGCGTCGCGCTGCTGCTGACAGCGCCGGCCATGGGCAGCGCGCTGCCGCGGCTGCAGCTGCGCTTGAGCGACGCGCCGGCTGCGACCATGGATGATGCCGGCCTGGAATCACTGCGCGCGTCAATTCCCGCGGCCCGCAGCCTGCCGCTGCTCGAGCGTCTGGCGCAGCGGCGCGCGGGCACCGTGCTACTGGATTATCTGGACACCGCGCGACTGGCGGTGGAGGTGCAGACTTGAAGCTCGATCACGCATGGATCGCCGCCCATATTCCCCACCAGGGCAGCATGTGCCTGCTGGAAGAGGTGCTGTCCTGGGACCTGCAGCGCATTGCATGTCGCAGCACCAGTCATTGCGCGATCGACAATCCGCTGCGCGCCCACGGGCAGCTCGGCGCCGCCTGCGCCATCGAGTACGCGGCGCAGGCCGTGGCCGTCCACGGCGCGCTGCTGCAATGCCCGCCGGCCAGTGGCAGCGGCTTTGGCATGCTCACCAGCGCGCGCCGGGTCGAACTCGCGGTGGCCCGCTTGGACGATCTGGCGCCCGATCTGCTGGTCAGCGCCCTGCGCCTGCACAGCGATGCAGTCAGCGCGCTGTATTCATTTGCCCTGCACGATCGCGAGCGGCTGCTGGCGCAGGGCCGCCTGAGCCTGCTGCATGGCGCGGTCGCGATCGCGCAGCCGAGTCCGAACTCGCGCACCTCGCCGGCGGTAAGGCCATGACTTCCAGCGGGCGACGCGCGCTGGTGACCGGCGGCAGCGGCGGCGTCGGCGCCGCCATCTGCCAGCGCCTGGCGCAGTCGGGACACCACGTCTACGTGCATGCTCATCGGGCGCGCGAGCAGGCGCAAGCCCAGGTGCAGCAGCTTCGGGCCGACGGCCTGAGTGCCGAGACGCTGTGCTTCGACGTCACCGATGCTGCCGGCACGCAGGCGGCGATCGAGGTCATGCTGGCCGCGGGCCCGATTCAGATACTGGTGAACAACGCCGGCATCCATGACGACGCGGTGTTTCCGGGCATGTCGGCGCTGCAGTGGCAGCGGGTGATCGATGTCTCGCTGCAGGGTTTCTTCCACGTCACGCAACCGCTGCTGCTGCCGATGCTGCGCACGCGCTGGGGACGGATCCTGAACGTATCCTCAGTGGCCGCCCTGATCGGCAATCGCGGCCAGGTGAATTACGCCGCCGCCAAAGGCGCGCTGATCTCGGCCACGCGCGCGCTGGCGCTGGAAGTCGCCACTCGCGGCGTGACGGTGAACGCGATCGCTCCGGGAATCATCACCACCAGCATGACCGAGGCCACCTTCGATGACGCCGCGATCGCGCGCCTGGTACCGATGCGGCGCGCCGGCACCGGCAGCGAAGTCGCCAGCCTGATCGATTTCCTGGCCGCCGACGGCGCGGGCTACATCACCGGCCAGGTGGTGTCGATCAACGGTGGCATGTACTGACCTGCGCGCCTGAGGGGTAGGCGCAGGGGTGGCGATCGGCTGGCAGGTATAATCCGCCCGATGCGCGCCGATCATCGCCAGTTGCCGCCTACCCGCCAGCCAGGCGCCCGCCTGCCGCTGCTGTTGATCATGCTGATTATGTTGCCCTTGGGCGAAGGTGCAGTGGCCGCCAACAAGCCCAACACAGCTGGCACCACGGCGCCCCCTGCAGTGCCCACCAGCGTACTCAAGCCGCCGGTGCAGTCGGCCGCCACCGGAAGCCTTAAGAGCAGCCGCCAGGCGCTGCTCAAGCAGCGCAACACCACCGTCACTGGCCTCACCAACCGCCATCCGGGGAAGATCATCGGGACCACCACCCCACCCCCTAGGATCATTGTCACAAAACGAAATCTTCCTAAGTAAGCCGCTGATTTAAAACAGTTATATTTCATGTCGCCATCAGGCGACAGCGTCCCGGGCGCTGGAAATGTTAAAATCTGGCGCATCAGGTAACGCGTCGAGGGATGCACCAATGACTCGCAGACGACTAAGGCTCCCCGCAGCAATCGCGTTACTTGCCCAGTACAACGCCGACCTGCACCAGGCGGCACACAGCATCCACTGCTGGTGGGACGGCGTACGCGCACGCGTCGCCCAGGCCTGAAAGCCCCGATCCGTTCCGCCCTTTAAGTTTCTCAATGCGGTGGCGGCTGGGCGCCTGAGTCTTCGGGCGGAGCCGCTTTCCAGCGCCGATGAATCCAGGTCCAGTCGGCGGGATTCTCCCGGATCATTGCTTCCACAAAACCCGCATAGCGAGCGGTGAACACCGCCGGATCGAGCCGCTCGCCGGCGGCGCAGATCGGCAGAAAATCCAGCTGGTAGTGGCCGCGGCTCACTCGACGCATGGGCACGAAGAAGGCCGCATACCCGGTCAGGCGGGCGATCTCCGCCGGCCCCGGGTAGAAAGCGCTCTCGCGGCCAAGGAAACTCAGCCACTGGCGCCGGCCGCTGGAGGACGGGCTCTGATCGGCGTGCAGGGCCACCGCGTGTGGCTGCCCGCGGCGGCGAACGACCTCGCGCACCAGCTTCTTGGCTGCGATCAGGTGCCCGCCGTAACGGCAACGCAGCGTGCGCAGTTCGCGGTCGAAGCCAGCGGCGTGCAGCGGTTTGTAGGCCGCATCGATCGGCACTCCCAGAAACAGCACCATCGCCTGCAGTGTCCACTCCCAGTTGCACTGGTGCGCACCCAGCACAATGACCGATCGGCCGGCATCAGTCTCCGCGCGCACGCGCTCGACGTGCTGCACGTCCAGATGCGAGCGCAATTCATCGGCCGACATGTCCGCCGTCTTGAGAAATTCGGCGGCCACCTGCGACAGGTGCCGATAGTACTGGTCGACCAGTGCGTCGATCTCGGGCTCGGAGCGCTCTGGAAAGCAGCGGCGCAGATTGTCACGCGCCACCGCGACGCGAAAACGAAGCACATGGCGCAGCAGCCACATGATGAGCGCGGTCAGTCGATACAGCGCGCCGAACGGCAATCGCGACAACGCCCTGATCCACAGCGCCGAGCGGCCGTGCTCGCTCACGGCGACTGGTGCTTCGGATTGTTGTTCGGATTGTTCCGTCATGTTGGGGATAGCTTAAGCGCTCCGAGTCGCGCTAAGGTGCCATATCATGCTGTGGATCAAAGCGCTGCACCTGATTGCGGTCACCGCGTGGCTTGCCGGTCTGTTCTACCTGCCGCGTATTTTCGTGCACTACGCCGAAGGTCGTGCCGCGGGTGAGGACGTGCGCCGGCTGGTAGTCATGGCACGCAAGTTATTTGCTTTCATGAGCGTCATGGCTTTATTTGCGCTGCTGTTTGGACTGTGGCTGTGGCTCGGCTTCCACGACAGCGGCCGCTGGCTGATGCTCAAGCTGGTATTCGTGCTCGGGCTTGTGGCCTATCACCTGGCTTGCCGACTGCTGCTGCGGCGCCTGCAGCACGCGGCGCCGCTGCCGAGCCCGTTTGCGCTGCGGTTGTTCAACGAGGCGGCGTTGCTGCTGGTGGTGCCGATCATCCTGCTGGCGGTGGTAAAGCCGTTCTAGAAGCCGCTCACTTGCCCCGGCGCCCCGATCACACCGTGCGGCTGAACAGCGCCTTGTCCGGCATGCGGCGCGCCAGCCGGGCATCGAATGCCATGCAGATGTTGCGCAGATAGGCGCGTCCTTTTTCGGTGACGCGGCAGCTCGCTGCGCCGAGCTCCACCAGACCATCGGCGGCCGGTTCCGCCAACCGCTCCAGCGCCGTGCTGATGTGCTCGGTGTAGTCGGTCGGCTGATCCCAGTCGGTCCGCAGCCGCGTCATCAGCCGCAGGATGTGCCGGCGCAGCACCTGGTCTTCCGCATCCAGCAGGTGGCCGCGCTGGATCGGCAGCTCCCCGAGCGCGACCCGCTCCTGGTAGCGCTGCAGATCCTTTTCATTCTGCGCAAAGGCGTCCCCGGCATCGCCAATGGAGGATACGCCCAGGCCGATCATTGGCCGGGTGAAAGCGGTCGTGTAGCCCATGAAATTGCGGTGCAAAGTACCGCCGCGCAGCGCCCGCCACAGACTGTCGGTCTCGAGCGCAAAGTGGTCGAGCCCGATCTCACGATAGCCCTCGCGCTCCAAGCGCTCTCGGCCCAGCTCATAGAGCGCCCGTTTCCGTTCGCCTTCCGGCAGATCGCTTTCGGTGAAGCGCCGCTGCCCGGGTTTGATCCACGGCACGTGCGCGTATCCATACAGGGCGATGCGGTCCGGCCGCATTCGGCACACCGCGTCCATGGTGGCATCGACGCCCGCCAGCGTCTGCAGCGGCAAGCCATAGATCAGATCGAAGTTGACGCTGTCGTAGCCGAGCGCGCGCGCGGCCTGCGTGACCTCGCGCACCTGCTGCTCGCTCTGCACGCGATTGACGATGGCCTGTACGCGCGGATCGAAATCCTGCACGCCCAGGCTGATGCGACGAAAGCCGTGGCGCGCCAGCACCTCGAGCTGCTCACCGGTGGTCACGCGTGGATCGACTTCAATCGACGCCACCGCATCGGCGCGGGCCTTAAGCCGCTGGAACAGGCCGGCCAGCAACGACTCGAGCTCGCCGGGTGTGAGGAAGGTCGGCGTACCGCCGCCGAAGTGCAGCTCGCCGAATTCCAGCAGCGGCAAGCCCAGCTGTCCGCGGTACAGGTCGAGCTCGGCCAGCAGCGACTGGATGTAGGGGCCGACGAAACCGTGGCTGCGGGTAATGCGGGTGTTGCAGCCGCAGAAGGTGCACAGCGCGCGGCAGAATGGAATATGCAGGTAGATCGCCGCGCCATGCTCGCTCGCCTGGCCGAGCGCGCCGCCGATGCGCTCGATCCATTGTGCGGCGTTCGGCGCCGCCTCCCAGTACGGCACCGTCGGGTAGCTGGTGTAGCGCGGGCCGGCGACATCGTATTTCGCCACCAGCGGATCGGCCACGGTTGCATTCACCCGAACATCTCCCGCTGCACATTCAGCACCAGCCGCACGTTGTCCTCCGGCGTGTGCTGCAGGACACCGTGTCCCAAGCCGCAGACCCAGGCGGCGCGCCTGGCCGCCGGCAGTGCCAGCACGCCGGCGAACAGCGCGCGCAGGCGCCGCTCCAATTCCGCCGGTGGCAACAGCAGCCACTGCGGATCGATGTTGCCCTGCACACCCCAACGATCGCTTTCTCCCAGCAGCGCGTCGCGCAGATCGTGCCGCCAGTCGATACCAAGGCACTGCAGATCGATGTCGCGCAGCGCCGCCCAGTGCGCAGGCCCGGTGTCGCGCGAATAATAGATCAGCGGCGTGTCCGGGCAGCGGTTGCGAAACTCCCGCACCACCGCCGCCAGCGCCGGTGCCGCCAGCCGCGCGAATTCTCCAGCGCCAAGGGTACCCGCCGCCGTGTCAAAGATTGCCACGCAATCCGCTCCGGCCTGGGCTTGCAGCACCATGTTGGCGGCCAGCAGCTCACATACGCGCTGGTTGAAGCCGCTGTAGAGTCCGTTGTCGAGCCCGGCGATGCCGTCGCGCGCAAATCCCTCGTGCGAGCCGGCCACAGCGTAGGCGTAGAGCGTAAACGGTCCACCGACGAAGCCGATCAGCGAGCAATCAGCCGGCAGTCGCGTACGCAGCAGCGCAATGGCCTCGGCCTGAAAGCTCATGTGCACCGCACGCGCCGCACCGCCCCGCAGACGCGCCAGGTCGCTGGTGTGGCGCAGGTGCCAGTCGAGCTTTGGCCCGGGCTCATAGCGCAGGCCCATGCCCATGGCTTCCAGCGGAAACAGCAGATCGGAAAACAGGATCGCAGCGTCGAAGCCGAAGTCCTCGATCGGCCCGAGCGTGACTTCGACTGCCAGCTGCGGCCGCTTGCACAGCTCGATGAAATCGTGGCGCGCCCGCAGCCGCTGGTAGTGGCGGTGATAGCGTCCGGCCTGGCGCATGAACCATACCGGCGGCCGACCCGGATTGCGGCGTGCGATCGCCTGCTGCAGCAGCGACTCACTCACGGTTTATCTCGGTCAGCAGGTAGCCCACCCCGCGGATGCTGCGGATCACGCGCGGATCGGCCGCGTCCACTTCGATCAGCTTGCGCAGCCGGACGATGAAATTGTCCACCGTGCGCGAGGTCGGAAACTCATCGGTCGACCAGGCGCGATCGAGGATCTCATCGCGACTCACGGCCTTGCCGACCCGCTCGGCCAGCAGCCGCAGTACGGCGCACTCCTTGTGCGTCAGCGCCACGCTCTCGCCGTTCACCGTGGCCGAGAAGCGCTCGAAATCCACCAGCGCGCGCCCGATGCGCACCTGGCCGCGCATATCGCCCGGCACGCGGGTCAGCTCCTGCGCGCGCTTCAGGCATTTCTGGATCCGCAGCAACAGTTCCCGGAAATGAAATGGCTTGCCGATGTAATCGTCGGCGCCGAGCTCCAGGCCCCGGATACGCTCCTCGGCGGCCGCGTGGGCGGTGAGGAATATGATCGCCGTGGCCGGCGCGCGCACGCGCACCAGGCGTGCCAGTTCGAACCCATTGCCGTCCGGCAGGCCGACATCGAGCAGCGCCAGCTCGAATTGCGCGCTACCGATCGCCCGGCGCGCACTGGCGATCGAGTCGGCACGCGTCACCTGAAAACCCTCGGCGCCCAGGCGCTCGACCAGCGTCTCGGCCACATTGCGCTCATCCTCCACCAGCAATAGCTGCGCGCCGCCGCTCATGCGCCGGCCCGAAACCACAGTTCGCAGCGAAAGCCGTCGCCCGGCGCGGTGTCAAACCGCGCCCGGCCACGCATGCGCTGCATCAGGCGTCGCACCAGATACAGCCCGACGCCGGCGCCCGGGGAAGCCGCGCCACGGCCAAACAGGCGCCCCAGGCGACCGGTGCCGGCGGCGACTCCGCGCCCGTTGTCCTGGTATTCGAGCACCACGTAGCGACCCTGCCGTACTGCAGTGAGCCGCACGCTGACCGGGGTGATGCACGAATGGCGCACCGAGTTTTCGACCAGGTTGCGCAGAATCAACTGCAGCGCCGCGGCGTCGGCTTCCACCGGCGGCAGGCTGGCGTCCAGGTGTGCGCGCAGATCCAGGCGTGCGCCATGCGCCCCGGCAATGTCGCGGATCGAATGCGCGAGCCACGGATGCAGCGGTATCTCCTGATCGGCCAGCGAACCGCCGCCCTCGATGCGCGCCAGCTCCAGGGTTTTTTCGATCTGCGATTCCAGGCGATGCGAATCCTCCAGCAGTCGGCGCGCCAGTTCCACACGCTGGGCGCCCTCCGCGATCGCCTCGGCCTGCAACCGGATGCTGGTCAGCGGCGTGCGCAGCTCGTGGGTCACCGAAGCAAAAAACGCCTGCATGCTGCGGGCGCGACGCTGTTCGCGCCAGTACAACCACGCCAGCAGCAGCGATATCGCCAGCAACAGCGCCAGAAAGGTACTCGACTCGCCGATCAGCATCAGCCGCGTGCGCGACCACTGCGCGGCGGCAAGATCCTGGCCGCCGGCGCCGAGCGCCTGCAGCGCGGCGATGCGCCGTGCCTGACGCTCGATCACCGTCGCCCACCACACCAGCAGCACCAGCTGCAGTGCCAGCCACACCAGCGCGGCGCCCGCGATCAATGCGGTGCGCCGCATCGGCACGATGCTCAAGCCGCCCTGACCTGCACTGCGAGTCACACGCCCAGCCAGTGGCGCCAGTGCGCCGGTTGCGGGAACACCCGCAGATTCTGCACCCCGGCGCGGCGCAGGTGTTCATAGGTCTTGCCCGGGCCGCAGGCGTGCTGCACGCCGGGCCCCAGCAGGCCGCGCCAGCGTTCGAACTGGGCACTGCTGAACCAGTACACGTGCGTGGCATCGGCTGGCGGCGCACCGGCAGCCGGTTCCGGCGCGGCGCCCGGCGCATGCCGGTAGGTTGCGATCACATCGCCCGCCGGCCAGCCCTCGACGGCGTCGGCGTGGGTCAGCACCGTCCATTGATCGCGCGGCGGCAACTGCAACAGCGGCTCGGACAACATCGTTTCCAGCGCGCCAAAGCCCAGGCCTTCGGCGCAGCCCTCTACCCACACGCCGCGCTCCGCCAGCGCCTGCCAGGTGTCGATACCGGGCACCCAGACATGCACGGCCGAGGGGATGTGCGTGGCTTCGCCCTCGGGCAGTGCCCGGCGATGGCTGACGAACAGCGCCGTGGCGCGGCTCAGGCGCTCGGTGCTGCGCGCAACGCCGGCGGCGACCGGTTCAACACCCGGGCGCTCAGCCCGACTGCCGTCCCAGGCTTTGATGGCGTGGCCCGGCGGCTCGAGCGGCGTCGCGGGCGTCCACTGCGGCTGCGGCTGCGGCGCAGCGACATCGAGCTGCACGTCGGTGTCGCCGCCATCGCGCAGGTAGAGCAGCGTGCCGACGCCCGGCAGCTCGACCTGGGTGGCACCGAAGCGCTGATGGCAGCCGCCGCCGCGTTGCGCCAGCAGCGCGCGCTCTATCGCGACCGCGGCGCGTGTGGGCGCGTGATCGATGGCGCGCAGCAGTGCCACGGTTTCAGCATCGCCCGGACGGCACTCGACCGCCAGCGCGCCCTGGGCCGGTGCCGCGGGGCATACCGACAGTGGCAGCACCATGCGCTGCAGACCCGAGAACAACTCGCGCATCAGCGCCAGTCCGGCGGCATCGGCCCACAGCCGCGCGAGACCGGCAAATGCGAGCACAATGCCATCCAGCTGCCGCGTGGAGCCGCGCGGCTCACGCAGGCGGCGCAGCCGCGAGTCGACATTGCCGCGCAGGTCGACCAGGCGCACGCGCCCGAGTGTGCGCCGATCCGAGATTCGTCGCGGCAGCACGCGTTGCAGGAAATCAGGCACAAAGCTGGCGCGCCGTGGCGAGGAGCTGCCGAGCACCAGCTCATGGCCGGCCGCCAGGCGTTCGGGGACGTCGGCGGCAAACACCGCAATGTCGTGCGGCAGCTCGCGTCGCGGCACCGCCGCGAGCAGCAGGCGCGCCGAGCGCTCCAGGCTCAGATCCTTATAAGAATGCACGGTGAAATCGACCTGGCCGGCGAGCAGCGCCGCGTCCAGGTCATCGGTAAAGAATTCCTTGCCTTCGACGCTCGACAGCGGCGAATCGAGGATGCGGTCGCCGCGGGTCTCGATGCCGACCAGCTCGACCGCGAGGCCGGGGTGCAGCTGTTCGAGCTGCCGTGCAACGGCGGCGCTTTGTGCACGTGCGAGAGCGGACCGGCGCGTGCCGAGCTTCAATGCCCGCGGCAGCATGGCTCAAAGACTATCGAAGGCGGCGAGATCTTCCCAGCTGTGCGGGTGCGAGGAGTTCGCGCCGAGCGAGCGCAACAGGGCTTTCTCCTGGCAGGCGCGGCGCGCGCGCTCGAACTGGCGCCGACGCAGCTCCGACTGCGCCTGCAGCATGTCGAACAGGGCGCCGAGACTGACCAGCTCCGGCAGTGCATTCCACGGCGCAGCGCCCTCCGCACCCAGCCCCAGATGAATCACGCGCCCAGCACGATCTTCGCGCTCGCGCCAGGCGGCAACGCGCGCCACATCGCGCGAGGGCTGGCCCGGCACACACACGATCACGTTGCGCGCTCGGCGCCAGGCGGCCAGTTCCGCCTCCAGCTCGCCTTCGATCACACGCACCGGGCGTGCCGGATCGCGCTTCGCCAACTCGCGCGCCAGCTCGACGGCGCGTTCGCCGGTGCGGTTCCACAGCCAGATTTGCGAGCCGGTGAGCCAGGGCGCGATCGATTGTGCCAGCTGACCGGCGCCGATCAGAAGCGTCGCACCGCCGCCGGCCTCATCGCCCAGCAAGCGGCGCGTCTGCGAGCCGTAGGAGGCGCTGCCGAGGCTCCCCAGGTGCTGCGCGCGCACTGCCTTGGCGTCCTGAAACAGCAGCTGCACCCAGGGCGAGAGCTCGCGCGCCAGCGGCGAGGCGCGCTCCGAGAACTCGCGCCAGGCCTGCTTGATCTGGCCGAAAATCTCGGTCTCGGCGACCAGTTTGCTTTCCAGGCCGGCGGCAAAGCGCAGCAGATACGCGTACGCATCCGCACCCTCGAAACACTCGAGGGCTCCGTCGACGGGAAATTCCTGCCGCGCGAGCGCCGCGGCCTCAGCGCCACAAACTACCGCCACGCGCCGCTGACAGGTATCGATAGCAAACCAGTCCAGGCCCGATCGTGCCAGGGGGGCGGCACCGGCGGCGACAAGTGCGCCGCGCCAGTGCAGGACGTTGATATCGCGCAATTCCACCGTCGGCAGGCTAGCGCCGCGGGCGGCCAATTTGTCATGGCCGTGTCACTGCCAGCGCCAAAGATACTTAGGTAGCAAGGCGGCTTTCGGGAATGCGCCACCATACCGGACTGCCGCCACGACGAATCGACATAAGAATGAGAATCATTATGAATAATTGTCCGCAACCCCCGGTGCTGCTACCCGGTGTGCGGGCACTGATATCCGACCGAACACGGGTTATGCTTGGTTAAATGTCAGACAAATAGAGGTGGCGATGGGCCGGTTGTCACGGCGCGGGCTGCTGCAATTGGGCGGCTTATCCACGCTCAGCGCGCTCACCGGCAATGCGGCCGCATTTCATGTCGCTGCAGCTTCGTCTTCCCCCGGCCTCAAGCCCGCTGCGTACGCCGACGTCACGCTGCTCGACGGGCCGCTGCTCGATCAGTTTCGCGCGCAGCATGCCACGCTGCTGGCGATGGACGAGGACGCGCTCCTCAAGCCGTATCGGACGGCCGCAGGCCTGGCTGCCCCGGGCGATGATCTGGGCGGCTGGTACAACTCCTCAGCCGCTTTCGACCCGCCGCGCGATATGCATGGGTTCATCCCCGGCCACAGTCTGGGGCAGTACATCTCCAGCCTGGCGCGTGCCTATGCCGTCACCGGCGATGAAGCCACCCGGCAAAAGGTGCAGCGACTGGTGGCCGGATACGCTGCGACGATAACGCCGCGTCTGTACGACGGCTATCCGCTGCCGGCGTACCTGTTCGACAAGATCAATATCGGGCTCATCGACGCGCATAAGCTGGCGAGAGACCCGCGCGCGCTGACGGCGCTCGATGCCACGCTCGACGCAGCGCTGCCGCACCTGCCGGAGAAGGCGCTCACGCGCCCGCAGATGGCGGCGCGACCACATCCCAACATCGCCTTCACCTGGGACGAGTCATACACACTGCCAGAAAATCTCTATCTCGCCTGGCGTCGAGGCGCCGGCCTTCGCTATCGCGAGCTTGCAGCGCGTTATCTGCTCGATGCCGACTACTTCGATCCACTGGCTCGCGGCGACAACGTACTGCCGGGCAAACACGCCTACAGCCATGTGAATGCGCTCAGTTCCGCCATGCAGGCCTATCTGGTGGACGGAGATCCCAAGCACCTGCAGGCGGCCAGAAATGGTTTTGATTTCGTGCTGGCGCAGAGTTACGCAACCGGAGGCTGGGGGCCGAACGAGGGCTTTGTGGTTCCGGGGTCGGGAGCGCTAGGCGAGTCGCTGGGCAACACGCACGCCAGCTTCGAAACCCCGTGCGGTGCCTACGGGCATTTCAAGATCGCGCGCTACCTCATGGCCGTCACGCTCGACAGCCGCTACGGCGACAGCATGGAGCGGGTGCTCTACAACACGGTGCTGGGCGCATTGCCGATGAAGCCGGATGGCACCGCGTTCTATTACGCCGACTACAACGCCAGCGGCTCGAAGACATACTTTGAATACCGCTGCCCGTGCTGCTCGGGTACGCTCGGCCAGATGGTGGCCGACTATGGGATCAGCGCTTATCTGCTGAGCGATCGCGGTGCAGTGGTGAACCTGTACCTGCCGTCGAAGCTGTCCTGGCGGCAGAACGGCCGCGCGCTGAGCCTGCAGCAGAGCACCGCTTATCCGCTCGATTCCGCGATCGAGATCGCGCTCGCCACCGCAACCCCGCAGACGTTCTCGATCACGCTGCGCATCCCGGCCTGGGCCGGCGGCAACAGCACCATCAGCGTGAACGGCCAGCGCGTGCCGCAGCCAATCGTTGCCGGCAGCTGGCACGAAATCCGGCGCACCTGGAACGACGGCGACCGCATCGAGCTCATTCTCGACCGGCCACTGCGGCTGGAGATGGTGGACCGGCAGCATCCTGACCTGGTGGCGCTGATGCAGGGTCCGCTGGCGCTGTTCGCGCTCGGTGATCGCATGCTGCCGTTCACGCGCCGCGAGCTAATGTCGGTGCGCCAGGTTGCAGCCCGTTCGAGCGAGTGGCGCGTGGTCACCGCCGATGGCGCGCAGAGTTTCAAGCCCTACTATGCAGTTGGTTTGGAGAGCACGCGCCTGTATCAGCCGGTGTCTGCCTGAGCGTCACCAGAACGCGATATAGAACAGCACCACCGCCGCCAGCACGATCAGGCTCCACACCACATCCGAGGTTCCCCAGCTGGCACGGGTCGCGGCTTTCTCCTCGGCGCTGGCGCCATACCAGGTGACACGCACCACTTTTGGATCGGGCGGCTTGGTGAGCAGGCTGATGACCACGACCAGGGCGGCCGTGACCAGCAGCAATATCTGGGTGTAGTAGAGCCAGTGGATATTCCAGAACTCGAAGATCCAGCCATGCGCGGCCCTGATTGGCGCGATCGCCGTGTCGTACTGGTGCTGCGTGATCGCGCGCCGGTAGAGCTGCTGCTTGAGGGTCGCCACCGTCACGCCGTCATTGCGCATCACCAGGTCGGCCGCCAGGCGTGCGAAGCCGCCGATGATCCCGACCACAAAGGCCCAGAAAGCCGCCGGCGCCGTAGCTCGGGTCCAGAACACACCCAGCAGGAACAGCGCCGCGATCGCCGGCGATAGATAGCCCTGCACGCTCTGCAGGTAGACGTACAGGTCGGAATGCAGGCTCTTGATCACCAGCACCCAGCAGATCCCCATCACTACGATGACCGCGGTCGCTATTCGCCCGACGAACACTTCGGTCCTGCCCGATGCGTCTGGATACCACTCGCGGAAGAAGTCCATCGTGAACAGGGTCGCGGAGGCATTGAACTTGGATGCCAACGATGCCATCAGCGCCACGATCATCGAGCAGGCGACCATGCCGCGCAGGCCGTGCGGCAGGATCTGCGCCACCAGAGACGTATAGGCAGCATCGCCGCTGGTCTTGAAACCCATCTGCGGTGACTGCGTCAACGCGAAGGCGATGATGCCGGGCACCAGGAAGATGAATACCGGCGTCAGCTTCAAGACCGCAGCCAGGATGGCGCCGCGGCGCGATTGCTGCTGGTTGCGCCCGGCCAGCACACGCTGCACGATGTATTGATCGGTACACCAGTACCAGAAGCCGATGATCGCCGAACCCGGCAGCACCGCCGCCCACGACCATTCGGGATCCCCGAGCGGGCGAATCAGGTGAATGTTGGCGCCGGCGGCGGCGACCGTCACCTGCCAGCCGGCGATCAGGCTGCCGTGGCCGAGCGCACTCAGTCCCGCGTACAGAATGCAGACCGATCCGAGAATCAGCACCGGTGCCTGCAGCACGGCGGTGTACATGATGACCCGCAGCCCGCCGAGCACGGTGTAGAGCCCGGTGGTGAAAGCCAGGCCCAGCGCAATGATCCAGAACACATCGACACTGGTGCCCAGAATATTCACGGTATCGATGCCCAGCAGCGTGCGTACCACCACATCGCCGGCGTAGATCGTGACCGCGATCTTGGTGAGCACCAGGCTTGCGATGCTAAGGATGCTCAGTGCATTGCGCGATCCGCGGCTGAATCGCAGCTCGAGGAACTCCGGCATCGTGAACACCTTCATGCGATCGTACAGCGGCACGAATACCCAGCCGAGCAGCAGGATCAGCCACCCCTGCATCTCCCAGTGCGCCATCGCCATGCCGGTGGCGAATCCCGCGCCCGCCAGTCCGACCAGATGTTCCGAGCCGATGTTGGAGGAGAAGATCGAGCTGCCGATCTGCACCCAGTTGCTATCGCGGCTCGATAGAAAATAATCCTTGCCGGACCGCGCCTTGGATCGCATCGCGTACAGGACGATGACCAGCATGACGGTGATGAACAGCGCCACCACCAGCCAGTCCTCGAGGTTGAAGACCGAGCCCGGCGCCGCGCCGGCGGGCGCCTCGAGCGCGCTCACGCCGTCCTCACCGGCAGATGCCGATCAGCGGCAGCGGTCCCCAGGCTGGCGATGACAACGCACAGCGACTGCACGAACTCCCCCATTATTCCTGGTGGCCTGCTGTCGAAGGCAGCGACCTAGAGAATGCTGACCGCGGTCGGCGGCGAAGGCACGGTTTGCAATGGATTGCGCAGCGGCAACGTGAACGGTTGCGCCTCGATTTCGAATACATCCCCATCCTGCGCCAGTACGCCGTCGGCGAAGGAAATCGTGGCAGTGCCAAAGAAGTGTACGTGCAGGTCGCCGGGCCGGCGAAACTGCGGGTATTTGAAATGATGATGCTCCAGATTGCTGAGGTGATGCGACATGTTCGCCTCTCCGGTCAGAAACGGCTTTTCCCAGATGGGATTGCCGGCACGACGGATACGCGCGGTGCCATGGATATCCGCCGGCAGCTCGCCGACCAGCAGCTCCGGCCCGATCGACGCCGGGCGCAATTTGGAATGCGCCAGGTACAGGTAGTTCATGCGCTCCATCACATGATCGGAAAACTCGTTGGCAAGGGCGAATCCCAGGCGGAACGGGCTGCCGTCGGCGGCGATGACGTAGATGCCGGCAATCTCCGGCTCCTCGCCGCCGTTGAGCGCAAAGGCGGGCGACGTCAATGGCTGTTCCGGCCCGACAATGCTGCTGCCGTCGCCTTTATAAAACCATTCCGGCTGCACGCCCGGCTTGCCATGCACCGGCTTGCCACCTTCCACCCCCATCTGAAACATCTTCATCGAATCGCTCGCAGTGTGCGACTGCGCTTTGGCGTGCATGCGATCGCGTGCATCGGCGGAGCCCAGATGCGTGAGTCCGGTGCCGGTGAGCAGCATGTGCGCGCTATCCGGGTGATCGACCGGCGCGAGGATGCGGCCACGGCGCAGAGCATCATTGACGTCGACGAATTCGCCATACCCGAACGCATCCGCCACTGCGGCCAGCGTCGAGTGGGCGGCTATGGCGGCATGCGCCAGCGCGTATACCGTGGTGGCACCGATCACCCGCCGGGCCTGCGTGCCGCCGTTGCTGGCGATCACAGTTCTGCCGCCGTCGGTGCCCAGCATCTGGATCAATCGCAGCGTCATGGCGACAGATACTGGCCGTCGACCAGCCGGCGCAGCCGCGATGCTGCGTCGTCACGCAATTCCGCCGGCAGCAAATTCTGTGGTACGTCCTGATAGCACACCGGGCGCAAAAAGCGCTCGATGGCGCGCGTGCCGACCGAGGTCACACGCGAGTCCGAGCTGGCCGGATACGGTCCGCCGTGTACCATCGCGTGGCACACCTCGACGCCGGTGGGCCAGCCATTGACCAGAATACGCCCCACTTTGCGTTCCAGCACCGGCAGCAATTGCGCGGCTATCGTGTGGTCACTGGTTTCCAGATGCAGCGTCGCGGTAAGTTGACCTTCCAGATGGCTCAATACCTGCTGCAACTCGGCGCTGTCGCGGCAACGGACGACGAGCGAACTGGGACCGAATACTTCCTCGGCCAGCGCGGGTTCCGTGATGAATTGCTGGCCCTGCACCTGAAACAGCGCGCCGCTGGCGCAGGTGCCGGCGCCAGCGCTGGCCGCCACACCGCTCGCCAGATGTGTTAGCTGTGCATGCGCGCGCAATCGCGCAACGCCCTGCTGGTAGTTGGCGCAGATATTCGCTGACAGCATCTGACCGGGCGCGGTTTTTGCCAGCGCATCGGCGGCCGCAGCGATGAAGCGTTCGAGGCCCGGGCCGGTGATCGCGATCAGCAGGCCCGGATTAGTGCAGAACTGTCCGCTTCCCATGGTCAGCGAGGCGACGAATCCGGCCGCCATCGCCTCGGCGCGCGTCTGCAAGGCACCCGGCAATAAAACCACCGGATTGACGCTGCTCATCTCCGCGTACACCGGGATCGGCTCGGCGCGCGTGGCCGCCAGTTTGGTGAGCGCCAGGCCGCCGGCCCGCGACCCGGTGAATCCCACCGCTTTGATGCGCGGGTCGCTCACCAGCGCGGATCCGAGTTCGTTCGCCGGCCCGCTCAGATGGGAGTAGGTGCCGCTGGGCAGGTCGCATTCCCTGGCGGCATCGCTGATGGCGCCGGCGGCAAGCTCCGAGGTGCCCGGGTGAGACGGATGTGCCTTCACCACCACGGGGCATCCGGCCGCCAGTGCCGAGGCAACATCGCCGCCGGCGGCGGAGAACGCCAGCGGAAAGTTGCTGGCACCGAACACCGCAACCGGGCCCAGTGCGATCATCCGCTGTCGCAGATCGGCGCGCGGCAACGGCTTGCGTTCTGGTAGCGCCGGATCTATGCGCAGCCCGAGCCAGTCGCCCTGCCGCACCACCTGCGCGAACAGGCGCAGCTGGCCGACGGTACGTGCGCGTTCGCCCTCGAGTCGCGCGCGCGGCAATCCCGTCTCCAGTGCGGCGCGCTCCAGCAATTCGTCGCCCAATCCCATGATCCGGGCGGCGCAGGTCTCGAGAAATCGCGCCCGCGTGGCGAGATCGGCCTGGCGGTAGGGATCAAATGCGGCAGCGGCCAGCGCGCAGGCGCGAGCCACCTCGGCGGCGCCGGCAATAGAGAATGGCGGATCGAGCTGTGATCCGCGCGCCGCATCGGTGGCGCGGAAGCTCGATGCGGTGGCCACGCGGTCATAGCCGATAATGAGCTGGCCGTTCAAAGGCATGAGCGTCTGCGGGGATTGGCGGCGCGAACGGCATCATAAAATAACTCAGACAATATTTCAGCACCTGCCGGAGCCGGCCGGCGTGGTCAGCGGCCGCGCTTGCGAGGCCGGCGTTTCGAGGCTGGCGTATCGATGCGGGCCAGCTCGATCAGTTCGCTCATCGCCCGCTCAGCCTTGCCCACTTCCCCGGCGGTGATCGCTTCGAATACCCGCATATGATCCGGCAGCGGATCGCGGCGCAGCGGCCGCTCGCGCTGCTTGAAAATGGTCGTGGTCCTGATCGCGGCATTGACCCCGTTGGTCAGTGAGATGATGAACGGGTTGTGGGTCGCGGTCAGCAACGTAGTGTGAAAATCCAGATCGGCCTGCCGCCCGGCCTCGGTCGCCAGCGTGTGCGTCGCCATACCGTCCAGGGCTGCGCGCATGGCTTTCAGGTGCGCCGCCGAGCGCCGCTTCGCGGCCATGCCCGCCGCGGCCGATTCCACCACATTGCGCAGTTCGAACAGACTGTTCAGCAGCTGCAGATCGGGCTCGGATTCGAACGTCCAGTCGAGAACGTCAGGATCGAGCAGGTTCCATTCCGACTGCGCGTTGATGCGGGTGCCGACCTTTGGCCTTGCGTCCACCAGACCCTTGGCGGCGAGAATTCGCACCGCCTCCCGGTATGCGGTGCGCGACACGGCGAACTGCTCGCTCGAGGCGATCTCGCCGTTGAGCAGATCGCCGGGCTTGAAGCGGCCAGAGACAATCGAGATCCCCAGCTTGCGCGCAATGGTGCCGTGCAACCGCAGCGCCTTGTCGCGCGCCTTGGGTCCCGCTCCCGGTTCGGATTCCCTACGGGCGAGGTGTGTCAGCTGTGAAGGTTTGCGCGACAATTTTGAGTCGGACCCGCTGGAGCAATACCGCAGCACTCCAACAGAGCCGCCGATAGTTTAGATGTGGCGATCAAGACACGCGAGCCACGATGTTATCTGCGGCGCACCCCAAAACGCAAACCGCGACTGTCAGCGCGGCCGCGAGTTGCCGACCCGATTGCGGCTGTCGCCGCCCTGGGTTACTGGTAACGCGGGCGATGCGTTGGCGTGAACTCCATTAGCCATAGCGGGCTAGCGCTGCCTTTTTGCCGAGAAACGCACAGTGAGCGCTACCATTTCCCCGCGGCGGGAAAAGATGCCACAAAACTCAGACAAAATGACACGCCGATCTTGTCCGCGGACGCGGCTTCGCTTATTGTCTGAGTTATAGGCGCAGGAGACGCCCGCTGGGGCGAAGAAAGCTGCGCTCTGACAAGGGGGAGAACAATGGTCAAGTTGCATAAGGCTCTGTGGCCAGCCGTGACCGGCGTGGCTGCGTCGATAGTCACCGGCATCGCCTTCGGACAGGCGGCGCCCGCCGCCCCGCCCGCCGCCGATCAGCCCGAAACGCTGGAAACCATCGTCATCACCGGCGTACGGGCCAGCGTCAAATCGGCCGAGGACATCAAGAAGAACGCCGATCAGGTGGTGGACTCCATCGTTTCGGAAGATATCGGCAAACTGCCGGACAACAACGTCATCGAGGCGCTGCAGCACGTCACCGGCGTGCAGATCAGCCGCAACGCGGCGGAAGCCACGCAGCTGCTGATCCGCGGCCTGCCCGACATCGCGACCACGCTCAACGGCCGCGACATCTTCACCTCCTTCGGCCGCTACATCACGTTGCAGGACATACCGGCCGAACTGCTGTCGCGGGTTGATGTCGAGAAATCCCCGCGCGCCGATGACATTGAGGGCGGCATCGCCGGCCTGATCGATGTGCGACTGCATCGGCCGTTCGACTTCGACGGCTTCGAGGCCGGCGGCACCGCCATGGGCACCTACAGCACCCTGTCGAAGGACACCGACCCGCGTGCCAGCCTGCTGCTGAGCAACCGCTGGAACACCTCGGCCGGGGAATTCGGTCTGCTGGGCGACGTGTCGTTCTCGAAGGACCGCTGGAAAGAGGAGATCCTGGACAATTACATTTCGACCCAGTCGATCGGGCCGGTTCCCGGTTCCACCGGCGCCGGCGGCACCGCGTGGATTCCGCTGACCGAGGGCGCGCAGTCGATGGTTGGCGATCGCCAGCGCCTGTCGGTCAACCTGGCAGCGCAGTGGGCCCCGAACGCGAACACCGAGTTGTTCGCCGAAACGTTCTACACCCGTTATCGCAACCCGAATAACACCGACTTCTTCGTCGGGCTGCCGTGGATCTGTGCCAATCCGGCCACCGCAACGGTGTTTCCGGGCACCGATGAGGTCAAGACTGTCACCGGCGGCTGTTACGACCTGACCAGCGACCAGGCGTTCATACCGAAGACCGACACCTATCAGATCGCGACCGGCGGTAAGTGGACCGGTGAGAACGTGACCTTCAGCACCGAGGTGGATTTCACCTGGAGCCAAAACACCCAGGAAGGCATCATCCTTGACACGCAGTACAACCCGCCGGCGGACGGCTACACGGCGGATTTCAACTACAAGGGTACCGACACGCCGTACATGAACGTCACCGGACTCAACCTGGACGACCCGTCACAGTTCCACTTGCGCCAGCTGTACGATCAGTGGTGGGTGCAGAAGGGCGACGAGGTCGACTGGCGCGGTGACTTGAAATTCAAACTGGGCGGCGACACCCCGGTCAAATCGATAGAGACCGGCGTGCGCCTCGGCGACCACTTCGCAGCTCAAACCGAGGACAACCAGGGCGGCCTCGACTGCCTGGGTACCGCCGACCCGTCCAGTCCAACGTACGCGGCCGTAGCAGCGGCCATCGCCTCGCCGGCCTGCGGCAAGGCGCTGACATCGCTGCCGGGTACGGCCTGGCATCAGACCAGCGGCAGCCAGTTCAACGGCCAGTTCGGTATCAGCAACTGGGTCGACGCCAACCCGAGCTGGCTGATCGGCAATGCGCCGTACCTGCGCGAACTGTTCGACCAGTCCCCGACCGGCCAGCCGCCGCCGGGCGACCCGACGCAGGCGTTCGATGACCGCGAACTCAGCTACTCCGGCTATGTGAAGGCCAATTTCGGCTTTCCGCTGGGTTCGCACCTGCTGGACGGCAATCTCGGCCTGCGGCTGGTCGATACCCACGCGACCTATAAGGGCAACTCGCTGCTCGTGACCACACCGAACAGCGTGAATTACACCTTCACCTATCTGCCAACCGTGACCGACAAGAACTCGCTCGACTGGCTGCCGAGCCTGAACGCACGGCTGGCGCTGCAGGACGACCTGTTCCTGCGCATTGCGGCCAGCCGCACGGTCACGCGTCCGACCTTCCTGCAGCTCGATCCCGGCCTGTCGCTGTCGGCCTCGACGGCGACGCTGCTCGGATCGGGCACCAGCGGCAATCCTGACCTCAACCCCGAGCGCTCGACCAACGGCGATGTGTCGCTGGAGTATTACTTCGGACGGCAGAACTCGCTGACCGGCGCGGTGTTCTATCGCAAGATCGACGGCTACATCCAAAACGGCATATTGCCGGAGACGATCGCGGGCATCGTCTACCAGGTCACCGAACCGGTGAACGCACCCTCGGGACACATCGATGGCGTCGAGGTGGGGTACACGCAGTTCTTCGATCAGCTGCCCGGCATCTTCAAGGGCCTGGGCGTCCAGGCCAACGGCACCTACGTGGACGGTCCATTCCAGAACATATCCAAGTGGTCCTACAACCTGATCGGCATCTACGAGAAGGGGCCGGTCGAGTTCCGGATGGCCTACAACTGGCGCTCGGGCTTCAACGTCGGCCCAGCCCCAGGCGGCGCGCAGCCGGCGGAACCGACGGTCATCTTCTCGCACGCGCAGCCGTGGCTTGACCTGTCGACCAGCTACCGGATCGGAAAGCAGCTCACGGTCACGTTCGACGCGACCAACATGCTCAACAGCGACTACCAGGACTACTTCGGCAGCCCGTCCGTGTATCCGCGTGATACGCGCCGCTTCGACCAGACTTACGCGCTCGGGTTGCGCTACAAGCTGTAGCTGTTATCGGAGCGGACATCGTGCAGACGCGGCGATGGATGTTGCAGGGCGCTGTGGCAGGCTTCGCCGCGCTTGCCGCAAGGGGCAGCGGCGCGCAGACACTGGCGCCGCTGAACCCGAAACTGACCGGTGATCTGTATCCGGTGCACGATCCGTGCATCATCAAGGCCGGCGACAGTTACTACGTGTTCTGCACCACGCCGCGCGCCGATACCCCGGCGCAGATCCCGTGCTACCGATCGACCGATCTGCTGCATTGGGAACGCGCCGGCCACGTGTTTGCCGAGATGCCTGACTGGGCCAAGCAGGCCGTACCGCACACTGAAACAATCTGGGCTCCCGACATCTCGTTTTTCAACGGCCAATATTGGCTGTACTACGCGGTATCGACCTTCGGCTCCAACCGCTCGGTGATCGGGCTGGCAACTACCGCTACGCTCAATCGCGCCGATGCCAGCTATGGCTGGCAGGATCGCGGTCTGGTGCTCGAATCGCAAAAGAGCGACGACTTCAATGCGCTGGACCCGAACCGCGTCATCGATCGCGACGGCAAGCACTGGCTCGCGTTCGGCAGTTTCTGGACCGGGCTGAAGATCATTCAGCTGGATCCTGCGACCGGCAAACCGCTGCCGGATGCACAGCGGCAAAATCTCGCGCGCCGGCCCAAGCCGCCGGATGC
The DNA here is from genome assembly GCA_003132025.1 of Gammaproteobacteria bacterium. Classification (GTDB taxonomy): domain Bacteria; phylum Pseudomonadota; class Gammaproteobacteria; order Steroidobacterales; family Steroidobacteraceae; genus FEN-1191. Next base: position 82,958 of record PKWJ01000054.1, read on the forward strand.
GATCGAGGCGGCGTTCATCATCCAGCGCGCCGGCAACTATTATCTGTTCGCCTCGTTCGATTTCTGCTGCCGCGGCGCCGACAGCAGCTATTACACGGTGGTCGGCCGTTCGAAAGATATCCTCGGCCCCTATGTCGACCAGAGCGGCAAGCCGATGCTGGAAGGCGGCGGCACGCTGGTACTGGCGGCGCCCCCGGGACAACCGCGCTGGCGCGGACCGGGGCATATCGCGATCCTGCGCGACGACGGCAAGGACTACATCGTCTATCACGCCTACGACGCCGAGCACAACGGCCGGCCGACGCTGCGAATCGCGCCGCTGGGCTGGACGGCCGACAACTGGCCGGCGGCCTTCGTGTAGGCTTCATCCCGGCCGTTTCTTCCTGGGAGAATGTCCATGCGAGGGGTCTTGCTGCTGACATCCATCGCCCTATGGGCACCGCAGATTTGGGCGCAAAGCGCCCCTGCTCCGTCCGCGAGCGCCGTGATTCACGCCGACCGGCCAGGGGCCACGATCGACCGCCACATCTACGGGCAATTCGCCGAGCATCTGGGCCGCGGCATCTACGAGGGTGTGTGGGTCGGGGAGCACTCGTCGATCCCCAATACCCGCGGCTTTCGTAACGACGTGGTGGCAGCGCTGCGCGACCTGCACGTGCCGGTGGTGCGCTGGCCGGGTGGCTGCTTTGCCGATGAATACCATTGGCGCGACGGCATCGGTCCGCGCGCCAAGCGCCGCGTGACGCTGAACACCAACTGGGGCGGCGTGCCGGAGACCAATGAGTTCGGCACGCACGAGTTTCTCGACTTCGCCGAGTTGATAGGCGCCGACGCATATATCAACGGCAACCTGGGCACCGGCTCGGCCGCCGAGATGGCCGAGTGGCTGCAGTACATGACCTCCGACCGGGCCACGTCGCTGACCGCTGAGCGCGCCCGCAACGGGCATCCGGGCCCCTGGAAGATTGCGTATTTTGCCGTTGGCAACGAGGCCTGGGGCTGCGGCGGCAACATGACGCCGAGCCACTATGTGGACCTGTTCCGCCAGAGCGCAACGTTTCTAAAAGCCCCCGAGGGCGCACGACCGGCCATCATCGCCAGTGGCGGCCATGACGATGACACCTCATGGACCGAGGCACTCAGTTCACAGGTGCCGGCGCGCGAGATCGGCGCGATCAGCTTTCACTACTACACCATCCCCGGCGATACTTGGAAGAACAAGGGACCCGCGACCGGCTTCGGCGAGGATCAGTGGATCTCCACCTTCGCGCACACGCTCAAGATGGAGGATTTCATCACCCGCAACAGCGCGGTCCTGGACAGGTACGATCCGGCGAAGAAGATCAGCTTTGCGGTCGATGAATGGGGCACCTGGTATGACCCGGGTGCCGGCCTCGAGCCTGGATTCTTATACCAGCAGAATACGCTGCGCGACGCGCTGGTTGCCGCGATCAACCTCAACATCTTCCACCACCATGCCGACCGCGTGCGCCTGGCGGCGATCGCGCAAATGGTCAACGTGCTGCAGGCGATGATCCTGACCAAGGGGCGGCAGATGCTGCTGACCCCAACCTATTACACGTTCCGGATGTTCCGGGCGTTCCAGGATGCAACGCTGCTGCCGACCTACCTGCAGACACCGCAGTACTCGCTGGACACCGTGTCGGTGCCGGCGGTCAGTATCTCGGCTGCCCGCACCAGCGGCGGCGCGATCATCGTCGCTTTGGTGAATCTCGACCCGAACCAGGCGATTGCCCTGTCGGCGACGATTCCCGGCGCCAACGTGCAGCGCGTGAGCGGCGAGATGCTGAGCGCGCCGACGATGGATTCGCACAACACGTTTGAAGACCCGTATGCGGTCTACGCCACGCCGTTCACCGCCGCCTCGGTCAGCGGCGGCGAGCTGTCGCTGACGCTGCCGGCAAAATCCGTCGTCGTACTCACATTGCAATGAGCTGAGGCCACGTACCGCCATGCCCCTCTCGCGACGCGACCTGCTGGCCGGAATAGCGCTGAGTCCCATGGGGCTGCAGGCCGCGGCGCGCACACCGGACTTTCGCAACCTCGCGCCGACGCCACCGATGGGCTGGAACTCCTGGGATTGCTATGCCACCACGATCAATGAGGAGGCAGCGCTCGCCAACGCCGCCGTAATGGCCGAGAAGCTGCTGCCGCATGGCTACCACATATTCACCATCGATGCGCAATGGAACGAGCCGCTGGCGAGCGGCTTCGAGTATCGCAAGAATGCCGAGTTGACGATGGACCAGTGGGGCCGGCTGGTTCCGGCGCCCAACCGCTTTCCGTCCGCCGCGCACGGCGCAGGCTTCCAGCCGCTGGCCGCGAAGCTGCACCGGCTGGGGCTGAAATTCGGCCTGCACATGATGCGCGGCGTGCCGCGGCAGGCCGCGGACCGCAACCTGCCGATCCTCGGGACGCGCTATCGCTGCGGCGAGATCGCCGACCGGGTCAACGTCTGCAGCTGGAACTCTGACATGTATGGCATCGACATGGGCAAGCCCGGTGCCCAGGCCTATTACGACTCAGTGATCGGGTTATGGGCGTCCTGGGACGTGGATTTCATCAAGGCGGACGACATGAGCCGCCCGTATTTCCGCAATGAGCCGGAAATCCACGCGCTACGCCAGGCGATCGACCGCAGCCATCGGCCCATGCTGCTGTCCCTCTCCCCCGGCGAAACACCGCTGGCGGCGGCCGACGATGTCGCACAAAACGCGAATATGTGGCGCATCAGCGATGACTTCTGGGACACCTGGACATTGCTGCTGGAGCAGTTCGACCGGCTGCGCAACTGGAGCGCTCGAACGCGGGCGGGAAACTGGCCCGATGCCGACATGCTGCCGCTCGGCACACTGGAACTGCGGCGCCGCAAGACTCGCTTCACGCCGGACGAACAAACCACCGTGATGAGCCTATGGTCGATCGCCCGCTCGCCCCTGATCGTCGGCGCCGACCTTGCGGTACTCGACGATGCGACGCTGGCACTGCTGACCAATGACGAAGTACTGGCGGTCAACCAGGCGAGCCGCGACAACCGTGAACTGTTCCGCCGCGACGGTCTGGTGGTATGGCAGGCGCTGTCGCCGCACGATGACGTCTACCTCGCAATCTTCAATCTGAACGCCGCGGTGGCCGGCCCGGAGGCCTCGCCGGTGTCGATCAAACTGGCGGAAATGGGCATTGGCACTTCGGCACGCGTGCGCGACCTGTGGCAGCGAGCGGATCTGGGCAATTTCGACGACACCCTGAACACCTTTGCGCCGCGCATCCCCGGACACGGCGCCGGATTGTTCCGCCTGACCCCGTGTGAGGTATGTCTAGTCTCTTAAGGTGCGAAACGCCAGCAGAGTCTTCTCGGAATAGACCTGGCCGGGACGCAGGATCGTGGACGGAAAGGCGGCCTGGTTCGGCGAGTCCGGAAAATGCTGCGTCTCCAGGCACAGCCCGGTGCGGTACTCGAACACCGAGCCGCCCCCGGCCGGTTTGCCGTTCAGGAAATTACCTGAGTAGAACTGCAACCCTGGCTGGGTGGTGCGTATCTCCAGCGACCGTCCGCTGTCCGGATCCTGCAGCACCGCGGCGAGCGTCATCACGCCGGGTTGCTGCTGATTGAGCACCCAGTTGTGATCGTAGCCATGTCCGCGTGCCAGCTGCTCGTCCGAATCGTTGATTCGGCTGCCGATCTCGTGCGGTACGCGAAAATCAAACGCGGTGCCGGCCACCGCGCGCAACTCGCCGGTCGGAATCAGAGTCGCATCGACCGGGGTGTAGCGATCGGCATTCAGGGTCAGCCGATGCCCCAGGATCGGACGCGTAGGATCACCGCTGAGGTTGAAATAGGCGTGATTGGCAAGATTGACCGGCGTCGGCGCGGTCGCAGTCGCCTGGAACTCGATCGCGAGCGTATCGTCGTCGCCGAGCTTATAGGTCACATGCGCGGTCAGGGCGCCCGGATAGCCCTCCTCGCCGGCCGCGCTTACGTACGTCAGGCGCAGCACGCCGGCGTGCGCGGTCCGGCTCGCGGTTGCGCTCCAGACGCGCTTGTCGAAGCCCTGCCGTCCGCCGTGCAGGCTGTTGACCCCGTCGTTCTGCGGCAGCTGATAGCTGTGACCGTCGAGCGTAAAGCGGCCGTTGGCGATCCGGTTCGCGAATCGGCCGACCGTGGCGCCAAAATACGGAACGCCGGCGAGGTACGTATCGATAGTGTCGAATCCGAGCACGATGTCCTCCAACTCACCTGCCCGATCGGGTGTCTTGAGCGATACGATGGTCGCCCCATAGGTCATGACCTTAGCTTCGATGCCGTGAATATTGGTGAGGGTATAGATTTCCACCGGCTGTTCTCCGGCGCGACCGAAGGGCGCCTTCTGGATCGTGCGTTGCGTGTGCTCGGACGCCGCGACGATGCGCGGAAAGGCGGCGGTTCCCGTCAGGGAGGCGGCCGCAGCCAGCATCGCAACCATGGCACTTCCCCGCATCATATCCGCCGCTTCTTCACTATTGGATCCTGGCTATTTAATCAGACAATTTCGCACCCGGCCAGCCACATTAAGTTGCCTCGAGTCGCATCCGGGCGCGGCGCTAGTCGCGCACTGATGGTGCCGCATGACCTTGCCAAGGTGGGGCCACTATGGCAATTTGTCTGAGTAAATACGGCAACAAGACAGCGCTATGCGAACGCTTCGCATTGGCAATCGGATACTCGACATGACATCGGCCTCTGCACCGCGTCGGCTGCGTTCCCGGGCCTGGTTCGACGACCAGGACAACACGGACATGACCGCGTTATATCTGGAACGCTACATGAACTTCGGCCTCACGCTCCAGGAGCTGCAGTCCGGCCGTCCGATCGTCGGTATCGCGCAAACCGGATCCGACCTGTCACCCTGCAACCGTCACCACCTGATCCTGGCCGAGCGCATCAGGGAAGGCATACGCGATGCTGGCGGCGTTCCGATCGAATTTCCGGTGCACCCGATACAGGAGACCGGCAAACGCCCGACTGCGGGACTTGACCGCAATCTCGCCTACCTGGGTCTGGTCGAGATCCTGTACGGCTACCCGATCGACGGCGTCGTTCTGACCACCGGCTGCGACAAGACCACGCCGGCCTGCCTGATGGCCGCGGCGACGGTCGACCTTCCTGCGATCGCGCTCCCGGTGGGACCGATGATCAGCGCCTGGGCCGGCGGCAAGCGCATCGGGTCGGGCATGGTGGTGTGGAAAGCACGCGAGCGCTTTGCTGCCGGTGAGATCGATCGCGCGGCGTTCATCAAGCTGGTGGCTTCGGCTGCGCCCTCCACCGGCTACTGCAACACCATGGGCACGGCGACCACGATGAACAGCCTGGCGGAAGCGCTCGGCATGGCACTGCCGGGCTCGGCGGCGATACCGGCCCCGCACCGCGACCGGCAGGAATGCGCGTACGAGACCGGGCGCCGGATCGTAGAAATGATCCACGCCGATCGCAAGCCGTCCGACATTCTCACGCGTGATGCATTCATCAATGCGATTCGCGTGAATTCCGCCCTGGGCGGGTCTACCAATGCGCCGATGCACCTGATCGCACTGGCCCGGCACACCGGCGTTGAACTTGACATCGATGACTGGCAAACCTACGGCTACGACGTGCCGCTGCTGGTGAACCTGCAGCCGGCCGGGGAATATCTGGGCGAGGATTTCTACCGCGCAGGCGGCGTGCCGGCGGTGGTAGCGCAATTGATCCGGCAAGGCCTGATCTTCGAGCAGGCGCTGACCGCCAACGGCCGCTCCCTCGGTGAGAATTGTCGCAGCGCCGTCATTCAGGATGAGCAGGTGATTCGCCCGTTCGAGCGGCCGCTGGCGCATAACGCCGGCTTTCGCGTGCTGCGTGGCAATCTGTTCGAGTCCGCGATCATGAAGACCAGCGTGATCTCGAAGGAATTTCGTGATCGCTATCTGTCGGACGCGAACGATCCCGAAGCATTCGAGGGACGTGCCATCGTCTTCGATGGCCCGGAGGATTACCACGCGCACATCGATGATCCAGCCCTTGCCATTGACGAACGCTGCATCCTGGTAATGCGCGGCACGGGCCCGATTGGATACCCGGGCGGTGCGGAAGTGATCAACATGCGGGCGCCGGTGCAGCTGATCGCGCACGGCTTTCACCAGTTGCCATGCATCGGCGACGGTCGCCAGTCCGGCACGTCGGCCTCGCCGTCGATCCTGCACGCGTCGCCGGAAGCGGCGATCGGCGGCGGCCTTGCGGTTCTGAGGACGGGTGATCGCGTGCGCGTCGACCTCCGGCGGGGCGAGGTCAACGTTCTGATCACCGAAGCCGAACTGCAGCAACGCCTGAAGGATCTCGAGGCCGCCGGCGGCTATGTCTACCCCGATAACCAGACGCCGTGGCAGGAGATGCAACGCCGTGTCGTCGGCCAGATGGACACCGGTGCGGTGCTCGAGCCGGCTGTCAAATACCAGCGCATCGCGCGCACCAAGGGTATTCCCCGCCACAATCACTAACTCGATGCGGCGCTGTGGAACGACGGCGGGGGGCGGTGTGGGAAATCTTGCGCTCAGGGGTGTCAGCAAGCGCTTCGGCAGTACCGTGGTGCTCGACGATGTCTCGCTCGAGATCGGCGCTGACGAGTTCCTGGTGGTACTGGGGCCGTCCGGCTGCGGAAAATCCACGCTGCTGCGCGCGATCGCCGGCCTGGAAACCATCGACGCCGGCGAGATCGAGATCGACGGGGCGCGCGTGGATCATCTGCCGCCGGGCAAGCGCGGCGTCGCGATGGTATTTCAGGGCTACGCGCTCTACCCGCACATGACGGTACGCGGCAACATCGCCTTCGGCCTGAAGAATATCGGCACCGAGCGCGCGGAAATCGATCGCCGCATCGCAGCTGTGGCACGCATGCTGGAAATCGAGCACCTGCTGCAGCGCCTGCCCGCCGAGCTGTCAGGCGGCCAGCGGCAACGCGTCGCCATCGGCCGCGCGATCGTCAAGGATCCGAAGGTATTCATGTTCGACGAGCCGTTGTCGAACCTCGATGCGGCGCTGCGCAGCCGTACTCGCCAGGAAATCGCCAACCTGCACCGCCGCATCCGCAAGGCGATGATCTTCGTGACGCACGACCAGACGGAAGCGATGACCCTGGCCGACCGCATCGTCGTCATGAATCAGCAGCGCATCGAGCAGGTCGGCACGCCGCTGCAGGTGTATCGCGAGCCCGCGACCATCTTCGTCGCGACCTTCATCGGCTCACCGGCGATGAATATCCTGCCGGTTACGCGCGCCGCCGGCAGCGGGACGCTGCAATGGGTGCGGCTCGCGGACGGTACGCAGATAGAGACCACGGCTAGCGAGGCCTCATTGCCGGGGCAAGGGGCGCTGCGCCTGGGGTTGCGCCCGGAATCGGTGCGGCTGTGTGGCCTGGGTGACGGCCAGACGAAAGCGCTGGTCGACTTCGTCGAATTCCTGGGCGACAAGACGCACGTGCTCCTGTCGCTCGCCGGCGGCGATCGCCTGGTAGCGCTGGACGGCGCCTCCTGCCCGGTACATGCGGGCGAATCGGTGGGCGTTTTGTTTGATCGCGCGGCGACGCATCTGTTCGATGCCGAAGGCCGCAATCGCGGGCTGACGGGCTAAAGCCGTGGACAGCTGCGAACAAACCGCCGCGCCATCGACCCGCCGGACGTGGGCGGCCTCCAAGAGCGAGGCGCGCAGCGGCCTGCTGTTCGTGGCACCGTACCTGATCGTGTTCGCCGTGCTGCTGATTTATCCGCTGTTCTCCGGTATCTGGCTGAGCCTGCACAAGGCGGATCTGTTCGGCGGCTCGCAGTTCATCGGCGCACAGAATTACGCGCGCCTGTTTCGCGACCCGGTGTTTCTGACCGCCGTGAGCAACACGCTCTATTTCGTGCTGCTGACGGTGCCGCCGCTGACGCTCATCGGACTTGGGCTGGCGCTGGCACTCAACAACCGCTCGCGCTGGTCCGCGCTGCTGCGCGGGTTGTTCTTCTCCTCGTCGGTGCTGTCGGTCACGATCGTGACGCTGATCTGGCGCATGGTGCTGATCCCGGACGGCGGCCTGATCGCCAATCTCCTCACCAGCATCGGTCGCTCGCCGGTTGCGTTCCTCAGCGATGCGCACCTGGCGCTGCCGGCAATCGCGTTTACCACCATCTGGTGGTGTATCGGCTTGCCGATGATGCTGTTCCTCGCAGCGCTGCAGCAGGTGCCCAGGGACCTGTATGAGGCGGCGAGGCTCGACAACGCCGGACGGTGGCGCATGCTGGCGAGCATCACCCTGCCCTCGATCCGGCACACCGCTCTGGTCGTGGTCGTCATCGAGCTGATATTGCAGTTCCAGTTGTTCGGTCAGGCGCAGATCATGACGCTCGGCGGCCCGAACAACGCCTCGCTGCCGATGGTGCTGTTCATCTACCAGGTCGGGTTCCAGCGCTGGGACATCGGCTATGCGGCAGCGGCCTCCGAGATCCTGTTCGGCATGATACTCATCGCGGCGATGACCCAGTACTTCGCCGCCCGCGGTCGCGAGTCCAGATGACGCTGCGGGCCCCATCCGCCGGCGCCGGCGCCGGGCGTAACTGGGCGCTGCTCGCGCTGCTGGCGCTGGCATCGCTGGCGATGGCCGCACCGCTGCTGTGGACGCTGCTGCTGTCGTTGAAGTCCAACGGCGACTTGCTGCGTAGCACCCGCAGCGCCTTCTCGCCGCCCTATACCTTGCAGAATTACAGCGACATCCTCGGCCATTCGGCCGTGTTCGGCTGGCTGCTCAACAGCACCATCGTGTCGCTGGCCGTCACGCTGGGCGTGCTGGCGTTGTCGTCGCTGGCGGGTTATGGGTTCGCGCGCCTTCGATTTCCGGGGCGCGCAGTGCTTTTCATCGTGCTGCTGTTCGGTCTGGCGATCCCCGAACAATCGGTGATCATCGCTCGCCACCAGATGTTCAGCGCGCTGAATCTGCATAACACCTATCGTGGACTGATCCTTCCGGGACTTGCCGCGCCGTTCGGCGTGTTCCTGATGACGCAGTATTTTCGCGCCACTCCACGCGAACTGGAGGAAGCCGCGACGCTCGACGGCGCGTCCCGATTCAAGATTTTCTGGCGCATCCTGCTGCCGCTGTCACTACCCGCGCAGGCGACGCTCGGCATCTTTACCTTCCTGTCGACGTGGAACGATTACTGGTGGCCGCTGATCTCGGCCACGGATTCCGATATGTACACACTGACGGTGGGAGTCGCCTCCTCACAGATGAACTTTGCACAGACCAACGGCCTGGGCTATCTGATGGCTCAGGCAGTGTTCGCAAGTGCGCCGATCCTGATCGTCTACGTGATCTTCCAGCGCTACATCGTGGCCGGTGTATCGCGTGCGGCGACGTGATGATTCGATGGTTGCTCGGTCCTGCCGTGGTGGCCGCCGCGCTGGTCGCGGTGACGGGCTGCAAGCCCGCCTCCCGGGGCCCGGTTCAGATCACATTGCAGCGCTTCTTCGGCGCCTGTGATGCCGAATTCGGCTCCTCAACCGACGTTCCGGCTGCCGAGGGTGAATGCGGCATCATCACGACCCTGATCAACAAGTTCAACGCCGACAACCCCGACATTCGGGTCAAGGTCAACATTGTGTATTGGCCGGGCTACGACCAGTTGTCGGCGGAACTGGCGGCCGGCCATCCGCCCGATCTGGTAACGATGCATGAATCGGTGATCTCGGATTACAGCCAGCGCCATCTCATCATGCCGCTGGATGCCGTCCTGGCTTCGGTCGGCGTCGATCCGGCGGGCTTCACCCGCGCGGCGCGCGAAGGCGTCACGCGCGACGGCAGCGTGTATGCATTGCCGTTCGACACTTGGGCACCGCTGTGGCACGTGAACCTGAACCTGATGCGCGCGGCCGGGCTGGTGCGCGATGGCGCGCCGGTACTGCCGCACAGTGCCGAGGAGCTGCTGCAGCAGGCGCGGCAGTTCACGCGTGCGACCGGCAAGCCGTATCTGATCCAGTCGATTGTGAACGACCCCGCGGCCTCGGCGCGCAATCTGTTCACCTGCCTGATGCAGCAGAATTCGGATTTCTTCGCCGATCCGCGCCGCATCAGGTTGCAGACACCGGAAGCGCGCCGCGTGCTGCAGCTGTTCAAGCAAATCCGCGACGAAGGACTGACCACCAGGGACCAGGACTACACTGCCGCCACCGCCGCGTTCCTGAACGGACAAGGCGGAGTATATATCGTGGGGACCTGGATGATCGGCACCTATGAGCAGGCGTCGTTACAAACCGGCTCGCCGCTCGCCGGAGGCTACACGGTGGTACCGTTCCCGCAGCTGTATTCGGGTCGCGATGTGACCTATGCCGATGGCCACTCATGGGTGATCCCGACCGCCAAACGCAGCGCTCAGAAGACGGCCGCGATCGCACGCCTGCTGCGCTTCCTGCGCGACAACGATTTCCAATGGTCACGCACCGGCCACCTGCCCGCCTACCAGGATGTGATCGATAGCGCGCGCTGGCGTGCGCTGCCGCATCGCACCGAAGTGGCGCGGCTGGTGGACACCGCCGCGCCGCTGCCGGCGGGTGTGCAGCGCCAGTTCACGATCCAGCAAATAATCTCGGAAGAGATGGAATCGGCGATTACCGGACAGAAGCCGATCGATTCAGCGCTGGCCGACGCCGAGCGTCGCGTCAACGACCTGCTTTTCAATCTCCTTTAGCCCGGAGCTCCGCAATGCTGACCAGCACTGTTGTCGTCAACAAAGAGTTCGTGATCTCACCGCTGGACCGGCGCGTGTTCGGGACCTTCGTCGAGCATATGGGCCGCTGCGTCTACGGCGGCATCTACGAGGCCGGGCATCCGACCGCGGACGGCAACGGCTTCCGCCAGGATGTGCTGGCGCTGACCAGGGAACTCGGTGCCACCATGGTGCGCTATCCGGGCGGCAACTTTCTGTCCGGCTACAACTGGGAGGATGGCGTCGGCCCGAAGCAGGCGCGTCCCAGCCGGCTCGATCTGGCCTGGGGCAGCACCGAGAGCAATGAGTTCGGCACCAACGAGTTCGTGACCTGGTGCAAGGCTGCCGGCGTGGAACCGATGTTCGCCGTCAACCTGGGCACGCGCGGTCCGGACCAGGCGCGCGATTTCATCGAGTACTGCAATCATCCGGCCGGAACCCGGTATTCCGACTTGCGCCGCGCGCATGGCTTCGAGCAGCCGCACGGCATCAAGTTCTGGTGCCTGGGCAACGAGATGGACGGTCCGTGGCAGATCTGCCAGAAGACCGCTACGGAATACGGGCGCGTCGCGCAGGAGACCGCCAAGGTGATGCGCTGGGTGGACCCGGGCGTGCAGCTCGCCGTCTGCGGCTCATCCAATCACTCCATGCCGAGCTACGGCCACTGGGAGCAGGAGGTACTCGAACGCTGCTTCGAGCACGTGGATTTCATCTCCCTGCACCAGTACTTCCGCAACGACGCCAACGACATCAGGACTTATTTCTCGGTGATCGAGGATCTCGACTCGTTCATCAAGGAGGTGGTGGCGATTGCGGACGCGGTCGCAGCGAAGCGCCGCTCGCCCAAGCGGATCATGCTGTCGCTGGACGAATGGAACGTGTGGTACAAGGCGCATACGCCGGCCGATCTGCGCCAGCCGGGCTGGCCACGTGCACCGCGGCTGATCGAGGAGGTCTATAACTTCGAGGATGCGCTGATTGTCGGCGGCGTTCTGATCACCCTGATGAACAACGCCGACCGCGTGAAAGCCGCCTGCCTGGCGCAGCTGGTAAACGTCATCGGCGCCATCATGACGGAGGCTGGCGGGCCCGCTTGGCGCCAGACCATCTTTCACCCGTTCTCTCAGGCCGCGCGCTACGGGCACGGCAACGTGCTGCGTACTCATACGCACACCGATAGCTACGCGGTCGCGAACCACCTGAAGCTGGACTACCTGCTGGCGAGCGTCCTGCATGACGAGAACAGTGGCCGTTGCACCGTATTTGCGCTGAATCGAAGCACCACCGACGCGATGCGACTGTCGGTCGAACTAAACGGCCTGGGGCATCGCAGCCTGGTGTCCGCCAGCGAGCTGCATCATGCGGATCTGAAGGCAGAAAATACCCGCAGCTCGCCCGACGCGGTCAATCCGTCCGGGCACGCGGAGGTTTCCGTCAAGGGCACCCATCTGCAGGCGAAGCTGCGCCCGCTGTCGTGGAATGTGTTCGTCACGCAGCCGGTTTAGAAGCAGGCCTGACAGCGCCAATCGCTTTACCCCGAACACCTAGTGCTCCGCGCCGACGACGCTGACTGCGAGCAGCCGATCGGGAGACAGGTCTGCGGCCGACAGCCCTTCGGTGGCGACGTCTGGTGGCAGGTGTTCGCGCTTCGCCAGGGCCGCCGCGGTACGCGCCAGGGCGGGTGCGGTTTGAATGCCGTACCCGCCCTGCCCGGCGCACCAGAACAGGCCCTCAGCGCGCGAATCGAAACCCACCACCGGAACCCGGTCGGCTGCAAACGTGCGCAGCCCGGCCCAACTGTGGTTGACCCTGCGTACATCGATGTCCAGGGCGGCCTGCACGCGATCCACGCCGACGGCGATATCCAGTTCCTCCGGATGCGCATCGCCCGGCGTCTGGGGCGTCTCGTCAGCGGGCGATAGCAACAGCTGCGCCACCTCCGGCTTGAAATAGAATTCCTCATCAGCGTCGATGACGGCCGGCCACTGTCGGACATCCACGCCTGGAGGCGGATCCACCAGCAACGCGGTGCGTCGCAACGCTTGCAGGCCGAGGCGCCGCGCGCCACAGGATTGCGCCAGCTCATCGGCCCACGCTCCGGCGGCATTCACCAGCACCGGTGCGCCGACGGCCGCGTCATCAAGCTCGATCGACCAGGTGCCGTGTCGCCGCTTGATGCGCGCTGCTTGCGTTCCGGTCATCAGCCTGGCGCCGGCGCTGCGCGCCCCTCGCAGGAAGCCCTGATGGAGCGCGTCGACATCGATATCCATGGCGTCGGAATCCCAGGCCGCGGCCGCCAGGTACCCCGGGCGAATGCGCGCCACCCGGCTCCGGGCCTGCTCGACGTCGATCATGGCGATCCCGCCCCCCGACGCGCGGATCGTGTCCACCGTGCGCGCCAGCCGCATGCTTTGATCGGCGCGCGCAATGTAGAGGCATCCACGTGCAGTCAGCAGCGGGTGCTGGCAAAACCCTGGCGGCGGTCGGTCGAAGAAGCTGCGGCTCGCACGCGTCAGCGCCCGGATCTGTGTGCCACCATAACTGGGCGCAAATAACGCGGCGGAGCGACCGGTGGCGTGAAATCCTGGCCGCGCTTCGGCCTCGATCAGGCAGACGCTGGCGCACTGCGCCAGTTCATACGCCAGCGACGCGCCGCCGATACCCGCGCCCACCACGATAAAGTCATACATCATCCGCCACCCGACGCACGACCGCCGCAGGTCGAGTTCAGAACCTGGCTCCCAGCTCAAGGCCAATCGTCCGCGGTTGAATCACTGAGGCCAGACCAGTCTGGTTGGCACCGCCGCTGTTGGCATATTCGGTGATCCCGCGCGCATTGCTGAGGTTGCTGCCGAATAGCTCGACCCGATAGTGCCCATTATCCACCCCGGCCTGCAGTTTGAGCGTGCTGTAGACCGGCAGCTTGGCGTGCGACTCGATCACGGCGGTCGAGGACGAAAAATCCGTATACCGGGTCCCGATGTAGCTCCAGGAGCCACCGACGAACCCGGCGAAGCTACCGAAGGCGTGCCTGGTGTAATCCAGGTTCAGCGTACTGCTGACCGCGGGCACGTAAGGCAAGGCATCGCCTGCCATCCCACCGAGCGTCGGCGCATCAGAGGTGAGCTTGGCGTTGGTGTAGGCACCCAGCAGGCCAACGTTCAAGCCCTGCAACGGGCGCCACAGGAAGTTCCACTCCACTCCGCGCGATTGGGCGGAGCCGGAGTTGCCATTGATTCCCACCGGGCCGCTGGAGGTCTGCAGTTCATCGACGATCTGAACGTTTTTCCACTGAATATCGAACACGGCCACGTCGGCGGTGAAACTCCGGTCGAACAGGTCGGTTCGCAGGCCCAGTTCGTAATTGCGCGTCGAATCCGAACGATATGGGGGCGGGTTGGTCAGGAACGACGAGGGTTGGTTCGGGCCGCCCGGACTGAAGCCGGTCGCAACGCGCGCGTAGGCCAGCGTGTCATCGTTGATGTGCCAGCGCGGCGCCACCGACCACGTCGGATCGGTTTCNNGATTGCGAATGTTGCCGGGTACTGGTGTCGCGTCCGCCGAGCTCGATGTCGAACGCTCTGGAGAAGTGGTAGGTGACATCGGCAAAGATCGCCGCTTCCTGGTAGTCGGCCGGAAGCATATCCCCGCCCAGCGCGGGCGCGAGGATCATCGCCTGGTCGGCGGCACTGCGGGCGTCATACACCTGGTTGAGACCGGTCGCCTCGTGCGTAAAGAAGCCGCCCACCAGCCAGTCGAAGCCATTGCCGAACAGCGTGGTCCCCGGATTGGATGTCAGCCGCAGTTCCTGGTTGACCTTGTGCAGCGTCTCCAGCTGATTGCCTAGGGCGACGATGGGCTCCCCATAGACACCGGCCAGTGCGTCGGCGAGCGTCACGCCGGGCGCGAGGTTCAGGTTGGTCGAATCCGAGGTGAATTGTTTCCTGATCTCGCCAAAGCTGGTGGCGGACATCAGCGTTGCAACCTTGAAGTCATATTGCAGGTTCAGCGCGTAGTAGGTCAGGTGGTCGTTGATGAAATGCGGGCCGTAGGTCGCATTGCTCAGTCCGTTCACCGGATCGAACTGATTCGCCGGCGGGCTCATCGGCGTCAGCGCCGCGCCCACCGCCTGCACGTTGTCGTCGCCCTGCACGTTCAACGCCTGGTCGAACGCCGTGACGCGGATGGTCAGATCCGGCATCGGCATCACGAGCAGCGATGCGCGCAGGCTGTATTTGTCGCCGTGATTGACGTTGTCCTCACCCAGCTGCGGATTGTCGATCCAGCCTGGAATGCCCTCCTCCACCGCACTCACGCGCAACGCCGCCTTGTTGTCCCAGAACGGCAGGTTCACCAGCCCCTTGACGAATCCGGCCGACTGACCGCCATCGACCACTTCGCCACCGGCCGAGACGGCGCCCTCATAGGCGTTCAAATTGGGCGCGTTGGTGACGTATTTGATCAGGCCGCCTTCCGAGGAGGCACCGTACAGGGTTCCCTGCGGGCCACGCAGTACCTCGATCCGCTGCAGATCGTAGGTGTCCACATTGGCGCTGAAGAACACCCCGTTCGATTGCGAGCCCGACATGAAGAATGGAATGTCATCCACCGTGGTCGCGATCGTGGCGCCCACACCGCCGACGTTCTCACCGCGCAAAATGATCCGATCGCGCCCCGGATCCACGCTCTCAATCGCCAGACCCGGTACCTCGGCGGCCCAATCGGTAAATCCCGATTCCTGCCGGCGCTCGAGATCATCGCCACTGAGCGCGGTGATGCCCATTGCGACGTCGTGCAGTTTCTCCTCGCGCTTGGTCGCGGTGACGACGATCTCCTCCAGACCCCCCTCGGACGTATCGGTGTCCGCCCAGGCCGAACCGCCGGCCAGCAGCAGCCCCCCGGCAACGACCCCGATCACGCGGCGACGGATTTGCATCGGCTTTCTCCAGAATGGCGCCAGACGGAGCGGCAAGGCGCTCGATAGGTTGCCGCTGGAGGAAATATATTTTTTTATATCCATTTTAGCAAACTGTTTTCTATTTCTGATAAGACCGGGCCGGAGCGTGCTATTTGGCATACTCATGGTTAAAGTGCCGCCCAGCGGCAGGGTGAGGGCAAGAATGAAGTCACGGTCGGCCACTGCATCGACGCCGGCACGCACCACGGCCAAGCCCGGGGCGATGCTGAAAAAGCTCAGGATTCAGAGGGGTTGGACGCTCAAAGAGGTCAGTCGCCGCACCGGCTATCCGGTGTCGACGCTGTCGAAGATCGAGAACGATCGGGTCTCGCTGACCTACGACAAGCTGACGCGCATCAGCGCCGGCCTGGATGTGGACTTCTCCAGCCTGTTTGGCGCCCAGGAAACGACCGCCGAGACCTCGGCGCTGCACGGCCGGCGCAGCATCACCCGCGCCGGGGAAGGCCGCTCGATCGAATCGAAGAACTATTTTCACCTGTATGCAGCCACCGAACTGCTCAATAAGCGGCTGATTCCGATCATCGTCGAGATTCGCGCGCGCAGCCTCGAGGAATTCGGAGAACTGGTGCGCCACTCGGGCGAGGAGTACATCTATGTGCTCGAGGGTGAGGTCGACGTGCACACCAGCGCCTACGCCCCGGTACGCTTGAAGGCCGGCGATTCCATCTACTTCGACAGCACCATGGGGCATGCCTATATCGCCGCCAGCAGCGGACCGTGCCGGGTACTGGGCGTCTGCTCCGGCACCGAGAGCCAGATGATCGCGGCGGTTGGCGGACTGGCGCCCGGCACGCATCCGCCGCCGGCCCCGGCGCGACCCAGGCGTGGCCCGCGCCGCCGGCCCGACTAGCACGCCGTCGTCGCCCGCCGGGCGATCGACCGGGGCTAGTTTTCTATTGTAGAAAATTTTCTTTTCTGGCAAATTGCAGCCGCTCGCATCGTCGGGATCGCTGCACGCCACCTAACCTTACGACTCCGGGGCTACCGTGAATAAGCTCGTCATCGGTCCGCTGGCCCTGCTCTGCTGCGCGACGCAGCCGGCCGCCCTGGCCGCGGATGCGCCGACGGCGCACGTCCTGCAGCGCGCGGATGTAGAGAGCTGGCTCGACGGCTTCATGCCCTTTGCGATCGAGAGCGGCGACGTCGCCGGCGCCGTGGTCGCCGTGGTCAAGGATGGGGAGGTCGTGCTGGTCAAGGGCTATGGTTACTCGGACGTCGCCACGCGCGCGCCGGTGGATCCGGATCGCACGCTGTTCCGGCCGGGTTCGACCTCAAAGCTCTTCACCTGGACCGCGGTGATGCAACTGGTCGAGCAGGGCAAGCTCGATCTCGACCGCGACGTCGACGACTACCTGGATTTTCGTATTCCACCGCGCGACGGCACGCCGATCACGCTGCGTAACATCATGACCCACACTGCGGGGTTCGAAGAGCAGATCAAGCAGCTGATCCTGGATGATCCGCGGCAACTCATGCCGCTGCGAACCTATGTCGAGCATTCGATGCCGGTGCGCCTGTTCAAGGCCGGTACCACGCCTGCCTATTCCAACTACGCCACCTCCCTCGCCGGCTACATCGTGCAACGGGTGTCGGGTCAGAGCTTCGACGACTATATCGAGACGCACATTTTCCAACCCCTCGGGATGCAGCACGCGAGCTTCCGCCAGCCGCTGCCCGCGGCACTCGCGCCGGATGCCTCCAAGGGCTATGAGCTCGGCTCCGGGCCTGCCAAGCCGTACGAAATCGTGACCCCGGCCCCGGCCGGAAGCCTCGCCGCCAGCGGCGCCGACATGGCGCGCTTCATGATCGCCCACCTGGAAGGCGGCGCGTACGGCTCCGCGCGCATCCTGTCCGCGCAGACCGCGAAGCTGATGCACGAAACCGCGTTGCCCATGATTCCGCCGCTCAACCGCATGGTGCTGGGCTTCTACGAGCAGAACTACAACGGCCATCGCATCATCAGCCATGGCGGCGACACCGAGTACTTCCACAGCGACCTGTCGCTGTTCCTGGACGACCACGTGGGCTTGTACGTGTCGATGAACAGCGCCGGCCGCGACGCCGCCGCGCATACCATTCGCGAGGCACTGTTCGAGCAGTTCTCCGACCGATACTTCCCCGGCGAACCGGACCGGCGCCGGCTGGACAACGCCACCGCGGCCGCGCACGCAAAGCTACTGGCCGGTTATTACGACAACTCGCGCCGCATCGACACCTCGTTCATGAGCATCCTGAACCTGATCCAGCCGATTCACGTAACAGCCGGCAGCGACGGTACGGTGAGCCTGGCACTGCTGCCGAGCATTAGTGGCGCTCCGCGGCACTACCATGAAATCGAGCCATTCGTCTGGGTTGATCCTGAAAGCGGCTGGCGACTCGCGGCTAAGCTGGTCGATGGCCGGGTGGCGCGCTTCAGCGTGGACGAGATCTCGCCGTTCATGGTGCTCGAGCCGCCACCGTGGTGGCGATCCCCTGCGTGGCTGCAGCCGGCGGCCGCGGCCGCCTTCCTTGCCTGCGCGGCGACGGCCTTGCTGTGGCCGATCGCGGCCCTGGTTCGACGCCGCTATCGAACTCCGCTCGGGCTCAGCGGTCGCGATGCGCTCGCCCACCGACTCTCGCGCCTGGCGGCCACCGCCATTGCCGTCCTCACCGCCGGCTGGGCGATCCTGATTGCGGTCGGCTTGACGCACCTGGAGCTGCTCGGGCCGGGCCTCGACCCGCTGCTGTTCGTGCTGCATGCCCTGTCCGTGGTCGTATACGTCGGTGCCGCCGCGGCGCTGCTGGCGGCGGCCTACGCGGTGTGGGCGGCGCGCCGGCCCTGGGCGGCACGCACCTGGACCACAACACTGGCCGTGTCGGGACTGGTCATGCTGTGGACGGCGTGTGTCTGTCATTTGATGGCATTTCGCACCACCTATTGACGCGTCATGCCACAAGCACCCGCCGTTGACGGCTCCAGCCTCATTCTTTAAGCGCTTCCTGCTGCCCGGCTTTGCCTTCAAGGCCGTGGTGATCGGCGGCGGCTATGCCACCGGTCGCGAACTTGCGGAATTCTTCCTGCCGAGCGGTCCGTGGGGCGGGGTACTCGGGATGCTGCTGGCCCTGATCTGCTGGAGCGTGATTTGCGCGGCCACGTTCCTGTTCGCGCGCGCAACGCACAGTTACGAATACGGCTCGTTCTTCCGCTCGCTGCTCGGTCCGGCCTGGTTTCTGTTCGACCTCGCCTATGCCTGCCTGGTGCTGATCATGCTGTCCGTGTTCGCCGCCGCCGCCGGTGCCATCGGTGCCGCGGTGTTCGGCTGGCCAGTGATTGCCGGCACGCTCGGCCTGGTGCTGGCGATTGCCGGCGTTGTCGCGTTCGGCAACGACTCGGTGGAGCGCCTGTTCAAGTACGTTACCTACTTCCTCTATGGGGTCTACGCCACGTTCGTGATCGTCGTCGTGTGGCAGTCGTCGCATCGCATCCTCGGCAACTTCGCTGCGCCGCAGTCGCCCAGCGGCTGGGCGCTGGGCGGGGTGACCTATGCGGGATACAACGTCGTGGGCGCCGTCGTCATTCTTCCGGTGCTGCGCCACCTGAGCAGCGGCCGGGATGCCGTGATTGCCGGCCTGCTCGCGGGACCGCTGGCAATGCTGCCGGCGCTGCTGTTCTATATCTGCATGGTAGCGTATTACCCGGCGATCGGCGCTGCGACCCTGCCGTCGGACTATATCCTGACGCAGCTGCAGGCACCGATCCTGCACCTGGTATTCCAGCTGATGATTCTGGCGGCGCTACTGGAGAGCGGCAGCGGTGCGGTGCACGCGGTCAACCAGCGCGTTGCTGGAGTATTGGGCGCCCGCGGGCGTACGCTGCCTACACTCGGCAGGTTGCTGCTCGCGGCCGGCATATTGGTTCTTTCGGTATTCGCCGCGACCGAGTTCGGGCTGGTGGCGCTGATTGCGCGCGGCTACCGCGCGCTCGCCGCCCTGTTCATTGCCGTCTACGTCGTGCCGCTGCTGCTGCATGGCCTCTGGACCAGGTCGTTGTTCACTCATGACGCGGAGAGCTACCGATGATCAGTCGCTTACTGCTGCTGTTGCTGTGGCTGGGGCCCGCAGCGCCCGTCGGCGCGCAGACCTACGACATCGTGCTGTCCGGCGGCCGGGTCATGGACCCCGAGTCCGGTCTCGACGCGGTGCGCAACGTCGGCATCACGGCCGACCGCATTGCGCGGATTTCCACCGAACCGCTCGCGGCAAGGCGCGTCATCGACGCGCGCGGCCTCGTCATTGCACCTGGCTTCATCGACGTGCATCAACATGCACAGGACGCGGCCAGCGGCCGGCTCAAGGCCTTCGACGGTGTGACCACGGCGCTCGAGATGGAGATCGGTGTACCCGACGTAGCCTCTTTTCTGCAGCGAAAGAAAGGCCACTCGCTGATCAATTACGGCACTACGGCGAGCCATGCGGCGGCCCGCTCGCGCGCATTCGACACGCCATTCAGCGAACCGACGCTGGTAGCACCCTCGGGTGCCGCGACCGATCAACCCGCCACGCCGCAGCAGCTGGCTCGAATCGAGGATCGACTGAATTCCGAGCTCGATGCCGGCGCGCTCGGTATCGGCATGGGCATTCAATACACGCCCGGCGCGAGCCACCTCGAGGTCATCCGCATGTTCCGGCTGGCCGCACAGCGCGGCGTTCCGGTATTTACCCATGTCCGCAGCTTCGGGCGCATTGAACCAGGCTCGAGCATCGAGGCGGTCAGCGAGGTCATCGGCGCGGCAGCCGTAACCGGTGCGTCGCTGCAGATCGCGCATATCAACAGCAGCTGCATCGCCGATGCGCCCGAATGCCTGTCGATGGTGGCCGGTGCCCGCGCCCGCGGCCTCGACGTGACCACTGAGGCCTATCCCTACATCGCCGGATTCACCAACATCAACTCGGCGCTGTTCAATCCCGGCTGGCGGGAGAAGCTCGGTGTGGATTACGACGCGCTGCAGTTGCCGGATACCGGAGAGAAGCTGACCAAGGAACGATTCGACCAGATGCATGCCGACCCCGCGCCGACCGAGGTGCTCATATTCATGAACACGCAGGAGATGGTCGAAACCGTCATCGCGAACCCTCTGGTGATGATCGCCAGCGACGGTGAGGACGGCCACCCGCGCAACGCCGGTACCTACTCGCATATCCTGGCGTACTACGTGCGTGAACGCGCCAGCCTCACCTTGATGGACGCGATCCGCAAGATGACTCTCATGCCCGCCGTGCGGCTGGAAAAATCGACGGCAGCCGCGCGCCGCAAGGGACGGCTGCAGGAGGGCGCGGACGCAGACATCGTCGCGTTCGATCCCCATGTGGTCTCTGATCGCTCGACCTACCAGGCCCCGCGGGAGCCCAGCATCGGCATGCGGTACGTAATCGTGAACGGCTCGGTGCTGATCGACGCAGGTCAGCTGGTCAGCGGCAATTTCCCGGGCCGAGCGGTTGAGCTGGAGCCGGGCAAGCGTAGGTCGGAGCACCATCCGTGACGCGCGCTCTCCCGCGAGCCGACGATGCCACAAAAACCGGTGCCTGGGTTAGAATTGTCCAGACGGGATGATGCGAGCTAAAGCACGCGTGGATTTGTCTAAATTAATACCTCATCGGCACTAGTCAGTTGCCTCATGGTCACCAAGGGAACTCCCGAGCGCCTGCCGGGACTCTCCACTGCCATTACCTGTTTCAAGCAGCAGACTTATGCGTCCGTCGAGCTGGTGATCGTCACAGATGCCGAGGACCCGGATGCACCTCATCCTATGCGAGATCTGGTGAATTCGATGGACGTAGCGAGCGTGCGCACCATCATCGTCGAATCCGGCAGGACGCTGGGCGCTTTGCGCAACCTGAGCATGCGTCTATCTACTGGCGCGTTCCTGTGCCAGTGGGATGACGACGACCTCCATCATTCACAGCGAGTCGCCGATCAGGTGGCCAGTTTGACCAACACGGACGCGAAAGCCGTGTTTCTGCAGGATGTGTTCCAGTATTACCCGATGACGAAGCGACTGTGGTGGACCAATTGGCATGCCACCGAATCGCGCGGTCACCCCGGTACGTTGCTATGCAAGAGGGATGCTGGCATCTCATATCCCGAGTTCGGCGACGACGCTCGCCGGGGCGAAGATCTGGCGGTCGCACGACAGCTCATCGCGGCAGGCGCCCTCACTACTCTCGGCGATAAACCGTATCTCTATGTCTATGTCAGCCACGGGCGCAATACATATGACATTGAGCATCACCAGATGCTCTCCAATCGCTTGAGCGTTTCACGTGGACGCATTGTGCGTCAGGAAGTCCAGCTTCGCTCTCAGCTAGCCGAATTTGGATCGGCACTCGACGGCGTCAGCCTCGTCGCTCCGAACGTTGATGGCGCCGTTTTTCAAATTTCCTCGCCCGATTGATCGTACTGCAGGACTTCGCAACTCAGGTCGTCCGAGAAGACCGATTCACCGTTATCTGAATTTTCGAGGCAAGTGCGGATGCCGCCGTCAATGTGAGAAACATTCTGATGCCAGGCAGTCGGAAGCTGGAATCCTGGCAAGCCGGTAAAGAGATGCGGCAGACACTCTACTCGAGCACGATAATCGACGCGACCAAAGAAGATGTCGCGCCAGTCAGAGCGATCACCTGGCCGAGTCACCGCAAATCCAAGCGTGTCGAATGGGGTCCAGCCGCGTCCAGCGATCCATATCTCCGCCCAGTAATGATACCCGGGCCGCGCATGCTGTAGCATGAAGCCGCCCACGATTCGCGCGGCCAGCCCACGTGACCGACAGAGTCCGACCAGGACTGCAGACGCAAGCTGACAATCTGCCCAGCCCACGGCAAGTATTGACATCAGCGGATCGGCCGGATCGAGTTCCGAATGACGCAGCGCTCCGAGATTAAGCGTCGCATGCAGATAGTCCCAAAGAAGACGGACCATCCTAAGTGCATCGGTCTCGCTCCCAACGAGTTTTTCTGCGAGTGCACGCACCGCCGGTGTGAGCCGGATCATATTTTCCGCTGATCCGAGCGCGAGCGCTTCCTCACGCGGGTTAATTATCCTTTCGAAACAACATCTCTCGGGGTCACAGACGAATTCATAGGTCACGCCGCAGGAAAGCTCGGAGACCGTATCTCGGTCGACCGTTACGTCGAGCCGTCCGGCGGACCGGGTGAAACGGATGATGTCATTCTCCTTCGGTGCAGACAGCTGCACGCGCAGGTCGGTAAGCACCGAGTCCTCGAGAGGTAGTGGTAATCGTAGGCGACAGATCTGCGTCTTCTTGAGCAAACGCCGATCGTAGGTGCGAGTCAGTCGCAGTCGAAATCGCCGCGGTGGGAGCGCCCGTGCCGCATTGACGTACGAATGTTCATCACATCTATCCGCCTCGCCATCGGCGCGTGCTTCCAGGATGATCCGTTTTCCCAATGGCATGACGTACTGGCGCCAGAACCGATCATCGAAGCACTGATCCGCGACAAGGACGAAGTTTCGCAGTTCGACAAGATCGAATCTGGGGCGCCCGTCCGGCCCGCTATCGTAGGGCAGCCCGGCGAGAACGAATCTGTCCAGCACCACGCGCATCTGCGCGAGCAGGTCGCCCGATGCCTTGCAAGCCGTGTCCACGCGGTTGCTCACCCACGCGAGATACTCCAGAGCTATCGCAACGGTCGCGGTGCGCATCCCGGTAACTGCAGGAAGGCCGTGAATCATTCAGCAACCTCGCGGGATTATGACAGGGGGCACATGGTACCGGTTTCCGTAAAGTGCTAACTTAAATCTGAATGCTGAACGATGGAAAACCCTGTGTTTGCCGCAAGGGCCGCTAATGTTGCTTGAGCTTTCATTGCCGTTGATCAATCCGCATATGGCACATGCCCGCGTCGACTCGATACTCGTACGGCCCGACAAGAAAATCGCGATCGGGCAGGCGATCCTGGAATTGACGGTGGATCTGAGCGACCAGTTTCCGCATGACTGTCCTCCCGTCTCCTACTATCGGCTGTGCGCGTCCGAGGCGGCATGGCTCCGCCACCTCGCGATCGCGGCTGGTGAAAAAGCTGCCGTCGGTACGCTGCTAGCAACATTCAGCAAGACGTCCGACGAAGCCGTGGAGAATTGCGCCAGTAGGGCGTTGCGCACCACCGTCGTTGGTGTCACGCGGCAATGGCAGCCCTGGTGACGGTGCTTGATCTTTCGTTGGGACCATTGACGGGCGATAACTTTGTGATCTATCGCTCGGGGCTGCGCTGGTTGGTGTCGGATGGACATGTGTGCCGCGCAGGAGAGCCGATCGCATTTTGCAACATCGGGCTTCGTTCATCGGACGGCGAAATCCGCTCAACCGCTCCGTTTCTTCGCGAACAAACAGATTTTCAGCTTACACTCGCGGCGCCGATGCCGGGCACTTTGCATCAGTTGCCCGACGCATCACGCGGAGGCTGGCTTGATCAACTCGATCGATATCAGCATTGGAGCGAGAGTTTCATCCCGGGGTCGCTGGATATCACCGGCGGCGCCGGCAATCAGTCGCGCTGGCGGTTGATCTTCTCGGCCGGAGAGCGGATGACTGAACTGGCGGAAGACCGATCCGGGCGACTCACCGGCTGGCGCAGAATCAGGCGGGCATGGCACGGCGAGCGTTCCGACCATGGAACCCTGGCGAGCCTTGGCACCTGCGAACAGAACGGCGTCTTTCTTGGCGAGCAGCACGATTTCTCCGAACTTCTGGCCGCGAGTCCGGGCTCATTACATGTCATCCATGTGGGTGACGAGAATCTGGTTCCGGCGGCAGCGGTGCTGTCGGACCGCATGCGACGCGACGCTGGAGCAAACGCGCTGCTGGCCGCTGATATGACACAGGCCGTTCTCGGCGGTCCCGTTACACCTGGTCCGGCCGACTGGCATTACGCCGGCAGTGCACTGAGCGCGCTGACGCGCTGCCCGCTGAGCGAGCGGTACGATTTGCTCAGCAGGCAGGGCCTATCGCCTTCCGTCGCAGTCAATGCGGTGGTGCTTTCCGTGAATGCGGAGCCGAAGGTCATTCTTCGCCACAGGAAGCTGGGCTACCGGGCCTATTGGCACCGCTTCCGAGTGGATACAACCGGGCAGGCGATCCGCAATTGGCTCAACGTCAGTTTTGAGGCGCTGTCGCGCACGATAGATGACATTCAGACTGATCTTAGAGAGTTGTGCAAACTACTGGCCGAGCGGGGCGTCAAACATGTCCTGATCATGAACGCGTTGTCTACGTCCGGAGGCGAGAGCATCTTCACTTACGCTCCGTTCTCCCAGGCGCTCGGCGACGAACTCCCCAGCGTGCGAATGAAGGAGCTCAATCTCATGCTGCACGATCTCGCCGAGGAGACAGATATCGCGATCGTCGATGTGGATTCAATCGCGGCCGGTCTGGGTGCCGCGGCACACTTGCCAGACGGCGTGCATCAAAGTGGCCCTATGCAGGATGAAGTCCGCGGGGAAATCCTTCACATCCTCGAACAGCGCGACTTTTTCGCTCCACCGCGCGCTTAAACCATCTCATAGGTGGCGCTCGACTGAGGGAGATCTTCGGCGCGTTCAGGCACTGGCTCATCAGCGCTGTCGCTGACAATTGCCAGCGGTTCGCCGACTCGCTGCCACTCGCCGGCTTCTACCAGGATCTTGCGCAAGACTGTCTTGGAGCTCGCGCGCATCTCCACGACGGCCTTGTGCGTATCGAGCTCGACCACGAGGTCGCCGGGATTGAACTGCGTTCCTGGCGATCCATGCCACTCCAGCACGCGAACTTCTGACAGATCAACAATTGGGCCCGGCAAGAGCAGTTTATAAAGCATCGTTATCCTTCCATGAGCAGACGACGAACCGCATCGGCGACGCGCGCGGCGTTCGGCAGAGTTGCGGCTTCCAGCACTGGATTCGACGACACAGGCGCAGGCACTGCGCCCAGTCGCATCACCCTGACGGGTCCGAGCCTCGCCTGCACCTGACAGGCGATCTCGGCACCGATGCCGCACACGACCTGTCCCTCCTCGAGCGTGAGCAGCGCACCGGTTTTTGACACCGATGTGCACACGGTCGCCAGATCCAACGGTGCGAGGCTGCGCAGGTCGATCACCTCGCAGTCGATACCACTGACCGCAAGCTGATCGCAGGCGGCCAGCGCGACGCATACCATGTAGGAGTGAGTCACGATGCTCGCGTGTCTGCCCGGGCGGCAGACCGCCGCCAGGCCGAAGGGCACCTCATGCACCGAATCGTCCAGCGCGCCCGACGTCGGAAAGAGTCGCTTATGATCGACATAGACCACGGGTCCGTCCGCCTGAAGCGCGGATCGCATCAAGCCGTAAGCGTCCGCGACGTTGGACGGTGCCACCACACGAAGCCCTGGCACCGACACCAGCCACGACTCCAGCGATTGAGAGTGGGCAACGCCCTGCCCCTTGGCGCCCGCCGTCAATTTGACCACCATGGGAACCCGAATCTGCCCGCCTGTCTTGAATCGCGCCTTGGCAGCGTAATTGACCAGTGGATCCAGAGCCAGCAGCACGAAATCCATGTAGGTAATGCTCACCAGAGTGCGCAGGCCCGCAGCGGCCGCCCCAACACCCAATCCCACCATCGCCGCCTCGGCGACCGGCGTATCGCGCACCCGCGCGGGACCAAAGCGTTCGAACAGCCCATAAAACTCTTTATAGGATCCCCCGAACGCTCCAACGTCCTGGCCCATGACGATGGCGTTGGGCTCG
Source organism: Gammaproteobacteria bacterium (assembly GCA_003132025.1). Taxonomy (GTDB): domain Bacteria; phylum Pseudomonadota; class Gammaproteobacteria; order Steroidobacterales; family Steroidobacteraceae; genus FEN-1191. The sequence goes on from PKWJ01000054.1 coordinate 109,461, forward strand.
GCGTCGAGCGTCTCGCCGACGGCTCGACAGATCGCTTCGCGAAAGAACACCCGGCGTGTGCGCCCGGGATCAGCCGACATCAGCGAATGCCTCGTCGGGCACAGGCAACGGGGACGCCTCGGCAAACGCGCAGGCAGCCGTTACCCTGGCCCGTACCTGCTCGCGCAGCCCCAGCGCGGTTTGCGTGCTTAATGCGCCCTCCAACAGCAGGGCCTTCTCGAGCCGTGTGATTGGATCCAGTTCTCGATCCGCGGCCAGCTCCTGCTGTCCCCGCGTCTCTCGCGCCGAAGTCGAATGCGAAGCGAACCGGCGTGAAACACATTCCAGGAACGCAGGGCCGCCACCGCTGCGAACATGGTCGGTCAATGCGACCGCGGCCCCGCGTACCGAGCGTACGTCCATGCCATCGACCGTGCATGCCTTGATACCGAAGGGAGCCGCAAGATCCGACAATCGCTGCGGGGCCAGGGCCGCTGCCCGCGGTGTGGAGACGGAGTAAAGATTGTTGTCGCACACCAGCAGCAATGGCAGTTGCCACAGCGCCGCAATATTCATGGTTTCGTGCAGCGCGCCTGCGCCGCAAGCCCCGTCACCGAACAGGCAGACGGCAATGCTTCGATCGAGGCGGGCCTGCAGTGCCAAGGCAACGCCGGCGGCGATGCTGAGGTTCCCGGCGACGACGGCATGTGCGCCGAAGAAGCCTGCGGAGGGTTGCGATAAATGACCGCGCCCGCCACGCCCTAAACAAGGCCCCGATGCCCGCCCGATTAGCTCGGCCATTACTCTCCCGGGGTCCAGACCTCGCGCCAGTGCGGGCGCAATCGATCGGCCGCTGCACAACAACTGATCCTGCGCCAGCAGCGCAGCCGCCACCCCCACCGCCACGGCCTCCTGGCCGCTGGAGAGCAATTGAAACCCGCAATCCTCTCGTGCCGAGAGCGCCGACTCCAGTTCGCGCACGAGTAGCATCGCTGCCAGCGCGTCGATGTCGTTGCTCGCCGTCACACGCGTTGCCTGACGATTCTACCGATCATCCGGCCGGAGACCATCTGCCACAGCGCGAACAGCAGCGGCATCCGCCACCTGAGACCGAGTCGCGGAGCGCAAAGATCCTGCATTACGCTGTGTATTCCTCCGTAAACGTCGTGCGACTGGGTCACAGATGTCTGGGCACGACCCCTCACATAGCTGCGCTTCATTTGTCCCACACTGGCTGCAGTGGACGGGCCCGCTGATCCGATCACGCGGCGCGACTCATGCCAACTGCGCGCGGCCTGGATCACTGCTGGCGCAGCAACGTGGTCGATTCCAACGCTCAACAGGCTGTCCACGATCAAGTCGGCCGCCGAACGCCGTGCTTCAGCGGAGGCAAGCCGCGCATCGGCACGCAGCTCCATGCCTCCGGCGTGGGCAAATATTCGATCGATATCTATCACGAACAGCCCGAACTCCTGCGACAGGCGTGCGGCCAGCAGATTGAGCCTGCGCAACATGGGAAGCAGCACGACGTCCTCGCCGGTCGTGTAGCGGAATAGAGTGACGATGAACACCGTGGCGCCGCGTTCGAGTTCACGGTCACGCAGCATCGCGGCCGCCAGGCGCCACTGCGCCTCGATGGCCGGCCAGTCGCTGCGAGGTTGCGACAGATCGGGCAACATCGACAAACACAGGACATCGCAGCCGTCATCGGCGGCCGGGCAAAGATCATTCCGCCACACGGATTGAAACGTACGGGCCCCGCTCAATCCATCATTCAGGCGAGAGGTCACTTCCTGCCACAGCGCGCGCTCTGCAGGCGCGCAGCGCACGGCAAGACGTGCGCTCTCGACACTGGCGGTCATGCGAATGATTCCTGCAACCCTAAGGACAATCGGAATTCAGCGGCAGATCGGGCGCTGACATGGCGCGCGCGATGAGCGGCGGCGGCCAGCGCTGGTAGAGACAGGATCTTGTGCTCGGACCGTATCGAAGGATGATCGGACAGGCTGGCCCACAGCACTGGCATCAGCGCGACCTCCGGAAGCGGGTGTCGTTCCCAGAACAGCGTTTCCCACCGAGTGTCCTCAAAGGGACTGCGCCATCCGGACCGGTGCGTCAAATGGTAACAGCGAGCCTGTTCGACTGGACGCATGCCGCTTCCGCGCCTCGTCAAGCGCAGCGCAAGCTCTCTATGCTCGTTGATGGTCATCTGCTCGTGAAATCCGCCGGCCGCGAGAAAAGACTCACGGCGCACAGACTGATTGCTGCCGGTGGCCGCTGCCCACAGCACGTCACACTCCGGGTGCTCCCGCAGGGCATGCATTTCAATCTCGGCCAGTCGGGAAGGACCGAGCCCGGGATAGATGCCGGGTTGCGCGCGCCGCTCAATCGAGGCGAAGTTATCCTCAATATCCGCGCGTGTCACCCTCATGCGCTCCCGCTCCGCATTGCTCACGCTTAGCAGCCGCGTCTCGCAATGGGGAAAGGGAATCACTCGTTCTGGGTCGTATACGAATCGGGTGCAGCGTAAATTGAAGCACGTTCCGCGACCGATGACGTTGTCGCTGTCGTGCGCAGTCGCGTGCGCGGCGACAAAACCCGGACCCACCGGCATGTCGCCATCTAGCATGATGAGGATGTCTCCGGACGCGGCGCGCGCGCCGGCATTGGACGCCGCCGAACGCCCTTGGGCTGTGCTGTGACGCAGTCGAGTGATTGGAAGAAACGACGACGCCTCACTGATCACATCTGGGGTCGCATCGCTGGAACCATCGTCGACGACGACCACTTCCGACAGGTGCTCCTGCCGTTTGAGAGATGCCAGCGTCAGACGCAGACGCGGCGCCTCGTCATGAGTGCGGATGACGACGCTAACCTTCACGAGTCTTGCCTTTCGAGGAGCACGCCATAGTCATCGAGAATCCTGACCACGTCTTCGCACACCAGGCGACACCCTTCGGCATTGAAGTGAATCGGGTCAAACTTGAGGTGGCGGGCTCCGTGTTCCGCGATGATCCTATCAACGTCGACAATTGAAAACCCTAGTTCGGCAGAAGCGTCCACGAGCGCGCAATTGAAGCGTCGGATCCGCTGGGACGTCGCATCGGCTGCGCACTGGTAGCTATGAATCGTCTCACCCGGCACCACGCTGGACATATTGAACACGAGGATCGGCGCTTCGCTCAGCCGGCGGTAGCGATCAATCACGTGGGCAAGATCCTCCATGCTGCGTTCGGCGCCCGGGGCCGGTTCGGGGATAAAATTGGCCTTGAGCCAGTCTAGCTCCGCCGCCGGCCAACACCTCAGATCGTACGGATGCATCAGATAGTCCAGCGTGCGATGACGAAGCAACGGAACGCATAAATCCGCCTGGACCGACATCACCAGGGCCTCGTGCGGCCACGTGAACGCCGAATCGCTAAACTGCACTGCAGGAGTGAATGGTCCGAGTAGCGTGGCGCGATCTGAAAGCTCGCGCGGCACTGCCGCGTTTGCGTCCGCATGCGCCGCGAAGCCGATACTCGGCTCGTGTCGTACGCGCACCGTGACGGCGCGGCTGACTGCCCGTAGTACCTGATTGATACCATTCCAACCCGTCCTGCCTGTTAGGTGCTGGCCGAACAGGGTATCGCATACATCAAGATTACCTTTGAGAAAAAGGTTTCGCCTGACACTCATCGATTGCCCCCGACTTATGTCAATAGCAGTCGGGTCAGCAGCATGTCGCTTGCGGCCCGGCTTAGTTGTGCGAGCGAATCGACACCACCAATCATTGCTTCGACCGCAGTACCGCGTGCGATCACGAAGCCGCCGTCGCGATGGTTGCCCGGCCTCCAGCCGGGCACCTCACCCACGATACAGCCGAGTTCCGGGGAGACCGCCATTTGCGGCAGCACGCCGGCCCTGGGAACCAGCAGCATATCGGGAAGGGATTGGGATCTTGTTCCTGCATAGTCGCTCGAAGGACGGTGAAACGCCTCGAATATCGTCTCACCCGTGGCGGGATCAGAGATTTTTCGCAAGATTTCCTCCAGCTCCTTAATCGTCGTTGCGCGGGCGCCCTCAGGTGGTGCGCCGTGTGCGCGCGACATGCAGGATAAGCGCAGCGCGCAGGCGTTCTCATTGTACGGCAACATTTTCACACCCCAGTTCGCTCTTGGTGGTAGCGATGCGAGGCCCTGATTCCAAAGAAGTTTGTTGAGCTTCGGGACGATCTTAGGCAGCAGATGGTGTACCGTTCCATTCGCTTGAAAATCCGACGTGGAAAATGCGATCACCTCGGAAGTCGGGCCTGCGGCGGTGACAAGATCGCCGACCGCGCGATCGATGTCCTGGAAAATACCGACTGAGGGATCGCCGAGACGCGAGCTTCTCGCGCCATCATGGGCTGGATGACCAGGGTCAATCAGATTCCAGAAACCGTGACTGCAGCAATGGATCTCCTTGAAGCCGACAGCGAAGCAGTCCCAAGGCTCACGGGCGAGATAAGACAAGGCGGCACGTCGTTTCATGGAAACCGACTGCCGAAGATGAGTGAGTACCTGCGAGATTTGAGCATCGGTCAGCTCCTCACAGATTCGCTCACAACGACTGTGCGGCGCTGCGCCGAAGCGGGTAAGCACCTCTTCCGCCAACTCGACCGGGTAACTCAATGGGCGGGGAAACGTGCGGCCATGAACCAGCCAGTCGGTGAGATGCAGACCATTGATTGGTGTCGGAGCGCGGCTCTTCGGCAAATCAAAAACTGCGACCCGCATGCCATGGCGCGACAGCTCATCCCAGATTGAGTCGCGCTGCTGCTCGTCTTTGACCGCGAGTCCGTACCGCCCATCCTCGAGTCTCACGTAGTCATGGTAGCGCCCGTGTTCGCCGATTTCGGTGGCGTAGTGGAAAGATGCCCATAGCGCGGCGTCCGTCGCGCACGCGCTCGCCGACAGCGTCTTAAGGCGTCCATGGGTTCGTAGCGCGGCAATCACGGGAAGCCGCCCCGCGCCGATGTGACGCTGGAGCAGGCACAGGTCGGTGGCGTCCAGTGCGATGATCAGTAATCTGGCGCTCATGGCAATCTGGTAGGGAAATTCGACGGACGAATCAGTAACTTTACGCGGGCCGAAAGCCTCATCCGCACCATTACGAGGAATTGATTAAGGTAGCGCGTATGCCAGAACCTTCGCGCCGGATTGACCTAATTTTGGCTTGCCGCCGGCTGCGATGACGACGAACTGGCGGCCGCTGCGCGCCGACCGGTACGTCATGGGCGTCGCCTGCCCGCCGCCGGGGAGCCTGGCCTGCCAAAGTTCTCGTCCGGACTCGATGTCGTAGGCACGGATAGTACGCTCGGATGTGGCTGCAATAAAGACGAGGCCGCTACGTGTAGTTACCGAACCACCGATGTTGGGTACTCCCATCGGGAGCGGCACACGAGACGCTATATACCAGGGACCGTTGTCGCGGCTTGTACCGAAACGCTTGTTCCAGACCACACGTCCGCTGACGAGGTCAATGGCCGTAATCAGTCCCCATGGCGGCGCGGTACACGGAATCGCAAGTGGTGACATGAAAATCAGGTCCACCTGCGCCGCATACGGCGTGTTCTCCATGGGCTGAATAGGACTGCTTAGCCCACGGCCGTCGAAGCGCCGAAAGCCGCGGGATTGGGCCTCGGCGCGAGTGATTAGGTCAACGCGGCTAGCAAATCGATTCCAATTGACGATCATGATGCCGCGATCGACATCGATGGACACGCCGCCCCATTCCACGCCCCCCGAGAACCCGGGCGTGTAAAGAATGGGATGATCGAGCGTAGGCGGAGTGAACTCACCCTCATAGGCCGACTTCACAAAGCGGATGCGACACATCATCTGATCGATAGGCGAGATGCCCCAGGTGTCGGCTTCGCGGAATTGCGGCGAACGCAATGCCGGCATGTCGGTCGAGAATGGCTGAGTCGGCGATAGGCGCTCGCCAGCCGCCATTCCATCCTGTGGGACCGGTAGTTCGGTGACTTTCTTGATCGGTTTGCCGGTCAACCGGTCGAGCACGAAAATCTGACCGCGCTTCGTCGCCTGGATGAGGGCGTGTCTCACGCCCTCCGGCGTCGGCAGATCAATCAGTGTCGGCTGTGCAGGAACATCGTAGTCCCAAACATCGTGATGCACCGTCTGGAAGCGCCAGCGCAACTGGCCCGTCTCGGCATCGAGCGCGATTACGGCGCTCGAGATGTCTTCATCGAAGGGCCGACGCATGCCACCAAAAAAATCGGGCACGGAATTTCCCATGGGCAGGTACACGAGGCCGAGTGCCTCGTCGGCACTGATCGGTGCCCAACTGTTTGGCGTGGATGGCGTGTAAGTTTCTCCTGCAGCTGGTGCGCCATGATTCTGAGGGCGCCCCACATCGAACGCCCACGCCAGTTGGCCGGTGACCGCGTCATAGGCCCGAATGACCCCGGACGGCTCTCCCCAGAACTGACCGTCCGCGACACTGCCGCCGAGGATGGCCTTGCCGCGGATGATTTGCGGAGCCGAGGTAACTGAGTAGTAACCGTACGGAACATTGCCCATACCGTTTTTCAGCGCAACGCGGCCATCGACGCCGAAGTCCGGGCATGGCGTGCCGGCAGCCGCATCAAGCGCGAACAGTTCTGGCGTTTGGCTGACCGCGAGTATGCGCTCGGCACACAAACCGGTCGCATCCGGCACGCGGTAATAGGAAACGCCGCGACATGGCTTTCCCGAGGGCGGCGTATCGCGAGTCATGTTGTATCGCCACCGCTCATGTCCTGTTTCAGCGTCCAAGGAAATGACTGCGTTGTATGCATTGCAGAGGTAGAGCGCGTCGCCGATATTGATTGGCGTGACTTCCAGGCTCACCAGGATGTCGGGTTCGGCCGGTCCGGTGTCCGCTACCCAAGCGACTTGAAGTTTGTGGACATTTTGCGGCGTGATTTGGGTCAGGGGGCTGAAGTGTGTCCCGCCTGCGTCGTTGCCGTATTGCTGCCAGTCATCTCGCGTGATCGCGGCCAAAGGCTGGGCGAGGCGCTGGGGGGCGCGCGCGAGTACGCCTCGCGCTAACAGCGGATCAATAGTCGTTGTTTGGGCGGCGTGAAATCCCGCGCCCACCAACACTGCCGCCAGCATTCCGCCAGCAAATGCCGGCCAGCCGCGCGATCGTTTAAGTTCTGTGAGCGGTGCACCGATTGACCGTAAGGGACTCAGCAATAAAGCAAGTCCCAGGACGAAAGGTGCCGCCAGGCGGGCAACGAGCCCCCATCCGTCAAACCCAATCTCCCAGATCGCCCACGCAACGGTCACAGGCAGCGTAGCGGTGTAGAGCCACACACCGCGCCGGTCCCGGCGCCAAATCAGGACCCCGCTCAAACCCGTGGCGAGACCGGCAATGACATAGTAAGGCGATCCGCCATACCTCACGAGCGTCACGCCACCGATCGCAAGTGCCGCACCTATCACGACGAGGAGGACGGCATAGCATCGCCGGGTCCACCGGCTCAGAGTACGTTCACTGCGTATCGTATTTGTCATGACATGTTTTCCCTGCCCTCGGCCCACGGATTTGGAATTGGGCCGATCACTCTACGCCGATTATCATCTCTGTGAGCTCATCCCGAGGCCAGCGCGGCTCGCTCCATCATCACTTTCCCCTGCAGACGGTCGAGATGACTCAGTCAGTGTCTTCGTATCCACAGCGCTGATATATCGGAGCAGGCCACTGCCATGTGTGGCTGGCCTTTAGCCAAGCCGCTCGCAACAGCGATCTGACCGCGTGCAGGTCGTCCCGACTGACTACCGCCAAGCTGGCCTTCCATTTCTCGCCCGGCGGCGTAACGCCGGCCGCGCTGCGCGATGCGTTGCCAGGACGAGGATCGGCTTTGCGAATGCGACAAAAACCGTCGTTACTTGTTGAAGCGCAGTCACGCCCGTCCTCGGTGTGAACTATCGCGCCACGCGGTATGGTTGCCAGTTCCGCCATGGTGGGGCTCCTTGGGTTGAGAGCCGTTCGTCTTGACATCGGCCTCAAGCACATTCGAAATGAACGAGACGCGGGCAATCAGAGCAAAGCTGTCCCCTCGAATCGATAGCACGATGGTATCGACCGGCCTTTGTAATCGCCGAACGCGATTACTCATGGCGCTTAATATCCGATCTGTTAGGCGGCTACCAGCGCTCGCCAAGGGCGCGACTCAAGGTTAAGGGCGGACAAAGCCCCGGACCAATCCCGCAATTTCATCGGCAGCGGTGTCCAATGCGAAATGACCGGCATCGAGAACGTGAATTTGCGAGGTCGGCACGTCGCGACGATAGGCGTCCGGCTCAGAGGCTTCGAATGACGGGTCGTATTTGCCCCACAGCACGAGAAGCCGGGGCCGTTTCTGGGCCATCCACGCCTGCCACTTAGGATAGGAGTCAACATTCGTGCGGTAGTCGTAGAACAGGTCGCTTTGAATGTCGGCCTGGCCAGGTTGGCTCAGAAAGGCGAACTCATCGCTCCAGAGGTCCGGGTCATAGCGCTCAACGTTGGGATCTATCGCAGCCGATCGCCGACTCGAATCCTAACGCCGGTCAATTGCGTCGCGGACAATATCTCGTGACGGCGGCCGATTGCATGTCGTGCCACGTGCGCGAGGGAGGGCAGCCCTTGGCCGGCGGCCTGGGACTAAGAACACCCTTCGGCGTCATCTACTCTCCCAACATTACCTCGGACAAGGATACGGGAATCGGCAATTGGTCCGCCGATCAATTTTACCGCGCCATGCATGACGGCGTCGACGATGAGGGGAACAATCTCTACCCCGCGTTCCCCTATCCCTGGTTCAGGCTTATCAGCCGTGAGGATGACGATGCGATTCTGGCCTTCTTGAAGACCACGCCTCCGGTCACGTACACGCCGCCGAAGAATGACTTGCGTTTTCCGCTCAACTTTCGCCCCGTGGTGAAAGGGTGGAATATTCTCTATCTGGGCGCCCATGATTTTTCGCCCGATGCCGGTCAGTCGCCCGAATGGAATCGCGGCGCATATCTGGTCAACGGTCCGGGTCATTGCAGCGGGTGCCATACACCAAAGAACGCCTTCGGCGCAGATGTCTCGGACCGTCGATTCCAGGGCGGCAACCTTGATACCTGGGTGGCGCCGGATCTTACGGCGAATGATCGCACCGGCCTCGGCAACTGGAATCTGGATGATATCGCCGAATACCTGCGCACCGGCCGCAATGCACACGCGGGCGCGGGCGGCCCCATGGCTGACGTCATTACGTACTCCTCGTCCTTGATGAGCGACGCGGACCGCCACGCCATAGCGGTCTATCTGAAGAGCCAAGCCGCCAGCCCGAGCGTGGCGCATGACCCGCCGGACGTGGGCGCAATGCGACGCGGTGCGGCGATTTACTCGGATGCCTGCGCATCCTGCCATTTGGAGGACGGCGTCGGTCAACCGAGATACTTTCCGCCTCTCGGGCACAACGCCATGCTGCAACAGGCAGACCCAATCGGGCTTGAGCATCTGATTCTTGCGGAAAGTCGCATCGGCCCGAGCCCATCCCGCCCTTCGCCATTAACCATGCCCAGCTTCGCATGGAAACTCACGGATCAGGAGATTGCCGACGTGTCCACCTACCTGCGCAACAGCTGGGGCAACCAGGCAGCAACCGTGTCGGCCGCCGACGTTCGCGAGGCGCGAAAGAAGCTGAATCTAGAGTCGGTGCGCCTGACGGCGAATTCGGGCGATCATGACTGAGCGCCGACGTTAATCGTCAGCAAGCCGGCGGTTCGACCGACTACACGTGGAACGCTAGCGTCGACGTAGTCTCACCACAACATAACAGGGAGCAAAGCTAGCGCTATGATCAACGGCGTCAACGATGAGATCATTCTTGCCGCCCGTTTTCTCCTCGCGACATTATTTCTGATTTTCGGCTGGAGAAAGCTGAGAGACTATTCGGGCACGGTAACTCAAATCGTGCAGCTTGGTGCTCCGATGCCGGCACTGGCTGCTATCGTAGCGATCCTCATGGAACTCCCGGTCGCGTTCGCGGTCGCTATTGGCGCGTTCGCGCGCCCCGCGGCTTTGCTTTTGGTTTTATACACCTTGGGAACTGCGTTTATCGGGCATCGATATTGGACCATGACAGGTACGGATCAGGTCGACGGCATGGATGGCTTTTATAAGGATCTCAGCATCGTGGGAGGCTTATTGCTGTTGTACGTCACTGGTGCGGGAAAATATTCGGTGGATGCATTGTGCGGTATTGCCGCGCCATAACCGGTGTGCGCATGACGCGCACCGCAGCGCGTGTAGATTAAATGACTATATCAGATGGAGGACGGCGCATGAGAACAATAAGTTACATATTGACCGCAGTCGTAGCAATGACCGGCGCGGCCGTCTACATGGCGCACGCATCTGGGCAGGCAGGACGGGACGCTACCCCGATGTTCGGAATAAAAACTCCGGCTGGATACCGCGACTGGAAGCTGATCTCCGTGGCCCACGAAGCTGGCAATAACAACGATCTTCGCGCCGTTCTCGGCAACGATGTGGCGATCAAGGCCTACCGGGAGCAGAAGCTGCCGTTCCCGGACGGTGCAATTATTGCGCGACTGGCCTGGAGCTATGTCCCGTCCGAGGAAAACAACAAAGTCTTTGGCCGCGACCAGTCGTTCGTTGCGGGTCCTCCCATAAACGTTCAGTTCACGGGTCAAGGACTCAAAGAAATATGCGTCAACGGCCGGCTGGGGGTTCGCTCAGTTTAAAGACGGCGTACCCGTCGACGATGCGGCGCTCGCGCCCTGCTTTGCCTGCCATGTGCCGGTTAAATCTCGGGACTATGTCTACACCCAATATTCACCCTCACCCTGAAGCCGGTGGCCGACTGTCACCCGTCGTCTGGGCTTCTAGGGATGTGCTGATTCCGAGAATTTGAACGAACCGCGCGATCGGTCCATCTTGCGGCGTGGTGTCGCCGTGGAGATCGACCTCGATCTCATCGACATAGCACCAGCTCCAGCCTTCCGGCGGATCGTAGCCCTCAATGATCGGATGTCGGGTGGCGTTGAAATGCTTCCTCGCGTGCTTCCCGGGCGACTGATCGCAGCAGCCAACGTGACCGCAGTGCCGACAGATCCGCAGATGTCCTGTATCAGCCCCATCTTCGGTGGGAACCGTCAAGCCGCCAAGGACGCAACTTTGGGCTTGGGTCGCTGGCGCGCCTTCCACAGATCGAACGCAGTCTGCATCCCGATCCACATCTCGGCACTGGTACCGAGGCCCGCCTCGAGCCGCAATGCCATTTCTGCACTTACTCCGGCCCGACCATTGAGCAGCGCGGAAAGTGCCTGGCGCGTTACGCCCAGGCGCCTGGCGGCCTCGGTCACAGCCAATCCTTCCGGCAAGTAGTCACGCAGGACCTCACCGGGATGCGCGGGATTGTGCATACGAGTCATCTGCTCACCTCTAGTGGTAATCCAAATAGTCGACCAATTCGGCATCGGCGTTCTGGAAGCGGAAAATTAAACGCCAGTTGCCATTCACCGTGACGGAATGAAAGCCGCGTAGCTCTCCCTTCAACGCATGCAACCGCCAGCCGGGAGCGTTCATATCCTCGGTACGCTTGGCAAATTCCAGCGCCGATAGCTGATGACGCAGCTTCTCGGCGTGTGCCGGCTGAATACCTGCTTTGCTCCCGGTACGAAAAAATGCCTCCAAGCCTTTATGCCGAAAGCTACGAATCATGGCTAAATGTAAGGTGTCGCGTTACACTTTACAAGGCGAGCCGCGGCAGGCCTCGAATTTTCCATGGCTATGAAACCGGCACACTAAATTCCGGTCCAGAAAGTCACGTGTAAGCGCTTGATTAGATTGCCGGAGACAGGAGTCGAACCTGCGACCCGCGCATTACGAATGCGCTGCTCTACCAACTGAGCTACTCCGGCGAAGGCCGCGTATGTTAAGCATCGCGGCTCGACGGCGCCAGTAGGGGTATCCAGGAGGAGCCAGCCGATCGGATTGCGGCCCGAATGCTCAGGCCGGTCTAATTTGCGTATTGGGTTTCGGCGTCGTTCCGGTCCGCGCCGGTCGATCGGATGCGGGACTCCGCTTCGCCTCCTGCCGGGCGCGCGCCATTGATGGTGTCCCACGCCCGCTTGCCCAACAGGCCAAGATGCACCAGGCACCCCTGCAGGCTCCAGTTCGGCGCGCAGTAAGACCACACTCCGATGCTCAAGGGCCTGAAGCTCTTCGACCATGGCGGCTGATTCACCAGGCTGACGATATCAATGCCGCGGTCTTCGCAGGCGTGCTGAATGGTACGCTCGAGCAGCAGGTTGCCAGGCGCAATATGCGAGTGAGCGTCACTGAAGCCGATCTTGAGGACGTTGAGCGTGTCGCCGATGTGCAGGCAGAATTGCCCGGCCACGGCATGCTCGCCATGCCACAACACGTTGATGACGCAGGCGTCGCGAGCGCCGAACTCGCGCACCAACGCGCGGTAGAACTCGAGCATCGCCGGCCGGCAGCAGATGGCCGACGCGGTTCCCGCATTTCCCTTCCAACCTGATGCTTCTATGTTGATGAGGATTTCGAACGCCTCGATTAGCGCTTCCGGGCGCCGATACGACTGGAATCGAAGTGGCGCCGACTGTTCCGCCCTGCGAGCGAGCCGCCGCAGGTTGCGTTTGAACGAACCGGACATCGCTTGGGTAGCTCGGTCGTAGGTCCCATTGGTCAGAAAGTAGCTGCTGCCATCATGCCGCAGCGCCACAGTGCCTGCCGGCAGTCGGGCCCTGACGGCATGTGCGATCGACGAGTCTTCGCGCACTTTTCGCAGGCGCAATTCATGCCAGCGTAAGGTGCGCTGGGTGCGCAGCCATTGCGTCAATTGATATAGGAGATCCTCGTTTTCCGCGGTCTGCGCGAACACGAAATCCGACAACTGCATCTGATCGTCGTCGATGGTACCGAACACGTGCGGCCGCAAGACACCGACGCGGTGGTCCTGAAACTCCAGCGGGAACACCGCAGCGAGATCCTGATCCCGATGGGCCGCAATGAACCAGACCTTCGCAGGGTCGCGAGCGAGCGACGACAGGTATGCCCGATACCACTCGGGGAAATGCATGAACCGGGCGCCGGGCAGCGAATGCGCGAGCGCCGTCCACGCTGGAGCCAGCCGCTGCAGCCCCTCCAACCCCTGATGCGCTACGAACGTGGGATCGTCACCTTTCTGGTAGTCGAGCAGATTTGCATTCACTGCCAGAATATAGGGCCGCCCGCGATACTGCGCGGTGATCGGCGTCGGACTACTGAAGGAATGTGCAACACGGTTATGTTGCACCAGTACGAGATCGTGCGGATCATCCTCACTGCGCCGGACGAAGCGCAGATTATGTTAATCCCCTGTGCATCACCCGAGATCGAACGGCAGATAGGTGCGAGCTTGCTCGCGATCGAGCCGCCGCACGCCGCTGCCGGCAAAGCCGAGCGCGGTCGACGCCAGGCTGCGCGCGTGTTCCTGGGCCTGCGGCGTCACCTTCGCCAGATTCATCGCCGCCTGGGTCGCATCGTGATGGCCGGCAGCTTCCGTGGACGGCTGCTCACGTTTCCCGCTCCAGCGCTTCTTCAATTCGCCCAGCGACGCACGCAGGTTCTGCACGCTGGCGCGGCGTATGAGCTGGACGCTGACCGCGTCGATGGCCGCTGCTTTCCAGCGGTGTTTGTAGTAGGAGAAATTCTGCATGAAGTTAAGATGCCGGTCGCCGCGCCTGATCGCCTCGCCCACTGCCAGTAGCAGCAGCAGCTGGCCTGGACCAAGTTCTGCCTGCGATTGATCGTAGGCCATCTCCAGGCACCAGGCGCCGTGAAAATTTGGCGATGCCGTCTGGTTGGATCCCACCAGCAGACCCGCGATCAGCACGCCAGCGAGCACTATACCGATGAACGACGGATCAAGGCCGCCACGGGCGGCGGCGATCTCGCGATAGAACCGCACGCGGCGCGCGGCGCGCTGGATGGACGCGTCAGTGCCGCGTTTCCAGCTGCGGCTGTCCAGATCGCAATAAGCATCGAACCACGTGGACACAGCCTGCGGACCCTCTGCCAGGACCAGTTCGGGGACGCCGTTCGCAAACAGCTTGCGCGTCTGTCGACCGATGTTGGAGCGCATTTTCTGCGACAGCGAGCGGTAGTAGGCGGATAGATTGTCGTACGCCAGGGGTATCTCGTTGTAAGGTTCCAGCTCGATGTCGCGCGCCCGGAACCTCGAACCGGCGGCGGCATGGCTGGCCAGATGCAGTGCATTCGCGCGTTGCTGCCCGAAGAACTCCACCATCCCCCAGCCTGTTTCGTGTTCGCACAGATGGCGCACCAGCGCCGTCGCGACCCGCTGTTCGTCCTCGGGCGACGACAGGATGCCCGGTCGGTCGGTGTCGAGCGGCGCCAGCAGCCGGAACCGGTCGCCGCCGAATCCGCCGCGCGAGCGCCGCATTGGCGCGCAGCCGATGAGCGCGTCGCCATCTCGAATCAGGAACAGGCGTTCCTCCGGTCCGGGCGTGTAATAGTCGATGTGCGACGCATAGCAGGTCAGGAACGCCGAGGACATAAACGGGTTGGGCCGGGGCGCTGTCAGATTCAGCCGGTCAATCTCGGTGGCGAATCGTTCGAGCGCGGCGATCCCCTCGATGACGGAGACCGTGAGTCGTGAAGCATCGGTGTCCGCCACAGGCCCCATCCGCGCGAGTAGCGACCTGACCCGCCGCTACGCCGGCTGGCGCAGCTGCGTCATCGTATCGACCATGATCCGGGTGTGTTCCTGCGGCGAACCATGGTGCATCTCGATCTCGCCCAGCCGCAGCGAATTCTCGACCACCAGCTTTCCGCGATCGAAGCGGCGCTCCATGAATCGCGCCAGCCCGGCATCCACGCTGTCGGTGCGCGACAGCTCATCGGCCAGCACGATGCCATCCTCGATCGCCATGCCGGCGCCGGAGGCCAGATGCGGGGTGGTGGCATGCGCGGCATCGCCGATCAGCACCACCCGGCCCCGGTACCAGGGCTTGGGCAGCAGAATGGCCTCCAGCGGCCGGTAGTTGATGGTGTGCGCATTGGTGGTCATGACCGTCTTGCGCACCTCGGGCACGATGCCGCCCCAGTCTGCCATCAGGTCGAACAGCCGCTGCGGCTGCTCCTCAACCGGCACCCAGCGGTAATCCGGACGGTGCTCGAGCAGAAACATGTACATGTGGGTGCTGGAGACCGGGTTGAAGCCAAGCTTGGTGTCCTCGCCCATATAAAAGTGTGTGCGATCGAAACCCGGTGGCCGCTCGGCGATGATGCGATAGATCATCTGGCCGGTGAATTTTGGCTTCGGCGCCTCGGGAAATATCTGCTCGCGCATCCTTGAGCTGATGCCGTCGGAGCACACCATCATGTCGTAGCGTTCGCGACGGCCGTCGCTGAACGTGATGTCGACGCCGTCCGGCAGCTGCGACGCCGATTCCACCGTGGTGCCGAGTCGGACGTTTACACCCATGGCGAGCGTGCGGTCCGACAGGATCCTATGCAGCGCGGGACGCAGGATGCCGCCGGTGCCAGGCAGATCATCCGCGATCGGCGGTATATCCAGTTCCTGGATGGGCTGGCCGCTGCGCGTGAAGATGTAGGCGCCGTTCCAGGTGGCGCCTTGCGCTTTTACTTCGTCGAGCACGCCGAGCGTTTTCAGTGCCCGCAGCGTCGGTCCGGTGATCGTGATGCCGGCACCGTAGATTTTCCAGTTCGGATCGATCTCCACCAGGTCGACCCGCATGCCGGCGCGGCGCATGCAGATGGCGCAGGACATGCCGCCCACGCCACCGCCCACGATGAGCACTTTGGGGCTGGCGGCCAATGGATTACCCGCGGCGGCGCAGACGAATCACGAGATCGATGCTGGCCACTTCCATGCCGGGCGGCGGCGCCGGCAACCGGCTGAACTGCACGTCGCGCAGCGCCACGTCGCTCAACGCACCGGTCTGCTCGTCCTGAAAATGATAGTGCGGGGCGACGTTGGAATCGAACCAGGCGCAGCTGCCATCGAGCGTGAGCTGGCGAATCAGGCCACGGGCGGCGAACAGGTTCAGCGTGTTGTAAACCGTGGCTTTGGAGACCCGCGCGCCGTCGCGTCGCAGGGCTTCGGCGATCTGCTCCGCCGACAGATGCTGCGGCTCGCCCAGCAGGATGCTGGCGATCTGCAGGCGCTGGTCGGTGACCCGGATACCGCAGGCGGCAAGCCTGGCGGCGGCCCGAGCCCAGTTAGATTCGACGTCTGCTGCGTCTATTCCCATAGGCGGCAATTATAGCTCCGGAACCCACAAAACCCGTGCATCCCCCCGCAGCGACGCCATCGACGCCGCCCGGATGACATAAACCGCGCGCGCCGCTTCAGCCGCGCAGCGCCTTCGGCAGACCGAACACCACCTGCTCCTCGCGGCCGGTCAGCTCCGCCGGCAGCGCGGCGCCCCACTCGCGCAACCGCGCGACCACCTGCTGTACCCGCACCTCGGGTGCCGAAGCGCCGGCAGTGACGCCCACAGTCTTCTTGCCATCCAGCCATTCGCGCTGCAGATCGTCGGCACCGTCCACCAGATAGCCCGGTATGCCGGCGCGATCGGCCAACTCGCGCAGCCGATTCGAATTCGAGCTGCTGCGCGAGCCAACCACCAGCAGCACATCGCAGCGCTCGAGCAGCTTCTTGACCGCGTCCTGCCGGTTCTGTGTGGCATAGCAGATGTCTTCCCGTCGCGGCGCCTGCAGCGAGGGAAAGCGCTCACGCAACGCCGCGACCATCAGTGCGGTGTCGTCCACCGACAACGTGGTCTGCGTGACGAAGGCCAGCCGCTCGGGATCGCGCACCGCGACGCGTTGCACGTCCTCGATGCTCTCGACCAGGAAAATCTGGCCGCCAAAACTGGTGTCGAAGCGCCCCATCGTGCCCTCGATCTCCGGGTGCCCGGCGTGGCCGATCAGGATCACTTCACGCGCTTCACGCGCAAAATGCGCCACTTCCATATGCACTTTGGTGACCAGCGGGCAGGTGGCATCGAACACCTGCAGCGCGCGTCGCGCGGCTTCGTTCTCCACCGCGGTGGACACGCCATGCGCCGAGAACACCACGGTGGCCCCGTCGGGAACCTCGTTCAGCTGCTCGACGAACACCGCGCCCAACCCGCGCAGGCGCTCGACCACGTGACGGTTGTGTACTACTTCGTGGCGCACGTATATCGGCGCCCCGAACAGCTGCAAAGCACGTTCGACGATCTCGATCGCCCGATCGACGCCGGCACAGAATCCACGGGGATTGGCTAGAACGATCTGCATCCGGACATCCTAACGGGCTTCGAGCCAGGCATCGAGCAGCAGCAGCGCGGCACCGATGGTAATCGCCGAGTCGGCGACATTGAACGCCGGAAAGTAGTGCTCACCCCAATGAAAATGAATGAAATCAATGACATGCCCAAGCCTCAGACGATCGATGACGTTGCCGAGCGCCCCGGCAAGAATCAGCGCCACGCTGCTGGCCAGGGCGGTGTCGCCCCGATCGATGCGCCGCAGCCATACTACCAGCGCCGTGCTGACGATGATCGCCAGCGCCGTGAATAGCCAGCGCTGCCAGCCCGCGGCATCGGCCAGGAAGCTGAAAGCGGCGCCGGTGTTGTGATAGCGCGTGATCTCAAGCACTGGCAGCACGACTACCGACTGATACAGCCCCAGGCTCTGCTCGATCGCCGCCTTGGTCAGTTGATCCAGCGCCACCACCACCGCGGTCAGCCACAGGAACGTAAGGCCGCTGCTGCGCGCTTCCGCCACGATGGTGGTCGCCCCGTGTGGGTCGGTGCGGCGCATCAGGCGAACCGCCTGGTTTCGCCCGGCAACGTCAGGTTGACCACGCAGCGACCGCAGATTTCCGGATGCTGCGGCGACACGCCCACGTCGGAACGGTGCTGCCAGCAGCGTATGCACTTGGTCAGGCTGGAAGGGCGTACCTGGATCCACACCCCGCCGCCTTCGATGCCCGGCGCCGGCACCGCCTCGGGCGGGGCGGCACCGCGATGCACGCGCGCCTCGGAAGTGATCATCAGGAAGCGTAGCTCCGCGCCGAGCGCCGCCAGGCGCGGATACTGCTCAGCATCGCACCACACATCGAGCTCGGCATCCAGCGGGCCGCCGATCTCATCCGCGACGCGCAGGCGCTCCAGCTCGCGCGCTACGTCGCCGCGCAGGGCGATCAGCGCTGCCCAATCGATCGTCTCGGCGGGCAACTGCGGCAATTGGTGCCAGGTGGTCAGGAATACCGAGGCGGCGCGCGCACCACGCAGATGGCTCCACAACTCCTCGGCGGTAAACGACAGGATCGGCGCCAGCCAGCGCACCATGCTCTCGGCGACGTGCCACATCGCGCTCTGCGCCGAACGGCGCGCGTGGCCGCTTTTTGGCGTTGTGTACAGGCGATCCTTGAGGATGTCGAGGTAAAAACCGCCCAGGTCCACCACGCAGAAATTGTGCACCTTCTGATAGATCAGGTGAAACGCATAGTCGCGATAGGCGCTCGCGATCTCCTGGTGCAGCTGCTCCGCGCGCGCAATCGCCCAGCGATCGAGCGCCACCAATTCGCCGACCGGGACCGCCTGCTGCGGCTCGAAGTCGTGCAGGTTACCGAGCAGGAAGCGCAGCGTGTTGCGCATGCGGCGATAGGAGTCGCTCATGCGCTTCAAAATCTCCTGCGACAGGCTCATCTCATTCGAATAGTCGGTCGCCGCGATCCACAGCCGCAGCATGTCGGCGCCGAGCGTGCGCATGATGTCCTGGGGCTCGATGCCGTTGCCGAGCGACTTCGACATCTTGCGGCC